>CAZKMA010000030.1:17424-31792 GCA_964553615.1 uncultured Spirochaetales bacterium | reverse complement strand
ACCCAGAGGGCCGGGTGAGAATCGCGGTCAAACAACGCAAGAATGCCGATGAAGTGATCCACGCGCCCTCCCCCTCCTCCAATCATGATGATCCGATCGGCACCCCCGTCAGCGAGAGCCTGAAGCCCAAGCTCCGTGTCCGTATAATCCTTGTCCGTCGGGTAAATGCGGACACGCGCGCTCGGAAGAGACTCTATGTCCTGCCGATTCCCGATAGAATCCATGTCGCCAACCACGAGGTCCGGCTCGACGCCAAGAGCACGGGCAGTGTCAAATCCTGAATCGGCCGCAACAACGAGCGCCGCCTCCGAAAGCCAGCGTTCAACGTGTTTCCGTTCCGGGTACGCACCACCGGTAACCAAGATACCCGTCATACTGCAATGATATTAGTGCTAATTCCGCCCGATTGCAAACATCCCTATTCAGGAATATTTACCAGCGCCGATAATCAAACCGTTGTCCTCTCTCCGGGCGCTCGTCCGGTGAGGTTCACCGTATGCCGCGCACGGATGCGCGACACACAATGTCTGCACTGCAATCAGGGAGGATTGTATGGTTATTAATCACAATCTGAGCGCGATGTTTGCCGACCGGCAGCTCAAGTTCAACAACATCCAGCTGAATAAGGACATCCAGAAACTGTCCTCAGGAAAGCGGATAAACCAGGCGAGCGACGACGCATCAGGTCTTGCCGTATCTGAAAAGATGAAAGCACAGATCCGGGGTCTCAATCGTGCGGAAAAGAACGCTGCTGACGGCATATCGCTGATCCAGACGGCGGAAGGCTATCTTTCGGAGAGCGAACAGATCGTTCAGCGTATCCGTGAGCTCGCAGTCCAGTCGTCCAACGGTATCTACACCAGTGAAGACCGCATGCAGATACAGGTTGAGGTTTCTCAGCTTGTGCACGAAGTCAACCGTATTGCGTCCCAGGCGCAGTTCAACGGCATGAACCTGCTCACCGGCAGGTTTGCCCGAGACACCGGGACAAACACGGTGACTGCAAGCATGTGGTTTCATATTGGTGCAAACATGGACCAGCGAATGCGTGTGTTCATCGGAACAATGAACGCGCAGGGTCTCGGCCTGCAGAGCGCAAATGGTCCCGCCCACTCCGCTTCGTTCCTGTCGCTCTCCTCACCCGACAAGGCAAATGCCGCAATCGGAATGCTGGACAAGTCGCTCAGGATCATCAACAAGCAGCGCGCCAACCTCGGCGCGTATCAGAACAGGCTGGACTACGCTCGAAAGGGTTTGTCGGTCGGTGCAGAAAACCTGCAGGCCGCCGAGTCACGAATTGCAGACACCAATATGGCTTCGGCAATGGTTCAGTTCGTAAAGGATCAGATCCTGGTCCAGAGCTCCACGGCGATGCTTTCGCACGCCAACCAGATACCGAACACGGTTCTGCAGCTGTTCCGATAACAGCGCTCCTGTTCCCTTCCAATCAGGACCACCCATGCTTCGCTGGGTGGTCCTCTTTTTTTGGCTCATGCCTCTCCTACAACCGGGTGATTAACCGGGTTATATACACACAAAAAAAGGCTTAAGGAGTTCAACGGAAAGCCGATAGTCAAAACAGGTGTCTCCCGTTCGGAGACCAGTTGCCGTACATGGACGTCCGGCACGAAGAAATGTCTGAAGTACAATCAAGGAGGATTGTATGGTCATTAACCACAACTTGAGCGCCATGTTCGCGGACCGGCAACTCAAGTTCAACAACATCCAGCTGAACAAAGACATCGAAAAGTTGTCTTCCGGACAGCGGATTAACCGTGCCGGAGACGATGCATCCGGTCTCGCGGTGTCGGAAAAGATGCGTGCCCAGATTCGAGGGCTCGATCGGGCAGAAAAGAACGCGGCTGACGGCATCTCTCTGATCCAGACCGCGGAAGGCTATCTGCAGGAAAGCGAAGACATCATCCAGCGCATCCGTGAGCTCGCTGTGCAGTCATCCAACGGTATCTACACCAGTGAAGACCGCATGCAGATTCAGGTTGAGGTGTCTCAGCTCGTCCACGAGGTCAACCGTATTGCCTCCCAGGCACAATTCAATGGTCTCAATCTCCTGACCGGACGATTTGCCCGTGATACCGGCGCAAATACCGTGACGGCGAGCATGTGGTTCCACATCGGAGCAAACATGGACCAGAGAATGCGGGTATTCATTGGCACAATGAACGCGCAGGGTCTCGGCCTCCAGAGCACCAACGGCCTCGCCCACTCCGCCACATTCCTGTCGCTCTCTTCTCCCGACAAGGCAAATGCCGCAATAGGAATGCTGGACAACGCCCTCAAGATTGTCAACAAACAGCGTGCAGACCTGGGTGCCTATCAGAACCGGCTCGACTATGCACGGAAAGGCCTGTCGGTCGGCGCAGAGAATCTCCAGGCTGCGGAGTCCCGCATCCGCGACACTGACATGGCAAGCGCCATGGTCCAGTTTGTCAAAGACCAGATCCTGGTCCAGGCGTCGACTGCGATGCTTGCACAGGCAAACCAGAAACCACAGTCAGTCCTTCAGCTCTTCCGATAAGAAGAAGTCACGAAAACAGAAGAGGCCGCTCGATAGATCGAGCGGCCTCTTTCTTTGTATACTGACGCTCATGTTCGGCACCCGACACATCCATGCACCCCGTGAACTCAAGGACTTCGCCGCCACTTTCGCCGAGGCAGGCTATCAGTGCTACCTCGTCGGCGGCGCGCTGCGCAACATGGCTCTCGGCAAACCGGTCATCGACTGGGATGTGGCCACCGACGCGACACCCGAACAGGTCTCGCGCCTCTTTCGTCGCGTCATCCCAACCGGCATCCGCCACGGCACCGTTACCGTGCTGTACGGCAAACAACAGATCGAAGTGACAACCTTCCGGGTAGAAACAGGATACAGTGACGCAAGGCACCCGGACAGCGTGATCTTCACCGCTTCTATCGAGGAAGACCTCAAGCGTCGGGATTTCACCATGAACGCTATGGCACTGGCCATAGAATCAGGAACCTTCGTTGATCCACACGACGGATTGACCGACATACGAAATCAGCTGATCCGTGCCATCGGGAAACCGCTCGACCGATTCCAGGAGGATGGACTCCGCATCCTGAGGGCAATCCGGTTTGCGGCTCAACTCGAGTTCCGGATAGAAGAGGATACGTTCGAAGCCATGGCCGAGTCCCGCGACCAGCTAGACTCTATCTCCGCCGAGCGCATCCGGGATGAACTTACAAAAATCCTCGAAACCCGAAAACCTTCCGCCGCGTTCCTGTTGATGCAGCAGGCACAGTTGATGTCCAAAATACTCCCGGAGCTCGTGGCCTGCATCGACGTTCCCCAGGCGGAACCACCCCGCATCCTTACGGACAGGCAAACCGGATTCGACGTATTCCGTCATTCCATTCTGGCCTGCGACGGAGCGCCTGCCGAAGTTCCGGAGGTCCGCATGGCTGCGCTGCTCCATGATATTGGAAAAGCCCCAACATACTCACGCGATAAGGATGGTACCATCTCCTTTCACGGGCATGAGCAGGTCTCCGCAGTATTGGCCGAACAGATTCTTACGAGACTTCGTTACCCGAACCTCTTTATCAGGAAAGTCTGCCACCTTGTGGAACAGCATATGTTTCATTACGAACCCGAATGGTCGGACGCAGCAGTCCGCAGATTCCTTGCCCGGGTGGGACCAGACGCCCTTCCGCATCTCTATCTGCTCCGAAGGGCCGACACATACGGTAAGACCGGGAGACCAACCCCGGATGCGGGACTCGACGAGCTGCAAAGAAGAGTGGAGCGGATCACCGACGCAGACCACGCAATTACCATACGCGATCTGGCCGTCAACGGGAACGATCTGCATTCGGAGGCGGGAATTCCCCGTGGCCCCATCATGGGAACGGCGCTCCAGTTCCTGCTGGACGCGGTACTCGAGGATCCCGAACAGAATACACGGGACAAACTCCTCGCTCTCGCGGCAGCATTTCGGACGAGTTATGTTGAATCGAAAGAAGCGGATTGACGACGGCTATCCGGCCGTCAATCCGCTTCTTTGCCATTTGTCAGTTGATTGTAGGCCATTTCGGCCGCGTTCTGTTCGGCCTCTTTCTTATTCTTCCCACTGCCCGTACCATAACCCTCATCGTTGATCCGGACTTCCATCCAGAAGGTCTTGTTGTGATCCGGACCAGTCCGCTTTACCAGCTCATAACGAGGATAAGTCTTGAACCTCTTCTGGACCATCTCCTGGAGGAGCGTCTTGTAGTCCTTCCGATGACGGTTTTCGAGGACTTTGTTTATCTCCGGCACAAGCTGACGAAGGATGAACTTTCGTGCATCCCGAAAACCGGAATCAATGAAAAAGGCGCCGATAATGCCTTCCATACAGTCGGCAAGCAGAGCCTTCTTTGACCGTCCACCCGAGTATTCCTCACCCTTTCCGATGAGTATGAAATTGTCCACTTTGAGTTTTCGTGAAATGACCGCGAGGCTTTCCTCGCTCACGACAAATGACTTGATCTTTGCCAGATCCCCTTCCGGGCGATCAGGCAACTCGGTGAACAGGTACTCAGCAACGACAAGTCCAAGTACCGAATCCCCGAGAAACTCAAGTCGTTCATTATTACCGATATCCTCTGGGCTCTCATTCGAATATGAACGGTGAGAAAAAGCCAGGTTCAGAAGGTCGAGCCTTCTGAACCTGATACCTGCGTGTTTTTCGAAAAGCTGTAACTCTTTTTTCCGTTCTGAAGCTATCGGTAAAGTCCGCAATGCGTTTGCGTTCTTCAGAAAGAGCACCTATGTTACTTCTGCTGCGATCGGATGTAGTCCAAAGCGTCGCGTACAGTTTCGAACTCGTTCGCCTTTTCGTCGGGGATGGTAATTCCCATCTCTTCCTCGATCGCGTAAACCAATTCGTAGGTATCAAGGCTGTCTGCGCCAAGATCCTGCCGAAAAGAAGAGTCAAGTGTAATCTTTGCCTCGTCAACTTCCAGCTTATCGGCAATCAGCTTCTTCATCTTTTCGAAAAGCTCGTCCATTCCGATTCCTCCTCAGGGTTGTTTTGACTAGTCTCTCTAAGCCAACTGTTCGGGCTCGATAATCTGCTTGCCACGGTAGAATCCACATTTGGGGCATACCCTATGCGGCAGTTTCTTTGCCCCACAGTTGCTGCACGTAGACAAGTTTGTCACAGCCAACTTGGAGTTGATGGCGCGCCGTCGTCTCGATCGTGCTTTTGACGGTTTATACTTTGGTACAGCCATTCAGAACCCCTTCAATTATGTTAGTGAAGCACACCATATCCGATCACTCACGTAATGTCAAGAACACCAGCGTTGTCGGATTCTGCCTTTGGAGGACGCTTTACTTGCGCGCCACCTTGCCCCGCAGCGCGTCTGCAACAAGATCGGGGACCATGGAAGAGATATCCCCACCCAGCCGGGCAAGTTCCTTGATCTGGGAAGATCTCAGGACGAAGTATTGGGGGTCGGTCGGCATGAATATGGTTTCTATTGCCGGATTCAGCCCCTTGTTCACCATTGACAACTCAAATTCATAGCTGAAATCCGCAAGCGCCCGCACTCCGCGAATCATGAGCCGGGCTCCCACCTTCTCAGCAAACTCCACAATCAGCCGATCCCAGAGCTGAACACTCACGTTATCAAACGGCTCGACGAGCTCCTTCATCATGTCGAAGCGTTCATCGGCCGAAAACGTATACTGTTTTGTCGGATTTACGGCTATGACGACATCGATCTTGTCATAAATCCCCGCGGCTCGTTCTATTAAATTCAGGTGCCCATTCGTGGGCGGGTCGAAAGACCCCGGGAATAACGCTCTGAGCATGCGACATTCTACCAACGCTGAAGGGAGAGGTCAACAAAACACCACGGGGTTCCGCCATCCGTTCGCATGCATCAATCGCTTTGACACCGGAAGGTACCGAACGTATACTGAAACGGTGACCACGTTTCGCGTTTCAGCCCTATTCTTCATGGTCCTTGCGGTGGTAATTCCGACCCATGCGCGCGCTCAACCATCAGTCAAAACCTCTCCCGACCCATCCACCGCCTCGGATCAGTGGGTTCGACCCGCGCAACCTTCCGGCCCCATGACACGCGCGCAGATCGATGCCGCAATTGTTGGTTACTGGGCGTCGAGTCATGATTCCGCACGGGCATCGGACGCGCTCGACTTCATTTCCACACTTATTCAATCCGGCGAGATGAACACAGATAGTTCCGATGCGGTGCATCTTCTGGAAGTTCTGGCAGAGGAGGGCACTCGCGAGCAAGTCCGTTCCGGCGGCGCCACGGTCAATGACTTTCCGCTTATCCGCGCACGAGCGGTGCGGCTCCTCGGACGAATGCGGGGAGCACAGGCCCTCGCCGTTGTCCTGCGGATATCCGTCTCCGACCCCAGTCCGGACGTCCGCGGAGCGGCGGTCATCGCCATGACCAGACTGGTACAGAGCCCTTCAGACCGGGAACTTTCCGCGCTTAAACGCGTGCTTCAGACGAACAACGAGATCTGGAACAACGCGCGCCTTGCATACACAACGCTCAGCGCACTGAAGACTTTCTACCTCCGCAGCAGCAGGCCGGAGGCGCCCGGACTCAAGACGCCCATGAACGTAGCCCCCAATATGAAGGACCCCTCACTCTTTCGGGCAGTTGCGGAAACCGCACTCGGGCCCTACCCTCTGGACGTTCGAGTTCTTGCCGCGAGTGTCCTGAATTCCATGAGAGATGCAACGAATCGGTAGGGTCAATCCCGCGAAATTCCGGGGCTCAGCTCCCTGCGCCAGCCCACCGGATGATCCCGTTCTTCGAATTGTATGCGTCGGACGACAACGTAGCTTGATTTGCCCTGGGCGCTCTGGTCTTCAACAACGCCGAACGAGCCGTTTCCCAGGTACACCACGCGCTCACTTTGTTTAACGCCTTCGTCCTCTGCAATTTTCTTGACCACACACTCGAAGTGAGCAGGAACATCGGAGGGCGGATAGGCAATTGCAGAGTGGATATCACGCATCGGCTGCTGGCAAATCGGGCATGCGCCGTATTCCCGCTTTGGCGGCGGCTCAGGCATGCGATACTTGATTTCGCGGGGCACATCCGCGTTGATTTCCCTCCGGGGTTGCTGTCGGGCAACACCGTCGCCTCCGCGCCCGCCGCGACGTCCCCGTCGCCGGCCGCTTCGTGAGCCGCTGCGACCACTGCGATTTTCCGATGCAGGAGTTCCTGGACGCGCATCCGCCGGCTCTCCGCCGGGCGGAGAGTTCTGCTCATTTTTGGCACGATCCTCGCCGGCGGGCTTCTTCCGTCCTCGGCGGCGTCTCGAATCATTGTTGTTTCTGGCCATCTTTTACCTCGACTCCCATGTAGAGCTCGTTGGTAAGGGTCTGCGCAATTCTCTGAATTGCCGATGCCAGATACGTTGGATCGTTGATGCGTCGCTTCAGATCGCGCAGTCGTCGCGGGTCACTTTGTTTCGCGATCCTTACCATGATCAATCTCCATCGAACGCGCCCTCGACGTGGCGAATCTCCCCTCCCGCTCCCGTGTCAACGTGAATGACGTCAAACCGCACATGATATCGATCATAGACCGGATTATCCCGCAAGTACAGCGACGCGGCACGAATGATCCGCCTCCGTTTATCCGCAGAAAGCGCGTATTCCAGACTCTCCACAGGAAAGGTCTTCCAGGCTTTCACCTCGCAAATCACGATAGTTTCGCCTGCTACAGCTATTATATCGACCTCTCCGCTCCGTATTCTGAAGTTTCTTTGGAGAATTCCGTAACCCTTTTCCCGGAGAAATTCGACGGCGATATCTTCGCCATCGGTACCCTTCTCCTTACTCGTGCGCAGGTCACGGGCTTTACGTTCCGACACGGGCCCTCACCCACCGCCTTCGCGAGCACGCTTGTCGAGCCGATCTTTCGGATCCACGGCACGCGCGATGAAAATTTTCTTCTCGTGCATCAGGTCAATGATATCACCCTCATCCTTTTTGTACTCCGTTCCCGTCGCGTCTATCATGACCTTGATCTGAGGGCGAAGCGGAGCCTCCGGATTTGTTTCAACAACTCGCCCAATGCACGAATTGCTCATGAGGACCACGCTGCCGATCGGGTAGATACCCATTGTCCGGATGAAAATCTTCAGAACCGCCGGATCAAATCTCCGCGCGTTGTCCGAAAGAATGGCGCGCATTGCCGCATACCCTATCATCGAGTTTCTATACGGGCGCTTGCTCACCATTGCTTCGAAAGAATCTGAAACGGCCACAATTCGAGCGGTCAGCAGAATATCTTTGCCCGACAGGCCTTTCGGATACCCCTCACCATCCCAACGTTCCTGATGCTGGAGGGCAATCATCCCGATCTCTTCGGGATACTTCATCTCGCGGGTTATAATCTTGTACGAATGGATCGGATGGGTCGCGATTGTCTGCCGATCTTCTTTGGAGAGTTCACTCTGTTTCGATACAATGGATTCGGGAAGGCGCAGCATGCCAATGTCGTGCAGCAGTGACCCGGTTGCCAGATGCAGCAATTTATGCTGCACCATGTTCATGTTTACACCGACCAGAATTGAAAGAGCCGCGCAATTCAGGGCATTTTCTACAAATCCGGATTCCCCCTGCAGCCCGTAGAGGATGTACTGAATCATATTGTTCTTGTCAGCACGAAGAACGGTCAGCAGGGAATCCACAATGGTATCGATTTCGGAAGGATCCACCGCCTGATGCCGCTTGACCGAAGAATGGACTCCGGCGAGGCGGGAGGCGAGCTTCGCATACGTATTCATGACCTCCCGCTGGCTATCCCCCACGACCGCACTCTGCAGAACGGATTGAGATGCATTCGCCGATACACTCTCCTCGTCGATTACCGTTCCCTCTGTGGTTACTTCGACGATATTCCAGCGTTTCAGCCGTTCAATGTCCTTTTCCTTGATTGGAACATTCTCGGGAACGAGAAGGTTGACACCGTCGATGTACACAGGCTTGTTGAACCTCGTTCCGGGCCTCAACTCGGCGAGCTTGATACTCTGCATCCTTCCCTACCTTTTTGACATTGTGTTAATATTCTGCACGAAAACCAGCAATTCTGCAACGGTTTGGAAGAACTCTTCAGGCAGGAAGGCACCTACGTCAACAAGGTAAAGCGCTTCGGCAAGCTCCGGGCGTTCAACCACCTCCACGCCGTGCTCTCGTGCAATTTCCACAATTCGAGACGCAACTTCCCGGCGTCCCTTTCCAATAATGAAGGGAGCAGGAAGTCCACGTTCATACTTCAGGGCAACAGCCTTTTCCATAACTATTCCTACACCATCCGTTCCACTCCGCGGCTGTATCGGCCGTCATCGAGATCCGAGAACCCGTCCGTCGCCGAAAGCGGCTGCACGCCGCTGGTGAGCCGGTACCCGATATCCGACAGCGTGCTCTCCAGGCGCCTGCGATCATGCGAACCGAGCTCGCAGTCAGTGTATACTCCAATTGATCGCTTCTCTCCCCCTCCGGCCCAGCAGAACACCCACTGCTCGCCCTCAACGTTTGCAGAAAGTGCATACCGGTCCGCGAATACACGTGAGCCGCGACTGCGCAGCCGCACGCGAATCGAACCTCGTACGTGGTCTTCATTTGCACTGTAGCCGAATGGAATGACCACCCAGTGGTCGTGTCCGGCCGGTACGTGGTTGAACACCTGAAGCAGGGACCTGTCCATTGATTCGGCGCCGGTGGTGAAGCGTCGGATCATTGAGGCAATCTGGTTGACCGTCCGTTTCGATTCGCGGGCATTTCGATCCTGAGGACTGTCCCCGGGGCGTCGCTCGCCCTGATGCCCGTACCCCGGCCGATCGGGGGTAGCGCTGCCGTCTCCGATTTCCTGCAGGAGAAGATCAATCTGCGTTGAAGTCAAACGAATCCCACGATCGTGGAGCATGGCAAGAAGACGGGCTGCCGAACTATCCTTCTTCTTCAGCCGCGACAGCATGGCGAGCAATTCGGAAACATGCTCACTCTGAACCGGCATACCGGATCGGATAAGTGCAGAGATGATGAGTTGTACGTCTGCAGTGGCAGGAAAACCGAGACGGGCCGCAAGACCGGTTGCCGGAGACCGATCCAGGAGGCGGAGGACCAGTCCACCGTTCGGCAGCTTCATGATACGTACCGAAAGGATAATGCCTGGCTGAACCGGAATCTCCACTTTCGCCGGAATAAGCTTCCCGCCAATACTCAGCTGCCAGCGGTCGCCGGCAAGAGGCTGGATTACGCGAACATCCACGATATCACCGTTCCGAAACTGGATTCCGGAGAGTGCTCGTGGGGGGAGGGAAATTGACTGTTGCGGCGGAAGATCACCTCGTACCGGTCCGGTCATGAGTGACAACCCTCCGCCGTTCTAATCATTCCTTCTCAGCAGGAGCTGTGGAAGCGCTCTTCTTCTTTATGAGCTCCTTCACCTTGGCGGCCTTTCCAACCCGGTCGCGAATGTAATAGAGCTTGGCGCGACGAACCTTACCGGTCCGAATTACCTCTATCTTGTGGATCCGGGGCGAATGAATCGGAAACACCCTTTCCACCCCGACGCCGTACGAAATCTTGCGAACCGTAACGGTCCGGCGGATTCCCCCATTTTTCAATGCAATGACGAGTCCTTCGTAGATCTGGATTCGCTCATTCTTCCCTTCGACGATATTGAAATGAACCCGAATTGTATCGCCGATGCGGAACTCTTCCGCGTTATCCTTTACCTGTGGTGTCTCGACTGCCTTTATCGCATCCATCTTCCGCTCCTTCTCTCTCCAAGTCCTGTATCAGTCGCTGCTCTTCGGCATTCAACACAGCGCGTTCCAGAAGGTCTTTCCGATATCGGAATGTCCGCTCCAGACTGCGCTCATGCCGCCATTTCCGGATATTCTCGTGGTGTCCCGACAGCAGCACGTCCGGGACACGCATTCCCTCGTACACCTCGGGCCGCGTATAGTGCGGATATTCCAGCAATCCGTGGCCGAAACTCTCCTCTTCAAGCGATTCAGCCGAAATTACCCCGTCTATCAGGCGGTATACCGCATCGACGATGACCAGCGTCGCAACCTCTCCAGAGGATATGACATAGTCACCGATCGAAATCTCATCATCAACGTACATGTCTATGATACGCTGATCAATCCCCTCATACCGCCCGCAAATGAAGACCAGCTCTTCTTCTCGAGCCAGCTCAGACGCGTACGACTGAGTCAGCAGACGTCCGGATGGCGATGCATAGACAGTGCGAACTCGATCCGCACCTGCATGCATCAGTGCGTTTCCCAGAGGATCCGCCTTCAGCACCATCCCGGCTCCGCCGCCGTAGGGAGCGTCATCACACGTGCGGTGCCTGTCCATCGCAAAATCCCGGATGTCCACGGACAGGTACTCCACGATGCCCCGCTCCCGCGAACGTCCCATAATGGATGTCCTGAAAAACTCGTCCACTATGCCGGGAAACAGACTCAATACGGTGATCTTCATTCAAGAACCCAGGTGGCCTTGAGCTCGATCCGGCGTGAGTCGATACTGACCGCACCAATAAACTCATCCTGAAACGGAACCAGTACGGTCCGCCCGTCGGACAACTCTATCTCGAACATATCGCGCGAACCCGCATCGAGCACCGAGAGAACTACACCGACCGGTGCGCCGTCCGCGATCACAGAACATCCGCAGAGGTCCGCGAGATAATATTCGTCCGGACCAATCGGCGATGCAAGCGTGCGCGGCACCCATATTTCACTGCCACGCAGCCGCTGGGCCTCTTCAATTGTGTTTGCGCAGTCCAGCTTGAGAATCAGTGCCTTCGCTGAACCCGAAACGGCCTCAACTGCGACTTCAGTCTGACGACCGTCGGAAACCAGGGTAACTGTGGCGAGTCTCCCGAAATGTTCCAGTTCCCCGGAAAAACTCTCAACCTTCACTCTTCCATCGAGTCCGTGCGGCCCACGGACAATCCCGATAGCAATGAGATTACCCTGATCTTCCCCGTGTCGTGCCGTCAATTTCTCAGTCAAGGATCTCCAATACAATGCGCTTTCCGGTCTTTGTTGCCGCTGCGCTCAAGATGGTGCGTAACGCCTTGGCGATACGACCGTGCTTTCCAATAACTTTGCCAATGTCCCCTTGGGAAACCTTCAGCTCGAGGATAGTGGATTTTTCACCCTCTATCATGTTTACCTCGACCTCATCCGGTTCATCAACGAGAGCCTTGGCAACGTACGTTACCAGCTCTTTCTCCACTTCCAGCTCCTTCGAAATCGACTTACTTCAGGTGGAAGTTTTTTCGATTCAGAAGTCTCCTCACGGTGTCCGACGGACGTGCTCCCTTATCGAGCCATTCCTTAATGCGATCTTCGCGCAGGGAAATCTGCTTCTCTTCAAGTTCGATCGGATGGTAAAGACCTACCTCTTCCAACGTTGCACTGTCTCGCGCAGAACGCGAATCGGTCACAACAATTCGATAAAACGGCCGCTTCTTCGTTCCGAATCTCTTCAGTCTGATACTCACACTCACGTATATCCTCCTGGTACTACTTCGTAATTCCAACTCGTATAGTTTTCAAATCAATTACATGTTGCCGGTCATGAGCTGTGCCTGCAGTTTCTTACTCTTCGAAACCTTCCGCATCATCAGCTTCATCTTCTCAAATTTCTTCAGCAACCGATTAACCGCGAACACCGATGTCCCGCTTCCGTGCGCAACTCGCTTGCGCCGTGACGGACCGATCATCCGATAGTTTTCGCGTTCGGCCATCGTCATTGACAGGATGATGGCCTCCTCATGTTTCATTTCCGCTTCATCAATTGAATCCTCGTCGATCTTCCCCTTCAGACCGGGCATCATTTCCACAATGGATTGGACGCTTCCCATCTTCCGAACCTTCCGGAACTGCTCAAGATAGTCTTGCAGCGTGAAGGTTTCCGAAGCCATCTTCCGCTGCAGTTCGACCGCCTCATCCTGATCGAATGCCTCCTGCGCTTTCTCCACCAGGCTGACCACGTCTCCCATCCCAAGGATGCGAGATGCAATCCGGTCCGGGTAAAACGGCTCCAGCGCGTCAAGTTTCTCGCCAACACCGATGAACTTGATTGCCTTCCCGGTGATCGACTTCAGAGAAAGGGCGGCACCGCCACGGGTGTCCGAATCGAACTTGGTCAGCACAATTCCGGAAATGCCGACTTTCTCGTCAAACTCCTTCGCAATGTCCACCGCGTTCTGTCCGGTCATGGCATCCGCAACGAGAAGCGTATCATCCGGTTGCGCAGCATTCCGAATCCGGACAATTTCCGCCATCAACTCCGCATCCGCCTGCATTCGGCCGGATGTGTCTATGATGACCGTATCGAACTGCCCCTTTCTTCCCCGGGCAATCCCGGCTTTCACGATCTTGACCGGGTCGGTGGCACCCGCCTCGCTGTAAACCTCGATATCCGCCTGCCGGCCAAGCACGAGCAGCTGGTCCACAGCAGCAGGCCGAACAAGGTCCGCCGCCACCAGAAGCGGACGTCGACCCCTTTTCTTCAGGTGAACACCGAGTTTCGCCGCAGAAGTTGTCTTGCCGGAGCCCTGGAGCCCCAGCAGAAGGATAACAGTCTGAGTATCCGGACCGCGAAGGTTCAAATCCTGCCGCTCGTCTCCGAGGAGCTGAACCATCCGATCGTAGACAATCTTCACAAACTGCTGTCCGGGAGACACCGAGCGGAGAACCGCCTCTCCCGACGCGTCTTCGATTGTCCGATTGACAAATCGCCGAACGACCCGCAGGTTTACGTCCGCCTCGAGGAGCGCGAGCTTTATTTCCTGTACGGCGTCCTGTACATTCTTTTCGGAAATTTTTCCTTTGCCGGCGACCTGCCGTACAATATCAGAGAACTTCCGAGATATTCTATCCAACATCCTTACGAGCCTTCAGAGTTTTAACCCTATTTATACTTGCAAGACCACCGAGTGTCAACCGTGGGGGTATCCCTGCAGCGATCTACCGAACGTAAATGAAATGCCGGTTCAGGTACCGGATCCGATTCCCGGCCTCTTCCCAGTACCGACTGAACGGGAACTCTTTCTGCAGATCGGTATAGTATTTCAGCGACTCGCGAATGTTGCGAACTGCGCTGTTTTCTTCGTACAGCTTACCGAGAAGAAAATACGCCTCGTCCGCATTCGCCGTGTAGCTGTACTTCTGCAGGTACTCTCCAAGGAGCCGCTCGGCATCCTTCCCCTTGTCCTGCGCAATGTCGTACTTCGCCGCAGCAAGGAGCCCATCCGGAGTTGAAAGGTCAAAGCTCGGCCTGGCCGGCACCGGAGGTGCCCCGGATGCACCGGCAAC
>CAZKMA010000030.1:9896-17324 GCA_964553615.1 uncultured Spirochaetales bacterium | reverse complement strand
CTGACCACTTCCTGTGGCCTGACCGGTCCCGCCGACCGATCCCTGCGACGAGGTCGCCGCGCCCTGGGCGGTCGTTCCGTTCCCGCCCGGACTGATTGCAGTTCCTGTGTTTGAAACTCCCTGGCGAACCGAGCCCCCACCTGTACTTGCGGGTGCCACAGTCGTGGATGCTGCGATGGCGCCGGGCGCACCTCCACCCATCGCCGTTCCGCGCGGACTGACTCCACCGAAGTCCGGAGTTGCCTGCAGGATTTTGAAGGCGATGTTGCGGCTCTCCTCGGAGCCGGTCGAGAGGTTCTGCCGCTGAA
Source organism: uncultured Spirochaetales bacterium (assembly GCA_964553615.1). Lineage (GTDB taxonomy): Bacteria > Spirochaetota > Spirochaetia > DSM-27196 > DATKUC01 > DATKUC01. The sequence goes on along the minus strand of CAZKMA010000030.1, from coordinate 17,016 downwards.
ACATGAGCGTATAATCACCCACGCGGGTGATCCGGAAAACAAAACGGGACTCGCCGCCGGCAACGGTCTTGTTTACAAAGTTGACCGCATCGCTGCCGTCCGGTGTGCCAAGATAAATCCACCCGTCTCCCGGAAACGAGACGATCATATTCTGACCGGGTTCACCCGTAAGATGTTCGGTAATACGCAGATTCGTGGTTGCCGGCGCTGGACTCGGCACCACCGCTGGACTCGGCGCAGCCACCGGCTGTTGAACAGACCTCTGAGCAGGTTGCGGAGTTAATGAGCGTCCTTCCGGCACGGCCGGAGGCGTGGGTGTAGCGCGTGGTACCGGATGGGAAGCGGCCTTCGGAGGAGTCTGCACAACCGGAGCAGTCGTCGTCTCTGCGAGGCGACTGACGGTTGCTTTGTCCGGCGCCTTTGATGGCGAAGCGGATTGCGCGGATGGGACCCCGGGAGTAGTTTCCCCGGCCCGTGCAACGGGAGTTTCCGCAGTCGAGCCCCCCGGTTTCTTCGGAGAGACGGCACGGTTGTTCAGTCGGCCGGACGGTTCTGCAGCTGAGGCATCCCGAAGCCGGGCCAGTTCAGTCGACAATCGCGCCCCGCGCGCAAGCGGCGAAATCCGCCCCGCACTCTGCTTCGCACCGCCGATGGGGCTTACCGTGGAACCGTTACCGGACGGAGGTCCCGAAGGCGGACTGACCGGAACCGGAAGATCCTGCAAGGCCAGATTCGGTGAAACGGTTCTCGCCTTGGATGGTTCGGGCTGCGATAGCGGAACGTCCGGCGTGGGGACACTCGTCGCGACCGGTGGGCGGTTTGGAGCGCGTTCAACTGATGCGCCTGGTGGAACATGTGCGGTTGACTGCGCTTGTTGGTGCCCCGCAATCGCCCGTCCTGCTTGCGGAGTAGTTGCGCAAGAGGCAAGAAGTGCAGCGATGAGCGCGGCAAAAGCGAAGAATCGCATGGAACATGGTCTGTGGTGATGACCCCTGTAATCCATCATCCCCTCCCGTTGATGGCATACCGGGAACACCGGTTCGGGTCCGCAATACGAACCCTTATGGCACTCCATTCAGAACCGAGTCGATGAGCGAATCATTCCGTTTTGAGAGATGATCCACAACCAGCTTCTTCGGATCAATCCAGAACCGGCTCACCTCTTTTTCGCTCCAGGTCTGCCGCGGAATCCTCGAAAAGCGCCATTGGATTCCTGTCCCGAATCCGCGCCGCCCGGGTATGAGGTACTGATCCGGATCGATGGGTGTACTTATCCAGCTGAGAACAGTGCCGCCGGGGCTCCCCGCCGGAGACGCCGCCGCAGGCGCTGCGCCGGCTATATCGGCCGCCATTTGGCCTTTCGAGACTGCCGAACCCGAGGCTCCCGCTGCAGTTCCATTCGTCTGCGAGGGACGGTAGAATACCAGGAGCAGGAGAACCAGGAGAAAACTGATTCCGAGACTCCCAGCCACGATGATTTTCAGACCTCGTGAAATACCATCCGGAGACTGGACAAGCCGCAGGACGCGACCCCACAATTCCGACGCGCCATCCCTGAGCGATTCCAGAAGCAGGCCCGCTATCCTTCGAGCGTTGCCACCGGACTCTCCTGCGGGAAAGCCGGTATTCTCTTCAGACTCCAAATCATTCGGCATGAACCGGCTCCTTGGAATCGAACCTCAGCGCTATTACCTTGGATATCCCGGACTCTTCCATAGTAACACCAAGCAGACTTTTTGCTCCCGCGACAGTTTTCTTGTTGTGCGTAATGACGATGAACTGCGATGCGGTACCGAACTCTGCAAGCATGTTGACGAACCGTCCGACGTTGTTCTCGTCCAGCGCCGCATCTATCTCGTCGAGCAGACAAAACGGCGACGGCTTGACCATGTAGGTAGCAAACAGCAAAGCGACTGCCGTCAGCGCACGTTCGCCACCGGAGAGGAGCGCAATGTTTTCGAGCTTTTTCCCCGGGGGTTGCACAAGGATGTCGATTCCGGACTCCAGAACGGCATCGTCGTCCAGCAGTCGGAGTTCCGCCCGTCCACCGCCGAAGAGCCGACGAAACATCGCGTGAAAGTTCTTCTTGATCTTCTCATAGGTATCGAAAAAAAGCTCGGCCGACTCCGTCCGGATCTGACTCGTAACACGGACGAGATCCTCACGGGCACGCCGAAGATCCTCAATCTGCCCGGACAGAAAGTCGTAACGCTCCTTCACCTCGGCGAACTCCTCAGGAGCCATGAGGTTCACCTGGCCCAGCTTCCGCTGATCCTCCCGAACGACCGACAACTTCTCGCGAAGTTCCTTCGCCGAGAGCTTGATGTCGAAAATTCGGCTTTCGTACTCCGACAGGTCGCGAGAATTCCGCTCCCGAAAGTTCGTGTAGATATTGCGGATCTCGGTGTTCACTTCCGCCACGTCCATCTGCAACTTTTCGACCTGAGTTTGCGTCTTGCCGAGCTCTTCCATGCGGTCTTTGAGGCGTTTCTCCTTTGTCAGGAGGTCCTTGTTCTTGACCGAAATGTTCTTCTCGAGGCTGGTGAGTTCGGTCCGGAGCCCTTTTTCCTGGCTCTCCAGGCGGGCAAACTCCTTCTGCACCGCGTCCATCTGACGGCCAATAGCGTCGATGCGCTCCTGGGCTTCTTCTATTGCATGTCGATTTGATTCGAGCAGTTTTTCCTGGTCCCGAAGATCCCGGCGGCTGCGCTCGAGCGCCTCGTTCACTGCGTTCACCTGCGTCCGCAGACGCACGCGACTCATCCGTAGCTCTTCGAGTGTTTTGCGATACTCGTCGATCTTTGCAGAGAGTGACCGATTCTCCTCCAGAAGGCGGGCCATTTCTTCCCGATTTGCGCGCACGCGTCCCCGAAGATCAAGAATTTCCTCATCGATCTCGCGCTTCCGGGTAATTATGCCTTCGGGAGCAAGAAAATCATCGAGAAAAGCCGGCGTGAATGTCCGATACCGCACGAGAAGGTCACTCAGCCTCCCGACATTGACGTGGAGCTCTTCGAAAGCAGCGGCCCCCGATTTCAGGACCCCTTCGACTTCCTTCTCGCCTGCCCCGGCAACTCGTCCGGCATCAGTGAACAGATTCTTTCGCCCTTCGGTGACAATTCGCAGACTCTCGACAACCTCCGAAAGCTCACCTTCGACTCGTTGCCGCTCCTGGAACGAGTAACCGCTCTCCTTCAGCCCCTGGTCGAGTTGCTGGACTATGTCGTCAGTAAGCTTGCGAAGATCGTTCTGGAGGACCTCCTGACGTTCGTCAAAGCGGTGAATCTCCTCTTCCTTACGTTTGCTCGTTGACTCGTTCTCGCGAATCCTGACATTTGCCTGTTCGATATTCTTTTCGAACGCAGAAATATTCGTCTCGGTCTCGGTGATGCGGGAGTTGAACTCTTCGAGCGACCGCTCCTTCTCCAGAATTTCGGCGTGCAGACCGGCGATCTTCTCGGTAAGAGATTTTTCCCGCTCCAGATCCGAGGCGTGCTTTTCCTTGATTTCCACGACCCGTTCACGCAGCAGACGCGTCTGGTTGTCCTGGTTGTTCTTCTCCAGTTCGATGCCATACAACCGCTTCTGGCTCTCAATGAGGTGTGCTTCCATTGAGTTAACCTGGTCCAGGTTTTCCTCGACCGACTCGTTTATGGTATCGATCTCTTTCTTGATCGCGTCGCGACGAGAGCCCTTGTCCTTCAGCTGTGCATCCTGCCGGTCCTTCGCATCCAGGAACTCCTTCAGCCGCAGAAGCTGAATGTCCAGTTCGACATCAAAACTCTGGTCACGCAACTGGCGAAACTGCAGCGTCTTGTCCGCCTGCTTCTTGAGGGTGTCGTAACTTCGTTTGACTTCACCCAGGATGCCATCCACCTGGCGCATGTTTTCTTCGGTACGCTCGAGTTTGCGCTCCGCCTCCTGGCCCTTCACCTTGAACTTCGTTATCCCGGCGGCTTCCTCAAATATGTTCCGGCGCTCTTCGGGCTTGTTCGAAAGCACCTGGTCAATCTTGCCCTGCTCCATAATCGAGTAGGCCGACTTACCGATGCCGGTATCATAGAAGAGTTCACGAATTTCCTTGAGTTTTGCAGGTGTGTTGTTAACCAGATACTCGCTCTCGCCCGAGCGATAGAGACGACGTCGAATAGTTATTTCGGGCATGTCGATTGGCAGGATGCCGGACTCGTTTGCCAGCGTGAGGGTCACCTCTGCAACATTGAGCGCTTTCCGGCTTTCCGTCCCGTTGAAGATCACATCTTCCATACGGTCCGCCCGAAGGCTCTTGCTCGCCTGTTCCCCGAGGACCCACTTTATGCCATCTACTACGTTACTTTTGCCACAACCGTTCGGGCCGAGCAGAGCTGAAATACCGTCGGTGAATTCAATTCGGCTCCGGTCTGCAAAAGACTTGAATCCGAAAAGCTCAATACTCTTGAGAAACAATAGCTACTCCCAGTTTTTTCGCACCCAATATCAGATTACTCTACCACCAAGGCATAGCTCGGTCAAGTTGAGCCAAATTTCGACCGGTTGCGTCATCCGGGCCGAAGCAGTATCCTTTATGCATACCACCACATTCCAAGAGGAGGAGTGACATGAAGAAACTTGGCGATCAGGTCCAATCCGCGGACTGGAAAAGCGAAAAACACGCACCAGTAATCGAGTGCACCGACTCATTGAAGAGCGGCGAGCGACTCGTTGTAACCGCATCGGTCGGGAAAGAAATCGCACACCCGAACACGACCGAGCATCACATCAGCTGGATTCAACTCTACTTCCAGCCGGAAGGAGAAAAGTTCACCCAGCACCTCGCAACGAACGAGTTCATGGCTCATGGCGCGTCCGCGCAGGGTGCGAATCAGGGTGTGGCACTGACCGAACCGGTCGCATCCGCCACGTTTACGCTGAAGAAGTCGGGGACCATTCACGCACTCTCCTACTGCAACATCCACGGTCTGTGGGAAAGCACAAAAGAGATCACCGTAAAATAACCGAAGAGCCTGCCGTCGGGGCCTCCCCGGCGGTGCATATCCCCTGAAAATTTCCGACGGAAAAGGATATCCGATTGATGCCGCGGGACAATAAACACTCAACCATCATCTGCGGAGTCGATGAAGCCGGTCGGGGCCCTCTGGCCGGTCCGGTGACTGCCGCGGCAGTCATACTTCCGGACAATTTCCCGATCGAACTGCTTGACGATTCGAAGGCGCTTTCGCGTTCCCGCCGGGAGAAGGCTGAGGCGACAATCCGGAATCTTGCTGTTGCATACGGTATTGGATGGGCCACGCCGGAGGAGATCGATTCCATCAATATTCTGCAGGCGAGCATGCTTGCCATGGCCCGAGCCGTTGCCGAACTGAAAACAGACCCCGAAATCGTCCTGGTAGACGGCAACCGGACGCCGCCGCTCAAGTTTCCGTCCCGCGCAATTGTTCGCGGGGACGCTCTCGTACCCGCTATCATGGCCGCATCAATCCTGGCGAAAACCGCCCGAGACCGATGGATGATAGAATATTCCCGGGTGGAGCCGAACTATCTGTTCGAAAAACACAAAGGCTATCCGACTATCGAACACCGTCGACTTATCGGTCTTTATGGTCCCTCGAAGATCCAGCGCCGGAGCTTCCGCTTCGTGGTCCCCTCATAGCACTTACCGCTCGTTCAAGATTGCGTACGAACTCGTTCAGATCCTCTTTGTAGACCATGATCTGGTGACGATCGAACGTCTCATCGTCCTGTTTCACGCTTTCCACCAGATTGAGAAAGAGCTCCCCTTTGCGGTTCTCTTTGACATTGAAAAAATAAGTTCGCCTTTCGGTATTCAGTCGAGCTGAGAAGACTTCGCCACGTATGCCCATAATCAGTCCAGTATACGCAAAGCGTCATCTCATCGCAATCCCGGATACGCCTCCCGTCGCGCATAGTGGGTGTGAAGAAGCGTGTGAGCGACTTCACTTCCCGGTTTCTCGAGAAAGTCGGAGTATAGCGCGTTGACCTCCGGATTCTCGTGAGATTTCCGACGCGGAAGGCCACGGTCTTCCCGATACAGCCCTGCCGAGCGTTGTTCCCTCTTAGCGAGCGTATTCTCTATCGGCTGCCCACCGCCGCCTACGCACCCACCCGCGCATGCCATTATCTCGACGAAATGGTAGGATGCCCGCCCCGCGCGCTTGTCCGCTTCAATCCGCTCGAGCATTCTTCGGGCATTCCCGAGGCCGTTTGTTATGGCCACGCGAACGGCAGTACCACCGACGTCCACGGTGGATTCCTTTGTCCCGCTCATGCCCCGGACATCCGCGAACTCAACCTGCTCGAGGGTAGTGCCCGTTGCTATCTCATACGCAGTGCGCAGCGCTGCCTCCATGACACCTCCGCTCGCGCCGAAGATAGTCGCCGCACCGGTGTAACTGGACATAACCGGGTCGGGCTCACTCTCCGGCAAGGAGTTGAAATCGATTCCCACCTGCCTGATCATGCGCGCCAGCTCCCGTGTGGTAAGAACATAGTCAACGTCCCGGTATCCGGATGAATTCATCTCCGGCCGCGCAGACTCGTACTTTTTCGCTGTACAGGGCATGATGGAAAGGGAGACGACACGGGACGGATCTATTTTCCGAGACTGCGCATAGTGCGTCTTGATGAGCGAACCCATCATCTGCTGCGGCGACTTGCAGCTCGACACGTTTTCCAGAAGATCGGGAAAGAATGTTTCTCCGAACTTGATCCAGCCGGGGGAACACGAGGTAATGAGCGGGAACGGACCACCCGATTTCATCCGCTCGAGTAATTCCGTCCCTTCCTCCATGATTGTCAAATCCGCGGAGAAGTTGGTGTCAAACACCGTGTCCACTCCCAGGGCGCGCAGCGCAGAATAGAGCCTGCCTACCGAGAGCTCACCGGGACTCATTCCGAACTCCTCTCCTATCGCGACGCGCACCGCCGGTGCCACCTGCGAAACGACAATCTTCTCCGGGTCGTCTATCGCTTCCCACACATCATCGATCAACTCTTTCTCGTACAGCGCTCCGACCGGACAATAAACAACACACTGACCGCAGTTTACGCACACGCTGTCTCCCATGTGGGTCCCGGCAGCAGGAGCAACGATGGTCTCCGA
>CAZKMA010000030.1:0-9796 GCA_964553615.1 uncultured Spirochaetales bacterium | reverse complement strand
CGCACACGCTGTCTCCCATGTGGGTCCCGGCAGCAGGAGCAACGATGGTCTCCGATGTACGATCCACCGGGAGGCCACGTGTATATTTGTCGAAACGAAGGTCCCGAACCTCCAGCCGCTCGGCAAGTTCCTGCAGCTCACATTTCCCGTGCTTGATGCACTGCAGACAGTCGGCCGGATGAGCCGAGAGGACGAGCTCGAGCAGACTGCGCCGAATCTGTCGTATTTCGGCGGTTCGTGTCCAGACTGTCATGTCATTCTCGACCTCGGTCACACAGGCTCGTTTGAAACCCGCCTGACCGTCGATTTTCACAATGCACATGCCACACGCACCCTTTGGTGCCAGGTCCTCGTGTCGGCACAGTGTTGGAATCTGTACCCCGGCGGCGGCGGCAGCCTCGAGCACGCTCGTGTGCTGTGGCACCGTAACCAGGCTGCCATCTATCGAAAGCTTCATGCTCCCACCTCCTTCAAGTACTGTTGCTGTTTCGCGAATGAAACGATCTCGTCGCCAAACCGCTCAAGCAGGGAGTTCACCGGCAATGAAACGGACTGGCCGAAGGGACAAAACGAAGCGCCAAACATGACCTGCGACGCTTCCTTTATCCGTTCGAGATAGTCGAGCTTTCCGCGGCCGGCAGCAAGCTGATGAGCCATGAAATCCAACTGACGTGTGCCATAACGACACGGAAAACATTGCCCGCAGGATTCTTCGGCAAAAAACCTCATGGTAACTTCAAGAACCTGCGCCATGTTGACACTCGAGTTCATGACAACCACCGCGCCCGAACCAAGAGCACCTCCCGCCGCCCGAAGTGAAGAAAAATCGAGCCGTTGATTCAGCACCGACGCGTCGTAGATAGGTCCTGCAGTTCCGCCAATCTGAACCGCCTTCAGGGTGCCTCGCACACCGCCTGCGGCGTCCAGGAGCTCGTGTACTGTTGTGCCCATGGGAAACTCGTAAACTCCGGGGTTCTCGACGTGGCCGCTTACACTGTAGAGTTTCGGTTGGAAAGGGAGGCTTCAGAAGGGGGTATCCTCGATTTCCCATCAGAGAGTTTAGTAGTGCGGTTTCGTCTCCGACTACGTAGGAGCCGCCCCCCATCCGTACCGAAATGTCGAACGTGAAAGTGCTGCCCATCAGATTCTTTCCAAGGAGTCCCGCCGCAATTGCCGACTCTATTGCCGCCTCCACCGTCTCCGCGACCGTTGGGTACTCACCCCGGATGTAGATGTACCCATGCTGAGCGCCCGTCGCGTATGCAGCAATCGTCATTCCCTCGACAAGGAGATATGGCGAATGTTCCATGACGAACCGGTCCTTGAATGTTCCCGGTTCCCCTTCATCCGCGTTGCAGACGAGATATCTCTCTTCATCCGAAGACACACTCTCCCACTTTCGGGCGGTTTCGAACCCTGCGCCTCCCCGCCCCCTCAGCCCAGCTTGCCTGACAGATTCGATAACCTCTTGAGGAGCCATTGCCAGCGCAGCAGTCAGACCGGAAAATCCTCCGCGCGCGCGATACTCAGCGAGATCCAGCGGGTGGGCCGCGTCCGTGTAGCTCGTAATGAACTTTGCACCACTCATTTTTCGTCCCCCGATAATTCGTCGATGAGCTCATCGACCTCCTGCACGCTGAGACCACTCACCAATTGGTCATCCACCATCATGTTCGGTGAGGTGCTGCACGCGCCAAGACAGTTGACGACCTCCAGGGTGAGTTTCTGATCTCCCGTCGTCATACCACGGCTGATTCCGAGACGGGTCCTCAAATGATGATAGAGATCCAGCGAGCCGCAAATTCGGCAACTCAGTGAATCGCACAGGCGTATGATGTGCTCTCCGCGGCGCGCGCGTGAAAACATGGTGTAGAAACTGACAATGCCATCCAGCTCGGCCACCGGGACCCCGAAATGACGTGCGGTCTGCGCGAGCTCCTCGTCCGTAATCCACGTTTTGCCGGGCACACGCGCCTGCAAATCGTGCAATGCGGAGAGGATTTCATCTTTGTTCGTGGAGTGTCCGCTGAGAACCGATGTGACAGTAGGAGATGCGGCGTGAGCGCCGGTCTGCTTTCCGTGCATTGTCGCCCCCTATTGGGGATGACTGCATCTGAACTCAGAGCCTTGTTTCCGCATGGCGGGTACACAGGTGACATAGACTAATTCAATGTGCCACGATCCGTGCACCACCCTGGCCATGAACAGTCACCCGTCAACGTTTTGTCTATAGTACAAGCCCGAACGAGCGTCTGTGGAAGAAATAATTATCTATAACATAATGCTTTATTAGTTCTTCTGTTATGCATTTCATACATGCTGAGTCTTTTTCCTGATATTACCACCATATAGCTTCGATGGTTGATCCTTCCCAGGAAACTGGACACGGCTGCTGCCACGATGCAGTCCGACAGGAGTTTCGTCGTCTCCTGCCTTACATGATCGCCGAACAGCCGCGTCCGAGACGTCACATCGGCACCTTCGGTGCGGGGTAAGTGTCAAACAACCTGGCAGGTCAAACGCTTACTGTCTGACCAGTACAAAGTCCACCCGCCGATCCTTCCAGAGGTTCACCGCATCGCTGAAAGGAACAATCGGATTGGCGGCGCCCACACCGGATGTCTTCATTCTCTCTCTTGCGACTCCGCGTCCAGCGAGAGCCTCTGCCACCGTCTTTGCGCGCGCGAGCGACAGCGGGATCAACACATCCTTCTGCTCAACGGCGGCTTTGGCCGCATCGTTCCAGTAGACCGACACCGCATTACCGACAAGTTCAATACTGTAGCCAGAGTAGCGTTTGAGCGTCTCGGCGATCAAGTCAAGCACATGCCGATTCTGCGCGTAGAGTTTCTGGTCCTCCCGAGCGGTGATCAGCTCCGAACTGAATGGCGCGAAATTGATGTTGGAAACCCGTATGAAGTACTTTTCGCCGTCTTTCATCACCAGAACGCCCACCGGAATCGCACCGGTGACGACCCGGATATTCCCAACGACGTCCTGCACCCGCAGAACGTAGGGATAGTCGGTAACCGACTGCACCAGTTCTCCCGTGGCGGAGAGCCCGTTCCAGTAGAGCGTGTTCGCCGGCGTACCGTTCCCGGAGTAACTATAGAACGGCTGTTTCGTCGGATCGGTAATTTCGAACGACCATTTCTCAATTGCGACAGGCGCCTTGACGGAAATACCGATCGACAGCGTATTGCCGGCTCCGCTGTTGTCCGGCGTGAATGGTGTTGGCGAGAGATTCACGGCAACCAGGGGGGCTGTGACGTCCAGGACGAGTGCCCGCGTGTTCACCACATCGATATCCCCCTTCAGGTAGGTGACGGTCAGTCGTCCAACGTAACTGCCTTCCACCGTTTGACCGTCGGAATTTCTGCCGTCCCAGAGGATGGAGCGCGGAGGAGCAGACCCGCGGCCCGTGAAGGTTTTTGTCGCCTTGCCGTCGCTACCCACCATCGCGAGCTCCCACGAATCAATACCGTCCTCAAGAGTGACGAGAGTGGAGAACGAAAGGGTATCCGCAACACCGTCGCCGTTTGGCGAGAAGCCCGAACCGTCGACGGTGACGTAGGCCTGCGTCGGCCGGTTGTCCACGACGATTCCGGTGACGGTGGCATTTGCCGCATTTCCAGCCTCATCGGTTGTCGATAGCGAGTAGACATATGTGCCGTTCGAAACGACGTTGCCGAACGCATCGGTGCCGTCCCAGCTCATGCTCGCAGGCGCCCCCGGCCATCGCCATTCGCGTACGGTTTGGCCGCCTGCAGTTTCGACTTTACCCGTCCATATGCTCGTTGAGGGGCTCGAACTCTGGGTGAAGGTCACGGTGTCCTTCTGACCGTCACCGTTCGGCGAGAAAATAAGATGGTTAGCCTTCGCCTCCACTGTCGGCAGTCTGGTTATGAGGTGAAACCAACCGGTCGCCGCGCTGGGTCGATCCCCGTTGGAGTAAGTTGCGGTCAGCTCGCCACGATAAAGCCCTTCCGGCGCCGGAGAGCCGTCCGATCTGGTACCGTTCCAGGCAATGGAACTCGGGGGCGGTATGCTTCCCTGCGCAGATTTCACGACAGTCCCGCTCTTGTCCACCACGGTGAACGAGTAGGAGACGAATCCTTTTGTGGTCTTCAAATCCGGCAGAAGATGTATAACGCTTCGTGCGCCGTTCGGGGAAAATGCGTCGAAGTCCCTTGTCAGCGACAGCTGTTTCTTTTCGGTATCCAGCGTGAACGAGACGGCGTTGGAACTCCCTGCATTCCCCGCTCTGTCGACTGCCTCAAGGTCAAACGTGTAGGTCCCGTCGGGCGCAAGTCTTCCGTTCTGTTCGCGGCCGTCCCAGGTGATGGTCGCATCGGGTTTGCCGACCCAGGAGTAACTCCTTACGGTATTTCCGTTCGGGCTCTTCACCGTGCCATTCCACGCCACCTCATCAGAAGCAGTCGCGTGAAAGATCATATCCGCTCGAAGCGAATCACCGTTTGGTGAGAACACCAGGGCGTCTGCCGTAAGCCGCGCGGCAGGAGGGGTCAGGTCGACGGTAATGGCTGGAGAACTCGCCTTCGGGTTGTGTCCGTTGCGATAGAGCACGTCGAGCGTTCCATGGTAGATCCCTTCAGTGAGGACGGTCCCGGCGTCTGTCTTTCCGTTGAACAGAAATGAAGCCGGCAAGTCGCTGCCGCCGGCGATTGTCCGAACGGCGGAGCCCTTCGAGTCGAGTACCGCCAGGTTCCAGGAAACCACGTCGGTTCTGACCGGGACGTCGAAGGTGAAAGTGATATTCTGAATAGCGCTCCCGGTTCCCGGTGAAAAAGCCGCCGGGTTGATGCCGAGTTGCACAGGCGTCGCAATCGTGTTGACGATGATGCTTTCGATAGAACCACTGGTGGTGTTTCCTGCAAGATCAGTTGCAGAAACCCGGTAGGCGTAGACGCCGTCTGCGGCGATCTTTCCTGAACCATCCCTGCCGTCCCAGGAGAAACTTTGCGGTGGCGAGTTCTTCCACTCGATCTCCCGTGTAGTGACCCCTGCCGAATCCACGAACTTTCCTGTCCACAGGACGTCCGATGAACCGTTCTGGGTAATTTCAAGCGCCTTCTTGAGACCGGTTCCGTCGGGTGAAAAAATCAGGTTGTTGCCGGTTATCGGCTGAAGTGTGAGCCGCGGTGGGGTCACCTTCACATAGACCGGAAGCGATGCGGTCGTGGCACTGTTGCCGTTTTCGTCCCAGCTGGTAATGGTGAAAGTGTAGGCTCCGTCAGGAACGACCTGCCCCGTGCCATTTCTCCCGTCCCATACAAAGGTAGACGGAATCGGGATACCCTTCTTGACGGCTACGAGCCTGTCGAGCACATTCTGTACCCCCTGGCTTTCCGGCCGATAATCCGGGTTGTCGATCTCTCGTACAACCGCACCGTCCTCGGCTGTAACTTTGAATTTGTAGCCGTAAACAAACCTGTTGTCCACGATCCGGATCGGCAGACCGAGACTGTCCTTTATTCCATCGTTGTTCGGCGAGATCCACTGCGGTGTCGGATAGTCTTCAGTAATGGTTGGCGGGGTAGTATCCAGCTGTCCAAGAGCGATGTTCAGACCCGCACCGATCGCAAGCTCGCTGTTCTCGAGCGGAGTCACCGAGATAGTAGGACGAATCTCGCTGCGGGACCAGCCCTTGTCGGCGAGGTACTTCTCGTTTCCCGGAAGCTTGGTCGCAAATCGCACGGTAAGGCCGCCGGACAACGGAAAATAGCGGGCCGGATAGTCAGTCGGATGAAGCGTGTTGTTCAGACTCATCGCAGTCGAGAGATGGAGACTCACCGTCTCCCCTAGAGTAAACGTTGTTCCCAAATCGAGACGAAGGTCGCTGAACGTCGGAGAACTCAAAGTCGAGTCGAACCCGAGATTAACCGACTTTGTCCGGATCAGGGAGAATCCTATGCCGATTTCCGGGGTAAAAGGCGCGGGGTAGGCAGCGTAAGGCGAGTTCACCGGAGAAAAGCCTTTCCCAATGTTGTCCAACGCGGCGCCCCAGCGGAAGTCCCTCAATATCCCGCGATCACCCGACAGCACAAGAAATCCGAAATTGAGTCCGAGCCCCCAATCTGTGTCGCCTGCAACTCCTGGTGAAGGGTTCGGTCCCTGACCAAGCGTCAGTGACAGTCCGGCGCCTATAAGCAGGTCGGGATAGAGGGCCTTGGCGAATGAAAAGTTCGCGGTACCAAGGGCACCAAGTCCCAGACTGCTCCCGGTATAAAGATAGTGTCCGGAAACTGTGTAGACACCGTAGTTTGTTGGAGCCGTGAGGCCAAGATTGACGACCATTCCATCGTAACTTATCGGGCCGGCCACGCTCGTGATTCCCACAAAACTCAAGTCCAGGACAGTCCGCTGCGCGCCGCCCGAGGCCGCGGGGTTGATCACATCAGCCTGCGGCGAGTCAGTTGAGGTCGCGCTCGGCGAACCGGCGAGGAAAAGCGGGGACATAAGTGGATTGATTTCCTGGCCACCCGGGGGAAGAGGGGCGGCAAGAACCAGACCTGCGGTCATGGTCAGTAAGACCAGCGCGAGCCCGAGACGTTTCATAGCGAACCTCCGTTACAAGTCGACATCAACACGAGCGAGCCAGGCGCACGCAGGAAATCACCGGTTGCGACTCCCGGATTCAAACATGGAGCAGTCATTTGCTGCCGTATTCGTACGGCCCCCAAACGGCGGGGGAACCGAGTTCCCGTCGAACTGACGCAAGAAGATCTCCGGCCCGTACGACGAGGTCGAAAAAAGAAGCAATGCAACTATCATGCATATTGTTGTTTCAAGACGCTCTTCATCTGCCTGTCGATTTACCTTCGACCGCCCACCACGCCGAGGGCGAGGACCAGACCGCTTGCAGTCTGCTCGCCCACTTCGTCATCAACCGTGAACCCCTTTTCGACAACGAGCGGTTCACCGTGTCTCATGCTCTACCGCTTCGCTCTGCATCTACAGAATTACGACGATAACGACAACGACTAGAAGAACCAATAATACGGTCAGTAACATATAAGCCTCCCGCGAGCTTTCTCGCCTGGTCAGGGTGATGGCCGGCCTCCCTGGAACGGATTGCCAGCCCGATGATCGCTACTACATCCGGAACAGGACATTCATACCCGGAAGTCCGGAACCGGTTTTCAAACTGATGCCGTTGTCGAGGTTCAGGGCCATTATGTAGGCGACTCCGACTGAGATCGGACCCAGCATGAGATCGGCGCCCGCCGCATAGAGCAGGAGGGCCTCCGCCTGGAACGAGCCCCGCTTGAACCGTAAATCGCCGCCACCCACATCGGCAAAGGCTGCGACAGGAAGAATCATCGCCGTGAAGAGAATCAGAATTAGTTTCTTCATATACACTTCTCGCATACAATAGTACGAATGAAACGGAATTGAATCGGTGCGCTACCGCACATAAATTGACATTTCGCAAAATAGTACGGATAAATCAGCAGACATCCATTCCGTAGATCGGCATTCGCTGCGGTGGCGACTCTTTCCCGTGTGCGGGGGATCCCGGCAGACGCACCGGCTCCAATAGAAGGTAACGACGTTCGTCGATTTCGCACGCAATTGGCCGGAGTCATTGCAACAAGTCCGGTTCCGGTTGATGGCGCTACTGCAACCGAGAGCGGCTCGATAGAGACAGTCCATGCGTTCGAACCTTCGCTTGCCGTGAGTACCATCGTATCGAATCCCTTCGGTGCAAGAGAAATTTCTATTCTATATAGTTATCGGTTTATCCCGACGCCCGTGGGGAACAGGAAAGACTCTCCGTCAGGATGTAGTGTCCATCGGCAACGTCTTCCCGCTCGATTCATGGTTGAATTAGATACGGACGCGATTTTCGTCCTTCTCATTCACCGCTACGGGCCGAAAGGTTTCGATGAAGCGAAACTCGACCATGTTTCACCCAATTCGGGCATTACGGATAAATTTGGCGCAGAAATAGCTGACTCTGATAGTGCTTTTTATTGACACAATAGTCATATGGCTGTACTCTGCCTTTTCACATCTTTTATGTTGTTTTGAGATTACAGAAGATGTGGAGAAATATGAAAATCGGTACAAAGCTGACAATTGTGGCCACTCTCGTTCCTGCCGTACCTCTTGGCGGCGGTGACATACGGCGCGGTGACGGAGGGGAGTTCGGCAGTAACCGCAGTCGGTGAAGCCGGCCTGGTGAGCGGTTCAGAGTTTGGCGGCTGACATCGATCATCAATTACACGCCGAACAGGTCACAACGCAGGCGCTCGCAGAGAACACAATCGTGGTGAATGCAATTGAAAGCGCCGAGGCGCGCGGGGTGAATGCATCCGCGGCGTCTATTGTCATCGCCGATCAGGCTATGCAGATGACAAGGGCACCGTCATTGTAGCAAGTGAAAGTGATGACCCGGGGCGTGACTTCTCGAAAACACCCTACTAACTGGGGTCGATAAAGGGCGAACGGGGATATGCATTTCTGATCAATAAGAAGGGTTTGACGCTCGCAGGTCGAGCCAAGGCAAACGTGTTGAAGATGAACGTTCTGAAAAACCCTGCCACATCGGCCGTGGCCGCGAAGATGGTCGCAGGTGATTCCGGGGCAACCATCACTCAGGACTTCGGAGGTCGCGTATATGGATACGCACCGGTCAAGTCCACGCACTGGGAAGTCGGAATGACGGCTCCCCTGAGTGAGTATTTCCGGCAGATCCAGTCGTTCAGAGACCTCGCGATGGCGTTCTCTTTGATCGCTATAGCCATTGCTCTCATCGTATTTCTCATCTTCGTGCGTGGCATTACCCGGCCGATCAGGCAGGCGACCACTTATGCCCAGATTGTTTCAAGCGGCGATCTCACCCAGACTCTGGACATAAATCGAGGTGATGAGGTGGGACAACTCGCAGGGTCGCTGAACCAGATGGTCGGTCGATTGACGACTATAGTTGGCGATATTTTCGACGGCGCTTCAAATGTCACCGCAGGAAGCCAGGCGCTCAGCGCTACTGCCCGGGAACTCTCTGACGGGTCTTCCAAACAGGCAGCGGCAAGCGAACAGGTGTCCTCCTCAATGGAACAGATGAGCGAGAACATTCGACAGAATGCGTCAAGCGCGTCAGCCACCGAACAGATCGAAAAAGCGCTCCTTCAGCTTGATTCTGTCACCCAGCAGAACGCCTCAGCATCCGAAGAACTCGCTGGAACCTCCGAAGAACTTGCTTCTCAAGCCGAGCAACTCACAACGGTGGTGGAGTTCTTCAAACTGGCGAGGAAATCCTCCTCTGATTTCAGACCCTCAAATGGCCGGAATGCCGCTCAGGCAAGAGAAAACAGCGCAATGAAGACAGCAGCACTCTCACCCCGTCCGACCAATTCTGTTGGGATAACAATCCTTGACCACCAAGAGCCACTTCCAATCGTATCGACTGCGAACGATGAAGATTTCGAAGAGTTATAGAAAGCGGCGGGATCCGGATATCTCTGCACAACCCGCGCTACAGGGAGGAGTTTTGATCCGCCCCGGGCTACCCGGAGCGGTCCCCCTCCCTCCATTGGATTGGGCTATTTATTGTGTTTCGTTTCCCGGCTGGGTCGGGCGCGGCGATTGCGATAAGCGAACCTGCGGTGGTCTCCACGACAGATCTGGTCGAAGATTCGGCGGCTCAACAGCAAACACTCTGAGGGAGTCCTGACTCGGAGTAGCCCCAGACTGTCAAGACTCCTTTAAAGTGTCCCCTGTTTGGACTCGTTTAAAATGTCCCCTTCGGGTTCATGCGGTAAGCTTTCTG
>CAZKMA010000029.1:55211-55570 GCA_964553615.1 uncultured Spirochaetales bacterium | reverse complement strand
CGCCGGAAGCTTCCGTCGTGTCGATGACCGGTTCAGGCGGAGGCACCCGGTCGAGGGTCCGGGGTGGCAGCGCTACCACCGGCGAGAACACGCCGGTCGGACTTTCTGCAGAAAAGGAGAGCCGAACTGTCTGCACCATGCCTGCAGGAACTGTTACCAGATGCGAAGAGACAGGCGAAAGTACGGGCCATGCGGCAGGGGACGGCACAGTCCCGGCATCTCCCCACGAAATCCAGTATCGGATCCGTGCGCCCGGGTCATTCGTGGTTCCACCGTTCCGGACATGGAACCGTGCAATGCCCGGCGCATCGCCTTCCCCGGAAGGGGCATTCGCCCAGGACACATCCGGCACGGGCGGT
>CAZKMA010000029.1:25834-55201 GCA_964553615.1 uncultured Spirochaetales bacterium | reverse complement strand
CTACCAGGAGGAGGTGTACGAGCGCGGCCACTTCAAGGGCTTCTGGTGGAGCCCCGACGGTTCGCAGCTCGCCATCCTGACCGCAGAGGTCGTTGTAGTGCTCCAGCGGCCGTCCAGTTCATTCAGTGCGCGCGCTTTCAGGACAATCGGAGACTGTTCGCCGTCGGGATAGAACGGACCGCGATACGGGGTGGCAGCAGAGTCCGGCTCCGATCCGTCGGTCGTATAGAAGATCGAATTGCCGGGAGCGGCCAGGATTGAGATACGAGGCCGGCCGTCCAGCGCCGCCTTTCCGTCAACCTGAATCAGCGGGGCCGCGGTAGTCCGTGCATCGATAACGAAACAGTAGCGGAATGGCAGTTCACCGGATGTGCTGTCGGCGGGAAGCAGCCGAAGGATATGAGCACGGATTGTCCCGGAAAGTGCGCCAAGATGGATCGCCTCGGTGAATGGCAGAAATTCCGGCTGAACGGTCGAATCGGCACGGGCCATTCGATATGGCTGTTTTGGTGGCGGAATGGAAAGCGCCTTCTCATATCCGCGCTGAGGGGCCGTGACGGGGCCCGCGGAGTCTCCCTGATCAAAGACTACCTGACGCACAACCGGGACAGCCCTACGGCCATCTGCAGCGTTCTGAAGAGGCGTTGCAGAGACCCGAAGCACAACGTGTCCAGTTCCCGGGATGAGAACCGGACCAGTATACGGCGTTCCATTTCCCGGATTGCTCCCATCAACGGTGTATCGTATGTCCGTGTACCCGGAGGAGCGAATATAAAGGAGCTGTCTGTTCGCCCATTTCCCTGCTACCGGGCTGATTATCTGAAAATCAGGGGATGCAGGTTTCGGTGACGACACCAGGTACCGATACTCTCCGAGGACGGAACTGTTGCCCGCGCTGTCCACCGAGTAGGCGTAAACCGTATGCTCGCGTTCTCCTGAGGTGCCGGCGCTGAGCAGCAGAGGATTTCCCGTCCATTTCTGTTCCTTGCCGCCGTCCACCCATGCGTGAATTGTTGCTCCCTCCTGGAGCGGGAAGATCAGGGAGATGTCGTGGTCGTAGGTTCCGGGGGCAATCGAGGGGACGGGAACGGGTGGTGCCCGCTTGTCTATGATGTAACTGAGCGTTGCACGCTGCGTGACCGCTCCGTCTGTCTTGAGAGTTACGTTTACGGTAAAGCTGCGTTCCTCCCCGTCCAGGGCGGTGAGGGTCAGCGATTGCTCGTAGGGCACGAAATCTGAGTGACCGGTTCCGGCGAAACGGTATTCCAGAGTTCCCCGGGAGTCCGTAGAGAACTCTACTGCCTGATCGGTCCGGTATGCGCCGGGGGGCGGAGAGGCGTTCAGCCATGAACCCGGCGAATTGGAATCCGATTGGACATCCTGTGCCGGGAGCCCAACCACCGGATAAAGGAGGAGGCACATGGGCAGCAGAAGACGTGCCCGCACCCTCATGGGCGCCCGAGACTGTTCAGAATATTCTGTACTTCTCCATCCTCGGAGTAGTAGACTCCGGTCTCCTCCGGCGTGAGTCCGACGAGCTCGTGGCTGAGATAGTGAACCCACGTATCTTCTTCGGGACGCTCAACTACGTGCTTTCTACAGTAATAGTCCGGATGGATCGGGAGTGACTCATGTGCGAACGTTCGCACCTTGTAGTCGTGGACCGCGATCTTGATATCCTCTCGCGGAATTCCCTTCTCCATTATTACTTCAACCAGAAAGTTGATCGTTCTGCCGGAATCAAATATGTCGTCGATAAGCAGGATCCTGTCACCGCTGCGAAGGTAGTCGGGACTGTAGGTCCAACCGTCAATCATGACCCGGTCCTGTGTGTGAATGTCCGTGTACGAGCGGGCAACGACGGCGGCGTAGAATACCGGTCGCTGCCCTTTTCGGACAAGTTTGAAGTACTCGCTGATGACGTTCCCCATGTAGGCACCGCCGCGCAGGCTTACATAGATGACGTCCGGTACGAAACCGTCGACGTGGATTCGATGCGCCAGCTTGATCGAGTTGTTTCGCACCGTATCGTATCGCAGAAACTCTTTTGGCATTTCCCCCGCCGTTTTCGCCCGTGTATGATCTCGTCGGCTACGGTCGAACGAGACCGACCTTCATGTCGGATCCGTCCCGAACAAAACCAATCATGACCTCTTTCTTTGTCTTATCGTTCAAATTCCGATAAAAATCCAATGCATTTTTCACGGTGTTGCCATTGATCGTGGTAACAACGTCACCGGGACGAATTCCGGCGGTAGATGCGGGTGTCTGCGGATCCACCGTGAGTACGATTACACCGTTGGCATCTGCCTTCAGCTTCGCCTGACTGCGGATATCCGCCGTCAGTGGATAAACGGTCAATCCCGGCCACAACCGCTTGTTCAGATTGGCTATCTGGTCTTCAGGTAGCCGTTCTTCTATTGTTGCCGAGATATCCATCGGTTTCCCGTCCCGAATGATCTTGAAATTGGCTTTCTGTCCCACCGGAAGGTTGCCGATGGTAACGTTGAGGTCGTCGGAATTGTGGATATCCTTCCCGTTCAACGATGTCACGAAGTCTCCGGGAAGCAGACCGGCTTTGCCCGCAGGCGAACCAACGAACACATTTCGGACAATTGCCCCATTCCGTGGATCCACTTTGAGCTCTGCCGCGAGTACATCACTCAAGTCGCTGATCTGGACTCCGAGCCAACCGTAGATGACCTTTCCTTTTGCAATGAAATCGGAGACGGCCTTCTTTACGTTGTCGATGGGAATGGCAAACCCGAGGCCTATGCTGCCACCTGTCTGGGAGGTAATCCAGGTGTTTATTCCGATGACATCACCATTCAGATCCACCAGAGGGCCACCAGAGTTTCCGCGGTTTATCGCCGCATCGGTCTGGATGAAATCACTTATGTTGCCGTCGGGTCCACCACGCCGGTGCAGGGCGCTGACAATTCCCGCGGTTACCGTTGACTGCAGCCCGTACGGACTTCCAATTGCCAGAACCCAGTCTCCTACTCGAATAGTGTTCGAGTCGCCAAGCTGCGCAACCGGAATGTCTTTCGCGGAAGATTGAAAGGAAATGACTGCAAGGTCCATGCGCGTGTCCGCGCCGACGAGCGTTCCCTTGAACTTGCGTCCGTCGTTCAGGGTAACCTCTATTGCAGACGCCTGGCCGGCGACGTGAGCGTTGGTCAGTACGTAGTAGGTCTCTCCGGTGTGCCGGACGACTACGCCTGAGCCGAGCCCCTCGGTCCGAAACTGCTGCTGGTTGTTCCCCTTGTCCGGATTGCCAAAGAAGAAGTCGAAGAGCGGCGGTGTTGTACCGCTTGGCGCCGACTGATTCTGTATTTCGACGACATCCACCTTCACGGTGGACTGCAGCACTTTCGACGCAACCGCATGGAAGGAATTCTGAAGATCCTTCAGCCCTTCGATGGTCAGCGAGGTGGGAGCGGCTGCCGCAGTCTGCTGTTGACTGCTCACCGAACCGGACGGCGTTGCACAGGAGTACAAAAGCATGGCAAGCGCGAACCCGGCCGCGAGCCCAACGAACATGAGGTTAAAAAAATACAATCTGCGAACTGACGGCAATTTATTATTGCGCATAGATTTCCTCCGGTAACCAGCGTGGCAACCTATAATATAGCGCCGCGGCGGTCTCCTGTATAGCTGAAAACGACTACGTTAACTATTCAGCGAGGGTCAGAATT
This sequence comes from uncultured Spirochaetales bacterium, assembly GCA_964553615.1. Taxonomy (GTDB): domain Bacteria; phylum Spirochaetota; class Spirochaetia; order DSM-27196; family DATKUC01; genus DATKUC01. The sequence continues at coordinate 51,503 of CAZKMA010000029.1, read as the reverse complement.
TCCGTATGGTCGGCAAAAATGGCAATGGTGTGTTCGAAGTGCACGGATAGCGATCCATCTGCGGTAACCACCGTCCATTCATCATCCAGAAGTACCACGTCATCTCCGCCAAGATTGATCATCGGCTCAATTGCCAGCACCATTCCAGGTTTGAGCCGTGGATTAGGGCCACTTCCCACATAGTTTGGTACCTGTGGGTCCTCATGTATGTCCAGCCCAACTCCGTGGCCGCAATATGGCCTGACCACGCCGTAGCCTTCCCTCCGGTTGTGCCGAAAGACGGCACGGGAAATATCGTTGATGCGATTTCCCGCCTTCGCCTCCTCAATTCCGAGCATGAGGCTCTCCTGCGCAACCTTCATGAGCTTCTGGATATCCGGCGATACCTCCCCTACCGCGACGGTTACGGCTGAATCGCTGAAGTATCCGTTCAACTCAATACCGAGGTCGAGACTGATAATATCGCCGTTTTTCAGTTTTCGCCGATCGGGGATACCGTGAATTACCGCGTCATTGACGGACGTGCACAGGGATGCGGGATAGCCTTCATAGCCGAGGAAAGCAGGGCGTCCACCCGCGGCTTCGATTTTCCTGCGTGCGGCGTCATCGAGATCCACAGGAGTCACACCTGCAGCCACGAGGTCTTTCAATTCACCAAGGATGCGCGCAAGAAGCCGACACGACTCCCGTATTCCATCAATCTGCTTCTCGCTCTTTAACCGGGTCATTCTCGAAGAGTATCATCTTTGAATAGCAGCTTCAAGTTTTCGCAGCAGGAGGTTCACATCCACATTTTTCGGAGAGAGTCCTGCTGCAACCCGTGCAGCTTCAAGGGCACGGTCAAGCTCAGCCTGGGCGGCAAGCGCTTCGGCCCGGTAGTATTCGAGCATTGCGCGGTCGTCCGGCGACGGCCCGAAACCGGGCACGTTCCGGAATCCTCCGACAGTGGCGGCGTTGTTCGCGGCCTGCTCGGAATTGTTCAGTGCATGCAATGCCGGTTGAATACTGCCTTCCTCGAGGTAGGTCAGTCCGACATCGTACGCCGCCTGCCAGTCTCCGGTTTTTTCCCAGATGGTGTTGAATATGGCCCGGGCATTGGCTGTTTCCTGGCGCGCGGCATCCACTACGCCCTGGTAGAACCGGATCCACGTCGGAGGTTCAGTATACCGTCGAGTCAATCCCTCGAGGCCGTTGAAATCGCGAATTGTCAGAAGTCGGTCTGCCAGCACCTGACCGGCAAGCGCATTTTCAGGAAATTCGGTTATGAGATCCCACAGCAACGATGTTATCCGCGGGGGCGCGGCATGTGGCATGAGGCGGTCGATACGGAAGAGCCGCATTGTGGAGTCCTGCGGATGATCCTGGAGATAGTTCTCCACGCCGGTTGCAGCGCGGTCAAACTGCCCGCGTGCAAGAAAGAGCTGCGCACGCGCGCGAACCAGATCCGGCTGTCCCGGAAATGCGCTCAGTCCCTGTTCGAGTAGTTGTTCTGCAATCCTGTCCCCCTGAGGCGCAAACTGACGTGGCAGCAGATGTGCGGGCGGCGGCGCAAAGACTGTCGGCGCGGGCAATGAGGAGAGCCGTGAGCCCTGGGTTGATGTACCTTCGGTCTTCGCCTCGATGAAGGCGAGATTCTGGTAAAGAACACTGGAAACGTCCGGTGTGTTCCGCATGAGCGTTCGGTACATTTCGGCGGCATCGGAATACTTCTTCTCCGCCATGAACATATCGGCCTGAAGCAGGACCATCTCCGGTCCAAGTGCAACGGTCGGAGACAACGAGTGCATGTAGGCGCGCGCAGTGTCGAAATCACCGTTGTCGAATGCAAGGAGGACACCGAGGCGAGGATTGGTCTCTTCGACCCCAAGACGCCCATAGTCTTTCAGGGCCTTACGCGCGGACTGCTCTGCTTCGAGAAGTACCATATCTACGTAGAATCTGTGGTCGCCGGTAAGGTCCCCGGCAGAACGGAATGCATCGGGTTTTCGGGACGCAGGGAGCTCGGTAAGCAGTTCGAGTCCCCGGGAGGAGATTGCTCTCCGTTTTCCGGGGGGCGGCAGGCTGCTGTCCCGGAGCATGGCCTCGACCCGCAGAGATTCGAACTTGCTATCGGTCAGGTATCGTGCGGCATTTGTTGCGGCTTCCCGTATCTTCCCATCCTGCATCTGGGCCCATACCAGCACCGCCCACAAGGATTGATTGCCGGGAAACGCTTTTACGGCGTTGCCGCCCAGTTCCACCATCAGCGCGTAACGGTCGGGGCCCGACTGCGCCATTCCGCCGATTTCACGTGCGCGTTTCAGAACGGAGAGCCACTCGCCGGCGGTTTGAGCGCTCAGGGATGCATTGCGCAGCGCGTTCGACGCACCACGGGCATCTCCGCCGGTGAGCGCACTATCAGCGTCGCTCAACGACACGCTGAAGGTCTCGGTCAGGCGATGTTGTCGGGTAAGCTTAACTGCGAGGAGCACTCCAAGAAGGAGCACCGCGCACCAGACGGCTATTACAACGAGGCGAACGACGGGCTTGCGAAGTAGACTGGTTGCACCCCCCGTTCCGCTCATGACTCCTACGCGCTCGTCTTCGGTGCGTTGTCTTCCCGATGGCTCTTCCGTATGCCGTCGAGAACCCCGTTTATGAATTTGTAGGAATCGTCGGCGCCGAACTCTTTTCCGATGTCTATTGCCTCGTCGATTGTTACGGTGGCGGGTATGTCGGGCTGAAAGAGCAGCGCATAGACGCTCATCCGAAGGATTGCAAGATCTACCTTCATGACACGGTTGAACGACCAGTGTTCAAGTTGCCCCTGGATGGCAGCGTCCACTGCTTCGATATTCTGGAGAGTGCCGCTTACGAGCAGACGTGGAAACGTCAGGTCAATGTCTTCAACGTCGTCCGTGTGGTCTGTCGGCAGCCCAGGGATATCCATGCCGGTTTCGGTTGAATTGCCCTGTGAATCGTTTCTCCCGTGGAGCCAGGACAGGGAAAGGACATCCTCTACCGGCGCGCGGGAGAATTCCCAGCCGTAGAGCGCTTGAAATGCTATAATCCTGCCTTTCCTTCGGGTTACCATGTGCGTTACCAGTTCAGATTCTCCTCGTAGATCTTGACGTCAGCCTGTTTCCTGAGCTTGTCGATCAGTGTTTTCGCCGCATCGGCAAAGGCTTTCTGTTGTGTCTGCGCCATCAGATACTGGTTTATACGGTCACGAACGGTTTCTTTCGCGCCCGGAAATATCGGATCACCGAGGGTAAGTATCTTTGCCGGACGCTTGTCGGTAATCCGGCAAATATAATAGCCGACATTCGAAGGGATAACCTGACTGACATCGCCGTCTTTCAGATTGAAGACTGAGTCCACGAAACTCTGACCGAGAATGTTGGCAGTGCGCGGATCGTTTCGAACCAGGTAGCCGAAATCGCCACCGGTGAATGACGGATCATCGACAGATTTCTGCATCAGTTTGTCGAAAGTACTCTGTCCGGTACGAATTTCCTGGTAGAGGCTGTCTATCTTCTTTCGTGCAGCTTCCTTCTGCTTTGCGTCGGTGTTCCGGGTGTCGGTAGCAATGTAGTCGAAACGTATCATGGCAGGGTTCGTAAAACTTGTCGCGTTGTTGTCGTACATTTGCTGTATTTCGGAGCTTGTCGGTTCGTGCAGGTTCTGAAAGAACGAAGCTTCTACCTTGCGGATGTACTTCTCCTCGAGCAATTGCTTTCGAATCTGCGATTCGTAGTCGCTCCAGGTTACGCCCTGATTGGCGATTATCTGCTTGAACTGCTCATCGCTCAGCTGGGACCCTGCAGCTTGCTCGGTTTGGGTCTTTTTCTGCGCAATCGCCGATGTGACCTGCGCCTGGGTAACGGTTACTCCGTCGTGCTCTGCCGCCTGGGTGACGAGCAACTCCCCGATCTTCGCCTCCAGATACTGTTTCCGCTGCGTCACCGGGACCGCCTGTCGCAGTTGCTGGGACAACAGATCGATATCCTGCCGCAGCTCTCGCTGCGTGATAATTGAAACCTTGTACAACTCGACCTTGGCAACAGGTACGTCAAGAACCTGCGAAAACAGCCATCCACTTGTACCGAGGAGAAGAGTGATGACAAAGAGTGAGAGTCGTTTCATGAATATACCTTCCGTATTATACGTGCTTCAGGGCTCTACAATATCACTTCGACCGCGCAATTCCTAACTGCGGTCGGCAAGCCCCATTCGATGTTTCAGTTTTTTGACACCTGCAAGCTTTCCATCGAGCTCGAGTCCACGCTGAAGATACAGCGCGGCCAGATCGTGGCGTCTGTTCTTTGCGTAAAACTCGGCAATCTTTTTCAGGAAAAACGCACTGTCCTTTCGTGAAAAGTCCATTGCCACAAGTTGTTCAAGACAAGCAACTATCTTCTCGTCCGGAACATGACCGGGCATTCTTGTCGTAATAAGTATTCTCAGCCGTTCAGTCACCTCCGCGAAAAAATGACGGAAATATGGCTTCTCCCGTTCATACGTGACCAGAGTGGTCATCAGATTGAACGACTTCAGATATTCGCCGCGCGCATCGTATTCTTCCGCCAGGAGGAACGCACAGTCCATAAAATCCTCGCGGTCAAGATTCTCCGCAAGCGCAAAACCCTCTGCGGAGTTCATCAGGTAGTCATAGAGTGCGACCGCATCGTCTTCGTGTTTATGCAGGAGATCGAAGAAGATCAATTTGGACTGGTTTTCCGGATCGTCCATGTGGGTCCGCAGAAATTCACGGTAATCGAACTTGTGATCGGTTCTGCGTACCGGGCGTGTCCGGTCGTAGTTTTCACGCCGTTCGATGTTTCCAAGAACTTCATACGCTTTCAGGAGGATACGCATCTGTTCGACACTGTTTCCTCCGGCATTGGACACGTCCGGGTGGAGCTCTTTCGCTTTCCGACGAAATGCTCTCTTTATCTCCTCAGGCGAGCTCGAGGGCTCAACACCGAGAATATCGTAGTAATCGACATGCAGTGTCATCATTTCGCAACCAGTGGCCCCACAGTATATGCACCAACACGACAAAAGTCAATTTTGGTCACTTGATCTTCAGCCGCTTTCCGATCTCCTGTGCCTCTTCAGGGGAAAGAAGGATGTCGGAAAACTTCAGAAACATGCCTTCGCGTTCCATGGATTTCATCAGACGTGAAAGCGCCTTCATTGTGGAGAGACCTCTCTTGATTACGAAGGCAAATGAGCGCTTGCTTGCAATCATACCGGAATTCGAGAGGAACTCGGTAGCACGAGTCGGGATCTTCCCGCCGAAGACACTCGTTGGCTCGGTTCCGACACAGATGTATTCATAGATCGTCAGCTTCGTATTCACATCGCGGCTTCCGTCGACAAGATCGACCTGGTGGCCCTGCTGTTCAATCCCCCGAGCCAGCCCTTTGGCTATGTTCAGAAGCTTCTCACGACTGCGATCAGGAATAAAGACAACGGCAATCCTCATCTACATTCTCTCCTGTTGGGCCGATTATAGAGCAAATGGAAGAAAACGTGAACCTGCAATCGCCATCATCCTCTGCTACTGTTTGAACATCTGTTCTATGTCGCGTTCCTTCACGATCAGGACCGAGCAGCGCGCATAGTGAAGAATTTCACGGTGGGCAACCGAAATGCTGTCTCTCTGATCTCTCTGACGTTCCCAGCCGCCGAGCAGGATGAGTTCGGATTTCCGCTCTTCGGCCACTTTGAGGAGTTCGGTGTAGATGGCACCATTTCTCAGTTCAGTCTCGATGGTAACACCCTTGCCCTGTGCCAGGTCTGAGACGTACTGGAGATAGCGCCGTCCGTTGGAGTAGAGGCTCTCCTCGTACTCACGACTCTCCTCTTCGATGAAGATTTTCGTGAGCAGGAGCTGGCGCAGAGTGGCGGTATCCACCACGTATACCGCGGTCACCTTGCTCCCGTACGTCTTGCTCATGAGAATCCCGTACTTCGCGGCGTTGATCGAGGCATCCGAACCGCTGACCGCTACCACCACATTGTCAAACAGCGTCTTCATCTCATCCTCCCAATCGGGACTTCACCTGTTTCTGGATGAAGAGAGCTTCCCGTTCCCGCTCTTCGAGAACACCTTCGATATAACGAATAGTCTCGCGGGTATCCGGGATTACCTGTTTTTCAAGCGCATTTACCCGCCGTTGGGTTTTCTTGACCTCTTTCGCGAGCCTCCAGACAACGGTGCGGATTCCGGCCATCTGACTTATGAGCTTCAGCAGCTCGAAAAATTCCACCATGGTCCGGTCGCAGTGGGAATAGGTGTTCATGAAGGAGTATTTCGGCGCCAGTTCCGGCACTTCAACATCTATGGACGGCAGAGTGACGCCGGCAATCCGCTGGATTCGCTCATGGACGGTGAACTTGAACGCGATGGTACTGCTGATCTCGCTCGAACGCTCGCGCCCAACGAAGAGGATCATCTGCTTGAGCGATCCATAGGCCTTTTCAATCTGCGCGTCCAGCTCCCGCTCGAGCAGTTTCACCCGTTCCAGCATACGCATCAGTTCCATTACCAGGATTTCCCGTTTCTGCTCGAGCAACTCGAAGCCATCCTGAGCTATTTGCCGCTGCGTCTTCAACCGGAAGAGTTGACTCTTTGTTGCCGGAACATGCAGTTTTGCCATCTATGTGGTCTCTTTCTCGTCGAAATAGCGTGCGAGCATTGATTCCCGTACGCGATACAGCTCGTCGCGCGGGAGCTCATGGAGAACTTTCCATCCAAGATCGAGGGTCTGCGCAATGGACCGGTCATCGGTCTCTTCCTGTGCAATGAACTCCTGTTCGAATCGGTCGCCGAAGGCGAGATACATACGATCCATCCGCGAGAGCTCCTCTTCGCCTATTATTGCGGCGAGATTGCGGATGGTCTTTACCCGCGAGTATGCGGCAAAGAGCTGCGAAGCGAGTTCCCGATGGTCTTCCCGCGTCATTCCTTCTCCGATTCCGTCCTTCATGAGGCGTGAAAGACTCGGAAGCCCTGAGATCGGCGGGTACATCCCCTTCTGGAACAGCTCCCGGTCCAGCACGAGCTGACCTTCCGTAATGTATCCGGTCAGATCCGGAATCGGATGAGATATGTCGTCGCTCGGCATTGTCAGAATAGGCAGTTGTGTGATGGAGCCGCTGGACCCCTGGATCTTCCCGGCACGCTCGTAGATCGACGCGAGATCCGAATAGAGATACCCGGGGTACCCTTTGCGTGAAGGGATTTCTCCACGGATCGACGACACTTCGCGCAGCGATTCGCAGTAGTTCGTCATATCAGTGAGCACCACAAGCACGTGCATGTTCAGATCGAAGGCCAGATGCTCGGCGGCCGTCAGCGCGCACCGCGGGGTAATGAGCCGTTCGATGGATGGTGCATCGGCCAGCGACATGAACATTGCAACGCGGGAGAGCACGCCGCTTGATTCGAACGAATCGATGAAGAATCGGGCAACATCGTACTTTACGCCCATTGCGGAAAACACAATGACAAAGGGCTCATCCGCCGAGAGAATTTTTGCCTGTCTGACGATCTGGTTTGCAAGATGGTTGTGGGGAAGTCCGCTCCCGGAAAAGATGGGCAGCTTCTGGCCGCGAATGAGTGTGTTCATTCCATCGATTGCGGAAATCCCGGTCTGAATGAAGTCCTGGGGATAGACCCGCGCGTACGGATTTATAGGCTCGCCGTTCACATCGCGAAACTCCGAGGAAAAAATCGGTGAATACCCGTCTGCAGGGTCGCCGAGACCCGTAAAAACGCGTCCAAGCATGTCTTCGCCGACCGGAATCTGCATGGGTTCGCCGGTGAACTCGGTGTAAGTTTCGTCCACCGACAGACCGGTTGTCGAACCGAATACCTGGATTGCCACGTAGTCCTTCGAGGTTTCAAGGACCCGCCCAACTCGATCCTCCCCGTCCCGATCCTGGATGATTGCCATTTCCCCGAATCCCACGTCTTCCCTGCGTTTGAGTATGGCAATCGGGCCGTTGACGCTGGCAAGCCCGCGGTACTGAAGTCCCTTCATTTTGCGTACCTCCGTTCCAGCTCGTCAAACTCCTGGTTCATCGTTCCGGAAACCGTCTCGATCTCATCGAGGTGGTCGTTCGGCACCGTGCTCTTCAGGCGAACCAGCGCTTCGGTACAGGAGAGCTCGCGAATGGCGGGCAGAGTTGCACCGAGCTCGATGGTTTTTGTTGCCCGCCTGTAGTACTCGACAATGAGTCTGAGAATCCCCACCTGTTTTGCGGGAATGGAATACATGTCTATATCATCGAACGCGTTCTGCTGGAGGAAGCCGTTCTTGATCATGTCCGCGACCTGGAGAATGATCCTCTGATTGTCCGGCAGTGCGTCCGGTCCAATGAGCTTTACAATCTGCTGGAGACGATCTTCCTTCTGGAGAATCTCCATTGTCTGCCGGCGAATTCCCATCCACGACGCTTCATGCTGTTGCCACCACTCTCGCACCTCGTCTGCGTACTCGCTGTAGGACTCGAGCCACGAGATTGCCGGATAGTGACGGGCGTTTGCCAGGTCACGATCAAGTGCCCAGAAGCAGCGGATGAAACGCTTTGTGTGCTGGGTAACCGGTTCTGAAAAGTCCCCTCCGGGAGGAGAAACGGCACCAATAATTGTTATGGAACCAAGACTGCCCGAGCTGGTTTCTACACGCCCACCCCGCTCGTAGAACTCGGCAAGCCGTGTGGGCAGATAGGCAGGAAACCCCTCCTCCGCGGGCATCTCTTCAAGCCGTCCGGACAGCTCGCGCAGTGCCTCTGCCCAACGGGAGGTCGAGTCTGCCATTATTGCCACGTGGTAGCCCATATCGCGGTAGTATTCGGCAAGGGTAACGCCGGTATAGATGGACACTTCCCGCGCGGCCACGGGCATGTTGGATGTGTTCGCAATGAGGATGGTCCGCTCCATGAGAGACCTGCCCGTCCTCGGGTCCACGATATCGGGAAACTCCCGAAGCACATCGGTCATCTCGTTGCCGCGCTCGCCGCACCCTATGTATACAATCACCTCCGCGTCGCACCACTTGGCAACGGCGTGCTGTGTCATGGTCTTCCCGGTACCGAAACCTCCCGGAATGGCGGCTGTCCCGCCCTTCGATATGGGGAAGAGAATGTCGATGACCCGTTGACCGGTAATGAGCGGCTCGCTGACCGCGAGTTTCTGCCGGTATGGGCGCGGTGTGCGGACCGGCCAGTACTGAGCGGAGGTAATTTCCCGTCCATCGATAGTCCGCGCTATCGGCTCATCTATCCGGTACTCTCCCTCTTTCGCGAGCCACTCGAGGTGAGCATCTTCGCTTACATCCGGTGGCGCGATAACCCGATGAAGAATGCTTTCAGTCTCGCGAATTGTGCCGAGCAGCGTTCCCGGACCGCATTCAGTGACCGGAGATGCCGGCACGAAGTGCCACTTCTTTTCTCCGTCCAGTGGCGCGACCTTGACGCCTGCAGCCACGAACGCGCCGGATTGCTGAAAGATATCCCGCAGTGGCCGCTGGATCCCGTCGTAGATCTGTCCGATGAGGCCCGGACCCAGATAGACGGATAACGGACGGCCGGCGGATCGGATGGACTCTCCTACGCGCATGCCGGTGTTGTCCTCGTAGATCTGGATGGTCGCAACATCTCCCTTCATGCGGATGATCTCGCCGACGAGCCCCTTTGTCCCGGCCTCAACAACGTCGTAGAGGCCGGCCCCGCTCAGACCGGCTGCCTCCAGGATGGGCCCGTTGATTCGTGTTATTGTGCCTTCGATCATGGCGCTGTCCGTCCTTGAAGGAGTGCACCGAGAAGGACGTCCCGATGTTTCCTCGAGAGCTCTTTCTCGATGCGGCTGGTTGAACCGGTCAGCACAATAGCGTTGCCGGCGGTTGAAGCGACAATTGCCGCCCGTTCATCGGCTGAAAATTCTTCAATTTCTCCTGAAATCTGCACGTCCGGGAGCGCGTTCTGAACCACCTTCCGGGCGATTTCGGCACCGATCCCCGACTGACGTACCGTGACTTTTTCGGAGCCGATTATTTCGGCGGCAGGCGCAAGAACAGTACCGAGCAGACCGGCCAGTCGCGTCTCGTCGAATGTGGCAAAGTACTCCTTCATGGCGGCAGTCAGATGAGTCTCTGCAAACTGAAGGAATGCGCGTTTTTTTTCGAGCGGCAACGCGGCACTGTTCTGAATCTCGAGCCGTCCAAGCATTTCCTCGTGCTCCCGGTTGAGCGTCGCCAGCCGTTCCGTCGTACGCTTCTCCCATTCGGCACGCACTTCTTCGATTGCCTTGTCGCGGTTGCGGAGTATACGTTCCGCTTTTTTCCGCGAGTCATCCATTATCTCCTGCTCAAGTGCCTGCGCATCCCGTAACTCTTCCATTCCGTTCCCTTATACCTGGATGCCGACCGCTTCACGGATGGCGTCAACGAGAGATCGCTTTCCTTCCATGCGGCCGTGCAAGCCCGGGACCTCAACAATGAGCGGATAGTCACCGGAGGCCTGCCACTCCAGCACTTCGGATTCGATCATTGCGGATACCGGTTCGGTAAGCACCAGGACCCGGATGTCGCGTTCCGGCAGAATTGCTTCCCGGAAGGCAACCTGAGCCTCGTCGGGTGTGCTTACAATTGTCCCGCCTATCCCGACAAACTGGAACCCGATGACCACCTCTTCTTCTGCCAGGACATAGAACTCCACGTCCTCGGTCCTATACCAGGAGAATCAGAAGGGCAACGAGAAATCCCCAGAGGCAGATTCCTTCGGCCAGTCCGACGTACGGGAGCGCTTTTCCCGAGAGATCCGGATTCTCGCTCATTGCACCCATGGCTGCAGAGCCGATTTGTCCGACCGCAATCCCGCCACCGATGCACGCAAGACCCACGGCTATTCCAGCGGCCATGTAGCGAAAGCTCTGACTCGATGCCGCCGCGTCAACCGCGCCTTGGGCAAATGCAGTGCCACCGAATACCAGCCCCAACATTGCCAACAGAAAGAGATGCTTTTTCATACGTCGCTCCTCAATGCAAAGGGGTGAAATTCCACCCCCGTTTCCGTGAAGAATTTGGAGAAGAACTCATAATACTGGAGTCGAATTACCTGGATTGACACAATCAGTCCTTCCAGAAATATGATCAGAAGGTTTCCGATGATAATTACAATGATTTGAAAGAAGAAATCCCCCGCCATTCCGTGCAGCAATTCGACAATCTTGAACACAATGAGGCTCAACACGGTATGGGAAAGTGCAAAGGCCGCCACACGAAGGAAGCTCAAGGAGTTGGAAAGGTAGTACGACACGGACTCGAGGATTTCGACGAGCCCGGAGACGACAAAGCTGAGAACACCGTCGGGGAACACGGTGGGCTTATGGGTTGTCAGCCGATGGATTGGCTCTGCCCAGAAGAGCAGGGAGATCGGGATGAAGAGCATAATGGCATCTATGGGACCAAATTTTCCGCCAAGGCCCACGCGAATGCCAATGGAAATTGAGTACCAGAAAAAGGTAGCACCTGCAAGTCCGGTCTTGGTGAGAAAAGCGTGAAAGTACCGTCTCAGACGGATCTGATTGTAGATGTTGATGAGCAGGCCGAGCGAATTGATGACGATGCCGAGGGACAGGGTGAAACCGAAGAAGATGAAGATCCGGTCGAGCCCGCCTTCCGGCATGAGTGAGATGAACCGGTCGCGTGGTGCACCGAAAAGCGCTCCGGTAATTGCCCGGGTTACGGGAATGAGCATTTTTTCTTCGGAGAATACCGAACCGTAGAGAAACCCGGTAATCATGGATGCAACGCCGACTGCGATGAAGATCGGGCCGAAATGACGCCAGCGGTTCCATCGCTCTTCGCCGAGGATTCTCTTGCCGCGAATGAAGACGACGCCCGCGACTACGCCGATGAAACCCTGGCCTACGTCTCCGAACATGATTGCGAAGAGTAGAATGAACAGGAATGCAACCAGGGGCGTAGGATCGATTGTACCGTACAGCGGAGCGCCGTAGGAAAAGACCATCCGTTCGAAAGAGCGAACCAGCCCTGAATGCTTCAGGCGGACGGGAACCTTTTCGTTCCCGTTGCGGACACTCGGGAGCTCACCGGGCGTATAGACTCGAATGGCTGAACGATTCGAGGTGAGCTCTTCCAGGTTTCGAATTGTCTCCCGCATGAGCCCCTGTGGTACCCACCCGGAAAGACGATAGACAGTCTTTGAGGTTGCAAGACCCCGCTTGACTTCGTTGATCTGGGTCGCCACCGAAAATCGTCGAGCCAGATCGGAAAGCCGTGCTCCGTGTGCTCGGGCAAATGCATCACGCTCGGCTTCAACCTCCGACAACAGCTGTTCGATCTGACGGAGATCCTTCCCGAGTGCAATAACGACCTCTTTTGGAACTCCCTCCACATCCGAGGGGATTCCGGTTTCCTGAAATCCACAGTTCTTGAGCTCGCTGTCCAGCGCGAACCGGCCCTTCTTCGACGCGGCGGCAAGGACACGGCCGGCACCGTCGAGCGGGAGAAGGATTGCGCGATTTCCGAGTTTCTTTTCCAGCTCTTCGTGCTTCTCTTCGGGCAGGATCCCGAACCGAAGCGTAAGAAATGTCAGGTTTTCTATGTCTTTGAACGGCACCTGGAGACGTGCGAATGCAGATACTTCGTCAAGGGTGGAAACCACCGCGTTTCTGCGCTGCACGAGTTCGTTGGAGTGTCTCATCAGCTCGCTGCCACGGGAAATCAGGAGCTCGGCTTCCGTCACATCCTCCGCTCCGGCAACGGTTACCGGCCCGGAAGCCGGAGGAGTGGCCGATGAAGAGAGAAACTGACGCAGTTCGTTCAGGGCACGAGCTATTTCGGCCTGGCGGGCCTGGTATTGCGTCTCCTCGGTATCGGCGCGCTCTTCCTGGCTGTGTGTTTCCGCCGCGGATACCGAAGAGAGGTCAATTTGCAGGCAGCCGGAGTTGCCGAGGTACTCGAGCACCGTGTCGATATCCCGGTGGAGAACATGAAGCTCAACCTTTCGCATACGCTCAGTCAAAATCATACATGCTCACAATGCTCCCGCCGCGGCGAGAAGCTCGGATTCGGGAAGCGACATCTTCAGTCCTTCGAGCAAGGTGGTTACCCGTGAGACCTCGAACTGTTTGAGTTTGCAGAATGCGTACACCAATTCCAGTGTAAATGGATTTCCGTAGAAGTACCGCTTTGCCATCCGATAGAGCTGCATCTCGGCCTGGACCTCCGCAACTGCGGGATCCACCCCGCGGAAGTCCGTTGCCGGCTGGTTTCGAAAAAGCCATGTCGCCGGAAATCCACGCAGCGCTTCCTGATTGTCCAGCGGCATGGTCAGGAGTGTCTCTGTGAGCCGATCGGGAAATCGTCCTCCAATTGGTACGAGAAGCGGGAGAATCTGCTCCGAGGTCTGTTTGAAAAAGATGCGGAGCCGGAGGATCCAGATGTAATTCTGAAGGTTCACCTCCAGGAGAACGAGTTTCTCGACTCCTCGCCGTTCCCGTTTCGGTACCGTGCGGACATACCCGAGCATTTCCTGGTAGAACTGTCTGTCCAGACGGCTCTCAATTTCGAACAGCCCGTCCTTCCCTATGACATCCAGAATCCAGGCAAATCGCGTCCCTTCGAGCGTCCGAAGGCTGAGTTCTCCCGCGGATGTCGGGTGAAGCGTCGCAAACGGGCCCAGATCATGATACGGCCCTATTTTTACCGCGCGGTCTATTTGCCCTTCCGCGTCCTCAGGCATACGGATAACGGCACTTACGAGTGATCGAACCATCCGAAGCTCGTACGTCCGCAGGAGATGGATGATGACCGGTGGCGGCGGGTTCAGGGAGAGGAGAATTCTTCGTATGATTCCGAAGAGCCGTTCGTCCAGATCCTGCTGAAGACGCCATACGAGCGCCTTTTCCGGCAGGTCGTATCGCCGTTCCGGGAACAGCTCCAGGGCAATTTCCCGCACATCGTTGGAGCGCACCAACGGACCAATGTCGCGCCGCACGAACGACGACCCGATGAGCCCATGAAGTTTTGCCTGTACGTACCCGTACCGAAAGGTCCTGTTCATACGGCCTACGTGCTGAGAAGAGAATCTATTACTGCGTGGAGAGCCGGCCGATCGAGCGGCCGTGACTTGAGATCTTCCTGGTAGCGTGAGAGAGTCGCGTTCCGTTCCTCGGCCAGTTCGCCGCGGCGATGATCAAGAATTGCTGCCAGTTCGCCAATCCGTGCTGCCACCGCAGCATCGTAACGCGCTCGCTCCGCCTGTTCAGTTTCGCGAACGATTGTATCGGCATCTGCCTGGGCGTGCTCTACCAGCAACTCCGCTTCGTGTTCAACGGACATGAGACGATCAATGATATCGTCACCGGGCATAACTTAAGCCTCCTGCACACCGAGGGTATCTTCATATCGGCAGAGCGTGCGATGGGCTTGCTCGGGCGTCTTCGCGGCGAGCATGTCCGGGTAGAACTGAGGTGACTGAAGGAGTATCGCAATATTCCGGAGCATTTTCAAATGGGGCCCCGTATCGTCAACCGGGCTGACCAGAAGAAAAATAAGATGGACCGGCTGATTATCCAGGGCATCGTAGTCGACTCCCTGCGGGGAGATACCAACAACTCCCATCAGCCGTGGGACCGCGTCAGCCTTCCCATGTGGAACGGCTATTCCATGCTGAACGCCCGTAGACATCTTCGCTTCGCGTTCGCGGACCGCAGCGATGATTTCATCCCTGTTGTCGATGTTGTTCGCTTCAGTAAGGTGCGTAACGAGTTCTTCGAAGACCTCGTCCTTGTCCTCAGCCTCAAGGTTCAGCTTGAATGTGGCTGGGGAAAAAATGTCCTGAAGCTGCATACAATCCTCCGACCAGGAAACTGTTCGAACGATGGACACGAAAGCCGGTTAAGCCTTCGGTCGGCACAGCAGGCAGTTCGGGTCTGCTATTTCCCGGAACTGGTGGTTGAAGAGCCGGATGCTCCGGGGGCAGCAGAAGCATTGCCACCAACCGAAGCAGGAGCGGTAGAGCTCGAACTGCTCTGTCCGCTTGAGCTCGGATTCGTCTTCCACCACTCCACGCCATTTGACTGCTGAGCCTCTATTTTCCGCGCTGCTGCGGCCGGATTTCCGGAGCTGGGTGTCCGGTTCAACCAGGCAAGGCCAAACGCCGTGACGAGAAAAATCGCCCCAAGAATAGAGGTGGTCTTTGTCAAAATGTTTCCGGAGCGGTTTCCAATGGGGGCTGAAGACCCACCACCGAATATGCCACCCAGTCCTTCGCCCTGTTCATCCTGAATAAGGACCAGCAGGATCAACAAAATTGCGCTGATAACGAAGATAACGAGCAGCAGTATGCTAATTGCACCCATGAAAGATTACCCTTTTCCCTTCTTGCAGATGTCCAGTGAGTGCTGGAATTCCATCATATCTTGTCGAATTTGGCAATAGGTTCGAAGGTACTTGTTTTCAGCGCTGCGCCGCCGACAAGTGCTCCGTCGATATTCTCCATCGCCATGAGACTTTTGACATTATCCGGCTTCACCGAACCGCCGTACTGAATAATCAGCTTCTCCGCTGCATCCGACGAGTACATTGAAGCTATCATGCCGCGAATGGTTTTGTGAACAGCATCGGCATCCTCGGGCGTTGCAGTCTTGCCGGTTCCGATTGCCCAGACCGGTTCATAGGCAATGGTTACGCGCTCAAGATCCGGCTCCGGTACGCCCGCAAGTCCGCCGCTGAGCTGAATATTCACCACGCTGTCGACACGCCCGGCCTCGCGTTCATCCAGGGTTTCTCCCACGCAGAGGATCACATCCAGCCCGTGCTTGAGGGCAAGCTTGACCTTGGCATTGATGAGATCGTCTTTCTCGCCGTAGGTATGCCGCCGTTCCGAGTGTCCAAGTATTACTACCCGAACGCCAATTTCTTTGAGCATAAGGACAGACACCTCACCGGTGTGTGCACCCTGTTCCTCGGACGCCATGTTTTGCGCACCGATCAGAACATTGGTTCCTTTCAGAACCTCTACCACCGAAGGGATGCATGGAAATGCGGGAGCAACCATGAGCCGGTGATTCACTCCGGCAAGCGCCGCCTTGAGTTCTTTCGCGAAAGCCGCCGACTCATTCGGCGTCTTGTGCATCTTCCAGTTTCCTGCAATGTATGGTGTTCTCACCCTGATCTCCTTGACCTATTTTTCGAGAGCGGCAATGCCGGGAAGCGTCTTCCCTTCAAGATACTCGAGAGAGGCTCCTCCACCGGTAGAGACATGATCGATCTTGTCTCCGAGATGGAACTTGTTTACCGCGGCAACCGAATCTCCCCCGCCCACAACCGTGGTTCCTTTGCAGTCGGCAACCATGCGCGCAGTCTCGAGTGTTCCCGATGCAAAGGAGTCGAACTCGAACACTCCCATCGGTCCGTTCCATACAAGACTTGCCGCCTGTGCAATCTTCGCCTTCATGGCTTCAAGGGTCTTTGGTCCAATGTCCATTCCAATCATGCCGTCCGGTATTTCTACCGAATCTATGGCCGTCGGTTTTGCATTTTCGGAAAACTCGGTTGCCACCACGTGGTCCACCGGGAGTATAATGTCGACCTTCAGTTCTTTGCCTTTTTCGATGAGGGCACGAGCCGTTTCCACAAAATCCTCTTCCACAAGAGAATTGCCGATTTTGTGTCCCTGAGCCTTGAGAAAGGTATAGGCCATTCCGCCGCCCACCACAAGGCTGTTGCATTTCGTTATCAGGTGGTTCAGCACTTCAATCTTGCTCGACACCTTGGCGCCGCCGATGATTGCGACGAACGGACGCGCAGGATTGCTCAGGAGGGGGCCGAAGAACTTCATCTCTTTTTCTATCAGATAGCCCGCGACCGAAGGGAGGAATTTGGTTACACCCTCCGTGGAGGCGTGGGCGCGATGAACCGTTCCAAAAGCGTCGCTCACGTAGACATCTGCAAGTTTTGCGAGTTGCCGGGCAAATGCAGGGTCATTCGCCTCTTCTTCCGGGTGAAACCGGAGATTCTCCAGCAGGACTATTTCTCCGTCCTTCATACTTCCGACCATCTGCTCCACAGCGGCGCCGATACAGTCGTCCGCCATCTTGACCGGTTTTCCCAGGAGCTCGGAAAGCCGGGCGGCCACCGGTGCAAGGCTCATGTCCGGATTTCGCTTCCCCTTCGGACGTCCAAGGTGGCTCATCAGGATGAGCCGGGTACCGTGCGCCGCGAGGATGTGGCGAATCGTCGGCAGTGCGCCCTGAATACGCGTATCGTCGGTTACCTTGCCATCCTTGATTGGAACGTTAAAGTCCACCCGTACGAGTACTTTCTTTCCTGGGAGTTCAATGTCTTTAAGTGTTCTGACAGCCATTCTTTCGCTCCTTCCAGAACCGCCAATGGCCCTGCAAACAAGCAGAGACCCGGTTCGATTGGCACAGTGGAAACGTGAGACTTCATTTTCGAGTCACGCGGATATTTGAACTATACGGGAAAGCGTACCCTCTGTCAATGAAACCGGGCATGGCCCGGCAGTTCTCATTTTGACGCGGCAACGTCAACTGGTGCGCTGTGGCGCGCCTGCCTACGCGCAAGCTCATGTCCTCACTCACCGTTCGGGCATGACTTGCGCTGGCGCGGCACGCCCCTCGTTCCATGGAACGTTGCCGCGACCAATGGAATTGCATAGCGGTTGAAGAGAAGTCCCCATTTTTCAACCGCGCGGCCACTTCCGCCACAATGAGAATTGCTGGGCATGGCCGGCGAACCGCCGGCACAAGATCACTGGAGGCCGCGCAATCGCTGATAAAGAGGCGGAAAGAATACATTCGGCGGCGACTGATTCGGCTTTTTCTTCGTTTGGAGAACCACCTGGTCGCCTACGGTCATGTTATCAGAGATGCCGTCCTGCTTCAGCGTTCCTTCGGATATTGCATCATCCAGACGCGTAACGGTGAAGGTGCCCACAACCGTGTCGGATGGATAAATAAATGCCGTCCCGTTGCTGTTGCGAGAGAGGGCGTTCGCCTGGACAATCGTAAAGACATCTCCGGCTTTTACTCCGTGCAGCGTGCCAAGGTCTATGACGCCCCTGTCAAAATTGCGTGCTATGAGAGAACCTGACACAGGAATTTCGGAGTGAACATCGTCTGCAAGTTGTGCCATGGCGCGGCGCACCCGATCGTTTCCGGACCTGTAGACGGTGAAGGACCCGGTTTCGGTCCCGGTTCTCGACAGATAGAGTTTTGCAGTTACCTTGAACGACTGCTTCCCTTCGTCGATTGAAAGAATGACAAAGTAGTCGCTTCCCTGGCTCCGGGCGGCGGAAAACGCGTCGGCAAACTGGTGAATCTGTTGTGCAGGCTTAGGACTTACGACCAGTTCGTAGCCGAGCATGAGGTCCCGGAAATAGGTGGCGAAATAACCGCCGGAATCGGGATGAATCAGGATGTCCTCCGAAGCGTCCTGATAGACAAGGACCGAGGTGTCTTTTCGCGAAACCTGAAATTGTTTGATCTGCCAGTCGTTCGCCACGCTGTTCAGCAGGAGACTCTTGTAGATCTCCAGATGGTCGGTAATGGTCTTGTCGGTGTACCCGAGGCTCTGCAGCACCTCGAGCTCATTTACATACTTCGCACGATACCCTGCAAGACGATACAGATCGGCGAAGGCAAGTCTGCCGTTGCGGGAGTAGGGAGCGAGCTGAAGGCCCTGACGGTATTGGAAGAGTGCGTGCTGGAAGAGGTTCTGCGATTCGAGATCCTGAGCAATCTTGAAGTGATATGCGGCGAATCCGTCACGCCTGGTGGATTCCAGCGGCAGACTCTGCTTCACCACCTGCTCCATCGCGATGCGTGCAAGCTCGTCCGACGGATCTACGGCGAGAAGCCGCTGAAAGCTGACGATAGCCTCCGGAGATTTCCCCATACGTGCCTGTGCAACGGCCTTCAGATACCATGCGAGCGGGAGAAGCGTGCCGGCTCCCTGTGCCGGAGAATCCGGCCGGTTGTGATATGAGGCGATGAGCTGGTCCATTGTTGCAATGGTCTTCGTATAGTCGGCCGAGTCGAGGTAGGCTGTTCCGAGAAGGATGAGCGCGGCAGGATAATCGGGCTTCAGTGCAAGGGCTGTCTGTGCTTCCGTCAATGCCTCGCCTGTCTTCTGTTGCGACAGATAGTATTCGCCTGCCAGCAGGTGAACGATCGCGCTGTCCGAATGATAGCGAAGGGCAAGTTTGATGTAATTTCCTGCAATGTCGTTCTGACCTCGCGCACGGTAGACGAGTGCAAGGGAAAGGAGTGCTTTCCGGTTCTGTGGTTCGAGGTTCAGCGTGTGCAGGTACTCGGCGAGCGCACCGGCTGTGTTGCCCTGAGCGACCGATAGTTCCGCGAGTCCGATCCGCGCTTCTATGTTGTACGGTTGCCGTGCGAGTACCTTCTGGTAAATGGCCTTTGCGGAATCTATGCTGCCGAGGCCAAGCAGGATTCGTGCCTCGAGATTCTGAACTGAGGTGTTATCTCCGGAGTATTTTTGCGCTTCCTTGACGTAGGTGAGAGCGACGTCGTACTCGTCTATTGCATAATACGCATTCGCCAGGCCAATCATCGGTTGCAGATACGAGGGGTTCTGTTTGAGGGCGGCAAGGAAACGTTCAATTGCGTGGTAGTAATTTTCGGATGTTGCGGCGCTTTCTCCCTGCTGGTACAGTTCCCGCGCTGTCGGGCCGGATTGAGCAGGGGTGCTATTGAACTGTTGGCTCTGTACCTGGACCGGGCACAGAACAGCAAATATCAGCAGGGCGGGAGCAATGAAAAGTGGTCGGAGCAGTGTACTCCCTTTCCCATGACTGCTATTGCGCACGCTCCCGGTCCTTTGCCTTCTGCGGCCCGTGCACCACAATCTTCACCGTCCGGATCTTGTGGCCGTCCATTTCCTGAATAATGAAATCCATGTCGTCCGTGGTGACTTTTTCGTACTTCACCGGGATCTTGCCAAAAAGATCGAATACAAATCCACCAAGGGTGTCGAAATCGTCTTCAGGAATTTTGGACTTCAATTCTTCGTTCAGGTCCTCCAGGTTGACCCTCGCATCGACCAGATAGGTACCGTCCCCTATTTCGAGCACTTCTTCCTTTTCGTTGTCGAACTCATCCTGTATGTCACCGACTATCTCTTCGATGATGTCTTCCATGCACACAATCCCTGAGACTCCTCCGTACTCGTCCACGGCGACCGCAATATGAACCCTGCGTCTCTTCATCTCCCGCAGCAGCGAATCGAGTTTCTTGCTTTCCGGAACGAAGAACGGGCGTCGGATAATGTTTTCAATGTTGATCTCGTCTTCTTTGAACGCGTAGTTCAACAGATCCTTTGCGTACAGCACGCCGACAACGTTATCGATGGTCTCCTTGTAGGTCGGGTACCGGGAGTGCCCGCTCTCGACCACCTTTTCCAGAAATTCCTTCGTACTCATATTGACCGAAACAAAGGCTACATCGATTCGGGGAACCATGACTTCCTTTACGGTGGTCTGCGATAGCTCGACGATGCCGCGGATCATGTCCTGTTTCTCGAGGTTCAACGCTCTGAAATCGTGATCCTCAGAAAATCGGTCCTTGTGTCGCAGCAGCTTCCTGAATATGCCTGCGTTCTTCAAAATATCCGCTCCTGTGAAAGATCGGTCAGGACCTGCTCCTGGTGGGCGAGCATCTCTTCCTCCGGTTGATTCGTTTCATGGTTCATTCCGGCAAGGTGCAGCAATCCGTGGATAACCAGCCGCTTGAGTTCTTCCTCGGTGTCGACATGGAACTCTCGAGCGTTCTCGGAGAGAGAATCGAGGGATATTACGATATCACCCGCGACGTACGGAGCATCCTCCTCGTCGTCGGTCATCGCCGTGGTGTCGGCAGGATCCTGCGCAAATGAGAGCACGTCGGTGGGTTCATCGAGATTGCGGAACCGTTTATTCAGATCCCGGATGAAGTCGTCGTCACAGAGAAGCAGCGACACTTCCCAGCCGGATTTCCCCATCCGCTTCAGCGCAGAAAGGCAAAACTGCTGCAGACGGTCGATCCATTCGGGCAGATCGACGCCCTCAACGGAAACTTCGACGAAATTCATCGTAATCCTCCCGCATCCGTGTATGGACTCGGAGGTTCTGCCGCCGTTTCCTGTTCGTTACTCGTTCTGGTCGTTTTCATAGGCGTGAATGATACTTCTTACAAGCTCGCTTCGTACAACATCCCGTGTGGTGAAATAATTGAACCGTATCTCCTGAATGTCCCGCAGGACCTTCGCGGCGTGCAACAGACCCGAATCATTCTTCCTCGGAAGATCGATCTGGGTAACATCGCCGGTAATTACCACCTTCGAGCCCTCCCCTATGCGGGTCAGAAACATTTTCATCTGCTCCCGAGAGGTGTTCTGAGCCTCGTCCAGAATGATGTAGCAGTCCTTCAGGCTCCGTCCTCGCATATAAGCAAGCGGAGCAATCTCGAGAACGCTGTTCTCTTCCAGCCGACGGGTCGATTCCACGGGGATGAGGGATTCCATTGCGTCGTACAACGGGCGCAGATATGGATTCAGTTTCTGGGTCAGATCTCCCGGAAGGAATCCGAGGCTCTCTCCTGCCTCCACCACCGGTCGGGTAAGCACAAGCTTTCGCTTCTTCCGGGACAGGACCTCGGAGAGCGCGTGCGCCATGGCAAGGTATGTCTTGCCGGTCCCTGCAGGGCCGATGCCGAACGACATCTCGTAGGTATTCATGCCCTGAACGTACATTGCCTGCCCTACGCTCCGCGGAAAAACCTTCGTGAGGCCTCCCGGAATATTGATGAATGAAGTGCGGAGAAGATCAGCTCCATGCCTTCCATCCCCGTCCGTTGCATTCTCTTCCGTGCCCGTTCCCGAGAGGGATGAAAACACGGATCGGATAAGATCCGGTCCGGGGGAATGGCCGAGCTCGACATGCAGGCGAAGCTCATTCAGGATATCGGTCAGAAGTTTGCGACTTTCCTCGGTATCATTCTCAAGATACATCTCGTTTCCACGAGAAAGTATTCGCGTTCCCAGCAATTCCTCTATGATCTTCAGGTTACTGTCGTTTACGCCGCAAACGTCGGCAAGCAGTGCCCGATTCTCAAGTACGATACTTGCGCTCTTAACCAATATGACTCCTCTTCTGTAGAGTACAGGCTGGCAACTCGGAAAGTCAAGTGTTGCATGTCTGCCGCAGCAGTTCTCATTTTGATGCGGCAACGTCAACTGGCATGCTATCGCGCGCCTGCCGCTTCCGCAATAATGAGAACTGCTGTGTCTGCCGCACTTGATCGTCTACGGTGTCGTGGTTGCCTGAGTCTGCGAATTGGATGTGAACTGATTGATGTCCATGGTTCCATTATTGACCTGAACGCCGCCCTTCACCTCCGGTATGGGTTTCCACGCAACCGCAATGGAGACCTGACTTGTCCACTGGTAGACCGATTGTCCGGTCGTGGATGTGGAAACCTGTGGAGAGCCGGAATAGCTCAGGCTGAGCGTCCAATCGCCCAGGTCGTGTTCGGCGGTTACCGAAAACTGCTGGATTTTGAATGCTGAGTCCTGGCGGTCCTGTCTGTTGAAAAAGTTGAACGACTTCAACAAATCCGTCAACGGATTGCGCCACTGCTGTCCGAGCTGTTCTGCGTATGCGGGGATGTAGAGGAATGTCAGGTTATTCTGAGACAGTGATGAGAACGTGAGATTCAGGAACTGAGATATTGAAATGGTGAAGTTCAATCCAAAGGTGAAGGTGCTGTCGGTGAAACGAAGAAGGTTGAGCTGCCACTGGGAGTTTACCGCAGCGCTCAGCCGGATGCGGTTCTTCCACATGGGATCCGGCTGGTAGTTTTCGTTCACCCCGAGATTGAATGACTGCGCCCGCAGAGCCGGATCGTTCTGATCCACCCACCCTACCCCCACTCCGCCGAAACTGTACGAATCCACGTAGTTGAATGTCAGCCCCGCGGTAAGCGGGCCGAGCGTCAGAGAAGAGATCGCCTGCTTGAGAAGTGCCGATTGCGGATCGTACTGCGCGGTCTGCTGAAACTGGCCCAGCGTACCGAACTGCACCGTCTCGGTCCCTATCACCGGCTGATATGTGGGTGGACCGGCAGTTCCGGGTTGCGGATAAGTAATGCCTGCAGTCAGATTGTGGCGGAATGGACCGGTCTGCAGAGTGAGTGCACCGGTAAACTGCTGCTGGAGCGGTGGAAGGACCGCCCGGAGCTGGAGCTGCTGATTTGCGGCGAGTGCCTGTGCGTTCAGATTAAGCTGCACCGAATGCGCCTTCACACCGTTCTGGTCCCATGTAACGAACGAGTTGTTGTACGTCTGCGTTCCGGTGAGGTCGAATTGCCTTCTGAACATCAGAAACGCAAGATTGTAGCTGAGGGTGCTCTGGGAAAGCGCCTGAACGCCCTGCAGCGGTTGTGTTGTCAGCGTAACGCTGTTTGTCACGTTTGCCGAAGAAAACGCCGCGGCCTGCGTGGAAAGGTTCTGCCATGTCGCATTGTCCAGATTTGCATCCCGGGCAAAGACCGACCGGTACTGTGCTGCAAAGGAGAGACTGCCCGTAAGCGAGAGGAGACTTCCGTAGAGATTTGCACCGTAGCTGAGCGATGCGAGGTCCTGTGACTGTAACGTCCAGTACTGCAGGCGGTAGTCAACAAGGGACGGATTCGTCCAGCCTGTCGAATCAGTCTGAGCCTGCATGAGCAGTCCGGGAGACACGTCGTATCCAAGTTTGAAACCGAGCAGATTCGGAATTGCCGCAGACGCGATGTCGGCCTGGAGCGACGGCAGGATGAACGGGTTCTTGTCCGCAGGCGTGGGGCTCTTGCCGGATTTGGCCTGCTCCCAGGGAGGGATGAGCGAAGAGACGCCTTCCTCCGTCTTTCGTGCCGCTGCCGCCGAAGCGGAATTTGAAGGAAAGCTCAGGAGCGTCCCCGCCGCGTGGAGGCCCAGATCCGGAAGGATCAGCAAGCCGGGATAGTAGAAGTACTCACTCGGACTTCGATCCGCCTGCGAAATTTCCAGCGGAACCGTGCCACCCGGACCGGTGCCGGTCGTAATCTGCGCCGATTGCCAGCCGAGAGAAGCGTTGAGGCGGGAAACTGAGAGAGCGGAAAGCACAGGCGATGTCGTCTTTGTCGGCAGGTTCAGCGAGCTTGAAAGTTGCCAGGTGAACGTGGTCTTGACCGGCTGAGTCTGGACGGTGGCGCCGGCAAGTCCGAGCAGTTGCCCCCAGTCCATGCCCTCTGACCGGTTTCCGAAGTCTTCCAGAAAATAGGGGTCTGAATAGAAGGGCAGCGCGAACGAAAGATTCAGGATCGGGTTCTGGACCCTGGCCGAGAACTCGAAACGGTACCGCAGGGGAATTGGCGCGCCGAAGAGCCAGGTGTTGTTCCAGACGGATATGAGGTTATTGTTCGAATCCGTATAGAACGGTGAATACACCGTCCCCGCGGCCGAAGTCAGACCGGTGTTGTACAGGTTCCGGGTTCCGGCGATTCCTGCGTAGAAGCTGATGTCCGTTCCCTTCGCCGCCGAAGGGAAATCCCCCTGAAGCGCGAGCAATGCGCCAAGGCGGGTATACACGTCCGCCATTGCCTTCAGGACCCACTGGTTTGTGGAACCCGCCGGTGCCGGACCTGTGTTCGACGGGGTCTTTTTCAGGCGGAGAAATAATCCATGGGGCTCGCGAGGAGCGTTCGTGGCATCTTCTCCTATCTGGAGGAACGAAAGTGGGCTCGACGTGTCCTTTTTCTGACCAATAATGTAGACCGTTGACTGGAGGAAACTGCCTTCCCGACTGCGGTACCCGATTGCCGGGTGGAAGATTACCTGATCCCCGGGCTTGAAGAAAAACGGCAGATAGAACACGGGTATGTGGCCGACGTACAGCACGGCGTCCTGCAGTCCCCACTCCCCCTGCGCCAGAACCCATATTTTCCGTGCTCTTATGGAATAGTACGGTGGCTTGGCCTTGGAAGATGTTATTATCCCTCCGTCGAGGACCACGATGTTGTCCTTTGATCTGCTGATGTAATTTCCGGTAAAGGAGAAGTCGATGGGCTTCCCGTCTATCTGCTGCGTTCGGTGAGAGGTTCCGTTGATAAAGAAACCATCCCAGTCGTTCAACCGGAAGGTCAGCCCCTGGCCGTTGAACACCTCCTTGCTGGTGCCTCGCGTTATGGTGTATTCGATGTTGCCACGAGCGGTGAGAATTTGTTCGGTCTGATTGAATACAATTTCGTCGGCCCGGATTTCATGGATATCTCCGGTCTTGTTGTCTACCAGCTTGAGATCCACGCCGCCGCTGAGTCTGAGATACTGTTCGTTCGGCTGTTCTACCTTGAAGTAGCTCGAATCCTTTGCCGATTCAATGGTAATGACCCGTTCAGCTGTAGATGGGGGCTCTTCAACCGGCGGCTTCAGGCCGAAGTGCTGATACAGCCGGTCCATGAGCTCCTTTCGGGTTCCTTTCGTTGACAGGCCGAGTTGCTTCAACCAGCTGGCGAGCTCGTAGAAACTTGCCGTACTGATATCGCGGGGAAGAGCGCGTGCAAGCAGCGTCGGGGCGTCCGCCGGTGCCGAAGGCTGCTCCTGCGCAGCGG
>CAZKMA010000029.1:0-25734 GCA_964553615.1 uncultured Spirochaetales bacterium | reverse complement strand
CGTGCAAGCAGCGTCGGGGCGTCCGCCGGTGCCGAAGGCTGCTCCTGCGCAGCGGATTCCTGCGTCACCGCAGCGGGCGCAGTCTGTCCAAAAAGCGGAGACGCAGCGAAGAAAATGCACAGTGAAAGAAGTGCGGCAGGAGAAGCGAACCGGTGCAGGCACGTCCGGTGTGGATCCGTTCCATCGCGTTGTCCCTGTTTCCGCGGGGTGTGTGCCATGCGCTCCTGCTTAAGTCAGTCGGTCCAGGGCTTCTTTTACATATTGTCCGGTGTACGATTGCGGCGAGTCCGCGATCTGTTCAGGCGTGCCGGTAGAAACAACCGATCCTCCACGGTCTCCGCCTTCCGGACCGAGGTCCACAATATGATCCGCCTGGCATATTACATCGAGATTGTGCTCGATCAGGACCACGGTGTTCCCATTATCAACCAGGATCTGCAGCACTTCAAGGAGTTTCTTGACATCCGCAAAATGAAGACCGGTTGTCGGCTCATCAAGTGTGTAGAAGGTCTTGCCGGTGCTGTGCCGGGAAAGCTCGAGCGAAAGTTTGACCCGCTGAGCTTCACCTCCGGAAAGTGTCAGCGCCGACTGGCCGAGCTTGACATAGTCTAACCCCACGGCGGAAAGCGTGTCGAGCTTTCTCTTGAGCTGTGGAATTGCGGAAAAAAACTGGCGCGCCTGTTCAATGGACAGATCCAGGACGTCATGGATATTCAATCCCTTGTATCGGACATCGAGCGTTTCCCTGTTGAACCGTTTTCCCTTGCAGACATCGCAGGTGACATAGACGTCGGGGAGAAAGTGCATCTCTATCTTGATAGTCCCCGCGCCCTGACAGTTTTCGCACCTGCCGCCCTTCACGTTGAACGAAAATCGGCCGGGTTTGTATCCGCGCGCCCGGGATTCGGGCAGACTTGCGAACAGATCGCGAATGGGACCGAACAATCCAACGTATGTTGCCGGATTCGAACGCGGAGTTCGGCCAATGGGACTCTGGTCGATGTTGATGATCTTGTCGACCGCCTCTACTCCATCGACTGAATCAAAATTTCCCTCAGTCATTCGGCCCTTTCCTACCCGATTATGAATAATGGGATAGAGAAGGTCGGACATGAGGGTACTCTTGCCGGAACCCGATACTCCGGTAATTACCGTCAGTGCGCCGAGCGGGAACTCGACATCTATGCCACGCAGATTGTGCTCTCGGGCGCCGCGAATAGCAATTGACTTTCCGCTTCCCGTTCGCCTTTCGCGTCTGCGCGGGATGGTCAGAGTTCCTCTCAGATACTGACCGGTCAGGCTCTCCGGGTTCTTCAGTATTTCTTCGAGCGTTCCGCGCGCAACAACATGGCCGCCGTGAATGCCGGCTCCCGGTCCGAGATCCACAATGTAGTCGGCGGTCCGGAGCGTCTGTTCGTCGTGTTCTACCACCACGAGGGTGTTTCCAATGTCGCGCAGATGGCGGAGCGTCTGAAGAAGCCGTTCGTTGTCGCGCTGGTGAAGACCGATGGTCGGCTCATCCAGAATGTACAGCACGCCGACGAGCGAGGAGCCGATCTGCGTGGCCAGCCGGATGCGCTGGGCCTCGCCTCCGGATAGCGTGGATGCCTTGCGCTCAAGGGTAAGATAGTCCAGCCCCACGCTTATCATGAACGAAAGTCGTTCCCGAATCTCCTTGAGTATCTGACGCGCAATCTGCTCTTCAGTTGTCGTCAGGGAAAGGGTCTGGAAGAACTCGATTCCATCCTTGATCGACATGACCGACACATCGTAGATGTTGCGTTCCTTGATGGTAACCGCCAGAGCCTCCCGGCGCAGCCGCTTTCCGCCGCACTCGGTGCACTCCTTCTGCGACATGTACTGCTCGAGCCACTCTTTGACGCCCTCGGAGGAACTTTCGAGATATCGCCGTTTCAGCTCATCCAGGATGCCCTTGAACTTTGACTGATACTCAAAACGGCCGGTCTTTTCCCGGTTGACATAGGTGATATCGATAACCTCGTCGGTGCCGAACAGGATTGCGTCCATGACCGTTTCCGACAGCTCGGAAAACGGGGTATCGAGGGAGAATCCATAGTGCCGCGAGAGAGATTCGAACTTGCTGCGATACCACGCGGCGCCTGGATTGTAGGGCGCCACGCCGCCTTCGTTGAATGAACGGCTGCGGTCGGGAATGACAAGATCCGGATCGAACTCCATCGTTATTCCCAGGCCCGTGCAGGATGGACAGGCGCCGTAGGGGTTGTTGAACGAGAAGAGTCGCGGCTGGAGCTCCGGTATGCTGATGCCGCATTCAGGACAGGCATGGTGCTGAGAAAAGAACTCTTCGAGTTCCTGCTGCTCGGATACCTGTGCAACCACCACCTGCCCGTTCGCGATGCCGAGCGATGTTTCCACCGATTCGGCAATCCGCTTCCGGTTTTCCGGAGATACCACGAGGCGGTCTATAACGATCTCAAGGTCATGTTTCTTCTTCTTGTCGAGGGTTATCTCTTCGTCGAGAGACTGAAGCTCCCGGTCTGCACGGACCCGAACAAAGCCTGCGCGTTTCGCATCCTGGAGCACCTTCTGATGTTCACCCTTCTTTCCACGGATGACCGGTGCCAGGACCATGATGCGGGTCCCTTCTCCGTAACTCATCACGGTATCGATAATCTGGTCGAGGCTCTGATCCTTGATGGGACGGCCGCAATTCGGGCAGTGTGGCTGACCTATTCGTGCAAAAAGCAGTCGAAGATAGTCGTGGATCTCGGTAACGGTGCCAACAGTTGAGCGCGGGTTGCGATGGGTCGTTTTTTGTTCGATAGAAATTGCCGGGGACAACCCTTCAATATAGTCGACATCCGGTTTTTCCATTCTTCCGAGAAACTGACGCGCGTAGGATGAGAGTGATTCGACGTACCGACGTTGCCCCTCGGCGAAGATTGTATCGAATGCGAGAGATGATTTCCCTGATCCGCTGAGTCCTGATACAACGATGAAAGCATCCCGGGGGAGTTCCAGATCGATATTCTTGAGATTGTGTTCCCGCGCACCCTTTATGATTATCTGTTTCATTATAGCTTCATGAGGGTACGATATCCGTCGGACAGAAGCAAGTTACTGGCCTATATCCAGAAGTGGTTCAAGCCTCGGATGTTGAATACGCGAACGCGCCTTGGCCACCCACCCCTGCGCCTCCGGACGGCTGGCAACGAGTTCCCATATGCTCCGTGCCCGATCGGTGAAATTCTGCCCGTAAAGTGCAGCCGCGAGGTAGTACAGATTCTGAAAGAGATTTCTTGAGTGCAGATAATTCTCCACCAGGGGGATCTTCTGTGCGCGATCGAGGAAGTCCCTCATTGTTGTGAACTCATAGTCCGGTTCGAGCCTGAGTACCTCTTCGATCCCCTGGGATATTATCTTCAGAGTCGAGAACATGAGGTGATCGGCCGCAGCAGAGTACTTGCCGGTGCTGACATAGAAGATTCCGAGATCCGTATGTGCCTGCAGAGAAAAATCGTCCGGCAGTCGGTAAAGCAGGACAAGTTTGTTCAGCCCGTCTTCCTCCAGGGTATTCCGGTACGCCGGACGGGACATTGCGAGCTCGGGGTTCGAGAACCGCTCGTCATCCTCCACAATAGCAACAAGATCGTCTTCGTATCTGCGGTAGTTCTCCGCCCGCTTGTGTATTTGCGCCAGGGCATACAGCGCCGAATAATAGTCCTGCGGAATGTAGAAGAGCTGTCGCAAGGCGATTGCCTGGCTGATGTGGTGGATGGCCAGAGAAGACTCACCCTCTTTTTCATATACCAGGCCGATCCCCAACTCGGCTTCAGGAAACTTCTTCTCCGGCTGAAGCTCGATCGCTTTGCGGTAAGACACCAGCGCCTTGCCGAACTCACCTTCGGCGAAGTAGCGCTTCCCCTCCTGATAGTATACCCAGGAGGGGGTGCTCTTCGGCCGCTGTCCGAACTCCGGACCGTTGAAGGGCTTCCAGTCAGGTCCTTGCGAACCGGTTTGCCCGTCGGCGGCGGCCTGAGCGGACAACGGGACGGCGGGCAGCACAATACCGGCCGCAAGAATCACTGCGGGTATGAGCAGAAGTCGAATTGTCCATGTCCGCACCGGGCGGCCGTTCATCTTTCGTTACGCCGCGAGTATCCCGAGCAGAAAGACCATCACAAACAGCGCAACCGTTTCAATGATCCCGAGCACCAGGATGTAGTTGGCGAAACCCTTTCCGCTGTCCACGAACGCATCGGCTGCCGCGGCACCTGCGCGTCCCTGAAACCAGGCAGACAGACCGAGGGCGAATCCGCCGAGTCCCGCGCCGAGCATGAGCCACGGATTTGCGTTGGCACTCGCCGCGTAGGTGGCTATCTGATTCATGACAATCAGGCCGTAAATTGTCTGGGTCAACGGCGCACCGACAAAAGCTATGAGCAGGAAGGGCGCGGGCTTGTTCTGAGCGTAGCACTTCTTCCATGCACCAATTGCCGACTGTCCGGCCTCTCCTGCGCCAATGGCTGATCCCATGGCAGCGAACGCAAGAACAGCACCCATACTCAACATACCGAAGTTCATTATGATTTCTCCTTTCGATTCAACCGGTTGTACCGAATGATGTGATCAGTAATTCTCACGCGCTTTGTTCACGAGAAGACCGCGCGAACGGATGGTACGGCGTACCCTTCCATTCGAGGCCCAGATGATTCGAGAATTCCAGGACGTTCAGCCGGACTCCATGGACAATAATAGCGAGTGCACCCATGAGCAGGTTCAACGTATGGCCAAGCAGAATAACGACTACCGCGCCAATAACACCGACAACCCCGCCATGTGCCATTCCCGCGGCCATACTGTTGAAACTCTGCGCAATTGCAACTGTTGCCAGTCCGACCGCAAAGAGGCGTATGTAGGAGACAATATCCGCGAAGGCGCTGATGCTGTTGAGCAATGTTGTAAAGACGCGTGCAACGTTCAGTCCCGATTTCAGTCCTTTGAGGAATTGTCCCGCCTGCTCGCCAAACAGGAGCACGAGCAACAGACCAACGCCTGCGGCGTACCACGCAATGTTCATGATGGGGTACTGTGTCTTGCTTATTACCAGGCTCAACGCCACATTGTATGCACCAAGGACAATCAGAAGCCATCCAAACTGAGCAAGAGCCCGGATAGGATACTTGCCGCGGATCTCGGTTATGATATTCCAGATGTGGGCGAGCGACAGTTGCACAACGGCAAGGAGAAAGCAGATGAACTGAACCGCCTGTTTTGAGTGGATATTGAAGATTGACAGTTGCGGCACCGTCAGATTCCGGAATGGAAATGCGTTGGCAATGGATTCAAGACCAAACCATGTTCCGGTGAGCGTGCCCCAGGTTATGGTAGCTACAGACATGACCGTCATCAGAATCCAGACATCCGCAATCCGTCCGGTCGATCGCCTTGAACGTACTGCTCCCCAGACGGTGAGACTGAGAATGATAAACCCGTATCCCGCATCGCCAATGATCATGGCGAAAAAAACGGTGAAGAATCCGAGAAACCAGAGGCTGATGTCCCGTTCGAAATATCCGGGAACCGTGCCGAGCAGCTGGAAGAGCGGCTGGATGATTCGTATCCAACGAGGATTCCTGGTGACTGTCGGGACTTCGTCCTCTTCCGACGGATCGGTAATAATGAGTCCCCACGCGTGTTCTTTCGCCGCAAGTCGAAGCTGATCCAGAGAAGGTTCCGGAACATATCCCCAGAGGAATCGGACCATCCCCTCGCGGGCCATCCCCTCCTGCACGGTTTCGAACTCAATCTCTCCGTCAAGTCGGTCAATCGCCTCCTGAAGGAGGTAGCGGGATGCGGATCGGTTGGCAATTTCGGCCCGGAGTTCTTTCTGCTCGGAGACATTCGCCTCCAGCCGGCTCCTTATGGCTTCCAGTCCATGCACCGGAAGCGGAAATTCATCGAGCTCATACACGACATCGTCATTATCGGTGATTGCCAGACAGCGTATCAGTTTTTTTGCCCGGTGAAGAACAATGAGGCGGGCCTCTTCTGGAAATCGGGTAAACTGTTCCGGCGTTATTGAGTACAACCGGATGAAGATTCCTTTCCCCCGCAGAAATCGAATATCGTCGGGATTGAAGTTTCCCCACGGCGCAACAGAAATCTCATCTTTTCGCAGGTGATCTGCCGTCTCCATGAGGCTGTTGAGCCGATCCTGAAGGCCGATGAGCTCCCGTGCGGATTCGAGGGCAGTGTCCACGGGGTCGTCGGGAATAATGGCGCCGGCCAGGTCAGATTTGCCTTCAAGCGGCAATACCTGCATTCCCCGTTCGAGGACCTGTCGGCGATCGAGCAGCTTTGCCAATCGGTCCGATCGAACCTCCTGTGTCTGGACATGGATCACGCCGATATCTTTCAGCCGTTCAACCGTATCGGTTCGGCTCTGCTCGGTCGTGAAAACCCACACCCGTTTCATTGGCACTATCATTTGGCCTGACCTCGCGTGATATTGTTCTTCGCTATCTTGCCCCGGACAACCGCGGCAGTCTGCTCGTCGCCGAGGTATATTCGTATACGTCGGATATTGTCGCGTGTCTCGGGAATCTTCACTTTTTCGAACAGGTTGACCCGCTGAGTCGTAATTCGAAGCTCTTCGCCCAGCAGTTTCTGCTGACGGCGGAGAATGGCAATTTCAGCGTCAAGTCGGATGAGCTCCTTCATTCGTTCGAGCGCCCGGTCCACCCACAGCGGCAGCCGGTACAGGTCGTAGCGGAGTTCCTGAAAGTGCAGGTCTTCGAAAACGGGGATCTCGATTCCGGCAATGTTGCCGCTTTCCACCACGAACTCGGATACACGGAGGAGATCCGCAATGTCGACCTGTTCGCCGAACACACCGATCCATGACATGATGTCGTCAATGACCTTCTGCCGGTCTTCGGTTTTTTCGCGTTCTTTCACCTCGACCTGGCGGATAACCATCTGGAGTTGCTGCTTTTTCAACTGAAGCGTAGGAAGGTAGCGCTCGAATCTCCGCAGCGCATCCTTCTGCCCCTTCATCTCGGTCTTGGTAAGCTTGACGGTAGCCATCTTCAGGCCACCTCCTCCTTGGACGAATCCGGCGAACCGGTCCCGTCCGCGGTCGGCCAGAACTTGCGCAGGAGCTCAGTCCTGAGCCCTGTTTCGGCAGGCTGGAAGCACTCCGCAAGAATTTCCCACCCCTTGTCCAGTGCCTGTTCGAGCGGGATATTGACACTCAGGTCCATCATGTCCCGTTCGAATATGTCACCGAACTTCAGGAGCTTCTGGTCCCAGTCGGACATGCGGAAGCCCATTGAGCGCTTCTCTACCGATTCACGGTATTGCGCGTACAGTTTGATCATGCCGTCCATAAGCGCACGATGGTCGTCCCGGGTCTTGTTGTTGACCTGCTGCTTCAGCCGGGACAGCGATCCGAACGGCTCGATCCGTCCATTCCTGAGGTAGTACTGACCTTCAGTTATGTAACCCGTGTTGTCCGGGACCGGATGGGTAACGTCGTCACCCGGCATCGTGGTGACTCCGAGGATTGTAATGGATCCCGACCCTTCGAAGTCGACCGCCTTTTCGTATCGGGATGCCAGCTGGCTGTACAAGTCTCCAGGATAACCTCGATTTGACGGTACCTGCTCCATGGTAATGGCAATTTCTTTCAATGCATCGGCAAAGTTCGTCATATCTGTCAGGAGCACGAGTACTCGCCGTCCCTTGAGCGCGAACCGTTCGGCGACGGCAAGTGAGATATCGGGGACGAGCTGACACTCTACCGTTGGATCACTGGCGGTGTGGACGAACATGATGGTCCGTGACATTGCCCCGCCTTCTTCCAGCGTGTCCCGAAAATAGAGAAAGTCATCATACTTCAACCCCATACCGCCAAGGATAATGAGGTCAACTTCCGCCTGCATTGCAATACGAGCAAGCAGCGGGTTGTACGGTTCGCCGGAAACCGAGAAAATCGGGAGTTTCTGTGATTCCACCAGCGTGTTGAAGAGGTCAATCATCGGAATACCGGTACGCACCATATTTCGCGGGATGATGCGCTTGGCGGGGTTGACCGACGGTCCCCCAATTTCGATGAGGTTTTCTTCCAGCGTGGGGCCCTTGTCCCGGGGCTTACCGCTGCCGTCGAACACTCGACCCAGCAGATTGTCGGAAAACGACACCTGCATGGGATGCCCGAGAAACCGCACCTCGTCCCCGGTAGAGATTCCGCGACCTCCGGAAAAAACCTGGAGCGAAACCGATTCCCCGGAAAGTCGGATTACCTCCGCAAGCGAAGAACCATGTGAGGACTGGACCACCGCCAGCTCGCCGTATTTTATGCCGTCCGCGGATACCGAAATGACGCTACCGGCTATTGATTCAATCCTGCTGTAAACCTTGCGCATCTATGTTCCCCTTCATTCAAAATCATTCCACCAGGCTTCCAATGTTATGGTATCGAGGTGAAAGCGGCGTCAAGCCTGTGCTGCCGCCTGGGCCGCGCCCGATTTCCTGTTGATCCGTTCGGCCTGTTCATCCAGCCCGCTTGTCTTCTCGGCAATCGTATCCCGGATCTCTTTTTCCAGGCTCTTGAATCCGTCGGACATCCACTCGCTTCCATTGAAGTCAAGAAATTTCTGACGAAGCTGCGCAAAGTAGACCCGGGCCTCTTCTTTCGAAGAAAACGACATCCGGGAGCCGAGGAGCCCGAAGAGAATTTTGAAGACGTAACGCTGACGTTCTACCGGCATTGCCGCATCTACGGGATCGAACGAGTTTTGCTGCAGATATACTGCATCGAGGAATTCGGATTTCTGGTAGACAAGGTAGTCATCAAGACTGGTTCCCTCTTCTCCGACGACCTTCATCATCTGTGCAACGTCATTGCCGCGGAAGAGAATTTCACGAACGTATTCCGTCTGCGAATGATCGACCAGACCCGGATATTTGCTCCAACTGTCGAGCGGGTGAATTGAAGGATATTTGCGTGCATCCGAGCGTTCACGTGAGAGTCCGTGGAATGCGCCTACAACCTTGAGTGTTGCCTGAGTAACCGGCTCTTCGAAGTTGCCTCCGGCAGGGCTTACGGTGCCGCCGATCGTGACCGACCCTTCAGATCCGTCCTTCAGTCGCACAACTCCGGCACGTTCGTAGAATCCTGCAATGGTCGATTCGAGGTATGCAGGGAATGCCTCCTCGCCGGGGATCTCTTCGAGTCGGCCGGACATTTCGCGCATGGCCTGTGCCCACCGCGATGTGGAGTCGGCGAGCAGCAGTACGTTCAGCCCCATTTGCCGGTAGTACTCTGCTATGGTTACTGCCGTGTATACCGATGCTTCTCGGGAGGCAACCGGCATTGAGGAAGTGTTGCAGATAATGACCGTTCGTTCCATCAGGGTCTTCCCCGTCCTTGGATCGATCAGCTCAGGAAATTCTCTGAGTGTCTCCACAACCTCGCCGGCACGCTCACCACACGCAGCAATGATGACAACATCCACTTCGGCGTGGCGGCTGGTTATCTGCTGGAGAACGGTCTTCCCTGCGCCGAATGGTCCGGGAATGCAGTAGGTACCGCCCCGCGCAACCGGCAGAAAAGTATCGATTATGCGTATTTTCGTGACCATTGGTTCGGTAGGGCGCATCCGCTCAACGTAGTTCGTAATGGCGCGTTTCACCGGCCACTGGAAAGACATCGTCACCGGAATAATGGTGCCCTTTCCATCGCGGAGCCGCGCAACTTCATCCACAATTGTATATTCGCCTTCGGAGACAATAGACTCGACAGTGTAGGTGTCATTCATATAGAACGGCACCATGATCCGGTGTTTGAAGATTCCTTCGGGAACCGATCCAAGAGAGTCCGAAGAACTGACCGTGTCACCCTTCTTTACTGCAGGAGTGAACTTCCATGCTCTCTTGTTGTCGAGCGGGTCCATATATACACCGCGTTCGAGAAAGAACCCGCACTGCTCGGCGAGCTCGGGCAACGGATTCTGCAGACCGTCGTAGATCTGGCCCAACAGTCCCGGTCCGAGGTTCACTGCGAGCATATCCGACGTGAATTCGACCGGATCGCCGATGCCGATTCCCTTCGTCATTTCGAAGACCTGCATTTCGGCGAGATCTCCGTGTATTCGGATAACCTCGGATTTCAGTCGTTTGTCTCCAAGCAATACATATCCGACTTCGTTCATGGAAACGGCGCCATCGGCCTGAACCGTAATCATGTTTCCGTTTACGCCAACTACCTTGCCACCAGTCATTGTCTACGCTCCAACCGTACCGGTATTTTTCATCGACTCAGTCATCTTTGCGTACGCAGCTTCGTACCCCTGCGTGCCGATTTCCCGTGAGCGATTGTTCTTTCGTGTGAGGATCATCAGCTTCAAGTAATAGATGATCAATACATCAAGATCAAAGAAATGCCCCGACTCAAGAAGCGTCAGTACATCCCACCGCCCCCGATCAAGAATTTCTTCGCCCTGCAGAGGCGATTGCGCGCCGAAAGTCGCACGGGCGAGCTCTGCGGCCATTGAATCTTCAGAATAGTCGTCTCCGTTGCGTGTGGTAGAAATGAAATCCGACGCATCTACCCCGAGTGACGCCGCACGCATCCTCACGAGTGAATTGCGCAATCCGCGTTCAAATCGGTAGAATCCGCGCTGGGCGTTGGTGCCTCCGGGCGCGGAAGGTGGTTCCATTGAGACAGTCATCATTTCCTGGAGGTCAGCCGGAGACAGCTGATACTCGCAGAATTCAATGAATTCCTGAGGCGTCATGAATGTCTCAGATTCATAACTCAGGTAAGGCAGCGTTGCCACTGCGTAAAAATAGCGACTCACGACCCAGCCTCCCGGCTTCAAGCGCCTTGCATGGTGTTGCGCAGATGCTCCGCCAGGCGCGGACTCACATATTCGGCCAGAATTGTCGCAATGTTTTCCGATGAAAAGTCGTAGTACGCGCCGCCGTCTTTCTTTGCAAGACGGAAACCGCTTTCCAGTCCCTGTGCCGGCTCAATTGTCATGCCTTTTTCAATCTGCTTTGCCAGCCGGTCGCGCAGCCCTTTCTCGAGTGAATCCAGCTCATTCTTCGGCACTTGAACCGAAAGGTTGCCGATTTCGTTTTCACGGGATGCAGAGACGAGAGCCACAATTGCAGATTCCAGCGTTTTTCCTGAGTATGCTTCGCGAACCGATTCGCTCACGACTTCCTGGAACAGAACCTTGAGTTTGGCCTGGACGTTGAGAATGAGGTCACGCGCGGCCTGAGCGAGTGCATCCTGTCCCGCCTGCTCAGTTTTTGCGGCACGCTGCTCGGCCTCCGATACAATCCGGGCGGCCTCCTTCTTCGCCTGCTCCGTAATTGCCGTTGCCTTGCTTTCCGCCTCGCTCACGACCTTCTGAGCTTGTTCTTCGGCGCGATCGACGCCTTCGGACTTTATCTTTCCCAGAAGCTCGTCCAACTGAATTTCCATAGTCTCCCCTCACCCACATCTCCAGGATTCCAGAACAGGAGGGCATTCTACACTATAACGTCCATTTCATCAAGGAATGGATACCAAAACGGACTGTGCGGGCCGAACAGGAAGCGGAAATACCGAATGGCTATGCGTCTCCCAGAGAGAGGTCGCCACGAATCTTGAACACGTTG
Organism: uncultured Spirochaetales bacterium; assembly: GCA_964553615.1. GTDB lineage: Bacteria > Spirochaetota > Spirochaetia > DSM-27196 > DATKUC01 > DATKUC01. Next base: position 14,079 of record CAZKMA010000029.1, on the reverse strand, counting down.
TGGTCGTGCACGACGCTGAGGTCGCGATCAGGAAAGTAGTACGGTAGACGCTCCTGCACGGACCTGACGGCATCTTCAATAATCTCATCCCGGACGTAATCCGGAACGTGAGCAAGCGTCACCATACGAACATCCAGGACGTATCCCTTTCCTACCCGGGATCCGAAGCCCGCGGAAAAACTCGCCCCGATATTGAACAGTCCGTCCTGTTCCTTGTTGGACGTGGTGCCACGCGGAGCACGCGACGGATGGAGTGGGTAGAGTTTTCCGTACCGTGTTTCGAGACGGTCATCGATGCTGTCGAACAATTTCTTGAGCCGTTTCTCGAACTCAACGAGCTGCGGATGCTGCATGGTTCCTTACCAGATTACGTCCCATTCAATGGGTGTTCGCGCATCGAGGAGCTTGGTGATGGGAATTTCATACCGAACGCTTCTCTTGTTCGAAGCGACGGTTCCGATGTTCGCGCTCTTTATTGGTGCAGGGGTCTTCAGCTCGAATTGAAGCTTGTAGTCCTTGAAGAATGTGTCTGCAAAGGACTTGCTCTGCTGGTCCACGCCGTTGGGAAACCCTTCGAATATCAACTGACGGTACTCGGTCTGACCGCCTGAGTCAGTCACCTGGATTGCCTTGCCGCCGGGCGAGTAGAGTTGATTCAGTGAGCTTACGTCGAGGAATGATAGCGTGGCATCGATCGTGATGTTCTGTGCATCTTCCTTCCGGGAGAACGAGTCGAGCTTGAGGCCGGCAATCTGTCCCACCGCACGGCGAAAATCCGCTTCGGTAATCGGCAAAGGCAGCCGCTGCCAGTCGCTATCGACGCGGCCGAGATTCGAGACCATCTGGGACACCGTGTACTGGAGCGTGATTTGCCCGGAACCGTTATTCGCAAGTTGTATCGACGTGTTGATCGACACACAGGAGAAAAACAGCAGGGCCAGCGGAGCGATCAGAAGTTTTTTCATACATTTCTCACGGGCATCTTAACGATTCACCGGCCCGTTGTGCAAGACATGGAGTCGGCGACAGCCTCAGCTGCGCAGCTCGACATGAGTCTTGCCGAAGCCTCCGCCTTCAGGACGCGCAAATTCAAAATGCTCAACTTCGGCGGCGTCCCGAAGATAATCGTGAATGCCTTTCTGGAGAATACCCTCTCCTTTTCCATGTATTATCGCGAACCTGCTCAAACCCTGCATGGATGCAAGATCAATCTGGCGCTCCACGGCGGCAAGTGCCTCCTCCAGGCGCATACCACGCACGTCGAGTTCGAAGACTGCGCTCCCCTCGCGCGGCGCAACGGCAATGTCGATCTTCGGCCTGGACGGTTCCTTGCTCCGCGGAGCTCTTCGCAGTTCGTATTCATGGAGAGTAACCTTCATTGCGCCGGTGGAGACCACCCACATGTCGCCTCGAGCCTTGCGTACCAGTACGCCGCGCCGGCCGCCTTCTCCGATGGTTACTTCCATTCCTGCCTCAAGCGGACCGACATCCCCGGGAGTGCGTTCCCGCTGCCTCAATGCGCGCTCCCGCTCCTGGACTGCAATCTGGTCACGCTGCTCAGTCACCCGCTGATCCATCCGGTCAATGAACGCTTTCACCTCGCGGGTGTTTTCCCGGGTAATCTGGCCCTCTCGGAGCTCCCTGACCAGACGCTCGAGTTCGCTGCGCGTCTGTGAGACGAAACGGTCAAGATCAGCTACCGCGCCTCTTCGGAGCTCGAGTTCCCGAGCTCGCAGCTTCTCGTCCCGACTGTCCAGTTCGGCCCGCAGCGCTTCGATTTCGGCTCGACTCTGTTCGAGTTCCCGGCTTCGTCTGTGGAAATCCTGTTCCTTGCGGGTCAGGCGACGGATAAGTCCCGCAGCGTCGGTCTGTTCATCGTGCAGGTTCCGTCGTGCGGCATCCACCGTGGCGCGCGGAATTCCGTTCCGCAACGCAATGTCTATTGCGTGGCTCGATCCCGGAACTCCGAGGATGATTCGATACGTTGGACTCAGGCTCTGCAGATCGAAGTCCATTGATGCATTACTCACTCCGTCCCGCGTATATCCATAATTCTTGAGGATGCTGTGATGTGTGGTAACCATGGCGCGCACATTCAAGGTGAGAAGTCGATCAATGACCGCCATGGCAAGCGCTGCCCCTTCCTCCGGGTCTGTTCCGGAACCCAGCTCATCCAGGAGTATCAGGGAATTCGATGTGGCGCCGCGCAGGATCTCGGCTATGTTTCTCATGTGTCCGGAGAATGTTGAGAGCGACTGCTCGATTGACTGCTCATCGCCGATATCCGCAAATACATCATCGAACTCGGGCAGGATGGAGCTGCCGGTTACCGGGACCTCCATCCCGAACTGATTCATCAGCGCAAGGAGCCCGACTGTCTTCAGCGAGACGGTCTTTCCCCCGGTATTTGGCCCGGTAATAATGAGAATGGAGCTCTCATGATCCATGACAATATCGACCGGCACAACCGCGGCACCGAGCAGCGGATGGCGTGCCGAATACAGAATGAGGTCTGGACGGCCCTTCCCCTTTTCACCTTCCCGTTCCGGAATCCCGGGTCGACTGCTGTCGGCACGCACACACACATGCAGCTGAGCGTATCGTGCGCGCGCGTGAAGCCCGTCCAGAAACGTCATTGCATGCACGAGCCGTCCGATTTCGGGCGAATGCGCCGCAACCCGGCGTGTCAGCTCACGAAGAATACGGAACACTTCCTGCTGATATTTCGCCTCCGTTTCGACGAGCCGATTGTTCTTCTCAACAATTTCCGGCGGCTCCACGAAGAGCGTTGCCCCGGTTGTGGAGACTTCGTGTACGATTCCTCGAATGCGCCCCTTGTATTGAGCCTTGAGCGGCAGGACAGTTCGCCCGTCCTTGACGGTTGCAACGTTGGAGTTCCAGTAGCCCGAGAAGTCCGAGCGGGATAGATAGGCGCCGGAGAGTGTCCGGATTTCGTTCTGGACCGATCGGATCTGCCCGCGAATTGCGCGCAGCTCGGGAATGTCGCGTTCCCGGAGTTCCCCCTCGTCGTCTATCAGGCGGTCAATGGCAGCCGGAACCGCGGGAATGTCCGGAAGGTCGTCTATTCGGGCCAGGAGATCTGCGTCGGTACACCCCGGCCTGAGCATCCGTTTGAGTGCGGCGGCTGAAGAGACGTAGAAACTGATTGCCTTCATCTCGGAAGGTTCGAGCACGCCTCCTTCCTTGCTGAGGCGAGGAAGGAGAGGCGATATTTCCGGAAAGTTCAGAGGCACAGAAGCTGGTGAACCGGTCTCGCTCGGAGGGAGTTCGAGGCATCTCCGATATGCTGCTGCAAGCCCTACCCGGCGGGAGACGTCCTCGGCGGCGGACGAAACCGTGTCCGTCCGGATTCCTCGACGTCCCTCCTCCGTCAGAGCATACTCACAAAGCTCGTCTACTATTCGGTCGAACTGGAGCAGCTTTCGTGCGTGCTCGTTCATGCGTGGTCCCGCGTGCCGGTAGCCCTCAGTGGTTCGAGAGCGCCGGAATATTCAAGTCCGAATGTGTTTGCAAATTTCTCATATTCCGAGACGCTCATTGGTTCGGTGTACCGGTCGTGTCCCCCGCCATCCGGCCGTTCGGGGAATCCGGTAACAAAGAAGGTACCGGATTGCCGCTTTTCAGTTTCTGAGGCATGGAGTCCCCCCTGATCGAGGAGGCGAACTACCTGCCGGCAGACACCGTCCCGGGAATCAAGAACCTGAACGTCCGTGCCGAGCTCCGCGGCAACAACGTCCGAAAGATAGACGAAATGTGTGCATCCGAGGACAACTGAATCGACCCCGGCCTTCTTCAGGGGCGCAACCGCGCGCGCAACGACCTCCCGTCGCTCCGAATCCGAAGATCCGATATGCCGCCGTTCGACAAAATCGACCAGCTCCGATGCGGCCACGCGGGTAATGGAGCAGTCCGATGCGAAATCATGAATGAGCCGTTCGGTGTAGGTATCCTGAACCGTCCGGGAAGTGGCCAGAATGCCGATCCTGCGAAGCCGGGAAATCCGCGCCGCGGGTTTCACCGCGGGAACGACTCCCACAAACGGGAGATCGTACGTCCGGCGAAGAGCCGCAAGAGCAATGACCGAAGCGGTGTTGCACGCAACGACGATGAGTTTTGGATTCACCTGAGCAATCAACGCTCCAATCGCGCTGACAACTGCACTGCGCACCTGGTCCGATGTCTTTTCCCCGTAAGGGAAGTGCAGAGTATCCGCCAGGTAGACCATCCTCTCCCCCGGCAGCCGATATGACACCGATCGAAGATAGGGAAGTCCACCCAGACCTGAATCAAAAAACGCTATTGGTTGGTCACTCATTCCCGAAAAGATTATCCAGCCTCGACTTGGCCTGTTCCGCCTTCTGCTTCGCGGCGTCCCGTGTCCGGGCGGCGTCGGTTGAATTGCCACTATCGGAAAGGGAGAAGTAGTCGCAGAAGTTTGCCCGATCCTTCTCTCTTACCTGGTCCGGGATGTTTTCCCGGCAGTCCCAGTGAGCCCCGGGTGTGTAGAAACGGCAGTTAAGGCATATGTGCAGCTCTTTCCCGCAGGATGGACAGACCGTATTCCGGTATATCCGCTGACGAAGATCCAGTTCTGTACCGCATCCGTGACACGCTGGCATACGTGCGATTGTACCCCTATTCCGCGACCCGTTCAAGCAACAATCGCCGACGGGATGGACTGCCGCCTGAGAATGCTCTTGCCAATCGTTTTGGCATGGGCTACGATTTGTGACAATGTTTTCTTTTGAGCGATGTTCGGTTTCCGAATGCGGCAATTATGCGATAACCGGGAACGAGCGATGTGGAGTACACATCAAAAACCGCAAGACGTTCATTCAGGAGAACCTCTCGCTGCTTGACCATCCCGGCCGTGTATTCGGACTCAGTTTGTCACATCTGGACTTTCACGGGCTCGACCTGTCGGGTAGAATATTCCAGAATTGTGATTTCTCCGGCGGCACTTTCTCCGAAGTCAACTTCAGTGAATGTACGTTTCTGTTTTCGCTCTTCCCCGATTCCCATTTCAGCTCCTGTAATTTCGAGAGCAGCATGTTTCAGAGTTGCCTTTTCGCAATTTCGGAATTCAAGAATGTCCAATTCAAGAATACCACCCTCGTCCAGAGCAACTTCAACGGTGCGCAGATCCAGGATTGCGATTTCAGCGATTCAGATCTTATGCACTCTCGCTTCATCGGCTCATCCATCCGTGCCACTCTTCTGGTTGACTGCAACCTGAAGGGCACGTACTTCCTCCATTCGGAGCAGACGGACGTGGACTTCAAGTATTCGAATGTGGAGGATGCATTCCTATCGGACGAACGGAGTGAGCTGAAGTGAAACTACTGTACTATTTCTCGACAAGCACGCTCACGAACATCTATGTTGTGGGTCCGGACAACGGCGGAGATGCCCTCATCGTCGATCCCGGTGCGCTGGATGTTCCTTTGCTCGAAATGATTGAGCACAATGACTACTATATCCGGTCCATCCTCGTGACCCACGAGCTTGAGAACCACCTTCGGGGAATTCGCACTCTTTTGCGCGTGTACGACGCCCAGCTCTTTGCCTCGAAGCCTCAGGTTCTGGAATATCCGGCAACGCCCGTTGGTAGCTTGCCTGAGTTCTGGGCTTCGGGAATGCGCGTAGAACCAATTACACTTCCCGGTTACTGGAGCGATGCGTTGGTTTTCCATCTCGGCGACAAGCTGTTTGTCGGGGAAGTCCTTTCGGCCGGAATGATGGGAGAGACGATCAACGGGTACGCGCGGGCCTTGCTCCAGACGGACATCCGTGAGCGAATTCTCACCTTGCCGGGAAACACGCTCCTGCTGCCCACTGAGGGGCCGCCGAGCACTGTTACGGTCGAGGAGAGAACAAACACTGATCTCAGGGCCACGTTATAGACCGCAAAATCAATGTGCGTGCCGTAAGATTAATCGGTAAATTGCTGTTCGTCCTGCCGACCGCGTTGATGCGCCGGCGCAGGCAACTCACGGGCGACAAAACTGCTGAAACTGTCCGGTAGCGGAGCGACGAAGGTTCGCAGCTGACCGTCCGGCGTAGTAATGGTGAGCTTGAATGCGTGCAGCTTCAGGCCCGTGCGGGCGTCCATGCCCGCCGAGCGCGAATAGATCGGATCCCCGAGGATCGGACAGCCAATGTGCCGCATGTGCACTCGAAGCTGGTGAGTCCTCCCGGTCTCCGGGAAGAGGCGAACAAGGGTGTATCGATCGCTGGAGCGGATCACGAAGTAGCGTGTCCGGCTCATCTTTCCCTTCCCTTCCGAGAGCGTGAATCGTTTCCGGTGCCCTGGATCCCGTTTCAGGTTTCCTTCTACTACTCCCGTATGTCGAGGCGGCTTGCCGTTCAGAACCGCCAGATACACCTTCTTCGCCTCCCGGCGTCTGAACTGGATGGCAAGAAACTCATGTGCTTCAGGGTTTTTGGCGGCTATGATAACTCCGGACGTGTCCTTGTCCAGCCGATGCACAATGCCGGGCCTGTCGGCAAGCAACGTTCCGTCGTAGGCGCTGCGAAGCGAGTCGACATGAAAGAGCAACGCCTGCATGAGGGTGCCGTGCAGATTGCCGGCGCCGGGATGGACGACCATGCCGGCACGCTTGTTGATAACTACCACGTTCTGATCTTCGTACAGGATATCGAGCAAGGCCTCTTCCGGTTCTACGCTTGCGCGAACAGGTTCCGTCACACGGGCCAGTACTCTGTCCCCCTCATGGATAATCTTTGAGAGTTTGGCCTCCGCGCCATTCACCGTGAGATCGGTTACCCGCTGCTTGATCTGGCTCCGGCTGCAGACTCCAAGAACGTCGGAGAGATACCGGTCGACGCGCATTCCCGCTGCTGCCGCGTCAACATCACTCTGCATCTCGGTCATTGAGAGGACTCCTTCCTGGTCCCGTCCCCTGCTATTGCGCGGACCGCCGCAGCCCTCGCGGCAGCCCTCTCTTCGGCCGCTCGGCGTTGCGAGCTGTTGATTGCATAGTCGATCAATCCTACTACAACCGCAACGCCGATGCTGCCAAGGACCACCCCCAGTTTCTCGTTTGCGGTGAGGGGCGGTTTGTCGGGAGGCGCGAAAAACCATGGTCTGTACAGCGACGCGGAGGGGTTCTGTCCGGCAAGGAGGACGAGGTATCGACCCAGGTCAAACATGAGATTGGTATACACCAGAGAAAATGGAAGAACTCCGATTGTAATGACTTCTGCCCGCCTGAGATCCCGTGCCCAGAGCGGAAACTCATCCGGAGCGTACGGCACCGGCTCTGCACTCCCCGTTTGGGACCCCGGCGTTCCCGGTTGCGTGGTCTGCGCACCTGATTGTGGATTCGTGGTCGGAGCGGCGGTTGTCGCCGCCGTTGTTCCCGACGTGGTTTGGGAGAAGGCCTCCGTCGATGCAAGCACCGTCAATGCGACGACCAAGACCAGGACAGGCGCAGCAGAGGCGCAGGTCCGGTTCAAGTCGGCCGCTCCCCGAAGATGGCAGTGCCGATTCTGAGCAGCGTGGATCCTTCCTGTATGGCTATTCGAAAATCATTTGTCATACCCATGGACAGCGTGTCGAACATGAGCTCCGGGTACCGTTCCTGCACCCGGACAAAAAGGTTCCGAAGTCGACGAAAGGATGTGCGGACGGGAAGTTCCTCCTTCGTGAACGGAGCCATCGTCATGAGGCCTCGTATCCGAAGGCGGGAGAGTTGATTTATGGCATCCAGAGAGCGGAACAGATCGTCCTGGTCGCGGAAACCACCCTTACTCTCTTCCTCAGAGGTGTTTACCTCGAGGAGGATATCGATGTTTTTCCCTTCGGTATCCAGAGACCGCGCAAGAGCCTCGGCAGTTTCCAGGCGGTCGATTGATTGAACGCATCGAAAGAGTGAGGCGGCAATCCTTGTCTTGTTCCGTTGCAGGTGGCCAATGAGATGCAGATCCACGGGACCACTGAGGACCGAATACTTGTCGCGCGCCTCCTGAACACGATTTTCACCGAAACAGGTCACCCCCGCGTCGATTGCGGCCTGAACCGATGCCGCGGGGTGGAACTTCGTGACGGCCATCAGGGTAATTGTCCCGGGATCCCGCCCAGCCGCCGTCGCGCATTCGGAAATTTCCTCACGGATTCGGTGGATGCGATCGGCGATTGATTCTTTCATACGAACAAACTCTATCATGGAAGCGGGGGCGTGTGAATGTCGGCGACCGCTTCCGGAATTGCACGTCCCGCGGGCACCGGCTCGACGCTTCTATTGACGACGCACTCAGTTCTGAGTACGATTTTTGTATGAGCGAAACATTGTGGTCGGAGCGCCAGAAATCCACATGGAGAACCAAAGTGGGACTGGCCGAAATGTTGAAGGGCGGCGTCATTATGGACGTCACCAATGCCGAGCAGGCGAAGATAGCCCAGGACGCGGGCGCCCAGGCAGTTATGGCACTCGAGCGTGTCCCCGCCGACATTCGAGCGCAGGGCGGCGTTGCACGCATGTCGGATCCAAAGATGATCCAGGAGATCCAGAAAGCAGTGACCATCCCGGTCATGGCGAAGTGCCGTATTGGCCATTTTGTCGAGGCTCAGATTCTCCAGGCACTCGGGGTCGACTTCATAGACGAGAGCGAGGTGCTTACTCCTGCCGACGATCGGTATCACGTGAACAAACACGACTTTAGCGTGCCTTTTGTGTGTGGATGCCGTGACCTGGGCGAAGCTCTTCGCAGGATCGGCGAAGGTGCCGCAATGATCAGAACGAAGGGCGAAGCAGGAACCGGGGATATCATCGAAGCCGTACGACACATGCGAACGGTCATGGATGGCATGCGAAGACTCCAGAATCTGCCGGTTGAGGAACTCATGACGGAGGCGAAAGAGCTTGGAGCCCCCTACGATCTTGTCGTTGAGATAGCGAAGACAGGAAAGCTCCCGGTTCCGAACTTCTCGGCGGGAGGAGTTGCAACCCCGGCGGACGCCGCACTGATGGTCCAGCTTGGCGCAGAAGCGGTATTTGTGGGTTCGGGCATTTTCAAGTCCGACAATCCGGCCAAACGTGCAAAGGCGGTTGTCGAGGGTGTTGCGTACTTCAACGACCCGGACAAACTCGCGGAGATTTCGGCGGATCTCGGAGAACCGATGCACAGCATAAGCGCCTCCGAGATGAAGCCGGAGGGCCGACTCGCTGTGCGCGGGTGGTAAGCAACGAAAACCATGACAGTCGGAGTTCTCTCATTTCAGGGCGACTTTCAGAAGCACTATGAGCTTCTCCTGGCAATGGGCGAAGACGTCCGCTATGTGCGCAGGGCTGACGAGCTTGCCGCAATAGACGCTCTCATCATTCCGGGCGGGGAAAGCACTACCATAGGGAAATTGTTGGTACGGTTCGGTCTCATGGAGCCGGTCCGTGAACGGGTGCGCGCCGGGATGCCGATATTGGGCACGTGTGCAGGTGCAATCCTTCTCGCGAAACAGATCCAGGATAGCGACCAGGATCGGATCGGAGTCATGGACATCACCGTTGTCCGAAACGCATACGGTCGCCAGATAGAAAGCTTTGAAGCGGACCTTCCGGTGGACGGACTGGACGGCGAACCGATGCGCGCAGTGTTCATCCGGGCGCCGGTTATCGTCGCTGCCGGTCCGAACGTCGAGGTCCTTGCGGAATTCGAAGGCCGGCCCGTTATTGTACGCCAGGGGAACATTCTCGCTGCAACCTTCCATCCGGAATTGACCGGAGACCCACGACTGCATGCACTTTTTCTGGAACGAGCGCGTACACCGGTGACTCAGATCGGTTGAAACTTCACGTCCACTTCTACAGGACCAGCCCTCCGAGCAGGATCAGAAAGAAGACAAACTGGACTCCGAGATAGTAGACCGGCAGTCGGGACCGAACCCGCACGTGCATGCCGTGGTAGACCAACGAGGCGGCAAAGGCGATTACAAACCACGCAACGAAATTCCTGACCGGCACGGCGGTACCGGCTGCGCCGGTCAGAGCTGGCACAACGGTCGTGGTGTACCCGCCAGGCTGCCAGGTCCAGTAGCCCAGACGGACCGCGACCGGCTCGAGAACGTAGTCAAACACGACTGCCGTAAGTGCGGAAATTGCCGAGGCCATCAAGGGGGCGTTCGTTAACATTGCCGAGAGCCGCACCGCACCGAATACAACAAGAACCCAGTTGAAACCGATCACGAGCGGAACCGCAAACAGCGAGGGGCCAAGCACACCGCCGTAATGGTAGGGGCCGAAGATGAACCCCGTGGCCACGCCAAGCGCCTCGAGAACCACCGTTACGAGATAGGTACTGCCTCCCCACAGCAACAGCCGTGAGCCTCCTTCGGGTGCTGACCAGATGAGGACCAGGCCGCCAAAAATGAGCAGCGTAAACGGTGTCAACTCCAGCATAATTCCGCGTGTGCCAGGAACGAGATGCCCGACCACGCCTACTGCGTAAAAGAGGACCAGTACGGCAGGGAGAAACCTCTCCCCCCTCGAACGATCGGCGCTCATGCGTCTCGCTCCGCGCTGTACCGAATGAGCTGCGAGAGGAGTTCTCTTCCCGCAGCGTCCACCGAGCGAAGCGAGTCCACGAATGCTTTTGCCTCTGTGGCAAGCGAGTCCATGGTCTCTCGAACCCTCGTCTGAACTCCGTGTACTTCGAGGAGCGTACGAACTTTCTCCACATTCCGCGGATCGTCGGTACCGTAGAGTGAGCGGACGGCGTTCCGTTCGCTCTCCTCGACCGTGTCCAGGAGATAGAGTCGATGGAGTGTCTGCTTGTCTTCGGCGATATCCGAGCCCTCGGGCTTGCCGGTCAACGACACTTTCCCCCAGACCGACAAATCGTCGTCTCTGATCTGGAAGAGCATCCCCACCCGCTCACCAAACTCCGACAACGCATCGGCATCTGCTGCATCCATTCCGCCGAGAATAGCGCCAAGGAGAAGCGGCAGAGAGAATGTGTACCGGCCGGTTTTGTACCGGTAGAGGCTGAGAATCTCGTGTTCGCTCGCGGAGTGAGTGCTGAAGCCATGATATACATCGTTCATCTGTGCAATCCCGACCCAGCCGATTTCCCGGGCGCACAGGTTAAGAACACGTGCCCTCGTAGAAGCATCGGTATCAAGGGTTGCGAGCAGCTCGAACGCGAGTAGCATTGACACATCGCCGGCGCATATTCCCATCGCCTCGCCGAACCTGCGCTCATCCTCCGGAGCGTGTGTTCCGGGCTCCTTCGCGAGCAACCTCCCGTACTGTGCAAAGAGAGAGGGTTTCCCGCGGCGAACATAGTCCTGATCCATGATGTCGTCGTGGATCAGGAGAAAAGCCTGCACGAGTTCGAGTGCGGATGCGGCGCGCACCGCATCCTTCATTGGCGCTGCACCCTTGTGGGTGCCGGCAAGAGAGGAGGCAAGGATGACAAGCCCGCCGCGAATCATCTTGCCGCGAGAGGAAAACTCAACAAGTCGTTCAAGGACATCCGGGCCCCACGCGTTCACGCCGTCAAACTCATCGTGCTTGGCGGCAGCGAATTGTTCAAGAAATCCGAGAATGTGCCTCTTCTGGTCGCCGAGATAGGTAATGATTGGATTGCTCATGGTTTGATGCTCTGTTCCTTCCGGATGCGTTCGGCGGCCACCTGCGCGGCAATGAGCGTCATGGGAACGCCGACGCCGGGGTGCGTATACTGTCCGGCAAAGTAGAGATTCGGGAGAATCCGACTACGTAATGCCGGCCGAAAAACAGCAGTCTGGAAAAGCGTATGCGCAAGTCCGAGCGCGGTGCCCTTGAACGCATGATAATCCGACTCGAAATCCCGTTGCGTAAATATGCGTTTTACTCGGATGGAATCTGAAAGTGTTTCTCCGCTGAGTTGTTCAAAATGACTCAGGATCTTTCGGGAGTATTGCTCCCGCAACTCATCATTGTCGTCCAGTCCTGCTGCGACAGGTACGAGGAAGAAGATGTTCTCGGAATTTTCCGGTGCAACGGTCGGATCGTCGTAGGATGCGCAACTGACGTAGTAACACGGGTCTTCCGGCCATGACGGATTCCGGAAAATTGCGTCGAAATGGCCGTCCCACGGATCCGAAAAGTACAGATTGTGATGAACCACCGACTTGAGTTTTTTCCCGAGGCCGAGGTAGATGATGAACATCGATGGAGCAAGGACCTTTCTGTTCCACCAGTCACGTCCGTACGATCTGTATGCCTCGGGCAGGAGGTCCATTTCCGCGTGGTGATAATCGGCGTTGACCAGAACGAGATCTGCATCGAATGCTCCGCCGGTTGATTCGATTTTCGTTACACGACGTTTTTCCGGGACGAGACCGGTAACCTCGGTATCTGTCCGAATCTGGACGCCCAGCTCCTGTGCGAGCCGGACAATCCCTTTTACCAGCGACGTCATTCCACCCCGCGGGAACTGAACGCCAAGATTTAGATCCACATGTGACATGATTGAATAGAGTGCAGGAGCGTTCTTCGGGCTGCTGCCGAGGAAGACCATTGCATACTCGAGGATCTGTTTGGCCCGACTGTTATGGAAAAACCGTTCAACATACCGGTCCAGATTCTGAAAGATGTGCAGCCGGAGCCCTTCCACCATCAGTTTTCGGTTCAGGAAATCTCCAACGGATCGGTAATCCCTGTAGAGAAACTGATCCATCGCGGTATCGTACTTGTACCGTGCCTGCTCCAGGTAGGACTTCAGCCGCCCTCCTCCGCCGGGCTCGAGTCGATCGAACGTCCTGTAGGTCTCCTCGATATCGCCGGTGATATCCAGAGATTCCCCTCCTGGGAAAAACACGCGATAGTAGGGGGAAAGCTCATACAGTTCATAATAATCTTTTCGATCCCGCCCGAATTGACGAAAAAAACGTTCGAACACTTCCGGCATCAAATACCAGGAAGGGCCCATGTCAAAGACAAAACCATCGGTCTCCCATGCCCGCGCCCGACCGCCGAGCGTTGAATTCTTTTCGAGCAGGGTTACTTCGTAGCCATCTCTGGCAAGGAAACACGCAGCAGCCAGTCCGCCGAAACCCCCGCCAATTACACACGCTTTCTTCGTCACAGGTGACCTCCCGGGCCTCACACCAAGTCCCGATATGTATGGTAACTATAACACCCTGCGCAGGATTCAGGAACAGATCGCGCCGAAATCCGCCATTCGCTCCTGAGTCAAACAACGACATTCTTCTGCTGGAGATGGATCCGGATTTCCTGATTTGTTTTGTCAGACATGTGGAACACCGCAATATTCCTTGGTGGAAGGTGATAAATTTCGAAGGTTTTTACGACTGACTCCGTGAAATCAGCCATTTGCCCTTCATATTCGTGAAATTCCCATGAATATGGCTCGATACCCAAATCCAATTCTGAAAATATTCGATCCATTGAATCAAATGAATTGACTACCTCGATAGTTGGTCAATATTTCGACATTTTGAAGGTCATTATCGGCTTAGGCCATTCGACTGGGAAAATAATTCTAAAACTTTTCAGTAAACTATTGACAAGTTAGCAACGACCGCGCTAATTTTATACGACATTGAATCGGAATACCGAGGGAGGAAGAAGAATGAGTAAGACAGCACGAACTGCCGCACAGGTGATAGTCGATGTGATCCAGCAGCAGGGTGTTGAATACATTTTTGGACTCCCGGGCGGTGCGGCAATTCCTATCTTTGACGCACTCGTCGACTCCCCCATCAAACTCATCCTGACACGACACGAACAGGGTGCTACGCACATGGCGGACGGCTACGCTCGGGCAACGGGTAAACCCGGGGTCGTACTGGTTACCTCCGGGCCAGGTGCAACGAATACTATTACGGGAATTCTGACCGCACAGATGGATTCCGTACCAATGGTTATCATTACGGGGCAGTCAATTACTCCAATGCTCGGACTGGACGCATTTCAGGAGGCGGATGTAACCGGGATTTCATATCCGGTCGTGAAACACTCGTATCTGGTCCGCGATCCCAACGATGTTGCCCGGATTGTACGCGAGGCTTTCTATCTCTCACAGACCGGAAGGCCG
>CAZKMA010000028.1:42579-55744 GCA_964553615.1 uncultured Spirochaetales bacterium | reverse complement strand
TTCAATGACGGACCGCTGGAACTTGTCGCCCTGAGGTATCCCGTCAAGCAGGTAGACTTCTACCTCGTCCGGACCGTGGCGTTCGAGGATGGTGTCCGCCAGCGCGCGTGCCGCCGATATATGGCCTGCTCCGGTTGAAAGGTAGAGGAAGAGGATGCGTTCACGTGGTCGGCCAGAGCTGTTTCCCATTCAATCTCCCGCTATTTTCCCGTATTCTGTGTCAGACGAGGCTGGTCAACCGTCGTTTCGAGGGTAACCCATGATAACTCCGGATACCGCCTCTTGTCCAACCTTCCTGAGAAAAATCCGCAGGAGTTCGGAACGGGTCATTCCTCTGCCGTATGGTCTTCCATCGGGACTGCAATCCGTAGTATTTTTGCGGGGAAGTATGCAGATAGTCTCCGAACGGTTCAGTATTAACCGGATACTCTTCCTTTTCCTTCTCGCTGTTCTGTTGAGTTGCAGCAGCGGTGCGACATTCATCGAACAAAATGGCGCTTTCTACGATCCGCGAAGTGGAGTGAAAGAGGCGTTCGTCCGCCCCACCGCGACCGAGCTTACTATGGAGCGATCCCGGCTTACGGACAAAGACCGCGCCCGCGTTGAGCGGACTCTTGCGAACAAGGAACCGGGCCTGGCCCTGTACCGCGACCCGGGCGTTCGGGGCATGGTAATCGACTATTTTTGCAGCCTTACGGAAAATGAAACCGTTGCGCTTTCAATTCTCTATCACGCAGATCACGAGAACGTTCCGCTTACCCTTGCGTTTTCACTCGCGTGGGTTGAAAGCCGCTACTCTCCGAACGCGGTGAATGTCAATTCGGGTTCCGTCGATCGCGGCATTTTTCAGCTGAACTCGCTCAGTTTTCCCTATCTCTCGGATGGTGACTTTTTCGATGCGGATCTCAATGTCCAGTACGGAGTGCGGCATCTGCGGTACTGTCTGGACCGATCGCATGACGACGCGCGGGCGCTCGAAATATACAATGCCGGGCTCACAAGCGTCTTGCAGGGGCGCATTCCGGCAAGCACGCGGAGTTATGTGCATCGGATCCTTCAGTTTCAGCGGTATCTGGTCGGAAACTTCCGTTCATTCATGAAAAAGAATATTCAGCCCCCGACTGCGGCCTCGGCCGGAGTACCGGATGCGCGGGCGCCGAGAGTTCAACGGGCCAGGACTCAATCATCGGCATCGTTGCCGAACGCATAGGAGCAAGAGAGTGGTCGTAATTCTTGAACGCAACATACGTGATGATGACAAGGCACGCGTACGCACGTTCCTGGAAGGAAAAGGACTGAAAGTACGGGAAATCGTCGGCGTAGAGGAAACCATCCTTGGTGCGGTCGGCCGTGTTTCCATAGATATTCGCGAAGTTGAAATTCTTCCCGGCGTTGAGAAAGTCATTCCAATTTCCAAGCCGTTCAAGCTTGCATCCCGAGAGCTGCAAAAAGAGGATAGCATAGTATCGATTGGCCACGTGAAGATTGGTGGCCACCGGGTTACGATGATTGCCGGACCGTGTTCGGTGGAATCAAGAGAGCAGGTAATTGAGACCGCCCGACTCGTACGCAGCTCGGGAGCCGTCATTCTGCGCGGTGGTGCATTCAAACCCCGGACTTCCCCCTACTCGTTTCAGGGTCTGGGAGAAGAGGGGCTCAAGTACCTCAAGGAAGCAGGTGAAATCACCGGAATGCCGGTGACATCCGAAGTCGTATCTCCTTCTCATGTCGATCTTATGTCCGATTATGTGGACATGTACCAGATTGGTGCGCGCAACATGCAGAACTTCGAGCTTCTGAAGGCGGTCGGCGCGAAAGGAATGCCGGTACTGCTGAAGCGCGGCATTGCGGCGACCATTGAAGAGTGGCTCATGGCCGCTGAGTATCTCATGGCGCACGGAACTGACCAGATCGTACTGTGCGAGCGCGGCATTCGGACATTTGAGCCCTCGACCCGTTTCACGCTGGATGTATCGGCCATCCCGGTTGTACGCAAGCTCTCCCATCTGCCCATCATCGTTGACCCGAGCCATGCGGTCGGGATTCGGGACAAGGTTGCTCCAGTCGCACTGGGTTCCATTGCGGCAGGGGCCGACGGGCTCATCGTGGAAGTCCACCCCAGGCCTGAACTGGCGCTCTCCGATGGACCACAGGCGCTCTATCCGGAGATGTTCGAGAAGCTCATGAGAGACATAGAGGCGCTTGCGCCGGTTGTTGAGCGTGAGCTGACCCGCCTTCCGGAACTGGACGAGACGCGCCCATCCCTCGCGCATGTCCTGCGGGACCACGGCGAGCAGGGAACGCTTCTCGTTGCCTTCCAGGGAGAACACGGTGCATACAGCGAGGTTGCCGTTAAGCGCTACTTTCAGAACGACGGCGTTCAGGCGGAACCGAAAGCATCCTTCCGTGATGTGTTCGAAGCGGTGCTCGATGGCACGGTACGATACGGAATGGTTCCCCTGGAGAACTCACTGGCCGGCTCAATTCACGAAAATTACGATCTGTTTCTCCGGTATCCGGACCTCAGAATAGCCGGAGAGACTCAGCTGCGCATAATGCACAGTCTGATCGTTGTGCCGGGAGCCGGGATTGAACAGATTCGACGCGTGTTCTCCCATCCGCAGGGCCTCGCGCAATGTGCGAAATTTCTGGATTCGCATCCGGATTGGGAGCGGGTACCGTTCTACGATACCGCCGGAGCGGTTGCCGACATAGCGAAGGAGAAAGACCCGGCGCTGGCCGCAATAGCAAGCTCGGCCGCTGCTCGAGAGTACGGCATGGAAGTGTTGCGGGAGGGAATTGAGACGAATCCTCAGAATTACACGCGATTCGCGGTCCTTGCTCGAGAAGACGAGCCTGCAATCTCCGCTCCGAACAAGGCGTCCATTGTTTTCTCCACGCCGGACACCCCGGGGGCCCTGTATGAATGCCTGCGTATCCTTGCCGACCGAAGACTGAACATGAAGAAGATCGAGTCCCGTCCGATCCATGGCCAGCCGTGGCGCTATATGTTCTATCTGGACGTTGAGATACCACCCGAAGATGGCGTCTTTCGCGCTGCAATGGACGAACTGTCCGGAAAGACTGAAGATCTGCGCGTGCTGGGCACGTACCGGGTGTAGCAAA
Source organism: uncultured Spirochaetales bacterium (assembly GCA_964553615.1). GTDB lineage: Bacteria > Spirochaetota > Spirochaetia > DSM-27196 > DATKUC01 > DATKUC01. The sequence goes on along the minus strand of CAZKMA010000028.1, from coordinate 52,618 downwards.
GCCAATGGGCGGCAAATAGCCGCCGAAGCCAATGGGCGGCAAATAGCCGCAGGGTCACCTGTCTCCGGAAGCTCGCGAGGGCGTTCAGTTTGTCTGGTCGAACATTGTCTTGAGCGCTTCCTGCCGGGGCCGCACCAGATCGAGCTCGGATTGCGGGACATCTTTCAAGAACTGTGTGGACTGAGATTTCACACCCTGCATCATCTGAATCATCTGCTTTTTCTGATCGGCCGAATAGTTGGGATCCGACTCTATCTGCTTTATGGCGGACTCCATCTGGCTGTTCGCCTGCGTGAGCTGACTCCCGCTGTCGAGAGATGCCAGACAGATCGCCGTTTCGACGGCAACGTACCCGAAGCGGTCGAGTGCCCAACCCTTCGATTTCATATAGGCCTGGAAATCAGCACCTGCAAACATACTCCTGAGATCGCCGGGATTCTGCAGATTCCCGTTTTCGCGGTTGTGCTGCTTCAACCACGCAACAGCATCGGGCCAGTCCCGCATGAATCGCGACAATTCGGCGGAGGAAAAGGGTGGCTGGTTAGCGTATGGCTGCGCACCGCCGTCTGCGGCGGAGTTCTGCTGCGCAAAAGCCGGCACCGACAACGCGACAAGAAGGTACACTATGGTAATACGAACTGCTGATCTACCCATCCGAGCATGATACGCCCGTCTATGGCTGCCGTCAAGCAATAGGGGAATCCGACTCTGCTATCCCGAGTTTCCTCAGCTGATCGGCCTCTTCCCGATGGGCAAGAAATTCGTGCTTCTTCTGATTTGCCTTGATGATATGATTTTTCACGTTTGTCAGTTCTATTTTGATACCGCGCATCAGCTGCAGTTCCCGTTCCGAAACCGCCTCCTTGAAGAATGTGTCCAGTGACTGTAGACGACGGAAGATGAGCTGTGTTTCCCCGATGTGTCGGGTCAGGAATGAGAAAAGCTGGTCTTCAGACGCGGTCTCCACTCGCTTTGCGACAGTACCGGTGCGGAGCAGTATGCCGGAAAACAGGCGCGACTTGCGATCGACAAGGTGACAGAAATCGACAAACTCGATGGTCTCCCGTTGGACGGCAGAGGTGGCGATGTCGTTATATTTCACCTCGTATGACTGTTTTCGTTCCTTATGTCCCATTGCTCGCATAAACCACCGACGGATTCTTTCTGATATCGTTATCCGCCGGTTTTCGAGCACGATGGAGTTATCCTGTAGTTTCACCAGGCACTCGGAAAGCGACCGGGCGGAGTTTGAGAGAATTCGCAATCCGTCCACGAGAATGCGCCGTCTATCGTCATTTTTCTTCGGCTTGCCGCTCTTCTTCTCCATGACAGAGATCTTTCGGATCACCTCCGCGCGGCGCAGGTCGGCGTTGGGTGCGTGATCCTCCTGGATCAATTCCTGAACGAGTTCCGGATAGAACGGGATCGGAGGGCCGTTTTGTACGTACGCCTTCTTGACCGCTTTCACCGCTTCTTCCATGTGAGTGAACGGGGAAGCCGGGAGATTCACGTCCGGCATGATGTCTTTGCGGAGAGCGAGCTTATATGCCTCCCGCTGAAACTGCGCGACCGTTTTGAGCATTGAAAGAACGGTCCGTTGTATTTTCGCGAGCTGATCGTGCGAGTCTGAGAGAATGCTCACCGAAAGTTGGTCTCCTCCCTTCTTGATCTTCTCCAGAAGTTCGGCAAGAACCCGTGTCGTGGTGTTTTCGGATGTCAGGGACAATTCCGACCACCGGACATAGCTTGCGAGCGCGACGAGATTCTTCACGCGTTTCAGAGTCATGAATTCCAGACTGAACTGGTAATAGTGATTGAGAAAATCGAGCTGAGAATCGAACTCCGACATGCGGACGCTCATCTGTGTATCTCGCTCGGACTCGAGAAAGGGGCTGTTCGACGGCGCAGCTATTTCGGAGATCTTCTGCTCGTGTTTGTACGGATCTTCATCGATCAGACCTTTTCTCAAGAGGACTTTGTAGAGCGACTGATATGACACATGAAATACGCGAAAGCTCTCTTTCAGACGCGGGAGCTCCGTATTCTCGATGATCTCCCGGCGCTGATTTATTGCTGTCTGGAGTCTCATGTAGAACTCAGAGGGGGTTTCGTTTGAGCTCTCCGGAATGGGTGCCGGTACGTTGCCCGGATCAACTTCCATAGTGAGAGCATTATGGTCTAGAATGGAGAAAATGACAATCGGAGAGATGTGGACATTCGACCGCGGGCAACAAGTGCGCCGATTGAATCGAGGACGAACCGCGGGTGTAGATGGAAGCATGATGAGGAGCTTTCCGAACGAGTCCCGGCGTCCCGTTCCCTTCATTGTCGCAGCATTGGTCGTGGCAGCAAGCCTGGGGATGGCTTCATGTTCTTACTTTTTGCACACGAGAACTGTAGTTGTACGGATGCCGGTCGCGCCTCCCGCGTGGGCGGGCGTGCTCTCTCAGATTTCGGTACAGTGGGACCCGGGAGAGGGAGCCGTTCGGTCGGTAACCGTACCGGTGGGGCAATCTTCGGTGAGCATAGAACTCCTGAAGACGCCTTTCACACCGGTGCTCGCATATCCGCTTCCGGGTTGGGAGGGGAGCGCGTTGTTACCTGCCGGCGGGGTATTCCCCTGCACGCTGAACGCCTCCGGGGAGCTGGAATTGACCTGGATGGATGGTGCTGGGGCCTTCATTCTGTCCCGTTTGCGCTCGGCAGGCGGCTCAACTGACCACCTCAACGTGCCCCGGTTGATCGAGGAACTCCGCGTCCGTAGCGGCGGTGATCCGTGGTCAGTTGATCTGGACCGGATTGTGGAGGCACTTGGAGCCGGAACCTTTCGTGCCGACTGGATCCGTTGTCGTGATCTCTTTCCCGTCCGTCTGCAGGTTCGGCCGGAATGGCTTTCCGCGGGACCAGCCCCGGAACTGGTCTCCGGGAATGCCTTGCATCCGCTGATGCGCGTGAACACAGCGCTGATATCCGAGGACGCCGTGGCACTGGACTTCGGTTTTCTCCCCGTGGGGGTGAACCGTTTTCTCCAGCTCGAGACCGGGTATGGCATCGACATCTGCGTTGCGGCCTCCGGCACGGTTACATGGTTTTCGACCGGGTTCGACTGATCAGCGGACCACGATGTTTACCAGCTTGTTCGGTACGGTGATAACCTTCACGATTGTCTTTCCGTCGGTGAGTTCCTGAATGCGGTCAATCCCGAAGGCAATTTCCTGCAGCCTGGTCTCCGGAAGGTCCGTTGCCACTTCCATCTTGCTTCTTACCTTCCCGTTCACCTGGACCACAACGGTCACCTGGCTGTCAATTGTGAGCTCCTCCACCCATTCCGGCCAACTGGCAAATGCGGCCGAGGGCGCGTTTCCAAGCTTCTCCCAGAGTTCCTCTGCAATATGAGGTGCGTACGGGCAGAGCAGAAGTACAAATGGTTCCCAGACACCGCGAAAGAGGTGCTCTTCCTTGAACATTTCGTTGACGAAGATCATCATCTGGGCAATTGCGGTGTTGAATTCAAGGCCCGCGGTGTCCGTTGTAACCTTCTTAATGGTCTTGTGGAGAATACGGCGGAGCTCGATTGGAGGCTCCGAGGTTAGAATCTGCCGCTCGGAGAGCCGCCACACGCGGTCGAGAAACCGGTGGATTCCCGTAAGCCCGTTCGTGCTCCACGGCTTTGCAACCTGGAGCGGTCCCATGAACATTTCGTACATTCGCATGGAGTCCGCACCGAACTCTCCGACAATGTCATCCGGGTTTATCACATTTCCGAGGGATTTGGACATTTTTACCCCGCCCTCGCCGAGGATCATGCCCTGGTTGATGAGGCGCAGGAATGGCTCGTCGGTATTCACCACGCCGATATCAAACAGGACCTTGTGCCAGAATCGCGCATACAGAAGGTGGAGGACCGCGTGTTCTGCACCTCCGACGTAGAGGTCCACCGGCATCCAGTAGTCTATTGTGTCTCTGCGTGCGAGCTCGTGCTCATTCCTCGGATCCAGATATCGCAGATAATACCAGCAGGAACCTGCCCATTGCGGCATGGTGTTGGTTTCTCTCTTGCCGCTGCCGGAACCCGGCGCCGGACAGTCGGTGTTTACCCACTCCTGCACGCCCGCAAGCGGGCTCTCACCTGTTCCCGTCGGCCGATAGCTTTCGACCGGTGGTAATCGAAGCGGCAGATCCGCTTCGGGAACCGGGGTAATTGCCCCGTCTTCACAATGGACAAGCGGAATCGGTTCTCCCCAGTAACGCTGCCGGCTGAAAATCCAGTCCCGAAGCTTGTAGTTCACCGCCCGGGAACCCATCTTCCGTTCTTCTATCCAGGCGAGAATTGATTGTTTGAATTCCGTGGTCGGCATTCCGGTAAACTCTCCCGAGTTAATCGCAATGCCTTCTTCGGTGAATGCCGCCTGGAGCGGTGGAATGGCGGTCTTCTGTCGTTCTATTGAGTTTTCCGCTCCGACCGCCTTCAGTGCTGCAAAATTCTCCTTCGTCGTTACCACCGGGATGATTGGAAGGTCGAATTTGACGGCGAACTCCCAGTCCCGTTCGTCGTGCGCAGGAACCGCCATGATTGCGCCGGTTCCGTAGGAGATGAGGATGTAGTCGGAAATCCAGACCGGGATCCGGGTTCCGGTGACCGGGTTCGTTGCATAACCGCCCGTGAAAACGCCCGTCTTGTCCTTCGCCAGGTCTGTCCGTTCGAGATCACTTTTCAGACGTGTCTGCTCAATGTACGCGTCTACCGCGGCGCTGTATTCGGGGGTCGTTATCCTCTCGACCAGGGGATGCTCCGGCGCAAGCACCATGTAGGTCGCGCCGAAGAGCGTATCCGGTCTGGTAGTGAAGATCTCAATATCTGCGTCGTCCGGGGAATCAGATGCCACAGGAAAGGCGACATTGGCCCCCTCGCTGCGTCCAATCCAGTTTCGCTGCATCGCTTTAATCGATTCCGGCCAGTCGAGGCCGTCCAGCCCTTCGAGCAGACGGTCGGCGTAGGCGGTAATCTTGAGCATCCACTGCCGCAGCGGGCGTCGTTCCACCGGATGGTTCCCGCGCTCGGATCGGGGCCCTTCGGGTGTCGTCAGAACCTCTTCGTTGGCGAGGACGGTTCCCAGTTTCTCGCAGTACCAGACTGGTACCTCGGCAACGTACGCGAGCCCCTGTTCGTACAGCTTCAGGAATATCCACTGTGTCCACCGGTAGTAGTCCGGGAGATGCGTTGAGACCTCGCGGTCCCAGTCATAGGAGAAGCCAAGAGACTTTATCTGCTCCCGGAACCGATTGATGTTCGCTTCGGTAGTCTTCTTGGGATGAGTTCCGGTTTCGACCGCATACTGCTCCGCGGGAAGTCCGAAAGAATCGAATCCCATGGGGTGCAGCACGTTATACCCGTTCATCCGAAGATAGCGGCAGTAGATATCGGTCGCTGTGTAACCTTCCGGGTGTCCAACATGGAGTCCCGCTGCGGAAGGATAGGGAAACATGTCGAGGATGTATTTACGCTTGTCCCGGGGTACCTCCGGGTCTTCGGTCGCCTTGAATGTCTTATTGTCTTCCCAGTATTTCTGCCACCTGGCTTCAATCTCGCGGAACGGGTATTTGCTCATGCATGGGATATTAGCGAAAAGAAACGGGCAAGGTCAACGGAGACTCCGTTCCCGAGCAGGTTAATCGTTTGCATAAAGAAACCCCCTCAGGAAAGGAGGTAATAAAACCTGAGGGGGTTTGAGTGAAACTATAAGACACTCCAACGACACGTCAACGACGGCGTCGGCAATCTTATTCTGCGGAACAGAACCAGAAGGTTCCGAATCGCTTTGTGCCAATTACGGTATCGCTATATTAATACTGAATAATGAACGGAGAATCAAGTGCATTCGGAAAAGGTTTCAGCGTGATTCTTCGACGGCGGAGTGGTGGCGAAAGCGCACCGTGAGGATCTGTTTCCGGGAAATTGATTCTACGACGAATCTGCCTGCCGCTGTTTCAACGGTTTCGTACTGCGCCGGGATCCGACCGAGATAGTCCGTCAGATATCCTCCCACCGTCTGCACATTCCGGTTATACGGCAGCTCGATGTTCACCACGTCGTTCAGAACGTAAATCGGAGTGTCGCCTTTGACCAGGAAGCCTCCGTCCTCCGTCTTCGTGATCTTCTCGCTCTCTCGAATTTCATGTTCGTCGTAGATGTCACCGAGTATCTCTTCCACAACATCCTCGATGGTGACGATCCCGGCGAGTCCGCCGTATTCATCGAGGACAATAGCCATGTTCAGTTTTTCCCGCTTGAATTGGGCGAGCATCCGGTTGATTTTCCGGTTTTCCGGCACAAAGAGTGGCGGCACCATGATCTTCTTGAGCTGAAGTTCCATGCGGTTCTCGGATATTGCCCGCATGATGTCCTTCACCAGCACAACTCCGACAATCCGTTCGGGATCCTTGTCGAAGATCGGGATGCGCGAGAACCCGCGGGTGGTGATTTGCTCGAGGACTTCCTGCATTACACTGTCCTGGTCAAGACTGAACACGTGCGTGCGATGGGTCATGATTCCCTGGACGGTAACTGAACTGAAGCGAAAGACATTTCGGAGGATCCGGGTCCGGTAACTCTCCAGCACCCCGATGTTTTCCGCATGGCTGATAAGGTGGAGAAAACTCTCGAGCGTTATCCGCGGACGTTTCCCGCCGCCATTCAGCCGCGTAATGATTCTGCTGATTCCGCTCAATACCCAGGAGACCGGGAAGAGTGCTACAACCAGTGCCGAGATGATTCGTGCAGTATGAACGGTCAGGAGCTCATTGTTTGCAATTGCGAGCTGCTTCGGCGTGACTTCGCCAAAAACAAGGATTACCAGGGTCAGAACTCCGGTCATTACACCGAGGTATTCATTCCCGAAATGGCGGATAGTAATGTCCGACGCCATCGCAGAGGCGGAAATATTGGCAAGATTGTTTCCAATGAGAATTGTGGTAAGCAGACGATCCGGACGCTGGGTAAGTTTTTCCACCAGCATTCCCCGTTTGCCGTAACGTTTTTTGATGTCCTGAATCTGCACAACCGAAAGGGATGTATATGCGGTCTCAGACGCTGAAAAGAAGCTGGATAACAGGATGAGCGCACCAAGAAATATGTACGATATTGTCATGCCGGCTGACCGTGATTCGCGGAAAACAGGATGGGCGAGAGGGGGTCTTCCATAGGTTCATTTCAATATAAGGGGAAAAGCACTCATTTGCAACCCGGCCGCGGACGATGTAAGATCCGGGAATGGATCATCTCGAACAACAGCCCGATGAGATTCCGGCAGTCGAACGATTTTCCGACCGGGCGGAAGACTACGCTCGGTTCAGGCCGTCCTGTCCCGGGTACCCGGCAATCAGTCTCCGGCATGGTGATGTTGAACGAATGGACTCCCTGTTCGGAAGCGGAAGATACCGGAAGCTGACGTGGAACCATATTCAGAAACTCGACAGCTCGGCGCTTCGGGAACGGCTCTTTTCTTCGTCTTATGTTCCCAAATCGGCGGCCGAACCGTCCCATCCGCTTTCTCTGGAGCTTTCGGACCGGTTTGACCGATGCCAGGCAGGTGGGCAAATAGAAATGCGCTACGCGAGCACGCTCTACCTGGGCCACCTTACCTGAACTCGCTCCGTCACTATTCGACCTTCAGGACTTCCTTCATTGCCTGAAGCAGTGTGGGCTTGGGAAGCGCACCTGCCGCCATCTGTGGCTGTGCATCCATGGGTATGAAAAGCAGCGAGGGGATGCTCTGGATGCCGAATGCCGCCGCCAGTTCCTGTTCCTCGTCGGTATTGATCTTGTAGACGTGCATCTTTTCGCCGAATTCCTCGGAGATTTCCTCCAGAATCGGGGCTACCATCTTGCAGGGCCCACACCAGTCCGCGTAGAAATCAATGATGGCCGGGCGGTCACCTTCATACTTCCATTCACTGTTTTTCTCGAAGTCAAAGACCTTCTGCAGAAAAGTTTCTTTTGTCAAATGCTCGGGCATGAAATGCTCCTTTATCCAATATCCTGTATATAAAAACAACTATATAGAGAATACCAAAGGTTCGGGAAAAAGTAAAGTAGGCAGTGACAAGTTAGTGAACCACGGTGATCGTGTCAAACCCGGACTGACTCAGGAGCCCGCGAACCAGATCTTCGACCCGCTTTGAGGCACGAATCAGGAGATCGGTCCCCTCGACGCGCTTTCGGACATGCTCACGGACAAAAAGTGCTATTCGTTTCCACCCCTCCGGCGGGATTCTTACATCCGGGTACGGATATGTCCCGGTATGAGGGTCTTCTATGGTGATCTGAGTTATCTCCGCAGGCGGAATCCGGACCTCTACTCTTCGGTTGCGTCCCGGTTCCATGCTGACCCACTGCGCGAGACCGGTGGCCGAGGCATTTCCCGGGTCCACAAGGACCGGGTCGGAAATGACAATTCCGGCACGGACGACGACGGTCGTTACCACAAAATCGAACTGATCCGGGCCGGTGGCCATTCCGAGGTCGTGAGCGAGATTATAGGCTCTGAGATAGAGCTCCTGTACCGGATCAAGCAGCTCTCCTACGGACCCGGTCCCGGACCTCACCGCGGTAATGATGTCCTGGATGTCCAGACGGTTGTCCATGAAGTCGTACGGGAAGACGATATCATACACCATCTCGACCGTGTCCATTGCGTAAATGCGCTTCATTTCCTGCAGGAGCACGCGTGCCGACCGCTGTTCATCTTCCCTGACAATTCCGACGGAACGGAGAAGCGCCGCAAAGGAAAAATCCGCTATACGAGGTGCAACGAGGAGGTACGTTGCCATGCCGGAACCCGCAAGCACCGCGACGATAATGAGGGCAACCGTCTTTCGCCGGCAGATTCTCTGCCTCATCGGGTACTTTCCACCCCGGAAAACCGGACGCTGCGGTTGCCCGAGCTCTGGAAGAAGGTTCTCACTATCGCACGAGCATTCTCTTCGGCACGCACCAGGATCCCCCTCCGAATTGCCTCATCAACTGTCCGCCGCTTGATCGACTCTATCTGGTCACCATACTCAAGCATGCTCACCGCGCCACCACGCTCGCGGGAAAAATACTGATGGATTGATTCTTCATCGGCGTCGGCAAGCAGTATGCGTGCCGGAGGAAGCTGAACCGTTATCTCGCCCGTGTTCGTGCTGGAGGAAAAGATCTTGATGCCTTCGGCGACGTCTATTCCCGCCTGCACATGAATGTTTATTGAATAGAGCAGCTGTCGGTCAATTGTTCGAAAAAAGAGTACCGTGCGTTCCTTGCTCACATAGCCGACCACCCGGTATACTTGCTCGTAGGTGCGAAGCTGCAGAAGATTGGACAACCGGGATTCGAAGACCACATTCTCCCGAACTTTCGAACCACAGGATACCAGGAGCAACGCTGCAATCAGGACCGCTGCCGCGGCCGCGACTCTGGAGCGAGACCTGGAACATGAGGCCTTGCCGGTATTCTTGTGTCCCATCCCTTTTCTCACTATAGGACACGCGGAGTTCATTCGCAAGGCTCATATTCAGATACATCCCGGCCGAGAATACCTATGAAGGGGACGTGCCGATTCTCGACTTTCGGTATCCGGTTGAGACTTCCGCCTCCCGTACGAAATCCGCTGACGAGGACTGCGATGCAACTTCTTCCGATGACGCTTCTTTTCATACTCGTTGGGACTGTCAGCGTCTTCGCCGATCCGCCGGTGCCAACGCTGGCGGTGCCGGCGCCTCCGACTTCGGCGTCTGAACGTCTGCCTGCACCGATTCTTCCCGCCGTCCGGGGTACCATCGTCTCCAATTATGCCGGACCGGCGGGAGCTGCGATGGTCGGGGCGAACGTACGCGGTTCCGGCCACATCAGTTCAGTGGCGAAAATAGCGACCGCCGTAGCTTCTCCGGGCGAAGATGTCGGCGCAATTCAGGAACCCCTTCAGAAAATGATCGGCAGCGCCGTTCAGCCGGGCAGCGTGGCCGGTGGTTCGGATACCAGGGCGAATGGATCGGCGTCCGG
>CAZKMA010000028.1:5683-42479 GCA_964553615.1 uncultured Spirochaetales bacterium | reverse complement strand
CACGCGTCCCGCGTCTGGCTTCACGCGTCCCGCGTCTGGCTCCACGCGTCCCGCGTCTGGTTCTCTCGATGCGGGAATAATGTCTCTGGCATCGACCGTGACGCCGGGCGTAACTGCGGCAACAGGCGCCGAGACGAGAGGCCGTCGTCGGGACTTCTACCGTGATATTCTCGCGCACGACACGATCGTTGCATACTATGGCAACCCGAACTCGAAATACATGGGCATTCTTGGTGAGGAATCCATCGGAGATACTGCAAGGATGCTTCGCGAGTGGTCTGCCCAGTACAACAGCGCCAATGGGGCGAAGGGCGTAATCCCGGCGTTCGAGATTGTGTACGGAACCGTTTATGCCAACGCGGATATTGGATATCTCGGGCACGACGAAGTAATGAAGTATATCGATTATGCACAGAAGCACGGTATGCTCGTGATCCTCGATCATCAGCTCGGCAAGTACAGCGTGGAGTATGCAATCCGAAAGATGCTGCCGTATCTCAAGTACCCGTGTGTCAATCTCGCCATAGATCCAGAATGGAAGACTCTGACCCCGGGAAAGAATATCGGCACGGTGCGGGCGCAGGATATCAACCGTGCCCAGGAAATCATGCAGAACTACATGGAAAAGAACGGCATACCCGGCAAAAAAATACTCATCGTGCATCAATTCAACTACAAGATGATCTCCGATCGTCCTGCCGTTCAGGCCAATTTCCCTCGCGTTGACCTGATTCTGAACGCGGACGGGTTTGGTCCTCCCGGTCTCAAGCGAATGGCGTGGGACTTCAACGTTCAGGCGAAGAATATCCCGCTCAAGGGATTCAAGTTGTTCTTTCCGAAGAGTTGGAAGTCGAACGGGTACGACCAGCCGCTCATGACGCCTTCCCAGGTCATGAAGATGAGCCCTCAGCCCGTCTACATCAGCTATCAATAGTCACTATACCGGAAGTCTCCGCGAGTTCGCGGTCGCAAGTCCGGTGAAAAACAACTGTGCGTTCGTACCGATGACCTGGGTATCGTAACCTCCTTCCTGTACAACAAGCGTCGGAAGACGAAGTCCACCGATCAGAGTACCGTTTTCCCGGAAGTCTTCTCCTGAAAGGAGAAAGTTCCCGGTTGGATCACCTTTTGCCGTGTCGAGCCCAAGAGCAACCACCAGGAAGTCGGGGGCAAATTCGCGGATTATGGAAAGCGCCCGGCGAAGTACCGGACGATATCCGGCTCCGTCCACGCTCTTCACAATGGGAAGATTTACATTGTACCCTTCCCCCGCGCCGCGACCCTTTTCGTCTTCGAATCCGGCAAAATACGGGTAGCTCAGACGGGGATGTCCATGCACAGAGACAGTGAGAACATCCGGGCGATCGTAGAAGATATCCTGTTGCCCGTTTCCATGGTGGAAATCGACATCCAGAATTGCAACATGGCCGGATTCCGAAAGATACTCGGCCGCGGCTGCAGTTGAGTTGAGGTAACAGAACCCCCCGAATACGCTCCGCTCGGCGTGGTGCCCCGGAGGGCGAACAAGTGCGTATGCGAGTCGCGCGGATCCGCCTCCCAGAAGCGCTGCGCCTGTCAGGGCGCAATCTACCGCCATTCTTGCGGCCGGCCAGACGTATCGGTTGAGCGGCGTAAATGTGTCGATGCAATAATATCCGGCACGGACAGTGTAGTCGGCAGGCGGACGATCCGGATGTCGGACCGGGAACACGTAGGGATATACCGGATCGGCGTCCGGAGGCATCCGGAGTGATTGCCTGAGAATCGAGATGAGCTGCGGGTCGTGGATGCGCCGGATAATGGAATCTGAAAAATGGTGAATGGGGATACGGCGAAAGTCGTGCACGGCATCCAGTTTGCGGAGAATGGCGGAAATCCGGACCGGGGATTCGACGTAGCCACGTTCGCGGATATGATGGATACGATGCGAGTTGTTCACTATGAGGGCAATTCGGCGATCCTGGCGGGTACCGTCTCCCGCGGAGGATGCGGACGACGCAACGTTCACCGCAGGCTTTTTCTCCTGAGGTTTTTCGTGGTCCCGGGTGCGGGGGGAAGAATCCCGCAGCCGCACCGGATCATCGGAAAAAGATGAGACGACCATGTCCACGTACTCCGCAGGACAGAGGTCAGCGTACTTTCGTTCGAGGATTGCACGTGCAATTCTTCTCGCCGCACTGCGGCGTAACGGCTTTCCCTGTTCCAGGTCGTCAAACACGAGATACGGCGGGCAATCCGCTCCCTCGTTTACCGGGGTCTCATAACGCGTGCCAACGATCGGCAGCGCACCGTACCGTTCGTAGAATCGAAGCCGTCTCCGGTTCTGCTCCAGGGTCGCAGGATCCGAACAGAGATCTGATGTGTCGGGGAGGCATTCCAGAAATATACCGATGCACCCCAGCCGCAGTGCCTCTTCCCGCACCCGTTCATAGAGGGCGCCGCCGACTCCCCGGCCGGGCATGAGGGAAGATGCCACGAGGTAGTCGAGCAGGGAAAACTTCAAATCCGGAGCGTGGGAGAGCAGCGCGAAACCATTTACCCGACCGCGCGCGTCGTCTGCCACGTAGAGTATTGTCCGGAACCCGTGGGATACCGGATCGTGGAGCTGGCCGATGATGCCGGTAATACTGCTGGAATCCAGACCGGGAATTCGTTCGGCCAGCATCTCCTGTACTTTCGAGACGGCTCGGGCATTCCGTTCGGTGAGCGTGTCATAGATCCTTCGGATTCTGAACATCAATCCATTCTACACCCGTAGTCGTTGCCGATTGGAGAATTCACTGCTATATTTTGCTGATACATAGAAATGTAATGCCGTCGCGCCGTTTCGTGGCAAAAAGACGGTCGCAGAAACGCGGCTGCGCCCGAAAGCGCATATTAAGGAGAGAAAACGTATGGCACGACACCAGTTTCAGACGGAAGTGAGTCAACTTCTCAATCTCATCATTCATTCCCTCTATTCGCACAAAGAGATTTTTATTCGGGAACTCGTTTCCAATAGTTCAGACGCACTGGACAAGCTCAAGTTCCTGACCATCACCGACGATGCGTTCAAGTCGCTTGCCTTCGACCCGAGGATAGACATTCGCCTGGATGAAGAGAATAAGAAGACGCTGACGTTTGAAGACAACGGCATTGGGATGAATGAACAGGACCTCGTGGAGAATCTCGGAACCATTGCACGTTCGGGGACGAAGGGGTTTCTGGCAATGCTTTCCGGCGATGCGAAACGCGATTCGAACCTGATCGGACAGTTCGGAGTCGGGTTTTACAGCGCCTTCATGGTAGCGGAACGCGTTGAGGTGCTCACTAGAAAGGTTGGTGAGGAAAAGGCTTTCCTCTGGACCAGCGAGGGCACCGGAGAGTTCGAGATCAAGGAAGCGGAGAAGGATAGCCACGGTACCCTGGTAACCCTCCATCTGAACGAAGAGGGAACGGAGTACGCAAGTCGCTGGTCGATGGAAGAGGTAATAAAGAAGTACTCGAATCACATTGCCTTTCCAATCTATCTGCATTACAAGAAACAGGAATACGACGACAAAGGCGCGGTCAAGAAGAGCGAAGATGCCGTGGACCAGGTGAACGCAGCAAGTGCAATGTGGCGACGCGCAAAAAGTGAGCTGAAGGAAAGCGACTACCAGGAGTTCTACAAGACAATCGGACACGACACCGAAGATCCTTTGTTCTGGCTGCACACCCAGGCAGAGGGCACGCTGGAGTATTCCACACTGTTTTATGTTCCCCAGAAAGCACCATTTGATATGTACTACGCGGATTACCGGGCCGGAGTAAAACTCTACGTCAAACGGGTGTTCATTACGGATGACGAGAAGGAGCTGCTGCCGTCCTATCTCCGGTTTCTGCGTGGTGTTATTGACAGCGAAGATCTGCCGCTGAACGTGAGCCGTGAAATTCTGCAGCAGAACCGGGTCATGGTGAATATCCGCAACCAGTCGGTGAAAAAAATCCTCAACGAGTTTGCCCGCGTAGCGCAGGAGGACGAGGATCTCTATCTGAAGTTCGTGGAGCAGTACAACAGGCCGCTGAAGGAGGGCCTCTACTCGGATTACGGTAACCGGGACCAGCTGCTGGATCTTGTCCGCTACAAGTCGACCAAGACGGACGGATATACCAGCCTCTCCAAGTACAAGGAGCGGATGCTTCCCGATCAGAAGTCCATCTATTACATCACCGGTCAGAACGAACAGACGTTGCGCCACTCTCCGTTGATTGAGGCATATACGAAGAAGGATATCGAAGTGTTGATCATGGACGATGAGATCGACGAAGTCGTTGCTCCCATGATTGGCAAGTACAAGGACCATGATCTGAAGGCGGTCAATCGCGCGGATGCGGGCGACGATCTGGAGACGAAGCAGGACAAGGACAAGGAAGAGGCGGGCAAGCCGGTCATTGAGAAGATCAAGAAGGCACTCGGCGACAAAGTCAAGGATGTTCGATCCTCTGTTCGACTCTCCGACTCGCCCTCATGTATCGTCGTAGATGAAAATGATCCGTCCATGCAGATGCAGGCAATGATGAAGGCCATGGGGCAGAAGGACTTTCCGGAGGTGAAACCAATTCTGGAGGTTAATCTGGATCATCTGGTGCTGAGCAAACTGAAGGAAAGCGATGATGACGCGTTTACGCAGGACGTAAGCACGTTGCTCCTGGATCAGGCACTCCTTCTGGAGGGGATGCCGATCAAGGATCCCGCGGACTTCGTGAGCCGGTTGAACCGGATTATGGCGAAGGCGGTCTGATCTCCACCGCCTGTGTGCAATTGTCTACTGCGGGTCGGCTGAATCCTCGGGTTCAGTCGGCCCTTTTTTTTCTGTCGGGTCCTCTTCGGACACGTATGTACCTGATTCGATCTGCTCGAGCGTCTGCAGAATAGGGCGTTCTTTTATGATCTTCGCCATCATTTCGGGACTGTCCACCAGACGAAGAAGATCCCGTTGCGCATTGGAGAGAAGCTGGACATCCGTGTCCGACAGCTCGATGCTGCGAAACTGTTCCGAGTTCACTATCGTCCTGATTCTGTTGGAAATGTCCTTGAACAGATTGGATTCCATGAAATGGTCGAGCCACGGAAATTGTTCGGCGAATTCCGCTTCCTGACTGCGGTTCCTGCTCAACTCGTTCAAACTGGATGTGAGCGCCTGCTTCTGCTCCCGGTCTATCTGGAGGTCGCCAATCCGGTTCCGGAGATCTTCAATGATTTCGTTCTTTTCGCGGATTCGTTGCCGGTAGTCGGACTCCGTCAGGTCGGTTCGGGCCTTCAGATATCGCATGTAGGAACCAAGTTCATCTGCGTTCGCGGCCAGGCGGTTCAGGATCATTGACAGACGGACAAGAAGCTCATTTTCCCGGTGATACGGGTAACTGATGACATGATCGATCTCGCCCCATGCCTCTTCGAACACCGTACGCGCCTGTATTTCGACAATGTACTTCTCCCGATCCGGACGCGATTCGATGAGATAGTGTACCGACCGGTATCCAAAGCCATGCTCCTTCACTTCGCAGTTGTTGTCACGGTAGTACTGGAGCAATTCTTCGGAATCTCCCGCGCGAACGTAGGCAACCGGCTTTTCCGACAGCGCCCAGGTATTGCAGATGTATTCGTGCACGGAAACCCAGTCTTCTTTGAACAGGTGCAGCGCGCGAATGCCGACCAGGTCGGTTATCTGGTCGCGAAAGTTGCCTGCATCTACCTGGCGGCTCGGATCCGCAGCGCACTTGCGGATGATTTTCTCCACAAGATGCTCGTCCTCTTTCAGACGATACTTGATGGAGTGCACCTTGTTGCACTTCAGCAGCGCATCCACAACATATCGTCCCACCGACTCGAGGGCGGGTCTGATCTGCGTGTATCCGAGAACTATCTTTTCCAGCTCACTCCATTGGACGCCGGACTGTTCGAAATCTTCAGCGGAAATGTTGTATTGGGTAAGAAACGCTTCTCTATCCATCGTATGGCGTTAACATAGACACCTTCCGGGAAAAAAGCAATCGGCCGGGAATGTGGTATCAACAACCGTGTTGATAGAGCTGATTGGCCAGGTCCGGGTGGTCTCCTGGCCGCACGGGGCCGTCCGTGACCGGGCAGTACAAGGCGGGCCCACATTCGTCCATGTTGATCTGGGCACGGTTCCTGTCAACACGCTCAGTTATACTTCATCGTCGGTTTTACTTGACAGTTGGAAAGTACCAACATATGATAAATTATATATAATATTCATTTGGGGGCAAAAGCGATGGCCGTTGAATACACATACGTTGACGGAGAGGTCGCGGCGCCGGTTCTGACTGTCTATTCAATCTCGTATTGCGGTTATTGCAGGCACGCGAAGGCGTTTCTGCACGAAAACGGATTTGCGTATCGCTACGTCTTCATCGACCAGCTGCCGCCGGCCGATCAGTTTGAGCTCAAGAAAATGCTCGCCCAACCCGAGGTGAAATCCACGCTCTATCCGGTGCTTGAGATTGCCGACGGTGAGCGCCTCTATGGTTTCAACCCGGAAGTCTGGGCATCGCGTTTAGGCGTCGCTGATTCCGGGGTCTCCACGGCCTCCAACTGATCTCTCAGAAAGACAGCACGAAGATCGTCGATCCTGAGGATGATTACCCCGCTTCTGTAGCTGCGCCGATCCAAAACGGCGCGGAATATGTTCTTCAAGAAAAATTCGCAGAAAGATAAAAAAATCTTGAAAAACCATTGGACAAGACTTCCCAGGTAATATAATATGTTTCATATATAATCACTTTCATATCGATATGAAATGCACATCTTCGGCGCACTCCGTGCGCGGAGGAGTGGAAAGAGACCGGAATAACGCCCGACGTGGGTCTTTTCCCAGACCAAATCCCACTTAGCTCGTTCCCGCCGAGATGTGTCTTTGAAGTTACGGTCCAGGAGGATTTATGAAAGCATTTGCAACTCGGGTATTCCTGGTGCTGGTGCTCTTCGGGGTCTGGATCCTGCTTACATTGCCTGTCAGTAATCAGGAACTGATCGTCGGGGGTATCATTGCCGTCGTCGCCGGTCTGATCACTTCCCGACGCGGCATCGAAGTACTTGCAGGATTCCGGTTCACTCCGAAGGCGCTTGTGTATGCGATCGTGTACGTGTTCGTGTTCATGTACGCACTTGTGAAGTCGAATCTGGATGTCGCGTTCCGCGTCATAAAGCCAACGCTTCCGATAAACCCCGGCATAGTGCGGGTGAAGACCAGGCTCAAGACTCCTATCGGACGCATTCTGCTCGCAAACTCCATTACGCTTACCCCCGGTACCATCACCGTGGAGACCGATGGAGAGGATTTCTACATTCACTGGATCGATGTGAGTGCTGATGACGTTGAAGAGGCGACACAGAAGATCGTGTCCGGCTTCGAACGATATCTGGAGGTGTTCTGTGGCTGACATACTTTTCTACATTGCCGGCGGAATCGCCGTCCTGGGCGGACTGCTGATGTTCATCCGGTTATTTCTCGGTCCCACGCTCGCTGATCGCATTACCGCTCTGGACAGCATGACCATCGTAGCGGTCTCGTTCATCGTATTTCTGGCGCACATGCTGGGAAGATTTATCTACATGGACGTAGCGCTGGTGTACGCACTTATCAGTTTTGTCGGCGTCATCGTTCTTGCTCGCTACATCGAGCAAAGGTTGTAGAGGAGGCCGGAAGTGAACGCAATTATCGGCGGTTTTATCGCCATTATCGGAGCCATGTTTCTCCTTCTTGCCGGGATCGGCATGATTCGCATGCCGGATGTCTATAACCGTATGCAGGCCGGAACAAAGGCAACCACGCTGGGTACCATTCTGTTCATTCTCGGCGTAGGCATTGCCCAGCCGGGTTGGCTGGCGAAATCCCTGTTGATCATTGGATTCGTCGTGATGACGAACCCAATTTCATCCCACGTGCTCGTCCGCGCGGCTCACATTGTGAAGATTGCGCTTGCGCCGCGAAGCGTACGGGACGACCTCGCGGATTCGAGGGGAGGCAATGCATGACAACGATCGACTATTTCATCATCCCGATCGGTCTGTTCATGGTAGGCGGGGCAATAATTGCCCTCTATCAGAAGAACCTGGTGGCCGCGGTTGTCAGCGCTGGTGTCATCAGCCTGGTCGCAAGTGTTATCTACGTAATTCTTGCCGCACCGGACGTGGCAATGACGGAGGCAGCAATCGGCTCAGCACTGACCACCCTGGTCTTCCTGTACGCTCTTTCGCGCATCCGTAAGCAGGGAGGCAGTGAAAATGATTAAGAGGCTTTTCATCCTTCTCTCCATCTTCCTGTTCGGACTCATGATCCTGCCTCTGGTAACGCAGCTTGCCCCGTTCAAGGAACTTACGCCGCTGGCGACAAAATATGTTGCGAACGAGACTTCCGACCTCGGGGCTGCCAACCTGGTCACCGCAGTGGTTGTTACCTATCGTGGCCTCGACACGCTTGGTGAGGTCACGGTTCTGTTCGCGGCAACCGCAGGGGTCGGGTTCCTGCTGCGCAAGCGTTCGAAGGCGCCCGGGGAAGAGGTGGAGGAGCAGGTTGCGGCGCAACCCGTTTCCACGGAGGAGTCGGAAGACGACTCCACACGGACAGGCAAGACCTCTCCGTTCAGTGAGCTGCTTTCGACCGGGGCGGTCGTGCTCTTTCCGCTGATAATGATGTTCGGGGCCTACATCTTCATCCATGGACACTTGACTCCGGGTGGCGGGTTCCAGGGCGGCGTCGTTATCGCGTCCGGATTCGCGCTGCTTCTGGCCGCGAACGCATCCCGCACGCTGAGCCATGGTGTCCTCCTTGTCGTGGAATCACTTTCCGGCGCCGCGTACGTGGTGCTTGGGTTGCTCGGCCTGGTCCTTGCTGCGGGCTTTCTGGATACCACATTTCTGCCCCTTGGCAGTCTCGGCCAGGTATTCAGCGCAGGCGCGATTCCAATTATCTACTCGTTTGTCGGTCTGAAGGTCGGTTCGGAGCTGACCAACATTCTCGATTCGCTTCGGAAGTAGGGGAGTGTTGATAGCATGATTATCGTAACAATTCTGGGATTCCTCCTCCTCGGCATAGGCCTGTGGGGAATGTTAACCCGGAAAAATATCATCAAGATCATTATCGGTTTTTCCATTATGGACACCGGCGTTCATCTGATTATCGTTTCCATTGGATATCTGAAAGGAAGGACTGCTCCAATAATAGATGCCGCAGTTCCTCAGGCTCAGGCTGTGCAGAAGGTTGTTGATCCGATTCCATCGGCGCTCGTCCTTACTGCCATCGTCATCGGACTTGCGGTAACGGCGCTCATGCTGAGCTACGCGGTTCAGATGCACAAAACGCGTGGGTCTCTTTCTATCGAAGACTTTCGCACGCCAATCAAGAAGCGGGGGGACGCGTAATGTTGAGCCCACTGTATATTTTCATAGTCGCGCTGGGGTTGTCGTTTCTGCTCGGGCTGTTCGATAAGCTGGGCCGTGTGGTTACGATGATTCTCCTGTACGCGGCGCTTGCATTCTTTGTAGCGATCAGCGGCATGTGGTTCTTCCACCTGCTCGGCGGAGCGAGTCCCGTGCTCATTCAGACCGCCGGGTTTCCACCGCCGTTCGCCATTGCACTTCGAATGGGCTTCAGCGAAGCACTGGTAACGCTTTTTGCAAATATCGCCGCCCTGCTCGGTGCAATCTACCTTGGTCGCAGATTGAAGTCCGGTCCGGTTGCCGGCATCGTGCTCTACATCCTGGTTGTCATGGGTGTAAACGGCATGGTGCTGACACGAGATGTTTTCAATCTGTTTGTCTTCATCGAGATTACCTCCATATCGACGTACGCAATTCTCGGTGCGCAACGAAATGCAGCGAGTCTTGCATCCGGTTTCAAGTATGTAATGGCCGGCGGAATTGCATCAACGCTCTTCCTCATCGGGGTCATCTACATCTATCGAGTGTCCGGCACGCTGTACCTGGATCAGATTGCCGGTGAAAGCCAGCTGTTTTCCGGAGGGGTTGGGTTTCTCGCTTTCTTCCTGCTCTTCGCTTCCATCCTCGTCGAACTGAAGCCGTTTCCGGCAAACGGTTGGGCACTGGATGTCTATCAGACAGGACATACCGGGCTCGCATCCCTCATCGCGTCCGTCAATACCGCCGGATTCCTCTTTGCATTCTACAAGCTCCTGCCTATCCTTCCTCAGAACGCACTTCCGGTCATGGTAGGGCTTGGGCTTTTCACGTTCTTTTTCGGGAATCTTGTCGGTCTGCGGCACATCGATGCACGCAGGATACTCGGTTTCTCGTCTGTTTCTCAGGTGGGTCTCATAGTTGCCGCTGCGGCGTTTGCCCGATATGCCGGCATTTCGCCCATCGCGACCCTTGTTATCGTCGGCGGGCTCTTCCTGAACCACCTCCTGGCAAAGGCGGGACTGTTCTGGGCGGCCGGTGTGCTCGGCCCCGATCAGCCGCGTTCCGGTTCCGGAAAGCTTCCTGCGCCGTTTGTTGCGGCATTCGGCGTACTTATCCTCGGTCTGGCCGGCTTTCCGCCGTTTCCCGCTTTCTGGGCAAAATGGCAACTCGTCGTTACGCTCGCAGGAAGCGGACACTGGGTCTGGCTCGGCATGATCCTGCTCGGTTCGCTGTTCGAGGCGGTCTATCTGCTCCGCTGGTTCGGCACGGTAATTGTGACCGGACATCAGGGCGCGGCGAAGCCGAGCCTTGCTGAGGGTCAGAACCTTGCACCGGTCGGCGCAGGTGTTGGCCTGGGTGCGGAACCGGTTGCAGGGTCGCAGGCAGCCGCACTGGCGCAGACAAGTTTTCTTTCGAGCACCGTCGCCGATTGGCGCGGCCGGCAGGTTCCTTCAGAAGGTTCAACCTACATTGGAGCGCCGGTTGGTACTATGCTGGATGAGGGGGAATCCGGGGGCAGCGCGGCAAAGTGTGCAGCGCTCGTCTTCGGCGCAATCGGACTTCTCGTTACCGGCGCCGTCATGACCCTCATATCCGGGGAGTTTGATCTTCTCCGGATGCTGCCGATTGGCGCAGGCCTTGTGCTCTTTATTCTCGATTTCCTTCCCGGCAAACTCAAAGGACTGATCTCTCTCGCGGTTATTGCGGCTACGGCGGTTCTGGTTATTCCGACGCTGTCCGGTATCCGCTGGTATTTCGACCTGATATTTCTGGTTGGTGGCGGGGTTATCCTTGCCGGATCACTGTTCCGAACCGGGCGGCAGGTCGGCTACTATCCGCTTGCAACAATGCTCGTACTCTCTCTGAGCTCGCTTGCGGTGGCAACCACTGCACTGGACTTCATCTTTGCGTGGGAAGTAATGGCTGTCAGCTCCTACCTTCTTGTCCTGCGAGGTGATCGAACAGGACGGTCGGCACTGAGGTACGCGGCCTTTTCGGCCGGTGGCGCCTTCCTGCTCATGGCTGGATTCGCAATGCTCGGAGCGGCGGTTCCAAATGTCGTCACCACTGTGGCTGCTGCGGCCGGAGCCGCGGGCAACAGTGCGCTCGCGTGGCTCGGTTCTGTGGCAGCGGGGTTCTCCGCTACCGGACTGACTGCCGGGATTTCCATCAGCGGTCTGCTTGCACTTGAACCTGCAGCGTTTACGGCGCTCGCTCCGGCCGCCTCCGGACTGCTTCTGGCGGCTATGATACTGCTCGCGATCGGGTTCCTCATGAAGGCGGGCGCAATCGGCGTGCACGTCTGGTTGCCTGGCGCGTATGGCGAGGCGGAAGACGACGCATCCGCCCTCATAAGCAGTGTCATGAGCAAGGCGAGTGTATTTGCAATTCTCCTGTTCGTCGGAGTCCTCGGTGTCCGGCTTGCAGGGGGCACCTTTGGATCCGGAACCGCCCTGGGCGCCGCGGCTTCTCTTCCCGAGATCATTGCCTGGATCGGTATCCTGACTGCGCTCTTCGGCGCGCTCATGGCGGTCTTTCAGGAAGACGTAAAATATCTGCTTGCCTATTCGAGCATGAGCCAGATTGGCTACATGATTGCCGGCATAGGAATGATGACTCACCTCGGATGGACGGCAACCATGTTCATGGCGGTGAACCATCTGCTGTACAAAGGGATGCTATTTCTTGCAATTGCAGGTGTCATCCACCGCACGGGCACACGGTCGATGTACCGGATGGGCGGGCTCATCAAGAAGATGCCGGTCAGCTACATTGCGGCGCTCGTGGGGATAATTGCGGTCTCCGGCGTTCCGCCGCTTCCTGGATTCGGAGGCAAGTGGCTGTTCTACACGGCCCTTCTGGAAAAAGGCTGGTACGTGATGGCCGCAGTTGCATTCTTCTCCTCAACGATTGCGTTTCTGTACCTTTTCCGGTTCATCTACACCGTGTTCCTCGGCCAACTCAAAACCAGGTTCCGGAAGGTGAAGGAAGCGCCGGTCTGGTTGCTCATACCCCAGGTCCTGTTGATCATTGGAACTATTGCCATCTCCGCATTTCCGAAAATCGTGCTTGGTCCGATCATGAGTATCGTGTCCGGATTCTTCCCGGCGACGGTCCACTGGCAGGACTACAGTGTCATCAGCACGCTCGGCTACTGGAACGGGAGCCTGGTCATGCTGGTTACAATCGGAGTTTTTCTTACGCCGCTCGTGTGGCTGCTCGTGGTATCCCGCAGGCCGCAGACCATAAAGCAATTCAACATTGTCTATGCGGGTGAGCGCCCGGATACGCCGGAAACCACTCATTACGCTCACAATTTCTTTCAGCCATACAGCCGCGCGCTGGGTTTCATGGTCAAACCTGCAATTGTCCGGTTCTGGAGGGCGGTTGACGAAGGCGTGCATTCATTCGCGAAGGCGATCGACAACATCTACAGCGGAAATGGTCAGACATATGCGCTTCACGTCCTGCTGTATGTAGCAATCGTCTATTTCATTATGAGAGGATCCCTATGAATCCCGTTGTACTGAAGATTATCTTCGCAGCGATATCGCTGTTCGTGATTCTCAACTGGGGTCTGATCCTGGGCGGTATTACCGCCCGGATTCAGGCCAGGGTCCAGGGGCGTATCGGCATCCCGGTGTGGCAAGGCTACATCGATATTCTGAAAAACTATTTTCAGCGGACTTCGGTAAGCCACGGCATCATGTTCTATCTCGGCCCCATCTTCCGGGTTGCGGGCGGCGTGGGAACGTATCTGTTCATTCCTGCAATATTCGGCTCCGTGCTGTTTGCCAACTTTCATTTTGCCGGGGACGTGCTGCTGGTCATGTACTTCATATTCTTCGGGCAGCTGGGAATGGCGCTCGGCGCGGGGGAGAGTGGACATCCGTACAGCGCAATCGGAGTGAGCCGCGGTCTGGCTCAGATGACCGCATTCGAGGTGCCGTTTGCCTTCGCGATCATCGCTCTTGTCGCGCAGTATCACACTCT
The DNA here is from genome assembly GCA_964553615.1 of uncultured Spirochaetales bacterium. Classification (GTDB taxonomy): domain Bacteria; phylum Spirochaetota; class Spirochaetia; order DSM-27196; family DATKUC01; genus DATKUC01. The sequence goes on along the minus strand of CAZKMA010000028.1, from coordinate 29,080 downwards.
TTCCATAAACGATATCGTGGCCGCGCAGCAGGGAGGGGTTGCCCACTGGACAATGGTGACCAACCCCCTCGCGGTTATTGCGGGTCTCATCTCGTTCCTCGGCATGACCATGCACAACCCTTTCAGTGTTGTCATTGCGCCGCAGGAAATACCGATCGGACCGCCGACCGAGTACCATAGTTCTTTTCTTGGACTGCTTCAGACAAATCGCGCAATCTTCAACGTGGCCAAGCTTGTTCTCTTCATGAACCTGTTCTTCGGTGGAGCAACGACGATCTGGGGAATGCTCATCAAGACGTTCCTGCTCTACATGATTACGGTGTTTGTCGGAGTGAGCTTTCCACGGTTCCGGGTGGATCAGTCCATTCGTTTCTTTCTTCGGGTGCCTACCCTCATCGGGCTCGCATCCGTTGTGTTCGCGGTCCTTGTCTTTTAACGGAGGAATTGAATGAGTAGCGAAGCGAAATTAACGGCAGAAGACCAGGGGCCGGGAAACCTGAATTCAGTGGACAAGGCGATTCGCCTTGCAAACCTCGAGCTATCCGAGAGCGACCGTGAGCTCTACTGTGACGCGCGACCGCAGCCGGTGGCCCCGTACAACGGAATTCTCGAGAAGTTTGCCAACTGGGCGCGTGCAAACTCCCTCTGGGTTCTCGGGTTCGGTACCGGGTGCGGAGCAATCGAGCTGCGCCCCCTCATGACATCCCGCTTTGACATGTACCGCTACGGTATCCAGCCGCGGCCGACACCACGGCAGGCGGGGGTTTTCGTAATTGGCGGGTATGCATCGGTGAAGACACTGAAACGGATAGTCCGCAGTTACGAACAGATGCAGGGACCGAAGTTTGTGCTTGCGCTGGGAAGCTGCACGATCAACGGAGGCATGTACTGGGACAGCTACAACACCATTAACCGGATTGATCACTACATCCCTGTCGATGTCTACATCGCCGGCTGCATGCCGCGACCTGAGGCGCTTATTGCCGGTTTCAACAAGCTGAAAGAACGCATAAAGGCCGGACGGGCAGAGGGCGCAAATCAGTATGCTGAAAACTTCGACTGGTACAAGGCAAATCAGAAGAAGGTCATTCGCGACTGGAACATGCCTGACTACAACTGGTAGGAGAGGACCATGAATACTGATACGAAAAGCCGTCTCGCCGAGACTATCGGTGAGCTCGAAACGCGGTTCACTCTGACCGATTCGTACGAGCAGAATGAATCGCTTGCATTCATAACCATCGCGCGCAAAGACGCCGTGGCGTTGATTACTCATATGCGGGACAATCTCGGGTTCAAGCATCTGGTGCTTGTAACCGCGGTGGATATCATTGAGCGGGGAATCCTGCGACTCGTCTACATGCTGCACAACTATGACCTTGTAGCGGACCTCGGTGTGCAGGTCGAGATTCCGCGGGGCGACAGCGCCATTTCCGGCGAAAATGCAGAGCTGGAACCATCGAGCATCAAGCCTGCAGGCCGCCCCGGTCATAACGGCGACCTGCTTCTTGCTCCGGGGCTCGAAAGCAGTGCAGTTGCCCGCAAGCCGGCGTACACGGAGATGGACACCATCCATCACCTCTGGGCACAGGCTGCGACCTATCAGCGTGAGCTCAAGGAGATGTACGGCGTGGATTTCCCCGGGAGCCCGCGGGTGAACGACGAGTTTGCGCTGGAAGGGTGGGCGGACATTCCACCGATGCGTCGGGATTTCGATACCCTCGAGTATTCCGAACGGACCTTTTTCCCACGGCCGGGTCGAAAGACGTACGATCCGGTGGAGTACATGAAGCAGAACATGTATCCCGATGAGCCGGAGGCCAACAATGTACGAAGTTGATACGACCATTGAACCAGACATCATCGATCCTGCGAAACTCGTAAGCGGAGAACAGAAGCTCGATCTTGATTCAGAAAAGTATGTGAAGCTGTGGCAGGGACCGAACCATCCGGGAGTTACGGGCAACATGTCACTGGAGCTGCTGCTGAACGGAGATACCGTTGTCGGATGCAAGACCCACATCGGATATCTTCACCGCGGCTTTGAAAAACTGATGGAGCGCAGACGGTACATTCAGAATTTCCCTCTTGTCTGCCGCATCTGCGTCCCGGAACCGGATTTCAACGAGTACCTGTACGCCGCGACGGTCGAGGAGCTTGCAGGAATTCAGGTGCCGGAAAAGGCGTTATGGCTGCGGACGCTGACACTGGAAATGGCGCGTCTTGCGAGTTTTCTCATGTGGATAGGCGGGCAGGCCGGAGCCTTCGGAATGGGGACTGTCGGACAGTGGACGGTAACCCATCGCGACTACGTCCTGGATCTTTTTGAAGAGCTTTCCGGTGGTCGCGTCTACCACATGTACATAATTCCCGGCGGTGTGCGGGCAGATCTGCCGGAGGGTTTCGGAGAGCGCATGGAGGATGTCCTGCAGCGTGTTGAAAAATTGCTTGCAGAGATGGACCTTGTCATGTTCAACAACGGTGTTTTCAAGATGCGGGCCAAAGGACTTGGTGTTATTCCGAAAGAAATAATCGATGAATACGGAATAACGGGCCCCAACGCGCGTGCTGCCGGTGTAGCTCGCGATATCCGGAAAGATCAGCCGTATCTTGTATACGACCGCCTGGACTTTGACGTTGTAACCTCCGATCTGTCGGATGCATATAACCGCGCACGCGTGCGATGGCAGGAGATTCAACAGAGCATCAATCTCATTCGTCAAATCCTTCTGAAGATGCCGAAAGAGGGCGAAATCCACACCATGCTCCCCAGCGTCCTGCATTGGAAGATTCCTGCAGGGCAGACCTATCACCGGGCCGAGTGTACACGGGGAGAGTACGGCTATTTCGTTGCATCCGACGGCACCGGGTATCCGCGAAGAGTATGTGTCAGAGGACCGAGCTATACGCACGCAATTGCGCTTCTCGAAAGGCTCGCAATCGGGACAAACATCTCGGACATTGCGGGGCTTATGGTGTCGCTTCATACGTATCCGCCTGAGGTGGAACGTTAGGCGCATGATGGAAATAGGGAGCAAACTGATATGAGTGTCAAAGACGTAATAGCACCGTTTGCAGTCTGGAAACGGGTATTCGAGAAACCATATACGACCGCCAAGCCGCTCGACGAACGACCCGGCGCAGCAAGGTATCGCGGTTTTCATACGAACGACATCGAAGCATGCATCGGATGCGGTACCTGCGAAGAGGTATGCCAGAACAATGCGATCGATCTGGTTCCGGTGGAAGGGAAGACCTCCAGGAACGGAGACAGCGGTCTCAGGCCACAGGTCGACTATGGACGCTGCTGCTGGTGCGCGCTGTGTGTAGATATCTGTCCCACCGGATCTCTCGGGATGAGCAACGAGTATGTCTGGGTGGACGAAGACCCGGACGTGTTCCGGTTCGTGCCCGGAGCCGAGGCCAAGCCGTGGGACGCAAACGAGCTCGGATACGAGCGTTCACAGGAATACCGGCTGCTCGATCCCAAAAGGGTCGAGATGCCGATGATGCCCGCGGAAGAGAGCGAGAAGACCTTTCTCGAAATGGTTCAGGGCTATTCCAAAGAACAGGCGGAAAAAGAGGCGGACCGATGTCTTGCCTGCGGAATCTGCGTAGCCACCTGCCCGGCCCACATGAACGTCCCTGCCTATATAGAATCCATCCGTGAAGGAGACGTAAACGAAGGGCTTCGCATTACCTATGAATCAAATCCACTCCCGGCATCCTGCGGACGGGTCTGCAGCCACGCATGCGAATACGCGTGTGCAATGAACAAGAACGGAGAGGCAGTCTCCATTCGCTGGCTGAAACGGTACATTGCCGACCAGATATATCTGAAGGATTACGACACCGTCCTGGATAAACCGGATGAGCTGAACGATCACCACATAGCGGTCATCGGTGCCGGACCGGGCGGACTCGCTGCAGCCTACTATCTGCGGATGATGGGATATTCAGTTACTGTGTACGACGGAAACGACAAGGCCGGCGGAATGCTCCGGTACGGAATTCCCGAATACCGTCTTCCGTATGAGCAGATCGACAAGGATATCGAGTATATCCGGTCGCTCGGTGTGACGATCAATCAGGAAGTGATGATTGGCCGTGATCTCAAGTTCGAGAAGTTGTACAACGACTACGATGCAGTCTTCTTCTCCACCGGGCTTCCGAATCCGTACGACCTGAACGTGGAAGGCGAGAATCATCCCCGGGTGCTATCGGGTGTGAAGGTGCTGGACGATGTGACCAAAGGCGAGGATCCCGGTATGGGCAAGAAGATCGCCGTAATCGGCGGCGGAAATGTTGCCATGGACGCCGCCCGCACCGGACGCCGCCTGGGATGCGAAGTTGCCATCTACTACCGACGGCGTGAAGAGGATATGCCCGCCGATGAAGAGGAGATCCACGAGGCGAAGGCCGAGCACATCGACCTTATTACTCAGGCGATTCCGGTTGGCGTTGAAGATGCGCCGAACGGACAGGTAACACTTGTCTGGGGCATGGCTCGCATGGTGGACAAGGGTGGTCGACGCCCGGAGCCCGTCCTCATCGAAGACGAAATTCACCGGGTTACCGTGGATTCCATTATCTCCGCCATTGGACAGGATGCCGACTATTCGTTCCTGCCGGAAAGCTTCCTGGACCGCGTAAAGATCGAGCGGGGGAAAGTTGTCATAGATCGATTCGGACGAACAGGGGATCCGAAGGTTTTTGCCGGCGGTGATATTGCGAACAGCAAGCGCGATGCAATCAGTGCCATAGCGAACGGACACGAAGCCGCGAAAGGGATAGACTGGATGTTGAACCCAGACGAGCCCACCACGCCGACATCGAACGTATGAAAGAGGTAAACGATGCACACTATCATTGAAAAACGCCAGCTCTCCGAGCAGGTATATCGAATGAAGATCCAGGCGCCGCTCATAGCGCGGGAAAGAAAGGCGGGCCAGTTTGTTATTCTGCAGCTGGATACCGACTTCGGCGAACGGATTCCTCTGACCATCGCCGATGCGGATCCCGTAGAAGGAACCATAACAATTATCTTTCAGGCGGTCGGGAAGACCACGATCAATCTGTCCCGTTACGAAGAGGGACAGAAGATTGCAAACGTTCTTGGCCCCCTCGGGAACCCTACGCACGTTCAGAAGTTTGGAACTGTAGTCTGCGTGGGTGGCGGTATCGGCGTGGCTCCCATGCACCCCATTGCGCAGGCCATGAAAGAGGCGGGGAACCGGATTGTAATTATCATGGGAGCACGGACGAAAGAACTCGTCATCATGGAAGAGGAGATGCGCGCCATCGCAGACGAGCTGATCCTCGTCACCGACGACGGATCCTACGGGCGCAAGGCACTGGTCACCGAGCCGCTCAAAGAGTTGTGCGAGGCGAAGACGGGTGCCAAACCCGACCTCGTTGTTGCCATTGGTCCTCCCATCATGATGAAGTTTTGTGCGGAGACCACACGCCCGTATGAGGTCTCCACGGTCGTATCGCTGAATACGATCATGGTGGATGGAACCGGCATGTGCGGTGGATGCCGCGTGACCGTGGGAGATGCAACAAAGTTCGTCTGTGTTGACGGGCCGGAGTTCGACGGTCACAAGGTGGATTTCGACAACATGCTGAAACGCCTTGCCTCTTACCGGGGTCAGGAAGAGCGTGCAAAGCATAGTTGCCTCCTCGACGCGGAGGCGGATAAGCTTGAAGCATCACAGACAGGAGCAGAACGATGAGTCACAAGACCCCCGAACAGTTGCATACGGAGGCGGACGAAGTCCTCAAGGCACTTCTTGAAAAGAAATCCACAGAAGGGCTGAAAAACCGGGATAGACTGAAGATTCCACAGCAGGCAATGCCAAGTCAGGATCCAGCCGAGCGACGGCACAACATGCAGGAAGTCACCTTCGGCTACAGCGAAAATCAGGCAATTGTGGAAGCCGAGCGTTGCCTCCAGTGCAAGAACGCTCCGTGCATTGCCGGGTGTCCGGTGTCAATTGACATACCCGGATTTATTCAGAAGATAGTTGATCGGGATTTCACCGGCTCTATTGGCGTTATCAGAGATGCAAGCCTGCTTCCGGCAATCTGCGGTCGCGTCTGTCCTCAGGAGAGCCAGTGTCAGGAAAACTGTACGCTTGGCAAATCACTGAAGGATGTCTTTCAATCCGTATCCGTCGGTCGTCTGGAGCGATACGTAGCCGATCGTGACCGCGCGGCCGGTAATACCGAGTTGCCGAGGATTGCGCCCGCGACCGGGAAAAAGGTCGGTGTCATCGGGAGCGGCCCCGCAAGCATTACGGCGGCCGCCGATCTGCGGAAAGCCGGCCATGAGGTCGTAGTGTTCGAGGCCTTTCATAAGCCGGGCGGGGTCATGCTCTACGGCATCCCCGAATTCAGGCTGCCGAAGCAGATCGTCGACGACGAGATTGAAACGCTTCGAAAAATGGGCGTAGAAATCCGGACCAACTTCCTTGTTGGACGGACCCGCAAGCTCATGGACCTACTGGAAAAAGACGGATTCGACGCACTGTTTATCGGTAGCGGCGCAGGACTGCCGAAGTTCATGCATATTCCGGGCGAAAACCTTGTCGGTGTATTTACCGCCAACGAATACCTGACGCGCAGCAACCTCATGAAGGCGTACGATGAAGGACACGCGGACACACCCATCTTCCATCCAAAGAAGGTTGCAGTTCTCGGCGGCGGCAACGTGGCCATGGACGCGGCCCGAACGGCAATCCGGCTGGAAGCGGAAGAAGTGAACGTGGTCTACAGGCGCACGCGAAAAGAAATGCCCGCCCGTGCCGAAGAGGTGGATCATGCCGAGGAGGAAGGGGTCATCTTCCATTTCCTTCGCAGTCCCGTCCGCATTGTAGGTGACGAGAGCAGCCGTGTCGTCGGCATTGAGTGTCTGTCCTACGAGCTCGGTGAGCCCGACGATTCGGGAAGACGGCGACCGGTTCCCATTCCCGGAAGCGAAAGCATCATCGATGTAGATACCGTAATCGTCTCCATTGGAAACGATTCGAACCCGCTGCTTCGCCAGACGACACCGGAGCTTACGGTGAACAAGTGGGGAAATATAATCGTGGACGAAAACGGGAAAAGCAGCATCGACAAAGTCTATGCCGGCGGCGACATCGTACTCGGTGCGGCAACGGTAATCCTTGCAATGGGACAGGGCCGCAAGGCAGCGGCATCCATCAACGAAATGCTCGCAAAAGAGGCCGGTGTTCACTCCGGTGCAAACGCCTGACCCACCAGTCCTTCCGGGATTTGGTCGCGGATACCACCGCGACCAAATGTTCGGGGTCGTCCACGAATTGCGCAAGTGACTCCTCTCGACGCAACGTGATATTATTCGTGCAGTGCGAAAGAGAGTGAGGCAAATAGTATGACAGGAAAGGACTCGGATATCCTGAAGATCCCGGACAATGATGAGCGCGAAGCCGACCAGCATGTGGAAATTCGACTGCCGGCGCGCCACAACCCCATACTCCAGGAAGTCATAAAACGGGTCAACGCGGACGAGGAGCTCTATGCGCTCTGGAGAGCCGCGAACGTGAACGCAGTAGACCGCCTTGGAATGTCAGACCACGGGCCTGTCCATTTCCAGATTGTCGCGAATATTGCACTGAAGATGTTTCGTCAGCTTCTGGAAAGCGGAGTGGTTCCGAGTATCGTTCGCGATCATGGGATGACCAATCACGACGCCGAGATTGTTGTTGTGCTCGGCGCGTTGCTGCACGATCTGGGAATGTCCATTCACCGTGCCGATCATGAGTTGTACAGCCTGTTCGTTGCACAGCCGAAGATCACTGAACTTCTGGACGGACTCTACGCAATCGGGCCGCGCACCATTGTTCGCGCGGAAACCCTGCACGCCATCATATCTCACCGCAGCGACGGAAAGCCTATGACAATCGAAGCAGGCGTTGTACGTGTTGCCGACGCGCTGGACATGAGCAAGGGCCGTTCGCGCATACCCTTCGAAGCGGGCGTAGTGAACATCCATTCGCTCTCCGCAGCCTCAATAGAGCAGGTGGAGATTCGTGGCGGATCGGAGAAGCCGATCCACATTCATGTCCAGATGAGCAACTCTGCCGGGATCTTCCAGCTGGACCAGCTCCTGAAAGAGAAGCTTAACCGGTCGGGACTCGAGAAGTACGTCGAAGTGGAGGCAACAATCACCGGCGAAACGGAGAAGCGACTCGTTCAGATTTTCAGGATGTAGCCGCCGGGGCAAATTCCATCAACACGCTCCGTGATACTTCAATCAGAACAGCTCGCTGGCCGGGTCGTGGAACTCGCTGGCCGAGTAGAACCGGTCGTAGTTGAACTTATTGTACCAGGTCAGATACTCTTCCTCCGGTCGCGTTCGATCCTCGAGCTCGTTCCACACCTCTTGCGGCATCTCCCAGTCTGCAGGTTCCATGTTGTCCTTCAGCTGCTTCAGATTCCGGACGCCAATGATTACCGAGGTCACAAACTTGCGTCCGAGCGGCCAGGATATTGCGAGCTTTGCATTGGGTATGCCGTATTTCGTCGAGACGTCGCTTACGATCTCAGCGGTGCGGTGGCCGGTCGGATTCCAGAAACGGGGACCGTCTACGTTCGTGCGATAGGATGCCCTGGTCCCTGCCTCCGGTTTGCTGCCCGACTTGTACTTGCCGGTGAGCAAGCCTCCGCCGAGCGGGCTGAAACAGGTAATGCCCATTCCGGTGTCAATTGCCGCCGGGATAACCTCTCGCTCGAGTTCCCGGTGAATGAGGCTATAGATGTATTGCCCCGCCACCATGCGCTCCAGACCATGCGTTTCCGCAATGCCGTTGGCCTTGGCAATCTGCCAACCGAAGTAGCTGCTGACACCAAGATACCGGACCTTTCCCTGGCGGACCAGGTCGTCAAGTGCGCGTTGTGTCTCTTCGTAGGTGGTTATCGGGTCAGGGACATGGATGTAGTAGAGGTCGATGTAGTCGGTCTTCAACCGCTTCAGGCTCCGCTCACAGGTTGCCATGATCTGTTTCCTGTTCGCGCCGAACTCGGTGTGTCCGCTCCCGGTCGGGAGCGAAGCCTTGGATGCAATAATAATGCTGTCCCGGTTGAGGTCGGGCATCAGGTTCCCGATGATGGTTTCGGATTTACCGCCTGCGTAAATATCGGCAATGTCGAGCGAGTTGCCGCCCGCTTCCAGATACTCACGTATAATTGCATGGGATTCTTTCTCTTCGCAGCCCCAGTCGGGTGCGCCGAAGGTCATGGTTCCGAGCGTGATCCGGGACATGAGCAATCCCGACCGGCCGAGATAGCGGTATTTCAAATTAGCGCCCCCAGTTGTAGAGATGTGAGATAGCTTACCGTAGTACGGCAGCGCATGGCGTGTCAATCAGCGTCTCTTGCGGCGGCTATGCCTGTTGGTCCCGCAGGTAGGTTTCGAACTCCGCGGAGGGCATGGGCTGTGCGTAGAGGAAACCCTGGAGCGCATCGCAGCCGATTGCCACAAGCGCGCTCGCCTGCTCCTGCGTGCTTACCCCTTCGGCTATGACCCGTTTCCCTCGAGATTTCACGAGTCGCACAATCTGATTTACAAACTGGATGTCTTCCGGGTGGTCAATCATTGCGTCAATGAAGCTTCGGTCCACCTTGAAGGTACCGACCGGAAGGTTCTTGAGATAGGAAAGACTGGACTGTCCGGTGCCGAAGTCGTCCACATAGACCTCGAACCCGAGTTTGTTAATGGTGCGAATACGGGACATTGCCACTTCCGGTCGAATCATGCAATCGGACTCGGTAATTTCGAGCTTTATGAGTGACGGATCAACGTCTCCGGACTGCCTGAGCGCCGCTGCAAGCACCTGCGGGAGCTCATCGGATTCAAAGTCGCTTGCTGTAAGGTTTACCGTAATGTAGATGGGGTGTTCTCCCTGAATGCGCGCGACCTGTCGGACCGCAGAGAAAATAGCCCAGCGTCCGATTGCAGCGAGCAATCCGCTCTGCGACGCAATTGGCAGGAACTCTCCGGGTGCTACGACCCCTTGTCCGGGCAGATTCCACCGGATGAGCGCCTCCGCCCCCTCGACTTTCCCGGACGCAGCGATTATTGGCTGATAATACAGTTCGAACTGATCTTCTTCGAAGGCATGACGCAAACGGCCTTCAAGTGCGATGCGCTGGATTGCCCGGTCATGCAATCCGGGATCGAACAACATGAAGTCGGTATTCCGTTTCACCGCCTCGTTCAATGCCGCCACGGCCGAACGTATCAGACCGGGTCGGTCATCCGCATCGTTCGGGAAGAGTGCAATCCCGATCCTGCAGGTAACGGCAACATCGTTCTCCCGGTATCGGTACGGAGTCGAGACCGTCTCCACTATTTTGGTAGCGACTTTCGCTGCATCGGTATCATTGGCCAGAGAAGAGAGAATTACCACCAGCTCATTCCCCTCGAAACGAAAGACGAAATCGCTGTTACGAACGGCCTCTTTGATACGGAGCCCGGTGTTTTCGAGGAGAACGTTGCCAATGCTGTGACCATGTACCCGACTGATCTCGGTCAGATTTTCTATTCCGATAAACAGAAGTGCACGCAGACGTTCCGTGCGTGCGCGCTTTGCCTTCTCGAGTTCCATGTCCAGAAGAATCTCGAGCGACTTTCGGTTAAAAAGGCCGGTCAGCGGATCACGATACTCGTAGTTCATAAGTCGCGCTTCGATTTCACCGAGGCGCGTTATGTCGTGGGAAAACACCAGGGCGTGAGTTATTTCACCCCCGTCTTCGGAGTACGGATAATAGGAGACGTGCATGTAACGCTGTTCCAGCCCGAACTTGAAGCGTTCCACGTAGTGGACATTCTCTCCGGCAAAACACCGTTCCAGAAATGGTCGGATGGTCTCCTCGAACCGTTCATCTCCCCAGATCTCGGTAACGGCCCTGTTCAGGACCTCTTCCCGCGGCTTTCCGATGATTTCACAGTACGTGTCGTTGACAATCTCGTATACGAAATCGCGGTTGATGAGCGTGATGAAGTCTTTCGATCTATTTACAATGTATTCGTATTTATCCGGCATTGTTCAGTCCTGACTGTTCATTCATTCTAACGGCTCCAGCGCACGAAAGCCAGAAGAAAAAAAGACGTGGATTATGCTTCATCTGCAATCTTACCGCTACGGACCATACGTGCGAGTGTTCGGGCCACCTCACGGCGTGCTTTCTGCACATCCTCGGGGTCCGCAGATTCATGGTAGGAAAGCTCATCCCGATAGACCGCTGCGGTACGGCTGCTGATGTTCTGAAAAATTGCGCGAGAAACCGTGCTGTCGGCGCCGACGAGTGCGAGTCCGACCGTGCGCGGATCGAGGTTCATAAGGAGTTTCTGGAGGGATCTTGATTCAAGACGCCCGAGGTCCTGGAACGTATACATTCGATCCTGGACTCTGGACCGCACCGCCTGAGGCAGTGCCTCAAGCAACTTACCCCGTGCGGCGGGGGTTGCTCGTGCAATTGCGCGAGCAATGAGCTGCAATTCAAACTCTCCGTCTGCAGCAAGCTGTACCGGGTCTACCGCGTTCCCGTCGGCGCTCCCGATCAGCCTGACCGCAACGGCCGCAGCACGCTGTCTCAATTCCCGCTCCTGCTCGGCCTGTTTTCGCATGCGGCTTCCATAGAGATGGAGCAGCTGCTGGATGAGACGTACCGGCGAATCAGGCTTCTGCTCGGACATGCCTCAGGCCTCCGGTTACGCCACGTTACTCGGCGTACTTTGAGCGAATTGCGATCAGTACGGGGTGGATTTCGAAGAACGCTTCCACGACCCCGGGATCGAAGTGTTTTCCGGTTTCAGATCGGATGGTCTCCAATACCGCCTCCTCCTCCCATGGCTCCTTGTAGGTTCGTCGGGAGACGAGCGCATCGTACACATCTGCAAGGCCGACGATCCGCGCGTACAACGGTATTTCTTCTCCACGCTTGCCCGGGCCCATGACTATGGGATCCTGATAGATGTCATCGATCTTCCCCGGGTAGCCGTTTCCGTCCCACCGTTCATGGTGGTTGAGCGTGATCTGCCGGGACAATTCATCCAGGTCGGAGTCCTCTTCACTGAATAGACGGGCACCGATCACCGAGTGAGTCTGCATGATTGCACGCTCGTCGTCCGTGAGTTTTCCCGGTTTCTTGAGGATTTCATCCGGGATCGCGATCTTTCCGACGTCGTGCATCATTGCGGCAAGCCTGAGAAGGTCTCTTTGCCGCTTTATCTCATCCGGCGACACACCCCGCACGTCCGCCCAGCGCTGGTAGATCTCCGCCGAGTAGGCGGCGACGCGGCTGACATGCGCCCCGGTCTCTTTGGGGTCACGGAGCTCGGACATCCGGATCATGCGAAGGATAATGCGACGAGTCAGTGCCGCACGCTCCACTGCGGTTGCAGCGTCCTTCGCAAAGAGGAGAACATACAGGATGTCTTCCTCCGAAAACTTGACCGGCTTATGCGTTTCGGAGTCCAACGCGTTGATGAGTTGAAGCACACCGACAATCCGTCCGCGGGCGGACTTGAGTGGAACAGTGAGCATTGACGTTGTGTGATAGTTGGCTTCGCGGTCGAACGTTGGATTGAACGAGTAGGAGACCGTGTTCCCCAGCTGATACGCGTCGTCTATTACGAGAGGTTTGCCGGTCAGCGCAACGTATCCTGCTATGGATTTTTCGTCAATTGGAATTGTGAGATTCAGATAACTGAATCGGTTTCTACTCGGATCGCTCGATTTCAGGGTCGATGAGTGAGAGTTGTAGGCGAATCGCAGACTGCTTCCCTCGTTCAGGTAGATCGTTCCGGAGTCCGCGTGGGCAAACGCGCTTGCTTCGGTCAGAATCCTGTCCAGAAGAGAGTCAAGGTCACTGATCTGGTCGAGGGCCGCGGACACGTCCAGCACGCGTTGCAGACGTTCAGCTTCTCCTCCGGCCGCCGACACATTGCTTCTGCTGTTGCTCATACGCTTCCTTTTAAACGGCCGGTCCCATTGAAACACAATTTGCGGGCAAGGTCGAGAGGGAAGACCCGGATATCTGTTCCGTCGGTGGGCGTGGAGCGGTCGGTTCGAGATACCGTTTCAGAAGTCGATGGCCCCGAGACCGTCGTGCCCTGCCGATTTCCCGTCTGCCGCTGCACTTTCCCGGCTGAACCCGGCTACATCAATCCCCCGAGCCAGAAATGAGGCCCCCGCGAGTCCCGCGGCCGCAAGGAGGAACACCAGGCCGTATGCGGATCCGGCATCAAGACCGAGTCCCGAAAGAAAGAAATCGCGCAGCGCTCCCCCTGCAAGAGTCCCGAGACCCTTGAAGAGGAGAATTGCAATTGACCAGAGTCCGAGATAGGCGCCGGCGCGGATATTTGGGGACATTGCCGCCATCATGCTGAGTCCGCCAAAGGTGTAGATGCCGAATCCGAGACCGTACACCATGAGTGCGAACTCAACCAGATGCGGCATCATGACGAAAGCGCTTACCGAAATTCCCGCCATACCTGCCGCCATGGTGAACAGGCCCATCCGTGCAATCGGGGTCTGATCTTCGGGTCGTCGTTTTCGCAGCAGAGCACCCGTTAGCAGAAGCGCCACAACGGTAGCAAACTGCCAGTAGCTGTTGAATCGTGTGGTACGCGCAAAACCGAAGTTGAATGTGTCTGCGCCGAACGGTTCGAGGATTGCATCCTGGATCCACGCGGCGAATGTTGCGAGCGCGAGAAAAATGAAGAATCTTCGGGTTCTTACATCCCGGATCACTTCACCAAAGGTTTCGGCAAATCCGGAATCCCGACGGAGGCCGTGCGGACCTTCAGGAAGATCTTTGGAAACGGATGGAGAGGAGATTGCATCCGGGAGTGCTCCCCACCCGAGCGGACGGACCTGGTCCCATTCCGGCTGCTCGGCACCCGAGATGGCGAATGCCCAGAAGAATCCTCCGGCACCGGCGGTAACGGCCACAAGGATTGCGAATGAGTGTGCACTATAGTCCGGCATGGCCAGACTGAACCCGATACCCGCCAGCGCGAAACAGATGATGAGGCTCGTTTCAACGGTACTCAGAGCAAATCCCCGCCGCTCGGGCGGGACCGAATCGCGAACGAGGGCCAGAAATGGCCCGCCGGAAATGAGCGTACCGACGCCATACAGGAGCGCGGAGCCCGTCGCAGCCATCCACCCCATGACATCCGTCGGTGAAACGGCAAAGCGGCTTACGCTCACGGTCAGCAACGGAAGTGCCAGGATAATGAGTGCCCGTCCCGCCCAGATGAACGGTGATCGTCTGAGACCGAGAATGCGGGTCCGGTCGGACTTGTATCCTGCCCACATGGCGAGCGGAGCGAGCAGATACCGTATGGCAATGAGAAGTCCCACGAGGCTTGCGGGAATGTGATAGTTGGAGATCATGATTCGATTCCAGATGCTCGTTACCACAATGTCGCCCATTGCGGAGCCGATCTGAAAGGTGGAGAGGCGCAGGAGTCGCGAGAACCGGTAAGTAGCCATACGACTTGAGAATAGTGAAGCATGCCGTCCTTGACAACAGTCCGGACTTGGGAAAACATCGCCATGGAGGTATCCCGCATGAAATCAGCAATGGCCATTCAATGCCTGCCCCTTTCGGCGCAGTCGAACCAGGCGGCGTATCAGATGGTGGATGCCGCCATTGCGGCAATTGAGGCGTCCGGGCTGCCGTATACGGTTGGACCGTTCGAAACGGTGGTCGAAGGTCCGCTCGACCGACTCTTCACGCTTGCGGAGGCCGCACACCGTGCCATCCTCGAAGCGGGCGGCGGCTCAGGCGGTGTCGCCACCTATCTGAAGATGTTCAGCGGCGAGAAGCTCGGCAGTTCGTCGGAAAAAGTGGACAAGTATCGGCAGAGAGGGCACTGACCCGGCAGATGCTCATTCGCGATCCCGCTGGCGTCGCCGGGAGAGGGTGGCGCCCGACTTCGCAATGTTTATTGCGCCCGGCTTCGCAATTAACATTGCGACGAGGAGTGCAAGACTTATTGCGACGAGCACCGCAGCGAGAATGTGCATTCCGCTGTCATCGGCTTTCCCGCCGAAAACTATTCCGAGCAGCGCGCTTGAGAGAAAGGTCCCCACGTATCGGAAGGTCTGGAAGAGTCCCGATGCGGCACCTATCTTTTCCCGAGGAGCCGCTTCGAACAGTGCCGCCTGAAGTCCGAGGTTGTTGAACGCGTTCGGCACGCCGAGAACTACGGTTATTCCGAGAATTGCCACAACCGGAGTACCCGAGCCGAGGAGCAGCAGAATAGAGGTCCCGGCTCCCATGGTTGCCATTCCTATCCCCAGCACCAGCCGAACGCCACGCGTGCGGACAAGCCGAGCGGCAACAGGCGTTGCCGCTACCCCGAGTCCGGCGAAGGGGAGCATGAGCAGTCCGACAACACCGGGTGAATAGCCGCCGGCCTGTTCGAGCCAGAGCGGAAGCCCGAAAAACATGCTGTAGAAGACGGTGTTGACGGTTGCATAAGTTGCATACACCCGTCCGAGTCCGCCCCGGAACATCGAAAAGTCGATGAACGGGGTCGGCGTTGTCCGCTCCCGAACCAGAAAGCCCAGCGCAAGCAACAGCGCGGCCGCAAGAAAGATCCAGCGTGGAATGTGCGAGAGCGACAGCAGGAATACCAGGAGCGAGGTCAACGTTCCGCCGAAAAGCAGAATGCCGGGGATGTCCAGCCCGAGGCCACCCCTGCCGCCGGTCTTTCGTCGGTCTTCTTCCGGGATTGAGAGGTGTGCGGGAAGATATCGGAGTGCAAGTAATATTCCGACCCCCGCGATCGCAATGTTCGCAACGAAAAGACCTCGCCAGCTCGAAAACGAAATGATTGATCCGCCGAGCGTCGGCCCGAGTGCGGCGCTGACGTTGGCGGCAATGGATATGACACCGAGGGCCGCCGCAGGCGGGCGTCCGCCCGAGCCCGAAATCCTGCGCATCATTGCAATACCTGCGGGAAACGCTGCAGAGGTGCCAAACGCCTGCAGGACCCGAACCGCAATCAGGAAACCGAGATTCGGCGCGAACGTCCCAGCCACGCCTGCAGCCAGAACGAGCGCGAGTCCGACCAGGAATATACGGCGTGGTCCGAACATATCGGCAAGGCGACCCATGAGTGGTTGGCCCACTGCCGCTGCAAGATAGAATCCCGACACCAGCCAGGTCACCGCCGCAATCCCGACATTGAAGTTCTTGCCGATGGTAACGAGTGCCACCGAGATCATGGATGAGTTCAGCGGGTTCAGAAGCGTGCCGGCTGCTATGGTGAGAAGTATTGATGCGGGAATCCTGCTGGTCGGGGTTCCCTGATTGGCCGTTTCCTGTCTCTGCATTGCCGGAAGGTCATTCCTGTTGATGGATTTTTCCGCCGTACCGTAACCCGCTAAAAGTACACAATTCGGGCGCTTGACGGGAAGGCTCTTCCATCGGTAACATAGCCATGTCGTGGGGTGGTTCTGCGGTCCGTGTGTGGACTGTCGAGCCTGAGATAAGACCCGTTGAACCTGATCTGGGTAATGCCAGCGCAGGGATCAGACACAGAGCTATCCCCCAACAGACATATTCACGTTTTTCTGGAGGCACTCATGGCTTCTCGGTTTTCCTGGAAACTCGGAGAGCTGGTGACCGTCGTGGTTCTTGCTGTCGCGCTCGGCGTGCTCTGGTGGGGATGGACCTTTTTTACCGCACTTTTTACCCCGCTCAAGGCAGTTGGTCTTGACTATCTGTTTGTCGGCATGTGGCTGACCGGGGGAACACTCATTCCCTTCCTGGTCAGACGTCCCGGTGTTGCGTTCATTGGAGAGGTCCTTGCGGCGGTTGTCGAGGGGTTCATTACTCAGTGGGGCATTACCGCAGTCTTGTGGGGGCTCGTGCAGGGGCTCGGTGCCGAGCTCGTTTTCGCTCTTTTCCGGTACCGTACCTACAACCTTCTGGTTCTCGTCCTTGCCGGAGCGGTATCCGGAATTCTTTCCTGGATGCTCGATTTCGTGTACAGCAACTATCTCGGTCTTGCCCACTGGATCTGGGCCGTACAGGCAGGTTCGGTCATCATCGGCGGAGCATTCTGGGCGGGATTCCTTGCGTGGTTGATCGGTCGCGGAGTACTGCGTACCGGCGTGCTGCAGAGCATATTGCCGGACGCGCCGGCGCCGGACGCGACGGAATAGCGCGCCGATGGACGGCCCTCTTGTCGCACTGGACGGGGTAGCGATCCGCTATCCGTCATCCGCTGTTCCGGTCGTACGGGATGTATCACTTTCAGTCGAAACGGGCGACCGGCTGCTTATAACCGGACCGTCCGGTTCAGGCAAGTCGACACTCCTCTTTGCCATGGCCGGCATTATTCCGGAGTCTATCCCGGCGCGGATAGAGGGACGGCTCAGCCTGAACAGTGGCGGCATCGGTGTTGTCCTGCAGAATCCCGAATCGCAGATGGTTACGCCGACGGTTGAAGGAGAAATAGCGTTCGGCCTCGAAAACATCGGTATGCCGAGGGACGAGATGGAAACACGCGTCGCGGAAATTCTCGAGCAATTCGGTATCCAGACTCTTCGCAATCGCAACCCGGCAACGCTGTCCGGCGGCGAGGCGCAGAAAGTTGCGCTTGCGGCGGCTCTTGCACCCCGGCCGGATCTGCTGCTCCTGGACGAACCCACCGCCTTTCTGGACCCGCGTGCAACCCGGGGATTCGTAGAGCTGCTTACGGCGCTCGACCCCCGGGTTGCCCTGGTACTGGTGGAGCACAAGATAGAGTATCTCCACGGTGTCATTGACCGCTACATAATGCTCGACAGCAACGGGACGGTGGCGGAGGAGGGTGGGCCGGACGGACTTCCCGCATACTACTGGTTCGGGGATCGGACAGCATCTCCCCCACAGATTGCGGGACCGAGGAAGGGGGGCATGTCGGAGTTCCCGGCCGCCGAAACGCCACCAGTTCTCGAGGTCGATCGACTTTCTCATCGTTTTGGAGACGCCGTTGCTCTGGAGGAGATTTCCTTTGTCCTCCATCCGGGGGAGACGGTAGTAGTAATGGGCCCGAACGGCTCAGGCAAGTCCACTCTCCTGGACCGAATAGCCGGAACGCAGTCCGGCGTGGGCTCTTCGCGGAGACCTGCCAACCCGCCAATCCGGTTCCTCGGGCAGGACATCGGCAGGATGCGCGACCGGCTTCGATACTCGCATCTGTTTTCCGTGCCGCAGAATCCCGAACACCTGTTCCTTGCGAACACGGTGGGGGAGGAGATAGACCTTCAGATATCTGCGGATGAACGGACGAAAGCGGCCATTCGAAAGCGTTTTCGACTGGAGGATGCGACTGCCCGAAACCCCTATTCGCTGAGCGAAGGAGAGAAACGGAGAGTCAATCTGGCCTGCGCGTTCCTCGATCCGCGCGACCTCATTCTGCTCGACGAACCGACATACGGGCTGGACTCGCAGGCAATCCTCGAGCTGGTCGAGGTCCTGAGGGCCTTCAAAGACGAAGGAAGAACGGTCCTCCTGGTTACCCATTCGCCCGAGCTTGCATTCCTTGTTGCCGACAGGCTCCTTGTCCTTGATGCAGGTCGTATCCGGTACGCGGGTAATGCGGCGGGCTTTGCGGAGACTGCGCGCGGTACGGAGCTGGACGATTACATTCCTGCATGGTTGCGGGTGACGGGGGGTATCAGATGAGCGGGTTGCTGTCCCGGGTCAGCCCGGTCGGTCATCTGGCCGTTGTTGCGCTCTGGATCCTCCCGGTGGTCATGTCGTTCGATCCCTGGACACCGCTTCTCTTCCTTGGGCTGTGCGTCCTGTACCTCTTTGTTCTGGGACATGTTTCTCTGCGGCGGTTTGTTGCGGTGGTCATGCCGCTCATGCTCCTGCCGGCAGGACTCTTCGCGCTCAATCTGCTGTTTACGGACACCGCGGGCCATCCGGCAACTACTCGCATCCTCGGGGTCGGCGTGAACGACTACGCGCTGTACCGAGCACTGGTAATCTGCCTGCGGAGTGCCGCGCTCATTACCATTTCAGTGGGATATCTCCTGGTTACGGATCCTCTCGAGCTTGTGAATGCGCTCATGCAGCAGACAAACCTTTCGGCCCGTTTCGGTTTCTCAATCTTCGTAGCGTGGAATACCATTCCGCGTTTCGTGAGCGATTACCGGAGAATTCGCACAACGCACAGGATACGATATCGGGGGCAGAGCAGGAATCTGCGGGATCTTGTCCCCACCGCAGTTGCACTCCTTGCCGGCGCCATCCGTCATGCGGAGCGCGCGGCGATCTCCATGGGTGTTCGGGGAATTGAAAGCGCTCACCGAAGGAGTTATCTCCGCGCCGCCGAATGGTCCCGCCGGGATACGCACTACGTGGCGTTGAACCTGCTTGTAGTCATTGGGCTCTTTGCGGTTACGGTACTGAACGGATGGTTTGTCTTCGGACTCGGGTAAACTGCAGCCGACCGTAAACTCTAGCTGTACATTTCGGCGGATTCAGCAAAGGTCTGTCCGATCTCGCCGCGGCTGACAACCCCGACAATGGATTCGGCTTCGGTAACGAACTCGGCCGCATGCCGATCGCGCACCAGTGCAATTCCCGCCTCGGCGCGCTGCATCTGAATAATGATGTCGGCAACCTTCGTTTCCTCGTTCACAACGATGTAGCGCTGCGCCGCTCGTGCGACCAGATCCTTCCCCGTGGCTCCGTCGAAGACTGCGGCAATTGCGCCGTTGCGAGAGAGGATCCCGGAAATCTTGCCGGCATTTTCGAGCAGATACCAGGATATCTCGGCCCGCTCTCGAACAAGGTGAATAATATCCTTCGGAGCACGCTCGACCGAGACAATGGCAACACGTTTCGCCATGATCAGCCGGGCGGGCCTGAGGCGTGATACATCGAATAGAGATGCCTTTGGCAGCTCATGACCGCGGCGAGCCAGTTTCATGGTGTAGATGCTCTCCGGACAGAGCGCGTTTCGTATTCCATAGCTGATGGCTACCGTGAGGGTCATCGGTATTACGACGTTGTAGTCGAGCGTCATCTCGAAGATCATGACAATTGCGGTAACCGCTGCGCCGGTTGCTCCGCCGACAAGGCCCGCCATGCCCGCAACGGCGAAGGCGGCCGGACTGATCGGGATCTTCGGCAGGAGAACGTGGATAAGAATTCCGAACGCCTCTCCGACAGCCGCGCCCATGAAAAGCGACGGGGAAAAGATTCCACCGGAACCACCCGAACCGAGCGTGAGCGATGTGGAGAGGAGTTTCAGTCCCGTGAGCACGAGGAGCAGTGGAAGCACGTTGTCCATGCTACCCATGAGAATGTCCTGAATAGTCGCGTAGCCCACCCCTTCAATGTGGTAGTGACCGCTGGTTCGCTGCACTATGTAGAACATGGTTCCCACGATCAGCATGCCGATAACGCCGCGAACGTACGGGTTCTTGAACCGTTCGTCCATGAAGTCTTCTGCGCCGTAGAGTGCACGGATGTAAGCCACCGAGACGAGCCCCATGATGATGCCGAGGACCGCATAGCTGAGGAGGACGAGCGGATTGGTTACTTCGAAGTAGGGCGTCTGAAACGAGGGAATTACAAAGGATGGATGGGCACCGAAGAACAGCCTGCCAATGTACGTTGCGGTTACCGTGGAAATGGCAACCGGAACCAGAGTCTTCACGCTGATCTCGTGCAGCACAATCTCTACCGCGAACAGGACGGCTCCTATCGGTGTATTGAACGTTGCGGCAATCCCGCCTGCGGCTCCCGCCGCAATGAGCGTGACCCGTTGCGGCAGGCTTGCACGCATAATCTGCGCCAGATAGGAGCCGAAGGCCGAACCGATCTGAATAATCGGCCCCTCTCGACCTACCGAACCACCGCTTCCGATGTTGACGGCGGACGCTATTGCCTTTATTACGACGACGACCGGCCGTATTATCCCCTTGCGATAATAGATAGCATCCATGACCTCCGGCACTCCGTGCCCCTTTGCCTCCGGCGCAAAGTGCCGCACCAGAAAGATAACCACCACTATTCCGACAACCGGTGCAAGGATGATGAAGATCCCGAACGGACTCGGTGCGGTATGGAGATTGGCATCGTAGAAGACGCTGAACTTTCCGAGGAAGAAGAGATTGTGGAAGAAACCGAGAAGGAGACGAAACAACAGCGCGCCGACTCCGGCGACCACACCGATAAGCACGGCAGATATGAACATCCCGACTGCGCCGTATGACCGCGGCGGGCGGGGGAAGACTGAATTCATGGACATTTCCTTGGCACGACTTTATCTCTGTCGAGGCTGCCTGACAACAGGTCAAGATTGGACAATGAGTAACTTACTTGGAAATTCCTGACTTTTCAATATCTTTATTCGGTAATATTGTCATGGATAGCAGATATCGGTCGGAAGACAGAGGGTCCGCGGACTGACCGCGGACCCTCCTGGAATCTCGGGTCTATCCTATGGCGATGGATCCCCGTTCCTCGGTCCGGATTCGCACGCAATCGCTCAGGTCAAGCACGAAGATCTTCCCGTCCCCGGTCTGGCCGGACTTCGCTCCCCGTTCAATTGCCTTTATCGTCGGTTCCACGAACTCGTCGTTTACCGCAATTTCTATCTTGATCTTCCGTAAAAGGTTGCGTGCCTCCTTGTAGCCGCGGTACACCTCGGTGAGTCCCTTTTGTCGGCCGTGGCCAAGCACCTCAGAAACGGTAATCAGGTTTACCTCGGCCTTGTACAGTTCGTCCTGAACCTGTTGAAGGCGCTGGGGCTGAATAATTGCAACGATATACTTCATTGATGATCCTCCCGTATTGCCTTCCGGCATTAGTCGATGACCGTGTATGCCCTTTCATTGTGCTGCGTCAGATCCAGGCCGATATCCTCGTCGGATTCCGAGACCTTGATGCCGACCAGTCGGTCCACCACCTTGAACAGAATCCAGGTAACAACGAAGCTCCAGACAAGCGTTGCCCCGATATCTGCAAACTGAGCCAGCATCTGTCCTGGGTTGCCGTAGAACAGGCCACGTGCTCCGGACTGTATGATCGGGGCCGCGAAAAGCCCGGTTGCCAGTGATCCCCATATACCGCCAACACCATGGACGCCGAATGCGTCCAGCGCGTCGTCATATCCAAACTTCTGCTTGATAAACGCCACCATGAACCAGCAGATGACCGCGACAATGGCGCCCGTTGCTATTGCGCCGCCAAGCGTTACAAAGCCGGCTGCCGGAGTTATCGCGACAAGCCCTGCAACCGCACCGGTAGCCGCGCCCAGAACGGTCGGCTTCCCGTTGAAGATCCAGTCCATGATTACCCAGCCAACAACTGCAGCGGAGGTTGCCACGTGCGTTGTAAGGAATGCGCTTCCAGCCAGACCGTCCGCCGCGAGCCCACTCCCCGCGTTGAATCCGAACCAGCCGAACCACAGCAGCGCGGCTCCCAGTACTACGAAGGGAATGTTGTGCGGCGGAGTTGCGTGATTTGCGTAGTAGCGTCTCCTGCCCAGCACCAGGGCGGCAACCAGAGCGGCTATGCCCGAGTTCATGTGGACAACGGAGCCGCCGGCAAAATCGAGTGCGCCGAGCTTTGCAAGCCAGCCATCTGCCGACCAGACCCAGTGGGCGACCGGGTCGTAGACGAATGTCGACCAGAGAACCACGAAGAGCAGAAACCCGGTGAACTTCATCCGCTCCGCGAATGCTCCGGCAATCAGCGCGGGGGTAATGACCGCAAACATGCACTGGAACAGCGCGAATACGAGATGAGGCACCCGCGCGGCCGACTGCGAGATGAAGTACGGGCTGGGATCATTTATCCCGATTCCGTTCATGAACGCCCACTTGAAGCCGCCTATGAACGGCGCAAGGGGTCCGGTTGATGAACCGAACGAGAGGCTGTATCCAATGATGAACCACTGGAGCGTAACCACTGCGGTGATAATGAAACACTGCATGAGCACACTCAGAACGTTCTTACGTCTGACCAGGCCGCCGTAGAAGAATGCCAGGCCGGGAATCGTCATCAGCATGACGAGCGCCGTGGCCACAATGACCCAGGCAGTATTACCGAAATCTATGTACGGCTTCTGCGGCGTGCCGTTTGACTGCGCAAAAACGCTCGCGGCAGTCAGGAGCAGAAGCAGACCTGCCAGCAGGGAGAACTTTTTCATTTCCTTACTCCTTGGATCGAGCCCAATCCAGGCCCGCCAAGGGACGAAAAAGCAAAAATCGTGCCAAGAAATCATGAAGTCGCGCGGGAACGCTATTTGTTTATACGGAAGGACTTGGCACGGGACATCATCCCGCCTGGTCAACGTTCGTTCCAAGGATGGTACCAAAATGTAGTAAATTCCGGAAAAAA
>CAZKMA010000028.1:0-5583 GCA_964553615.1 uncultured Spirochaetales bacterium | reverse complement strand
CTGTGCTCAGCTGGGCCTGGCTGAGCGCGCATGAGTTGACAGACCGCGGCACCTGCGGGTAGCGTGACCCATGTTCCAACCCATGCTCATGGTTCTCCTGCGTCTTTTCGGACTGACGCTGCTCGGATACGTCCTCTTCCGGATACCGCTGCTTCAGCGACGGGTGCTCAATCCGTTCGTATTCGTCGTACTGAACCTGTTGTTCCCGCTCTATTTTGTTGATAGCTTCCCTGCAGGCTGGGACGCCGCGGTCAGCGTGGGTTGGGGCTGGATGGTGGTATTCTTCGGCGCGTCGGTTCTCATGCTCACCCTTCAGACGGCAACCGCCCACCTGCTCGTTACGCGGACGCGTATATTCAAGAGCAATCATCCCCGGGAGCTCGTCGTGCTCTTCGGTATTCAGAATGTCGGCTACATTCCGTTGCCGGTACTTGCAGTGCTCGCACCGAAGAGTCTCATGGTTTACATGTTCTTTTTCGTTCTCGCGTTCAATTTTCTCTTCTGGACACTTGCGGTGTCCTACATTTCAGGCGGAAGCAAACTCACATTTAAACTCAACGTGCCGCTGATCGGGATCATTGTCGGGTTGGTACTGGCAATGTTTCACCTGTACCAGTATGTCCCGGACATCATTCGCGTACCCATTCGTGTTGGCGGCCAGGCATCGATGTATCTCATTCTGGTGGCACTCGGCGGCGTTCTTGCCACCATTCCTCCGTCCGACCTCCGCTACAGGAAGGAGTTCGGATGGCTCATCCTCGTCAAGATGGTTGTGTATCCGGCAGTCCTGCTCGGTGTCGTTGCCCTTATCCCGTTCACCGGAATGCATAAGGACCTGGCTTTCGGCCTACGGCTCGCAATTGTGCTTGAAGCCGCAGTACCTCCTGCAACCAATACCATGATTGTCGCAAAGGCATACGGGAGTGATGCGCAGGTCCACTATGCAGGAAGCGGAATTATCCTGACTTATCTCGCTTCGCTTGTCACCTTGCCGGTCTTCCTTTTTCTTACCACGCTGCTATAGGCTGCTCTGAACCACCGAACGGAGGTCGTCGAAGAAGGTCGGGAATGTCACCGAAGCGCTCTCCGCGGTATCTATGATGGTGCTCCCCGTCGCGCCGAGTCCCGCAATTGCAAGCGCCATGACAATGCGGTGATCGCCGTTCCCATTCACGAAATCTCCCTTCAGCTGCGAAGGTTGAATGATCAGGCCGTCCGGGGTCTCCTCAATCTGGGCGCCCATCCGTCGGAGCTCCTCTGCCATGACGTGTATCCGGTCGGTCTCCTTCCCGCGCGCATTCGGCACATTCACCAGCCGGGTCTCGGTTGTGGCATAACACGCGGTGGCGGCAAGTGCCGGCAGAGCATCCGGCATCGAGTTCAGATCGAAGGTTCCGCCAACCATTTCCTTCCCGGTAATGGTTATGCCGGATTCTTCAATCAGGAGCGTGCAGCCCATTTTTTCGAGTATATCCACAACGCCCTTGTCTCCCTGAGTATCGTTCATGTTCAGGCCGTCAAGCGTGAGCGTGGATCGGGTAATTGCTGCGGCGCAGAGGAAGAATGTGGCACTGGAGAAATCTGCAGGAACCTGGCGTCTGAACCCGTGGTACTGCTGTCTGCCGGGAATACGGAAGAGTTTCATGTCCTGCTGTTCGTAGGTAATGCCCAGCTCATCCAGCCAGCCGAGTGTCATCTCCACGTACGGACGCTCGTTGAGGATGGGCACGGCTATCTCCGAATCGGATTCGACGAGCGGCAGGCTCATGAGCAGACTGGAAAGGAACTGGCTCGTGTGGCTCTCAATGCTGGTCTTCCCGCCGCGAAGCGGTCCGCGGATGGCGAAAGGAGCACAACCGTTTCCGCGCGCGGTGAAGTTCTCCGCTCCGAGCTCCGCAATTGAGTTCAGAAGATGCTGAATGGAGCGTTTGCGAATCTGATGGTCACCGGTAAAGAAACTCCAGCCGGGCGACAGGGCCGCCGCACCGGCGGCGAGATACATGGTGGTGCCTGAGTTTCCCACGTTGATTATGTCCTCGGGTACGGTGAGTTTTCCCGCAGTCCCGTCCACGATGAACTCCCCGGGTGCCGGGACAATGTTTGCACCGAGAAGGCGGCAGGCTGCCATACAGGAGCGGGTATCGTCCGAATCCAGCGGATTCTGAATACGACTGCGCCCTTCGGCGAGCGTTGCGAAAATGAGCGCCCGAATAGTGTGGGATTTCGAAGCCGGGATGCGAATGCGTCCGGCCAGTCGGGCCTTGTCAACACGTTCTTGCATACAGAAGACTGTAGAATAGTTGCGCCGCCGTTGCAAGAGGCACCATTTTTGTCAGCAATAGGCGTTATGGCACCGAATGCAGTCACCATCGCTTTAGCAGACGCGGGATTTCCGCGATACTGTTGATGTATGCGTAAGCTTGTTTTCCTTGCCGCAATTCTCTGTGTCGTGGTTTCATTCTCTCTGGCTGCAAAGACGATATGGAACCAGGAGTACGGGTTCTCCATCGACCCGCCTGACAATTTCAAGTCGGTGGACACGAAGAACCCTGCCCAGCTGTCGTTCTCAGACCCCACCGGACAGGCGGTATTTCAGGTAATCCGTTACCCGGGGGACCGGTATTCCTCCGCCGCTGAAATGGCGAAGGACATTCAATCCAGGCTCCACGCAACCGGCGATCAGGCAGCGTTCCTTTACAACGGCCGGGATGCCCGCCTGTGCGACTTCACCTTTCAGACCAACGTGGCAACAGTTCGGGGATATGATGTGTTCATAGACGGAAAAGACTCCGACTACGTCCTGTTGAGCTACGCGCCCACGGACGTCTACAACCAGTTCCACGACGTCCTGCTGTCCGCCCTGGATTCCTTTTCCTCCGGCGGCGAGGGGTTGTTCTATCCAGGCCCTGTCAGCCAGTTCTATCGCCCGCTCCCGCAAACCGGTGGCAGCGCTCCCGGCGGCAGCAGGAACTCGCAGACCACCACCTTCGACGGGAACACCATCTCGCTTCCGTTTGACAAAGCGGATGCAGAGGCGAGCCAGGTGGTAATAGAGCGGGAAGCACGGATACTTGAAGAGTACGGGCTGAACGGGCAACCGGCACCCGGCTGGGAGCACGCATGGGGGCGATACTACAGGACGATATACCGGGACAACTACCACCGACTGGACGCGGTGGCCGAACAGATTGGCCGGATTTTCAACAAGCTTCATTACACCAACTATCAGAAGGCAACGAAGCTGCTTTCATGGTTGCAGGGCTTTCACTACGTTCGCACAGACACCATATCCGACCTGGAGTCTCCGGTAAGCTGCGTGCTTGATCGCAGCGGCGACTGTGATTCGCTCGGCATGACCTACGCAATTCTCCTGCATCATCTTGGAATAGACGCAATACTCATGGTTTCGGTGAAATACAGCCATTCAATGGTCGGGGTCGATGTGCCGGGAGCAGGCGCCCGGTTCTCTTTTGACACCAAAGACTATCTGGTTGCCGAGCTGACCGCTCCGGTCGCCATTGGAAAGATAGCCCAGGGAATGTCAGACAAAGCGAACTGGATGGGTGTGAAGCTTACTCCCCCGCAGTAGTCCGGCCCGCTGCCACGGACCCGGCACGCTGCGGGGGCGCTGTCGATAGCCTGCGTGGAAAAGGCAACTAGAAGTTGTAGCGGATTCCGATGCCGCCGCTCCCCTGGAACTGCGTTGCAGGATAGAGAGACAGACCAAACCCCACCTCGAGAAATGCGTCCAGAGGAACATTCTGAAACAGGTAGTCTATGCCCACCGGAACACGAATGCCAATTGTCGGGTTCGTCTGAACAGTCGCGCTTCCCCCGACACCCACATACAGCGGAAGTGCCCCTTCCTTGATCGGGAAGACATGGTAGATGTGATAGAGATAGTCGGCATGCACGTAGATGGCGCCGGTCGGAAGAAATTGCCAGGCCGCAGCAAGGTCGATAGCAGACGTCTGGTCCATCCAGAATTTCGCCGACAAACCGGTCGGCTGTCCGAGGATAATGCCGACGCCTACGGTCTTCGGCTGCTGGGCGAAGGCGGCGAGCGGGGTCATGAGCGCTGCAGCGACAATGATTGTAAGACAGAGCTTTCGCACGGTTGTGTTTTTCATTGAAAAAGAACATATCGCGTATGTGAGCGAGAGTCTACCGAGGTCGCTTGTTCACGGGTCGATAAAAAAACGGGCCTGCTGAAAGCGGTGGGCCCGTTGCATTCAAACCTCAAACAGTACCTACGGCAGGGTGAAGGTGAACCAGTCGAGGCCTCCGACCTCCACGTACCAGTTGACCGCGGTACCGACGGTCACCGAGTGTGCATTTGTCGGCGCGGGTCCGGTGTAGCCGGTCATTGTCGTCGGCGTTAAGGCATCCAAACCTGCAATGGCGTTGTTGTTGTCCGGGTTCGGATCCGAACTGATGACCGGAAATGTTGCCTGGGGAGTTGCCGCGTCTCGAACCTGGAACGCATACTGACCCGGGAAGGTGTCAGTATTTGCAACCAGGACGTAGTAGGTACCCGGTTGAAGCCCGGAGGCGGTGTAGTCGAGCGAGCCGAAGGCCAGGGGGCCCGATGGAAAATCGGAGCCGATGCAGCTCACCGTGCCGGCCCCCTCGCGAAACAGCGCAATTCCGATACTTGCTCCGGCTGTACCGCCCGTCGGGTCGTAGGTTTCGACAAAGAGCTTACTTGCGGACCCGCCCTGCGACGGAACCAGTACGGCTGCAGCGTCTGCGGGTGTCGATATGTTGTTTGCGCTGTTCGCGTCCATCACCGTTCCGTGGGGGTCTACCACGGCGTACAGGAAGTAGGTCTGGCCGGGTGCTGGAACAGAAAGTGCAAGGGTAGCCTGCGCTTTCGTAGTGGTCAAACTTCCGATGCCGTCCACCCACACGGTTTCGAGTACACTGTCGGTGGATGGAGCGAAGGTCGAAGTGGACGCAAGATGGATATCGACCGGAAAGCTTCCGGTCACTCGCCCGGAACCGAGGTTCTGGACCGGGATCTGCACGGTGACAGTACCCCCCTGGGTGACCTGGCTGGGGTCGGCGGTCATCGCGCCCGGGGAAAGATCCACGGTGCCGGTCGTTATCGGTCCCGCCTCCGAGCTGGCAATGGTGATGCTTCCTCTCGGGTCGATAGTCGCCACTGCCGGATAGCCGTCCTGGTCGGTTCCGAAAACGGAGTAGACGTGTCTCGCCGTATCGAAGCTGATTCCGTTGTCGTCGACAGTTGTGAGATAGGAAGAAAGATAGTCGAGAAGCAGGAACTTCAGCTTGTTCAGGACGAGTTCTCGGAGGCGGGCAATCCAGCCGTGCGTCCAGAATCCGCGATGATGCTGTGTCTCAGCGCCGAACGTCCCGATAATCCGCGCACTTGAAACGCTGAGATGACGATGGTCGGTGTGGCGCGACACGTTCCAATAGACGCCGATGGTGGTCCCGGGTTCGATGTTCCACCGTCCGAAGTGGATTCCGTTCCTGTTTTCCGCGTAACCTACAATGATCCGTCCGTCGCTGCTTGTCCCTTTGACGTAGTAGGTCCAGCCCAGGTGATCTTGAAATGCG
>CAZKMA010000027.1:50264-61178 GCA_964553615.1 uncultured Spirochaetales bacterium | reverse complement strand
AACTAATGCCCCGGGCGCGATTCGAACGCGCGGCCTACAGCTTAGGAGGCTGTCGCTCTATCCAGCTGAGCTACCGGAGCAGAAAGTCGAGGCCGGATCTGCGCCTCGAGTCGGACTCATCTTAATGGAAAAGGGATTCCCCGGTCAATTGACATCGCCCAGGTAAACGCGCCGACCTTCCCTGTTCATGCCTGCCAGGAACGTCTTCAACGATTGCGGGTAGAGACTCGTGGATTCGATCTCGGAAATAGGAAGCCAGTCTACGCCGACCTGCCGGCGATCGGGAGTGGCGCCTTCCGCAACAGCCTCCGGGTTCCGGATTTTGCACCCGAAGAAGAACTCGACCTGGTGCAGATCGCTGTCGAACTGGGCAAACTCATGATTCTTTCCGATGTACTCGCGGATGCAGAGCAGATCCATAACCTCCACGTCGGCACCGACCTCTTCAAGACATTCGCGGCGAACGGCGTCCGCGAGCGTCTCATCGTGTTCCTGGCCACCGCCGGGCAGAACGAAGTATTCGCGGGTACCTGATTTCTTTCGTATTGCCAGAACGCTGCCGTTGTGCAGTATTACTGCCTTCGCGGAATTCCGTATTGGTTTCATAGACTGCCTCCTGTTTTGCGCGCAACTGATTCAAGTACCCTACCGAAAAAAAAGCTCCGGAGCAAGGCGGCTGGCCTCCGGACAGAGCGAGGGACAAAATGAAGACCCGAAGATGGAGATTACTGGAACGGGTAGGCGTTCAGATGCAGGAATGTCGTTGCGCTCTCCGGTCCCGCCCAGCCAAAAAAAACACCGGAACGGTTGTCCGCTCCGGTGCTTCGATATCAGAATTGAATCGATTTCAGAACTGCACCCGCAGGTTCACGCTTGCGCCGTAGTTCTTTCCAAGGAAATCGTACATTCCCTGAAGGTCCAGGTGCAGGATCAGCAGATCGAGACTCACTCCACCGAAGGTCCGGAAGCTCCAGCCGCTTGCGGCTGCGGCGACGAGAACGCTGGTGCTTGTCGCGTCAAAGCTGCCCGCTCCGACGGACTGAAGGCCATAGTTGAGGTACTGAAGCTCGGTCGGACTCGGTGTGTGGTAGGTTGAGCCGCCGTCAGTGCTGATAAGCATCTGGCTCGAGACACCGCCGCCTGCGCTTGAGAAGCCCTTCGACGCGGCAAGGCCGAGGTAGGGGGTAAAGATCAGGATGTGCTTGCTGGCCATTACCTTGAGGTCGATGGCCTTTGTATTCCAATTGAAATTGAGGTTCGGATTGGTGAACTTCACATCGTACGTGTGCGATGTATTGTTCTGATCCTTGAAAGTAAATGAACCAACGCTTATGTCGCTGGAGCTGGTCGGCAGCGTCACGTTTCCGCTCAGATAGTTGAATCCGGCCCCGACAGAGATTTCAGGAATGATGAAGCCTTCCTTAATGAGCCGGTACTTCACGTCCATTCCCATGAGGAGATAGTTGAGGTTCATGCCCGCAGGCAGGGCATTCTGGACCGCTGGGAGCTTGTCTCCGAGATAGCCGAACTTCAATCCGATGTCGAAGGGGAGGAAGAGTCCGCCGATTCGGGCATTCACGGCATATGCGGGAAAGGGTATGCCGTACTTGTCTATAACGCTCGAGGTGCCGCTCGGAAACAGTGTGGCCGTAGTGCCAACTCCGAGCGTGGTAAGGAGGTTGTCGACGGCCGCCTTGGGTATCGTCGAAGCGCCAGCGGTAATTCCGATTCCAAAATGGGGAAGGTAGCCGATGTAGCCGTCCGACCAGTCCGAACCGATTGAGGCATTCAGCGGGAGAGAGTTCGCAATATCACTCGCGAAGTTCTGAAATGCTGTGCCATACGTAGAAAAGTTCGGAATGGTCTGTGCGAACGCCCCGACCGAGATAAACAGCGCGAGAAGCGCGACAACAAGTCTTTTCATGGTCTCTTATCTCCTTCTTTTGCCAATATATCACATATCTTTAATTTGGATAACCGCTCGCGTAGCATATATTGTAGCACATATAGACTAGTACCACGGCACAGTAAAAAAAACAGCCCCGGAATTCGGATTATCCGGGGCCGTGGATACTGCCTTCAGCCGGATCAACGCGGAAGCCGGCGCATCAGATATCGTAGTACATGGCGAACTCCCACGGATGGGGGCGCACTTCCACCGCAAGCACTTCCTTGGTCATCTTGTAGTCGATCCAGGTCTCAATGACATCCTCGGTGAATACATCGCCCTTGAGCAGGAACTCATGGTCCTTTTCCAGATGCTCCAGTGCGCGCCGGAGGCTTCCCGGAGTCTTTGGCACCATGGCGGCTTCCTGAGGTGGAAGATCGTAGATGTCCTTGTCCAGCGGCTCTCCAGGATTGATCTTGTTCTGGATTCCGTCGATGGCTGCCATGAGCATTGCCGAGAAGGTGAGGTAGGGATTGCCGGACGGATCCGGACAGCGGAACTCGAAACGCTTTGCCTTTTCGCTCTTGGAGTACATGGGAATGCGGACTGCGGCGCTGCGGTTCCGGCTCGAGTACGCAAGGTTCACGGGCGCTTCGAAACCGGGAACGAGTCGCTTGTAGCTGTTTGTTGTGGGATTGCTTATTGCAAGGAGCGCCGGAGCGTGCTTGAGGATTCCGCCTATGGCGTGAAGTGCCGTTTCGGAGAGTCCCGCGTACCGGTCGCCGAAGAAAAGGTTCTTCCCGCCCTTCCATATTGACATGTGAACATGCATGCCGCTTCCGTTATCACCGAACAGCGGTTTCGGCATGAAGGTGACGGTCTTGCCGTACTTGCGGCCAACGTTCTTGAGCACATATTTGTACTTCAGCAGGTTGTCCGCCATCTCCAGGAGAGGCTTGAACAGCATGTCTATTTCACACTGGCCGCCGGTGGCAACCTCATGGTGCTGCGTCTCTATGGGAACTCCGAGGTCCTCGAGAGTCAGCATCATCTCACTTCGGATGTCCTGCAACGTGTCGGTCGGCGGCACCGGGAAGTAACCTTCCTTGTACCGGATTTTGTAACCGAGGTTCGGCTGCTCGTCCCGTCCGGCGTTCCATCGACCTTCGTTGGAATCAATGTAGTAGTAACCTGAGCGCTCGGTCTGATCGTAACGGATGTCGTCGAAGATGAAGAATTCCGCTTCCGGTCCGAAGAATGCAATATCACCAATTCCGCTGGACTTCAGGTACGCTTCGGCTTTTCGCGCGATGTTTCGCGGGTCGCGTGTGTAGTCCTCGCCGGTTACGGGATCGCAGATGTTGCAGGTCATGACAAGGGTCTTCGCCTGCATGAACGGATCGATGAAGGCGCTTTCCGGAACCGGTTTCACAAGCATGTCCGATTCGTTGATGGCCTGCCATCCGCGAATGCTGGATCCGTCGAATCCGAGGCCCTCATCGAAGGTAGACTCATCAATTTCATGGGAGGGAACGGAAAAATGCTGCCAGATTCCCGGAAAGTCCATGAATCGAAGATCCACAACCCGGATCTTCTCCTTCTGAATCAGATCGACTACTTCTTTCGGTGTCTTCAAGGTGCTCATTTCATACTCCTTACACAAGAGACTTCATACGGACAGAGATCCGTTGCACTGAATCAAACGAGATTTTTGGAAAGAAGATGCAAACGCTGTGCCAAGCATTTGCCTGATTGTAAGTACTTTCGTCTGAATAAGTTGGCATTGACCTCCTTCTGTTTCCCCGCACGATGGTGAAGGTGGGGCAACGAAAATGTAGTATTCGGGAGAAAAAGATACGAAGATGTAGGCGCGGACGGGGCGATATGCAGGAAGTTGCGGTACGCGCTCCGCCGGTCTCTGCAGCAGTGCACAATCACCCACTTACACTACCTGTCCGTCAAAGAAATTGCAACAATCAGGTATCAGGAACGTTTGACTCTGCCGTTTTCATGGAATATTATCGTTCATTATGCAACTATTTGATTTCGGCGCTCACCATGCCAAGCTGGAACGGGACGTCCAGGAGCGATTCCTTCGGTACGTCAGGGTCTTTACCACTTCAGACCGTCACTCGGAGTCCACACCGAGCACTCCGGGCCAGTGGGATCTCGCCCGACTGCTTGTCGAAGAGCTGAAAGCGCTCGGCGTGAGCGACGTGACTCTTGACGATCAGTGTTACACGGTTGCCCGCCTGCCGTCAAATCTGAAGGGCGGTGCCACTGCGCCAACCTTTGGCCTCATGGCGCACGTGGACACGGCGCCGGACCTGACCGGGAAAAACGTGAGACCTCAGGTTGTTGAGAACTATGACGGCGGCCCGATCAGGCTCAACGAAACCTACACTCTCGATCCGAAAGAGTTCCCGGAGCTCGCCGGATACGTTGGCGGAACAATCATCACGACTGACGGGACCACGCTCCTCGGTGCGGACGACAAGGCGGGTGTGGCAGAAATAATGTCCGCGGTAGCTTTTCTTCAGGCACACCCGGAGATTCCTCATGGTCCGATCGAGATCTACTTTACACCGGACGAGGAGATCGGGAAGGGAATGGACCGATTCCCGCGGGACATGGCGAAGGCCGAGTTTTGTTACACCCTCGACGGGGGCGACGAGGGAACGGTCGAAGCGGAGTGCTTCACCGCTTTCAAAGTAGAAGTGAACTTCCACGGAAAGGTCATCCACCTCGGGAGCGCACGCGGAAAACTTGCGAATGCGGTGACCATGGCCGCAACCTACGTGTCCATGTTGCCTCGCTCCGAGAGTCCGGAGTCCACCGACGGCCGCTACGGGTACTACTGTCCGCTCGAGATTCGTGGAGATCTGGACCACGCGTGGCTCGAGGTGTATCTGCGCGACTTCGAGCTGTCCGAGATAACGCGACGGGTCGCATACATGGAGAGTCTGGCTCGAACCATCGAGGGCTCATTTCCTGGAAGCACGGTGGAGCTGAAGGCGGAAAAGCAGTACTTGAATATGCGGGAAGAGCTCGAAAAACGGCCGGAGGTGATCGACTACCTGAAAGAGGCGATCCGGCAGACCGGAATGGAACCCGATCTGCAGATAATCCGCGGCGGCACAGACGGCGCACGATTCACCGAGATGGGCGTACCCACGCCGAACGTCTTTGCCGGAAGCCACAACATGCACAGCAGGTTCGAGTGGGTTGCGGTGGCCACAATGGCGCGGGCAACACACACCATCGTCAATCTCGTCCAGCTGTGGAGTCGATCCCGGCAGTAGCAAGATCCTCGGAAATGGGTTCTTCGCGGTCGAGATAGACTCGGGGAACCCGTTTGCTCACCGAACAGGTTACCTCGTACGCGATAGTATCCGTGGAGCGAGCGATCTCTTCCGCATCCGGACCGGCGGGATCGGGTCCGAATGCAACAATCCGGTCATATCGGGCGGCTGCGGGGTTCGGTCCCAGGTCCACCATGCACTGGTCCATGCATACGCGCCCGATCACCGGGACGCTCCGTCCGTTGACCAGCATGCGTCCTCGATTGGAGAGCAGCCTGTTGTACCCGTCTCCGTAGCCCACGGGTACCGTCCCAACGCAGGTTTCCTGAGTTGTTCGATGGGTGAGCCCGTAGGAAATTGGTGTGTCGGGCGGGACGCGCTTCACGAAAACGATTTGAGATTCCAGTTCCATGACCGGCAGAACCGGCAGTGGGCGCGCCTGGTCGGCGGAAGGATAGTACCCGTAGACCAGAATTCCCGGTCGAATCATATCGAAATAGGAATCGGTATAGTCGAGCGTTGCCCCGGAGTTTGCCGCGTGGACAATTCCCGGGTCTATGCCGTGTTGGCGTACGGTATCCACAGCGGTGCGAAACCGGCGGATCTGGTCCGTCGTAAAACCGTGGTCAGTCGTATCGGCCGCCGGGAAGTGGGTTGAAATGCCCTCGAGGTTCAGCCACGGCGTTGAGTCTACGAACGATGCGAGCTCGAGGGTATCCTCCGGCCGGCATCCAATCCGTCCCATCCCGGTATCGACCTTCAGGTGAACCGATACCCGCCGTTCCTGCCGACGCGCCTGTTCCGAGAGTTCACGGGCAAAATCGACGTCCGCAACAAGCGGCGTAAGGTCATGTGCGACAATGGTTTCGAGCTCCTCGGGAATTGGCAGACTGTAGAGAAGCACCGGACTTCCTATCTGCGCTTCACGCAGGACTACGGCCTCGTCAACGGTTGCAACGGCGAGGTAATGCACCCCTTCGGTTGCCGCCACTCGAGCAACCTGCACAATTCCGTGGCCATATGCGTCCGCTTTCACCGCAACGCAAATGCGTGGCGGACTTTTCGGTCTGGCGCGGCGAATATGGTCCTGAATGAGGCGGATATTGTGGCGCAGGTGCGATAGGTGGATAATGGCTCGGGTAGCCCTCATGATGCCCTCAATGGTAGCGGAAAACTTGATTCTGGGCAACGTTGTGGTATTATATTTGAGTAACAAGGGGTTCTATGCGCAAAACCCTCCTACTGGGTATATTTCCGATTCTCATCCTCGCCGCGTGCGGGAACCCTTCGCTGTTGGTTCCGGAGCTCCAGGATCAGAATCCGGTCACAATTGACACGCTGGCCAGCGGTTCGGTTGTCTCCGATAGCGCCCAGATACCAGTTCAGCTCATTTACAGTGCATCCTTCAAACAGGACAACAAGACCCCTGACAGCATGCAGATCAAGCTGCTCGCCGCAGACGGAACGGAAATCCGAACATTTGCCATAGGTGCAGACGCTCTCGCGTCGCAGGACAAGTTTTCCATTGATCTTCCCAGTCTGGACACGGGTCTGTACACCCTGAACCTGACCGTGCTGAAAGGCGGGAAAGTGTTGCAGGAGAAGCAGGTCCAGTTCTTTCACGTGAAGGGTTCCTACAGTGTGAGCGGAATTTCGACCTATCCGTCCACGTTCTATCCTGGTTCCTCGGGACTTCTGCAGGCTCATGTTGACGTTCCGTCCGGAGCGGATCCGTACCTGCGCTGGACAATGAACGACAAGACCTTTGCGGAAGGTCGATTGAGCGGAGGACTCGACCAGGTGATGTTCCGGGCACCTGAAACCGACGGAGCCTACAATGTCACCGTGGAACTGTTCCCTATGGCGCCCGTTTCAAGTACCGGGTTTCCGTTTTCTTCGTCCATCAAACAGACCACTGAAGTGTTTGTCAGCAAGACGAAGACTGCAGGGAGTGCGCACGAGCTCGGTCCCGCAGAATCGTACTACAGCTTGTTTCACTTTCGTGGCGACTATCGTGATGTGGGCTATCGTGTCGGCATGAAAAACGGCGGCGCGGCTCCTGCCGTGCAGGTTGGTCAACCGGATCTCAGGATCAGCGGATCGATTTTCGGCTACCATCTGGACGGATCGAGCGGTTTCCGGGTTGCCGATGTTATCCTGCCGTTTGCCGGAAACAGACTGAGCCCGTTCTCTCTCACAATGCGCGCAATGGCCGATCGACCCGAGCTGAACCGCAACATCTTCTCAGCAACTTCCACGGATGGCTCGTTTCACTTCGCGGTGCGCACGGACTCCGACGGCATCGTCGTCGCCGACCTGACCGACAACGGTCAAAGTGTAACGATCTCTTCGGGACAGGCCATTTTTGTTTCAGGGGATCCCGTTCTCTTCAGCGTTTCGGTCAGTCCGGGCGTAAATTCAACCCAGTTTCTCTGGTTCAAGAACGGTCAACCGGTAAGCGTTGCCACCGCCCCCGTGGCATTCCGCGCGGTGGACACGGCGAACAACTCCTGGACTCCGGTACCCGGTGTTTCGCTTATCGGAGCGCCTGACAGGAATGGAACCTCCGACGGTTTTTCCGGGATTCTGGACGAGTTTGGCGTCTATTTCCGGGACAGTTCCTTGCGACCGGCGACCGACAACGCAATTTTCGAGACTGTCATGGCGACGAAATATGGTACCGCGCTCGTGTACGCAAAGGGGTTTGAAGGCCTGTACCTGCCGGATGGTGTCGAGACAACTGGCCCCGTAGCGGTGAAGTCCGGGGACCTGGTGCTCGGACCGGGCGGGGCAATTACATTTCCCCGGTTTCTGTTCGACCGTGAAGATCTCCTTGTGGAAGTTGCGCTGGACAGGAGCGCCCCTGCCGGACCCGGAGACATTCGATTTTCCGCGTTGGGAACGGGGACGTCGGATGGGCCCATCTTTTCGCTGGCTACCGACGGAACCGTGCGAGTCCCGCAATCGCTGCTGGTGGGATTGAAGCGGGACGGGCGTCCCGTATCTCTTGCATCTCTGCGTATCGACCAGACCGGCTCATATGTGGTTCCGCTTTCTACGCCAATTGCAGATCCGCTGGACCTTCAGTTCGTACACGAAGCATCCACGCTGGTGGTCGACGTTCAGAACAACGCATACACACTGCAGATAGCGAATGCAGCATTCGCCGGACTCCAGATGTCCCTCGCCCACGGTGCGGGGGAAGTTGTCCCATTTCGTGTGCGCAGCGTCCTGGCACGGAAAGAGAGCGGCTCGCTTACCGAAACGCTCAACTCGGTGATCCCTTCACAGCCTTGAACGACGGCGCCAAATATGCACAATGAACCCAACTTCCCCGCAACTGTGGCAAGGAGGCGTCTGCGGTGGTCCGATCGCGATACCTCGCTCTCTTCGTGCTCGCGTTCATGTGCTGTACTGCAGTTCTCTTCGGCCAGGAGCACTCAAAGAAACGGGACATTGCGGTTTTCCGCCTCGGCTACTCGAGCTTTCAAATTCCAGACAACGTTCCTGGCCCCGCCGACGCCGCCATCCGTGATGTTTTCGTTAATCTGGGACAGTTCACCATTTCGACCAATGGATCGAACCGATCCGAGACCGAGGCAGTTCGTTCCGCAATCAACAGCATACCGGCTGAACTTTCATCTCGCGCGCAGCAAATGTCCGCATTTCGGGTCAAGATCGGTATTCTCGAGTTCTCCGGCGGGGATGTGGTCATAGAGTCCGGCCGGAACAGGGGAGTGAAGCCCGGAGACGAGTTCGCGGTCATTACGCCGAAGATTGTTGCCGGTCACGAAGAGGATGAGGTTTCGGGCCTACTTCTGGTCAAGGAGGTTCGTGCCGAGTATTCGCTTGCTCATCCGTTGTACGTGGACCGGAAATTTCACGTAGGTGATCAACTGCGAGAAATTCCCCGTTTCGGATTGGAGGCTACCTTCTACGGAGACGCCGTATTCGGATATCGGGACTTCGCTCCGGCGCGCCTGACGACCTTTCCGCTGTTCGGTCTCCGGTTCACCGTTACCCGCGGGCTACAGCGGTGTGTTTGCAGGTCTCGGGCTGACAGCGAAGTTCTGAAGGCAAACGCTGGTAATTTGTATTCGACGTGATACTACAATGGGGGAGGTCTTGAGGTTTACGAACGATGTTCCCCAGAAGTAACATTCGCAGATTTCAGGCGAACAGCTATCTCACATCCGGCGGATTGACGGCGTGGATTCGGCGCGAGCGGACAGTCTGAAGAAGGACCAGCGGAAGGTCCACGAACAAGAAACGGAGCAGAATGAAGGGATCATCCAATGGATTGCGCGAAGGCTGAACTCCGATGTATATATCGAGATCGATGTACGGACCCGCGGCGGATACGCGGTAAATAAATTGCGTCTCTGAGCGGGGAGCCCACGACATGAGAATAGGAAAGATTACATCGTACGCTGAACATCGCCATGGTCGGAAAGTTGCACGAATTGCGCAATCAACCGCTCTCCTTCTGCTGTTGTTCCTGGCCGGCTGCGCCTCGGTGCCCCCGCGGACGGGACGGGCTCCGGACTGGGTGCTCAGCCCTCCGCTTGGAGATGCCAGATACGAATACTTCGTCGGTGCCGCCTCCAACGAGAAGGGGGACACGGCAAGAGCTGAAGAGCAGGCGACCTACGCGCTCATGTCCGAGATCGTCAGATTCCTCGGAGTCAGGATTACGGCAAATACCTCTGCGGAGGCCCGTTCGAGTCTGAGCGAATTCCAGTCTCAGGTAATTCAACAGGTCACGCAGCAAGGCGAAGCGCGCATTCAGGGGTTTCGTGTCGTTGACCGGTGGGTTCGGCAGCAGGGCGATTTGAAGACCGTGTATATACTCGGCAGATACGATCGGCAGGATCTCCTTGCCGAACAGAAGCGGGTTGCCGCCCTTTTCCACGAGAAGATCGAGGCTATTGCCGGGCCGGAGCGGGACGGAGACCAGCTTCTTGCTGTGGGATCCGTATATCGGGCAGTTGAGAAGTACATAGAAGCCGCGGCTGCGGCAGTCTCGTCGCCGGTAGAGAATGCGAATATCCGATTCCAGCGAGCCATTAATAAAGCTCGCGATGCTCTTTCCCGCCTGACGCTGCAGAAATTGAACGACAATTTGAGCGGAACGGTGGGTCGGCCATTTGCCGAGGATTTTCTTGCAAAAGTGGAAACATCCCGTGCCGGCGCACTCATGCCGGTATCGAACATGCCTCTGGAAGTGAGCTACAAGACTCTCAGAACAAATGGAAAGATCGGAGTGGAGATCGCGCAGGTGCGCACCGACAGCCACGGGATTGCGCGCTTCACGCATCCCATTCCCGGTCTTGTGGGTTCCTACAGTGTCAACATGCGTGTGGATCTGTCTGCTGCCTTGCGGACGCTTGATGGGGTTCCGGCAAAGGACCAAAGCGCGGTGGAAAGTCTTCGACAGATTGTTGCACAAAAGCGTCTGGGTTTCAGCTATACGGTGGGTTCTCGGGCGAAGGAGTTTCCGACCTCGGTCGTAATTCTGGATACCGATATTGCAGGGAATCCGACCGGAGAGCAGGAGGCCGCCTCCGGACTCGAGCAATCGCTGACCCAGGCAGGATTCACAATTCCGACACTGACATTTGACGCTGCAAGACTGAAAGGCAAAACCGATGCCGAGATTATCTCGGCGCTGAAGAGCGCCGTGAATGGTGCAGACGCAACGCGCAGAGTTGCAGACGCAACACG
>CAZKMA010000027.1:48561-50164 GCA_964553615.1 uncultured Spirochaetales bacterium | reverse complement strand
CGCAGAGTTGCAGACGCAACGCGCAGAGTTGCGTATGGTTCCATCGCCATCGAGCAGTTCTCCGAAGGCGACGGTTACATTGTGAAGGTTGGCGGCACCGTGAAGGTTGCCGACCTGCAAACCGGAAAGCTACTCTATACTCGGACAATGTCGACTCGCAGTCGCGGAGACAATGCCGGCTCCGCAATTGCTGCCGCCTTCAGGAGTATTGGTCAAAGCTTCGGCCAGGACATTGCCCGAGCCTTACCCTAGGTCGGTTCCGACGCCTTGCCCGGGGAGCTTCTACGGGCGTCCCAGAGCGCGCACGATCGGCTCCGGATCATTCGAAATTATGCCCTGGACGCCTCGAGCGATCAATTTACGGGCCTCATCCACTGTATCCACAGTCCACGGAATGACGGGCATCCCGCTCAGTCGTGTGTGTCGGAACACCGCATAGCGACTGGCACACCGGGAGCTTGGCTTCATGACGTCGCACTTGGATATATATCGTCCCTGACCGCGCCTGAGCAGAAGTGGAACGGACCTGCTCCGACTGTAAATGATTGCCGTCGGGACCCGAGGATTGAGCTGTTTGAATGCCCGAATGGCAAACGGATTGAATGAGGACACCATGCAGCAGTGTTCGAGCCCGTATCGCTGAATCAAGCCGGTCAGCGCGGTCTCGACTGAGTTCGATTTCGTATCCTGATGTT
Organism: uncultured Spirochaetales bacterium; assembly: GCA_964553615.1. Classification (GTDB taxonomy): domain Bacteria; phylum Spirochaetota; class Spirochaetia; order DSM-27196; family DATKUC01; genus DATKUC01. Next base: position 49,469 of record CAZKMA010000027.1, on the reverse strand, counting down.
TGATCTCGATATCATAGTAGAGGGAATCTCCGAACTCGGAGAACAGTTCCTCGAGAAGTGGGACTTGCTCATTGAATCCGTGGCCAAACGATGTACCTGCGTTCAAATTGCGTACGGCATCCAGGGAAGATTCGGTGATTATCCGGTGCTCGCCGGTAACGCGAAAGAGGTCCAAATCGTGACACACGACAATCTCACCTGTTGCACACCGATGGATGTCAAGCTCGATTCCTGGGATCCCAGATCGTTTCGCCTCTCGAAAAGCCGCCATTGTATTTTCAGGCGCGCGGGACGAATATCCACGATGGGCAAAGATCAATGGTCTGGCTACTTCTGGCCAGAGGGCTACACCTGCCATGTTCACTCTCCTGGGAACTATGAGTCTTTTTCAGATTCCAATCGTTGCTTCAGTTCTTCCAGTGCCTGGTCGGCAGCCACGTCCTGAAACCGCCCTTCGGTAAGCCTGGATTCTCCGACCACCTGCTCGAGCTGTGCCAGAAGCAGGTCCGCGTCCACGGTCTGGACCGGTTGCCTCCTTATTCCCTCGAGCTGTTGCTTCATGTCTTCGATATCCATCTGAAGCTGCCGCTCTTCCGTCGCGAGCGCCTCGTCTTTGGCGGAGATTTCCTGACAGCGCAGGAGCGCCAGCCCCTTCAAGTCTTCCCGCCCTTTCTGCGCTGCGAGCTCGACACGATCAGACCAGAGTTTCAGCTCTTCGCGCACCTGCGCACGCGACCGTTGAAGGCTTTTCAGACTTATGATGTGCTGGAGCACATACTCCTTCGCGGAAGCCGGATCCAGGCCGGAAAGGTTCGTGTTTTCGTCCATGAAACCTCCGTACTACAGAATACCGGCTTTTCTTCCATTTGTGAACAATTAAAGCCCGCTTGTGAAGCCCTCCTGTGAAG
>CAZKMA010000027.1:39911-48461 GCA_964553615.1 uncultured Spirochaetales bacterium | reverse complement strand
TGTGAAGCCCTCCTGTGAAGTCCGCTTGCAGAGGACTCGGGGAATCAGTATGTTGCCTTCTTATGAGTGAGGTCGAAATGCAGGTTCAAAATGATCGGATTGCTGCGCTTGCAACTCCATATGCCGAAAGTGCGCTGGCGGTAATCCGCACGACAGGGGACGGATGCATCGAAGCAATATCGCGGATCTTCTCCCGCCCGGACCTTCTCCGTTCGGCGCCCGGCAATACCATCCACCATGGATTCCTCTCTTACGAAGGTGAGGCCATCGATGAAGTCATGATCGCGGTATTTCGGGCTCCGCGCAGCTATACCGGACAGGAAAGTACGGAAATCTCATGTCACGGCAGTCCGGCGGGAATACAGCGCGTGCTGCAGTTGCTCTTCAAGAATGGTTTTCGGCAGGCGGACCCGGGTGAGTTCACGCTTCGTGGTTTTCTCAACGGAAAGATGGATCTGACGCGAGCGGAAGCGGTCAAAGAGATCGTGAACGCCCAGTCCCAGAAGGCGCACGCGCTTGCACTTGATCGTCTCGGCGGCGCTGTTTTTCAATGGATCGAGCGCGTGAAATCCCGGCTTGTGCACATTCTTGCGGCCGTCGAAGTGCAGCTTGATTATCCGGATGACGAGCTCGAGGGATCTTCTGCGACCTCAGTCGTTGTACCCGAGGAAACCATTGACGCATGCATGGAGGAGCTGCAACAGCTTGCAGCGACATATCGCGCCGGTCGCATCTATCAGGAGGGTGTCAAGGTAGCCATTGCCGGTCGGACCAATGCCGGAAAGTCCTCCCTCTTCAATGTTCTCCTGCGCGAGGAACGAGCGATCGTCTCGGAGTTTCACGGAACCACTCGAGACTATCTTGAGGGAATGATTGTGCTCGAGGGTATACCGATCAGGCTGTACGACACCGCGGGACTCCGCACGACCGCAGAAAGCGTAGAGAGTGAAGGAATCCGAAGAAGCGGACTCGTCATAGAAGGGGCCGCATGCATCCTCTACGTGGTTGACGGAACGGCCGGACTTGTTGACGAAGACCGGAGCCATCTTCGGACCCTTGAGGGGAGGGCAGGCGTCATTCATGTCTGGAACAAGATTGATGCTGCGGACGCCGGACCCGCGCCGGATGGCTATGTCGCGCTCAGTGCAGAATCCGGCCAGGGACTTGATCACTTGAGCTCCCGGATTGTAAACGAAATAGGCGGGGAACTTCGCATCTCGCAGGGCGAACCGGTCATAGATTCGATTCGTCAGAAGACGCTCATCGAGGGGGCAATACAGTCGCTCGGCCGCGTAAAGGACGGACTCCGCGAACGGATGCCACTGGACGTCATTGCCCTCGACGTACAGGAGAGTGTGCACTCTCTTGGCGAGATAACTGGCGAAGTTACCTCATCCGACGTGCTCGATGTGATGTTTTCGGGATTCTGTGTCGGGAAATAGTTGAAGTATCACGCAGCGTGTTGATATCCGTTCATCAGATCCCGCAGGGCAGGAGCGGGGAACAGGCACGGGAGCTCCTGCCTCAGAGGGGTGGTTTCATCAACACGGTTGTTGATACTTCATTCTCAGCGGCATAGGATCAACCGAAGAGTGGAGGGAAAATGGAAAAACGTCAATTCAGCCGTGCACCGTTTGATGCGCACGGCGTTCTGGTCCGTGGGGAAATGCGCGCTGACATGAGCATAGAAAATGTGTCGCTCAAGGGCGCGCGAGGTCTGCTGCAGTCGCAGCCCACGCCCGCTTTTCGGGAGGGCGAATCGGTGACGCTCGAGATCCATCTTTCCCACTCAACGGTTACTATTCGCGCCGAGGCGACCGTCATTCGCATTGAAGAAACGGAGAGTTCAGGTATTCGCGTTGGTCTGCGTTTTATCACGATCGATCTGGATAGCATGATTCATCTTCGTCGTCTGCTCGAGTTCAACGGAGACGGCGCCGAGGATATTGCCACGGAACTTGGAAGGCTGACCGGGGAGAGTTCCTCGAGGATTCCCGATTGAATACCTCATCTTAGCCTGATACGATAGGCAGATATGGATTTTGACGCAATAGTTATTGGCGGCGGCCATGCAGGCATCGAAGCTGCGCTTGCTTTGGCCCGCCTCGATTTTTCTACACTTATGATCACCCAGAACCTCGACACGATAGGCAAAATGTCCTGCAACCCGGCAATCGGCGGACTCGCGAAGGGCAACATGGTCCGTGAAATCGATGCGCTTGGCGGAGAAATGGGGCGTCTGATCGACGAAACCATGATCCAGTTCAGAGTGCTCAATCGAAGTAAAGGGCCGGCGGTCCAGGCACCCCGTGCGCAGGCTGACAAGATGGCCTATCAGATCCTGGCAAAGAAGACTCTGGAGAAACAGAAGAATCTCCACATCTTCATGGATACCGTAACCGAGTTGACCCTGACTGCGGACGACCGGGAAATCCAGGGTGTCGTGACCGAGCGCGGGCGACGGTTTACGGCGCGCACCGTAGTTCTTACGACCGGAACTTTTCTGAACGGGAAGCTGTTCATAGGCGAATACACCATGACCGGAGGCCGTCTTGGCGAACCGGCAGCGCACGGCCTCGAGCGGTCCCTGATACGACTCGGTTTCAAGCTTGGTCGGATGAAAACCGGTACTCCTGCCCGGGTTGCCCGCTCGTCCCTGGATCTGGACAGAATGGAACCGCAGTTTGGTGACGAGGATATCGTGCCGTTTTCCTTTTCCCATTCGCTGGTTAACCGTCCAAAGCTTCCCTGCTACATTACGTACACCAACGAACGAACTCATCAGGTTATCAGCGATAACATGCACCGGTCTCCGCTCTACTCGGGCATGATCATCGGCTCCGGCCCGCGATACTGCCCTTCTATTGAGGACAAGGTCGTGAAATTCCCCGATCGGAACCGGCACCAGATCTTTGTAGAACCGGAGGGTCTCGAGACCGACGAGATGTATCTGAATGGAATTTCCTCGTCAATGCCGGAGGATGTCCAGGCGGATTTCATCCACACGATTCCCGGACTCGAACATGCGGAAATCATGCGTCCAGGTTATGCCGTGGAGTACGATTATATGGATCCGTCTCAGCTCTATCCGAGTCTGGAGACAAAGCTTGTCCGGGGCCTTTTCGTTGCCGGACAGACCAACGGTTCATCGGGTTACGAGGAGGCCGCCGCTCAAGGGCTTATTGCGGGCATTAACGCGGCGATGCTTCTTCAGGGGAAGGATCCGATCATTCTGAGCCGTGCGGAGGCGTACATAGGCGTTCTGGTGGACGATCTCGTCACCCTCGGGACGGAGGAGCCGTACCGGATGTTCACATCTCGAGCCGAGCATCGGATATCGCTCCGGCATGATTCGAGCGACATGCGGCTCTTCGAAAAAGGGTACGAGATTGGTCTTCATGACAGGGATCAATATGACCGGTTTCTTGCAAAGAAGCGGTCCATCGACGAGATCAAGGAAGTTCTGAACAAGCGCAAGATGCTCGAACAGGACGTAACACGGACCGAAAGTCAGGGTGGTACTTCCTCCGCACCTGCATCGTTTTCCCGGTTTGTCGGGAAGAGCTTCTCGCAGATTCTGAAGAACCCGGACGTGAGCCTGGAGATGCTCATTAATCTCGAGCCGGCAATTGCGGCAGAACATCCGCTTGACTGGCTTCGACAGGTCGAGCTTGACGTGAAGTATGAAGGGTATGTTCTCCGGCAGGAACAACTCGTCGGCCGTTTTCAGAAGCTCGAAACGCTTCGTATCCCGGCCGATTTCGATTATGATTCGGTTGAGGGGATTTCGAACGAGTCGAGAGAAAAGTTCAAGAAGATCCGTCCGCTCTCGGTCGGGCAGGCATCCCGGATCGCAGGCGTGAGAAATTCGGATGTTGCGGTGCTGATGGTCCTGCTCGGAAGAAGCCGGCGGCAATCGGATCCTGCGCTCGCAACAGAACTGTCCGAGGATTAGCGTGTCCGATATGCATGACCTTCTGTGCGAAGGTCTTGGGATGCTCGGTCTTCCGGGGAACAGCGAGGTATGTGCGACTCTGGAAGCCTATATCTCCGAAATCCAGCTCTGGAACACCCGCGTGGATCTGGTTCGCGTGCGGCATCCGGAGGACCTGGTGGTCCGTCACATCCTTGATAGCGTTGTGGCGGCGCCCCGGCTGCAGACGATCGGTCCCGTCGAATGGGCAGATTTCGGGAGCGGTGCGGGGCTGCCGGGAATTCCGCTTGCAATTGTGCTGCCGCAGATGCGGTTTTCTCTGGTGGAGCGTTCCGGCAGGCGAGCGGCTTTTCTTCGAGGCACGATCGCTCTCCTGGGTCTCAAAGACCGTGTCAGTGTGATTGAGGAAGATGTTTCACGCCTTTCCACCCGGTATGGAGGCGTCGTCTTTCGGGCCTTCCGTCCGTTCACCTCAGAAGTGGTGGAGAGTCTTTCCCGAGCTATGATCCCTGGAGCTGTTCTTGTGGCATTCAAGGGGCGAGCCCAGGCAATTGTCGGCGAACTGGACCAGTTAAAGAACGGTTTCAGTGCGCCGGTCATCGAACGGGTGACGGTGCCGTTTCTGGAGGAAGAGCGTCATCTGGTTATCGCCGAGCGGCTTTGAAGAACGGCGGTTTCCCGTGAACGGATACTGAATATAGTGAGCCGGTGGAGCCGGTCAAAGATGCCGAAGATGTGCAGCAGGCGAGTTATGCAGCGCGGTTCAGCAGTTTTAGCAGCTGCTCTTTTTCGATCAGGTCGATGAGTCTGGCCTCGACAAACTTCTTTGCTTCTTCGGTGAATTCACCGGCAGACAGACAGAGCCCCCGACCGGCCTTCACCTCCTTGAGCCTTGAATGAAAGTCCCGCAGCAGCAATTCACCCACCGGTCCGGTTGTCCGAATAAACCGGAACAGGATGATATCCTGCCATGTATCGGTCTCCACATCCGTGAGGATGTCTGCATACTCATTTCTGGCCACCGAGATATCCGTCACCTTCACCGTGGAATGGGGAAAGTATCCACCGACAACCTTCCGACAGAGCGCAACGAAATCCGATACCGGAGATAGCAGAAATGTCTGCAGGTTCTGGTTGCCCGCGAGTTCCCGTACGCGCTGGATTTGTGCCGACACATCCTTGTATCCCGGGTCGACCGCATAGATATCCGACAGTAAAGGCAGAGCACGATTGATATCCTGTGTTTTACTGTATGCGGCGGCCAGACGGTATTTGAGCTCGAGAGCGATCTCGGGCTTGATGTCCTTGTGGCGCAGGCCTATTTCAAAGTCCATCTGTGCCTGCTCGTATTGACGCGCATTGATGCGAAGAATGCCCGCATGCAGACATGCCTGCGGACCGAATGCAGGGTCTGCCCGCAAGTGCGAGAATATTCGAATGGATTGCTCCATCTGGCCAAGTTCGTAGTAGCACTGGGCGATTATGAAAAGTGTTTCTTTGTCGTCCGGGCGTTGTTCCACAACCTTGCGCAGGATGGAGATCGCCTCTTTGTATTTGTGTATTCTGTAGAGTGAGAGTCCGAGGTACTTCTGTGTTTCCAGATGGTCCGGCTGCATGTCCCGCGCAGCATTCAAGAGTGTCGTCGCTTTCTCGTAGTTCCGGCGGCGGTATTCGAGGAAACCGAGATTGTGCTCGACTTCGAATACGTCGCTTCGCAAGCTTCGCGCAAGAACCAGACCCTTATGTGCTTCTTCGAAGTCTTTCAGTTTCATAGCCGAAAGGCCGTACCGGAGCGTAATGGTGAACTCGTCCAGGTCAGGGTTGGTGGCGCAGAGATTCATGAGGAGAGCGTAGGTCTTTATTGCCTTTTCCCATGCTTCCTCGTTGTAATAGAGATCCGCAAGTATGGTGAGGGCTTCAGGATCCTTCGGATTTTGCGCCAGTCTGCGATTGGCCTCCTTGACGGCAGAATCGCGGTCGCGGGCGCTCAAGCCGCTGAGCGCGGTGTCGCCAGACTTACGACGGTTCATGAAGGTGAATATGGCAACAACAAATAGAAGCAGGACCACGACGATGAGAATCGCCACTACAGTGAAAGTGTCCGACATGCTGACATTATCGTGACCGGAAACCGAGATGTCAAGGAAAGCAATACTCATCGGCGTTGACAAAGGGTGGGGAAATCCATAGGCTTTGACACCGTCGGAGCCCGTTTCGAGGCTTCTTATCCGGAGGATTCGTGAGCAACCCAACCATCGGCATCAAGATTGCGAACGGCTCATTCTTTCCTGTTCTTGAGGCAACTGCCGTAGGTATCCGCAAGCGCATGGTCTTGACCCCCGCGCGCAACGATCAGGATGCGATTCAGGTGGACCTGTATCGGGCTGATGACTCTACAGGCGTGCACGCGCTGTACCTCGGAAGTCTGGTCGTCGAGAATATCGTGACCGATCCGGGAAGAAATGTGGATTCCATTCTTGTTGTCGGCATAGATCGGTCGGGAAATCTCAACGCAACCATTACCGATCCGCAAAGCGGAGAGTATCAGAGCCTTTCGGTGAGCCTTCTCTACCTGGAGGATTCCGGAAGTGCGGAAGATTCAGTTGACGAGTTTGATGAAGGTAACCTCTTCATTGACGAAGTGCCGGAGATGGATGATACCCTTCTGGCGTTCGATGCATTCGAAGCGGATGAAGATATAGACCGGGTGACGAATGAAGCGCCGGATCAGTGGCCGAACGCCTTCCATCCGGCTGGTGAGCTTGACTCCGCGATGAACGGCAGGTTTGCCGGGACGCGTGGAACGGTTTCCATGCGGACGAACGTGGGGTTGTTCATTGGATATATGATACTTTGCCTCGCGATTCTGGCCATCGTGCTGTACCTTATATTCAGGGCTCTGAGTGCATCAAGTCTTCCCGGACTCGACGCGGGAACCGGATATCTGTCCGGCAGCCAGCTGGTTTTGTCTGTCCGGATGATTCCTCACGCGACCGCTTCGTTTCTTTACTCAGTCGCGTAAGAGGAGCCTAAAATTCAATTTCGAAGGCGTAAAGTGGCTCTTGCAGTTCGTATTCTGGTATTTCTGGCAGTCCTGTCTTCCACCGGTTGTACTGCAAGTCGGCAAGTCTGGGGCTTTGACCGGGACCAATTTGTTTCCAGGCTCTATCATGGTGACTACGCGTTCCTCAAGACGCCGGATTATTCCAAGGTTCACCCCGCCGATGTTCTTTCTCTCGGAGACGGAGCGCCCTACTACCTGGGGCTCGTATTCCTGTCCAGGAACGTGGATATGAACCAGAATGCCGAGGTCATGTTCAAACTTGCCGTTGACCGAAGCGCGGAGCCGTGGCGGCAGGAGGCAGGGTATGCACTGCTGAAACTCTACCTGGATGAACAGAAGTACGAGGAGGCCACGAGTCTCGGCGAGAAGCTCGTGAAAAGGTACCCTGAATCTCCGGACATGCGGGTACTGTACACCCAGGCGCTCTACTGGGAAAAGAAAGACCGCGAAACCCTGGACTCGGTAAAACAAATTCTTGTCCTCGCAGCAAGACAGCCGTTCACTCATCCGGATACCCGCCAGCTTCTCGAGAACGGCACCGTGGCGCTCTGGCGGGCGGCATCCGCAGCCCGGCTGGATATTGCTGGTTGGAAGGATTCCGTGCTCTCGGTGTTCAAGGACTATCCGGCCGGCGATATCCACGGCCGACTCTACATCTATCTGCAGTACCGGAAACTGCTTACCACGGACTTTTCCAGTCAGGAACGGATGCTCATGGAAGGGAAGTATCTCCTCGGTGAGCGAAAGTACGGGCAGGCGGACACTCAGTTTACCGATCTCCTGTCTTCTTTTGAGAAACACGGAGAGAAAGCATCGGACCTTGCTCTTGCAACGCCGGCGACGATCGAAGACATTGCGCGGACTTATTCCCTGCTTGGCCGTTTCACCGTCGGGAGTGAACGTCTCCGGGCGGCGGCGCATGCTCTTACGGGTTATAGCCGCACCTCTGCTCTGGACAACGCCGGCAAGCTGCTGTGGCGTGCTGGTAACTACAGCGAGGCCGCACGGGTTCTCAACGATGCCTACATTGCGGCAAATCGGTCGGAGTCATCTTGGTACACGCCCGGGAGGAAGGACCGTATACTCTGGTACCTGCTCGACAGCCTCGTTGAGGCGAATCCTTCAGAGGCGCCCCGGTACCTGGCAATGTACCTCCCGGACATGTCGAACTACCAGTATTTTTCCGACCTCGAGGAAAATCTTCTCTCGAGGCTGGTGAACTCTCACCGATGGCACACCCTTGCGGCCGTCTATGCGGTGCTCAAGGATGGCGGAGATCCCGGCACCGCAGCGCCTTATGCCGTTGTTCTGGCGGAGGCGATAGACAAGGGGTTGTACCAAGGCGTGTCGCGGACTCGTGGCGACGGAGGGGCAGCGGTCTCTCTGGATCCTGTTTCGTTGCTCAAAGAAGCTGCAAGCCAGAGTTACGACCGGTATTACCGCTTTCTGGCATCTGCCGCGCTCGATAAACTCGGTCACTCACGCCCGGACGCCAGTGTCCTCCTGTTCGATTTGTCCGGCGGAAACCCGGGTTCTTCATCAGCTCCTGCAG
>CAZKMA010000027.1:0-39811 GCA_964553615.1 uncultured Spirochaetales bacterium | reverse complement strand
CTGCAGGCCCCGCAGCTCCTGCAGCGACTCCGTCCGGTGCCAACGGTTCGAAAGTTGGCTTGAGCGACAGCGATCTGCTCGTGCGCGGATATTTCGAATACGGGCTCCTCGATGACGCCTACAGCCGGATCAAGTTTCTCTGGTCGGACCTCAGCGAGTACACGCTCCGGATGGCTGCACGGACATTCGCAGACCGGAAACATGTGACCGAGTCGCTACGAACAATGGACCTTGCGCGGTCAAAGGACGATTTTCAGCTTACCAACAGCAATGCCGAGCTGCTCTATCCGCAGGCATTTCCAAAGGAGATGGGCGGCGCAGTGGAGAAGGAGAAACTGTCCCGATACCTTTTTTATGCACTCGTGAGGGAGGAAAGCTACTTCGACAGTGGAGTGGCGTCTCATGCAGGGGCAATCGGTCTGTCCCAGCTCATGCCGCAGACGGCAGCGGATGTTGCCCGCAGAATGGGTCTCCACGCGCCGAACCTCAGTGACCCGGCCACCAACCTCGAAATTGGCGCATGGTATCTGAAGTCGCTCATTACACGATTCGGTGATCCGGTACTCGCTCTTGCTGCGTACAACGGTGGGCTCGGACGTGTGCGCCAGTGGCAACGAAGAAAGGATCTTCCCTCGCTTCTCCTGTTTCATGAATCGATTCCCATCGAAGAGACTCGCATGTACATCAGGAAAATCCTGGTGTCCGCTGTCTACTACGCGCACCTCTATCAGCAGAAGTCTCTTCCGGAGGTGGTTTACAGCATGTTTCCGGACTTCATGCACAACGCGATAGCGAAGCACAACCGATAGCATCCGGCTCCGCTCAAGGGCACCCTTCCAGTCTCCGATAATGGAGTGTGAAAGGAGTAACTCATTTGGCGCCGAATCGAAGTATATCTTACATCCTTGGTAGTTCCCTTCTGCTTCTCGGCATTCTGCTGTTCATCTCCTGCCTGGTTGCTTTCGTCGGTGTTTCAAACAACGACTTTCTCCTCCTGCTGTTCGCGGTTCCGGGACGTTTCTTTCTGGGTGCTTTCCAGATCGCGGGTCTTTTTGTGCCATTCTACGTCGTGTCTTCGGGTATCTTTCTTCTTCAGAAGCGATTCCATCGAACGCGATTCCTGATACTCAATCTGGGTGTGCTTCCGTTCTTTACACTGGGGCTGCTATTCCAGCTCCTTGGCGGAAATCAGGTCGCCACCGGTTCGCTCGTTGCGGCAATTCACCGGACGTTTTCCACCGCAGGTGGTGTTGTCCTCTGCCTTATCCTGCTGGTCGCCGAAGCGATGCTCATTGGTGGTGCAACAGGTACACGGATACCGTTTTCAAGACGGGAACGGAGCATGTCGCAGGGGGAAGATGGTTCAGTTGCCGAAGAAGAGGCCGATGGCCCGATCTCCGGATACCGACCTTCGGCGTCCAGGGCAATCGCTCTCATCCCGGCCGAACATCCCTCCCGTTCTGAAGAGAGCGAAACCGCATTCCCCGGTCCGGCACCCGTGTCCCGTCTGAAGTCCGTTCAGAGTTACTACGCGGTACACAGTCCGGAGGCCGGGCATCAATTTGCGACAGATTCATTCGATGTTTCGGACGCGGAAGTCGCCGAGGAATACGACGACGGGATGCAGGGTGTGGTCGAACGCGAGCCGTCTGAAGAGGCGGAAACGGGTGACGAGCCGATTGCCGAGCTCCCGCCGGTTGTCCCTGAAGAGGAAGACGAGGTGTACTTCTTCCACCACGGAACATTCCGCGACGGGGATTCCCCGACCAATGAGTCATACGAAGGAAATCTGGAAACCATAATTCCGGAATCGGACGATCTCGACCTCCCGGAAGTCGAGCTGTCCGAGAACGCACCGTCTCAAAGCTTACCGGACATTCAGACCGTGGCCGATGCCGGCAGCCGCAGCGGCGGGCCAACATCCCGAAAGACACCTGCGGTCTTTTCCCCCCGCAGGAAGCGACCGGTGCCCGGAGAGTACAAGGTGCCGATAGAGGGTATCCTCGACGAGTACGAAGACGGTCAATACTGGGAAATAGACGCGGAGACACGCAAGGCAGCAGAGATCCTCACATTCACCCTCGAAGAATTTCAGATTCAGGCGGAGGTGACCGGGATCCGGAAGGGACCCGTCATTACAATGTTCGAAATGCTTCCTGCGCCTGGCGTGAAGCTTGCAAAGATAGTAAATCTGGCAGACAACATTGCCCTGCGGCTTGCCGCGCAGAGTGTTCGTATCGTTGCCCCGATTCCCGGCAAACATGCGGTCGGTATCGAAATTCCGAACAAGCGTCGGGCAATCGTCTCCTTCGCCGAGCTCATCGAACAGGATTCGTTCTGGGATCCGAAAATCGAGCTTCCGATTGCTGTTGGAAAGGATATTCCTGGAGACGCGCAGATTGTCGATCTTACAAAGACGCCGCACCTCCTCATTGCCGGGGCGACCGGATCAGGAAAATCGGTATGCGTGAACTCGATCATCTGTTCGCTGCTCTATCGAAAACGACCCGACGAAGTAAAGATGATCCTGATCGATCCGAAGATCGTCGAGCTGAAGTTCTATAACGACATCCCGCACCTCCTGACGCCGGTCATTACCGACCCGAAGCGCGCGTTTCAGGCACTCCAATATGCGATCTACGAGATGGAACGTCGCTATTCACTGCTGGACGCACTCGGCGTGCGTGACATCCGTTCGTACAACAACCGTATTCGTCAGCGCAACCTCGCAACCGAGCCGATACCCTACATCGTCATAGTCGTCGACGAGTTTGCCGACCTCATGGCAACTACCGGTAAGGAGCTCGAGTCCACCCTTGCGCGGCTCGCGGCCATGTCCCGTGCAGTGGGCATCCATCTGGTCCTTGCAACACAGCGGCCTTCGACGGATGTTATTACCGGATTGATCAAGGCGAACATCCCGTCGCGAATTGCATTCATGGTGGCGAGCAAGGTCGACTCCCGTATTATCATAGATACGGGCGGAGCAGAGAAACTGCTTGGTCGCGGAGACATGCTGTTCACTTCGGCATGGGACCCCTTTCCCTTCCGCATGCAGGGGGCCTTCCTCTCAGAGGACGAAGTGGAGCGCATAGTCTCCTACGTAAAGACGCTCGGAGAGCCCGACTACATCGACGACGAAATCTTCATAGATGAGGACGACGAGATCTACGCTCAGCAGGATCTCGAGGATCCCCTCATGGAAAAAGCAATGGAGATCGTCGTGTCTGCGGGCAAGGCATCGGCTTCCTACCTGCAGCGGAGACTCAAGATAGGCTACAATCGTGCTGCACGACTTGTCGAGGAAATGGAACGGATCGGCGTCGTTGGCCCGCAGAACGGAAGCAAGGCGCGCGACATTCTTCACGTGCCTGACCGGGTTGGCTAGACGTCGGAAACTGGAAGCCGTTTCACAAAGCTTACCAGTTCGTAGAGCAATCCGAAGGTTCTGAACTTCGTGGGTGCGGAGCCGGTCGAGACGACCCATCGGAAACCATCCCCATCCGGTTCTATCTTCACCCTGAGTCGGTGCCTGCCGTCGGACATTTCCGTGTCTCCCATTCCAGTATAGCCGATCCGCTCGAACGCGTTGGCCGTCCACGTCAGCGCAATGTCTCGCGCGTTCCCGGTCGCAGAGAGCTCCACAGTTCCGCGCGTCGGCCGCCGCAGGACGAACAGCGCTCGAGTGCTGTCGAACTCGACATGCTGATCTCGGAATGCCGCGGCGAAGGATCCATTCAGCACCAGGTCTTCCGGTGCACCTACCTCGAGGAGACCGGGTTCCCTGATCATCAACATTCTGTCCGCGCTGCGCAAGGCGAACTCGAGGTCGTGCGTTGAGAGCAGGAAGCACTTCCCGGTGTCCGAAGCCAGATCGTGAAGAAGCTGCATTATATCGGCGCGCGCGGTTACATCCAGGTACGCGGTCGGCTCATCGAGTATGATGAGCGGCGTATCCTGTGCGAGGGCACGCGCAATCATGGTTTTCTGCCGCTCTCCGTCGCTCAGTTCCGGGAGGCTGCGGGAGGCAAGATGCGAGATGCCGACCTGTGACAGGGCTTGTTGCACCTGTGCGTGGTCGGTGCTTTCGAGGGTCCCCGTCCAGTTTGTGTACGGGTGACGTCCCAGCGAGACGAGCGTGTACACGTCGAGGTATCCCGCATCGAAGCGTTCCGTGAGCACGAGGCTGACAAGACGTGCACGTTCCCCCGCGCGCATTCTGCAAAGCTCCGCCCCGCCCACTTCCACCGTACCTCCAATAAGCGGCTGCATCGCGCCCAGGCTGCGAAGGAGTGTGGATTTCCCGGAGCCGTTGGCTCCGATGAGACAGACCACCTCGCCCGGGTCGACATCGACATCTATGCGTTCAAGCACAATTCGTGTCCTGCCGCCGGGGAGGCGGTATCCGACGGTAAGGTTGCGTGCCGAGAGCAGGTGAGGACTCTTCATGAGCCGAATACCTGCCGCAGGTTTCGCCGGCGGAGTATGACCCACGCGACGACGGGGACGCCGATGAGGCTGGTGACAGCGTTCAACGGAAGTATGATCTGCGAGCCGGGCAGCCCTGACACAAGATCGGCAGTCAGGGCGGCGATCATCCCGAGCAATGCGGAGGACGGAATAAGGATCCGGTGGTCGGCGGTTCGGAAAAGTGCGCGCGCAAGATGCGGCATCGCAATCCCGAGAAAGCCGATTGGTCCGCAGAACGCAGTGACTGCACCTGCAAGGAGGGCAGTGGCCACGATGAGTACTGCGCGTACCGGGCGCAGCGAAACGCCCATGCTCTGTGCGTAGAGCTCGCCGAGCAGGAACGCGTTGAGCTGCTTCGATGTCCCGGCAATCAATGCAGTGCCCGCTGCTATTGAACCGGCGAGTATCCAGAACTGAGGCCACGTTACGCCGCCGAAGCTTCCGAAACTCCAGGAGATGTAGCTCTGCACCTGCTCGGCCGGACTGAAGTTTATGAGAATTGTCGTAATCGCGTTTACCCCGTATCCGAAGAGAAGACCGAGAATGAGCAGAGTCATGACGCTCTGAACGCGACGCGAAACGGCCAGAACCAGGAGCAGCACCGCCGCTGCACCGATGCCGGCGGAAAGCGCAATGCCGAATTCGCCCGGACTCGAAACGCCCGCTGTAAGGCCGCCCTGCGCGCTTCCTCCCACTGCCAGCACTACCAGGGCAACTCCGAGGCCGGCGCCTGAATTGATACCCAGGATGAATGGCCCGGCAAGCGGATTGCGAAAGAGCGTCTGCATGGACAGGCCCGCCAGAGCGAGCGCAGCGCCGGCGAACACGGCGGTGAGGGCTTTCGGCAGGCGGAAGAGAAGGAGGATAGTCCGGGAGGTTTCACGCTGCATCGGTGCGCCGGTAAAGAGCGCCACGATGTCGTGCAGTGGAAGTCGCACGGATCCGAGCGCAAGATTCAGGGCGAATACAACAATAACCAGACCGATGAGGACGATGGAGCGGAGCATCGGCGAGCGCGGTGCACCATGGGAAAATCCGTCAGGAGCGCTGCTCCCTCCGGACGGCTGCTCAGCGGAGCCGCCGGTAGTAGTAAAGTGCATGGTCTCTCAGGAGCCCGGGGTGAAATATCTTGATAAGATCTGCAAGAACCCTGTCCGGATGTGAGAGACCGGACTCGTAGTAATCAATTCCTCCATACCTGTTCTCCCTGGCGTTGTTGTTGTACACCTGGTCGTTTCGAAACGCCCTGAACTCCCGGACGCGTGGATCGAGGCGCAAACCGTCTGCAAGGGAGTTCCAGTTTCCCGGGTTCAGCCAGAAGTCAGCGTTGTATGCGCGAGCGTAGACGGATTCGAAATCGAGTGTAAGGCTGCCGGTCTCCGGCGCAGATTTCCATAGGTAGTGCGCGCCTGCGTCTGCAAAAAGCCGGGCCGCGAAGCTCTGTCCCCCCGGCACTGTCCATTGTCCCTGATACGGGGCGTTGCTGAAAACCGTCGGACGGTCCCGGGCAGAGGCTGCAAGTTTCTTGAGCGCGTTGTACCGCGCTGAAATCCCATCAAAGATGGTGTTTGCCTGTTTTTCCCGGTCGTAGAACAGCGAAATGAACTTGATCCACTCCGCGGCGCCCAACGGCGTTGTCTCCGCCCAGTCGCCAATTACGACCACGGGAACGCCGGTTTCCCGTAGTTTCGCCCCCGCCGCCCATTCGCTCCCGTACCGGTTGACGAACACGACATCCGGATGAATGGCAAGGAGTTGTTCAACGTTCAGCGTGGTCCCGCTTCCGATCTCCTTGACCTGGCCCTCTTTCACCAGGGTTCGGACAGCAGGGGAGTAGATCCACTGCGTCTGACTGTGACCCTTCAGTGAATCAAGAACGCCGAGTTCTTCGAGCGGAGGCAGGAAGGTTGTTGACATGGTCACCACCGAACGAACGGGTATCCGTATGACACGCGTTGTTGCAGACGGTTGGATATCCGACGGCAGCTTCGTTCCGCGTTCCGCGAGCACGTAGCGAAATGACCTCTGTGCCCCGGGCCACGGTCGTGTGACCGTGGCGACGGTGTAGCCTTCATGGTACTGGACGGTGAAACCCGTTGCATACTGAGGGAAGACACGTGAGCGGGATTGCGCTACCAGCTGGCCTCCGGTTACGGCAAGCAGGAGCATCATGGCGGCACCCGCAGTGCGAAATGATATCAATGAGCCGGTCATACCCTATTCCTCGAAGGTGGTTTCCCTGAGAGTCGTCTCCTGGCTTCCGGGTTGTCCTACTCGCGGCGCCTTCTCATCCCGCTCAGAGGGGACAATGGCTGAGTGCCGCTTTCGTGCTCGGTTACAGTGGCGGGCCCGCTGCGGACTTTCACCGCATTCCGTTGTTCTCAAGGTTGGACAGCCGAGTTTACTATACCCCCGGGGTCGGTCTTGTGCAACACGGCACGGTTTTCCCGGCACGAAGCGCGGAAACCAGTCCGGAGAAACTGCAGGTTTCCGCCGAGAACGCAGTGTATCTGCTTCCGATATCTTCCACATAGTGCGCGTCCGAACCGGTCACCAGCGGCAATCCGTGCGTATCCACCCGGCAGGGCATGGAGGTTACTTCGAGCCCGTCGTAGGTGCCGTCCGGGAGAAAACCCAATTGCGAAATGACGCTGTAGGTTGTCCGGTCGATGTGGGCGGGAATGAACAGCCCACCGCGCTCGTGGGTAATCCGTTCAAGATCATCCATTGTCAGATCGACGGCTCCAATGAGGTGCTTCTCGACGTTTCCGAGTATTTCTTCCGCAGTGTTCACGTATACCTGATCTCCGTAACGGACAGGATCGTACTTACCGGAAAGAAGGAGGGGATAGAGGAACTCCCCAAACGCCAGCGCATTCTGGGGTTCGGGAAATAGTGCAAGGACGTGAACCTCCTCACGCGTGGTTATCTCAATGCCGAAAACCGCCTCAATACTCACCTCCAGGCACGCCTCGGCAAACGCCGGACAGTTGAGCGCGCTGTTGTGATCGCACAGCGCGATGAGTGAAAGGCCCCGCTTGCGCGCCTCAGAAGCGATGCGCGTGGGGGACATATCGAGATCCCCACACGGGCTCAGACATGAATGAATGTGAAGGTCGGCGTTGAACTGCTGCATAACCCCTTCTGAAGTATCAACAACCGTGTTGACAGAATCAGCGCATTGAAGCGGAGTGGGAACCAATCTTTGCCACGAATAGTTCGCTGATGCTCCTCGACGGTACGGTGCGACGCCTCAGCATGTGTGGCCTTGCGCCCACGGCTCTGAAGTCCGCGGGTTGGGTGACCGCTCGAACGTTGTGTGAGCGTTATTCCAGGTCCGAATCACATCCGGCACGATACGGAGCGGCCATATCAACACGCTCCGTGATACCCGTTCACGGCGCAATAGAGCAGGCCGGACGTCTGGTACTGATTGCCGTTTGAAGTAAAGAGCGCAATCCGCTGCTCTCTGGCTGTCTCCACCATGTCGTCCGGTATGGGCCGGTCGTTGCAGACCACGATTGCGCCGATGTCGGTCAGTGACGCTACGGCAACCGTATTCTTGTGTGCCTGGATGGTAATGAGCACCGTGCTCTCCCCGGCATTTGCCATGACGTCGCTCAGGAGATCGGACGTATAGCCGGTTGCAATTTCCTTATCTTCGTACTGATCCTGGATACACGTAAGGTGAATAACTGTCGGCAGCTCACTGATCTTCATTGGCTCCTCCGATGGTAACGTTCGCATGCGCAAGGTGGACGACGCTGCGTACCTGCGTCCCGGTGCCGGTTCTCGACTCGATGGAGAACTCATCGGAGACGCGTTTCGCATTCGGCAGCCCCATACCTGCTCCAAAACCCAGAGAGCGGATCCATTCGGTGGCGGTGGAGAAGCCTTCCCGCATGGCATCCTCGATGTCATTGATCCCGGGCCCCTGGTCCACGGCCAGAATTTCGGCGCGGTCAGCTTCCAGGGTAAAGAGAATCCTGCCACCTGTTGAGTGGACCACCTGGTTCATTTCCAGTTCGTAGGCGGCCACGGCAATCCGCCGCGTCGTTGCCGGTTCGACATTGTGCGCCTTCAGGATCTTCTTGATCTCGGATGAAGCCCGTCCGGCGCTCTCGAAGTCGAACCTGCGGGTCGCAAACTCGAGATGTATTCTTCCTGTGCCCGTTTCCGGTCGGGGCATCATCTGCCGTTCAAGCCGCTCGATTTCCCGGTTGATTTCCAGCAAGAGTGCCACAATGACATCGCGACTGGTCACAATGCCGACGAGCTCCCTGTCCTTACTCAGAACAGGAAAGCGGCCGAAGTGATATTTTTCCAGGTATGAGATGCCGAAAGAGAGCGGCATGTCGTCTTCAAGGACTATGAGGTTCCGGGTCATCCGTTTCTCCGCCCGATCTTCTATGTATCCTTCATTGAGCGCGCAGATAATGTCGTCCATGCTGAGCAGGCCAAGCAGCCGCTTTCCTTCGACAATGGGTACTCCTGTGATACCGTTGTCTTTCATGAGCCGCTGAACATCTCTCAACGAATCCTGTCTGCCTGCTGTTATGAGTCGTGCGGTCATGACATCGCGGATTTTCAGTCGGTAGATGAGTTCGAGCATGTATGGGGGGGACTCATCCGTATTTATGGGCAGCGGGTTCATTGAATTTCAACCGGACGTTTCAGGTTTACCAGATAGAAGAGACTTTCAAGCTCCAGGCTTATGTTCACATTCTGGACCGTGCACTGCTTGGGGCAGTCGTTGAACTTGCATCTTCCCGAGCACTTCAGTTCAACTGTTGTGAAGTTCAGAAATCCTCGTATCCCTGCCTGGATCATCTGCTCGAATACGGGTATGGCACTGGATTCCGGCACCGCTACGATCCCTATCTGGATCTGCTGCTCCCGGACAAATGATTCGAGCTCCTCCATTGGCAGAATAGGAATCCGCGCATCCCGATCCACTCTGGACAGATCGTTGTCAAAGGCTGCCGCGATCTCTATACCATCTTTCGCGAACTCCTTGTACTCCAGGAGTGCGCCTCCGATTCGTCCGCAGCCGACAAGAGCAACACGCTGGTTGTCTTCCTTGCCAAGGATGCGGCGCACTGCCTCTATGAGCACATCTATATTGTAGCCACCCCTCTTGTTGCCGGTAATACCGAGGAGCGAAAAGTCCTTTCTGACCATTGCCGGAGTTACCCCAACTGCATCCCCGAGATTGTTCGAGAAGACGTTGATAATTCCGACTGCCTTCAGTTTCTGAAGTACACGGAGATACCGGGTCAGACGAAGAATGACAACTCGGCTGGTCGTAATATCTATTGTTGTGACTTGTTTCACATTATTCACAAAATCATTCTAATTAAATACCAAGTTTTACGCAATAGATGCTTGAACAAGTTTTTTTATGGAGATATAATCAGTTTAAACAATCAGTTGTGTCAACATGAAGCGTCCGGGATTGCTGATCCGGACCAATTTGGCGGAGGTCGGAAGTCTTGAACCGACTGCACGCGCAATCCGCGTGTGCACTGCGCCGGCATCCGGGGGAGGAATTATGCCGTTAGAAACACAGGAACCGGTAGTATTGCCCGACAGCCTCACTCAGTATGTAAACGAATGGCGCGATAAGCCGGGTAACCTCATCATGATTCTTCACCGGACGCAGGAGGAATACGGCTATATTCCCCGTCAGGTAGCCATTCGTCTTGCCCAGATCCTGGAGATTCCCCTTGCAAGAATTTACGGAGTAATCACCTTCTATCATTATTTCAAGCTGAAGGAGCCGGGCCGCAACACGGTCCAGATCTGCATGGGAACGGCGTGTTATCTGAAGGGCAACGAAGATGTACTTCAGGAGCTCGAATCGCTCCTCGGAATCGGTGTGAACTCGGTTACCGAGGATGGCGAATTTTCTATCGAGTCGGTTCGGTGTATCGGCTGCTGCGGCCTTGCACCGGTCCTGACCGTAAACGGCGAGGTTTACGGCAAAGTAACGAAAGGCAGGCTCCCGGAAATACTTGCGAAACACCGCGAAGAGAAGCCTGTCGACGCATAAGCGGGAGCAGTCCGCCATGCACCATGCGATGAGCGATTTCCTGCTGGACATTGTGCACAACTCGGTGCAGGCGGGATCACCCGTTACTGAAGTTGTTCTTGTCGAATCCGCATCGGTGTTCGATATGAGCGTCCACGACACCGGTTCAGGGATGGATGAGGCTGAGGTCATTCGGGCCCAGGACCCGTTCGGCACCGATGCCGCAAAGCATCCGGTTCGCAACGTGGGACTCGGGCTTCCGTTTCTGGTCCAGTTGCTTTCAGATACCGACGGGAGCTTCCGGATCGAGTCGAAAAAGGGCCGGGGTACCGATGTGTGGTTCAGCTTTAACCTGAATCATGTAGACACGCCGCCCATGGGAAACCTGGTGGACGTTCTGGTGTTGCTCATGAGTTTTGACGGCGAGTATGAGCTGACTGTACGGCGGACGAAACGCAGGGAGGAATCTGCCGGAGTCCGTCCGGGCTCCTGCTCCTACGAGCTCCGACGGAGCCTGCTGACCGGTGTTCTGGGAGAGTTGCAGAGTGTCTCGAGCCGCGGCCTGCTGCACGAGTACATACGGTCCCAGGAAGAAAACCTGGACGATTGTTAGGGAGGACATAGATGGCAAAAATGTCGTTGGACGACCTGAAGAAACTTCGCGAAGACAAGAAACGACAGATGGACTTCCGCGATCCTGCGAATAAGAGAATTCAGATCATCGTAGGTATGGGAACAAGCGGTATTGCCGCCGGGGCGAAAGAGACGCTTGCGGCGTTTCTTGACGCGCTGGAAGAGCGCAGCCTGACGAGCGTCGCGGTCCGTCAGACCGGCAGCCTTGGGCTGGATTTTGCGGAACCTACGGTGGAGGTCGTAATGCCGGATATGCCGACTGTTATCTACGGTCGGGTGGATGCCGCAGTTGCCCGCGAAATCGTCCAGAAGCACATTCTTGGCAAGATGCTTCTCGAAGATCACATCTACGATCGCCCGGCTGCCGACATCGTCGACAATCCGAAACGCTGAAGTACTGGAGGCGAGCATGGCGTACAAGAACTACATTCTGGTGTGCGGTGGTACCGGCTGCGTATCCAACAAATCTGAGGAAATTTATCGTAATCTGCTGCGGGAAGTTGACGCGCAGGGTATTTCCGCTGATGTGCAGGTTGTGAAAACGGGTTGTTTCGGGTTCTGCGAGCGTGGCCCGATTGTCAAGATCCTGCCGGAAGACACCTTCTATGTGGATGTCAAACCGGAAGATGCCGCCGAGCTCGTGAGCGAGCACCTGGTCAAAGGTCGAGTGGTCGAGCGGCTCCGATACAAGGACGCGGAAAGCAAACAGCACGCGCGTGTAGACGACATCTCTTTCTACCAGAAGCAGTTCCGCATTGTCTTACGCAACTGCGGGGCAATAAATCCGGAAGACGTTGACGAGTACATTGCCCGGGATGGGTACATGGCTCTGCAGAAGGCCCTGTTCGAGATGACCCCCGAAGAAATCATCGGTGAGATGAAGGTTGCCGGCCTTCGGGGACGTGGTGGCGCGGGTTTCCCGACACACATGAAGTGGACATTTTCCCGGCAGATACATGACGAGCCGAAGTACGTGGTCTGTAATGCTGACGAGGGTGATCCGGGTGCCTACATGGACCGCAGCGTTCTCGAAGGGGACCCGCACAGCGTTCTCGAGGGAATGGCAATCTGCGGTTACACCGTCGGGGCACACCACGGGATCATCTACATTCGTGCCGAGTATCCTCTGGCCATTCATCGACTCGAGGTGGCAATAAAGCAGGCGGAAGAGCTCGGCCTGCTGGGAAAGGGCATCCTCGGGAGCGGCTTCGATTTCGACATCGAGATCCGACTTGGCGCGGGCGCATTTGTCTGTGGTGAAGAGACCGCGCTTCTGGCCTCGGTAGAGGGTGAACGCGGTATGCCGAAGCCACGTCCGCCGTTTCCGGCGGTGAAGGGGCTGTGGCGCAAGCCGACTGTCATTAACAATGTTGAAACCTGGGCAAACGTGCCGGTTATCATAACCCGAGGCGGTGAATGGTTCAGCAGGATTGGCACGGACAAGAGCAAGGGGACGAAGGTCTTTGCCCTGACCGGAAAGATTGCCAATTCAGGCCTGGTTGAAGTTCCCATGGGAACCACACTGCGCGACATCATCTACAACATAGGCGGAGGGATTCCGAACGGAAAGAAGTTCAAAGCCGTTCAGACAGGCGGGCCTTCCGGCGGCATGATTCCGGCTGAGTATCTGGACACGCCAATTGACTATGAACACCTGCAGCAACTCGGTTCCATCATGGGTTCCGGTGGAATGATAGTCATGGATGAGGATGACTGCGCGGTCGATATCACCAAATTCTATCTCGGTTTCACGGTGGACGAGTCGTGCGGAAAGTGCGCCCCGTGCCGCATCGGCGGCAGGAAACTGTACAATATTCTTGATCGTGTTACCAAGGGAACCGCGAAAATTGCGGATTTGGACACCATCCGCACCATCGGTCACGCCATGCAACGTGCCAGTCTGTGCGGGCTTGGGCAGACGGCACCAAATCCGATCATGTCGACCCTGCACTATTTCGAAGACGAGTACATGGCGCACATCCGGGACGGAAAATGTCCGGCCGGCAAGTGCAAGGATCTTATTCAGTTCACCATTATCGCGGAGAAGTGCATAGGGTGCGGACTCTGCGCCCGGCGGTGTCCGGTGGATGCAATTACCGGTGAGAAGCGAAAACCTCATCTCATTGATCCGGCGATATGTATCAAGTGCGGTGAATGTTATACAGCCTGCAAATTCGATGCAGTATCCCGCGCGTGAGTCCTACAAGGAGTAGAACCGTGAGCACAGTACACATAAAGATAAACGGCATACCCCACGAGGTTGAAGAGGGCACAACGATTCTGGACGCGGCAAAACGGGTCCAGGTGAAGATCCCGACACTCTGCTATCACCCTGATCTACCCGCATGGGCGGCGTGCGGCCTGTGTGTGATTCGCGTAAAGGGAAGTCCGAAGATGATGCGCGCCTGCGCGACACCGGTCTCCGAAGGGCTCGAGGTAGTAACCCACGATCCGGAGATTGTCGAAGTAAGGCGCACGGTGCTCGAGCTCATCCTTTCGACTCATCCGAACGACTGTCTCCAGTGTCCGCGAAGCGGAACCTGCGAGTTGCAGACGCTGGCAGCAGACTTCGGCATTCGCGAGGTCCCGTTCGAGAAGAACCTGCGGAATCTCCCGATAGATGATTCGACCCCCGCCATTGTCCTGAATCCAGATAAGTGTATCCTCTGTGGCCGTTGTGCGAAAGTGTGTCAGGAGATGCAGAACGTGTGGGCTCTGGAGTTCATTGGACGCGGCGACACCGTCAGGATTGCTCCGGCGGGAGACGTTCTGCTCGCAGAGAGCCCGTGCATCAAGTGCGGACAGTGCTCGGCGCACTGCCCGGTGGGTGCAATTTACGAGCGGGATGATACTCGAAAGGTCTGGAACGCCCTCATGGACGAGAGCAAATACTGCGTGGTACAGGTCGCGCCGGCAACTCGCGTGGCAATCGGTGAGGCGTTCGGACTGGAGCCCGGTACCGTAACCACCGGAAAGATGTACTCCGCGCTCCGCAGGCTCGGCTTCAAGACTGTTTTCGACACCAACTTTGCCGCAGATCTTACCATCATGGAAGAGGCGAGCGAGCTCGTACAGCGACTTGTGCACGGGAAGGGAGAAATCCCGCTCATCACCAGTTGCTGCCCCGCATGGGTGGATTACATGGAGAAGTACTACGATGACATGATCCCGAATTTCTCCACGGCGAAGAGCCCCCAGATGATGATGGCCGCAATGATAAAGAGCTATTTCGCGGCAAAGGTGGGAGTTAAGCGCGACGACATCTTTTCGGTTTCAGTCATGCCGTGTACTGCCAAGAAGTACGAAATAACCCGGGATGAGCACATGTACTCGACCGGCGGTCAGGACGTGGACGTGGTTCTCACAACGCGGGAGCTTGCACGTATGATCAAGCAGGCAGGCATCGATTATCTGGATCTGCCCGATGAATCTGCGGACGACCCGCTGGGAATCTACACGGGTGCGGGAACCATTTTCGGTGCAACCGGAGGTGTCATGGAGGCAGCGCTTCGCACTGCCTATAACCTCATAACCGGCGAGAACCTTGCAAACATCGAGTTTTCAGCGGTTCGCGGACTGGAAGGCGTGAAGGAAGCGACGGTGAACATCAAGGGAACCGATGTTCGGATTGCTGTTGCACATCAGATGGGCAATATAGCTACCGTGCTCGAACGGGTTCGTTCTGCCCGGGATGCCGGTTCGGAGCCGCCATATCACTTCATAGAGGTCATGGCGTGCCGCGGCGGGTGCATTGGCGGGGGTGGCCAACCCTACGGCGGAACCGACGAAATTCGGCGGAAACGGATTGCCGGCATTTACTCAGACGACAAGAACTGTACCGTGCGTATGAGCCACGAAAATCCCGCGGTCCAGAAACTTTACGAAGAGTTTCTCGATGCGCCGCTCTCGAAGAAGAGTCACGAGTTTCTGCACACGCACTACACCCCGCGTCCGGTCTACTCCAGGTAGCCGTGGCTTTCGCGGTGACAGAGCGCCACGGGAGCCGAATTGCGACATTCGTAGTAGAGTCCCGTGAATAGCGTGTGTTTCAACGAGCCGGTTCCGGTCCGGGGCCGGCATTTGCTCCCGTTCTGTGCTCCGGAGGCGTGCTCTTCTTCGCTTTCCATCGGTGCACGTTGCCACGAGGCAAGCAGAACGTATTGTGAGAGCGTCCACGATACGTTATATTGGGAACGTCCTACTGATGAAGCTTGGAGTTCTTCCATTGGATGACGCTGACCTGAAAGCCGACCTGGAATCTTCTGCTGAAACCGACGAACTTTCGGCACAGAGGAAAATCCATTCACTCACTTCGAAAAATCGCTCACTACGCGAGGCTATTGCACGTCTTCGGCAGCATGCTATCTTTCTGGAAGGGAAACAGCGGGAGCTTGTGGACCTTCTGAACCACGACCAGTACACGGCTCTTCCCATCCGGAGAGTTTTCGACCGCCAGATCGATGAACGTTTCCGCGCGTTCGACGGTGGAGAGACGAATCATCGCCTTATGGCAATCGGCGTCATCAGGCTCGACAAGACTTACGCTCGCATAAAGAACACCCGCGATCGCAACAAGATCCTCCTTTTCAGGACAACCGCGCGTATCAAGGGTGTCATCGGCGAGAACCTGTTCCAGTCCGACCGGCTCGACGAATTCCACATAATTCTGAGCAACATGCCGAACATGGCCGCAGTCGAGCTCATGGCAGAGAGGATTGCGGAGGATGTTGCACGGCCGCACGAGGCGCCGGCAGACGACGTGAGTTTCGGGTGCTACCTCGGAATAGCCGTATATCCTGCTCATGGGCGTACCCGGGATGAGCTTCTGGGAAATGCCGATATTGCGCTTACGCAAAGCGAGCTCCTGGATACCCCATACGTCATCTACGACGAGGGCATGGGACGCCAGCATCGGGATCGGGAGACCATTGAGGCCGATCTGCAGCTTGCCACTCAGAACGGCTTCGAGCAGTTCCGGATCCACTATCAGCCGTTCGTGGACGACTTCCATAGAATTATCGGCGCGGAGGCGTTATTGCGCTGGCACCATCCGACACTCGGGAACATCCCGCCTCAGGCGTTCATACCGATAGCGGAGCAGACCGGAGATATCCGCATCCTGGGACAATGGGTACTGTACAACGCATGCAAGCAGCTTGTGGAATGGCACCGGCTTGGATATCCGGAAATGTACATTTCGGTGAATCTCTCCGCCTATCAATTCAAGCAGCGTGATGTCGTCGAGCGTGTTACCACGGTCCTGAATGCGCTGCGTCTGAATGGACGGCATCTGAAGCTCGAGCTTACCGAGAGCATGCTGATGGAGGATCCGGAAGACGCCATACGAAAGATGGTGGAATTGAAGAAAATCGGCGTTCGGTTTTCCATAGATGATTTTGGTACCGGCTACTCTTCACTGAACTATCTGCGCAGGTTCCCGATCGATATGGTAAAGGTCGACAAATCATTCGTCGACGACGTGCACACGAGTGTATCCAATCAGGAAATTGTGAAAGCAATCATCTCGCTCGTGCACACAATCCATGTAGACTGCCTCGCAGAGGGTGTGGAACATCGTGCGCAGGTGGATTTCCTGTTTCAGGAAGGGTGCGATGCCATTCAAGGATTCTACTTCTCGCGCCCTGTTGAACCTGATGTCGTGCTCAGATACCTTCAGGACGGTGGCCGACTCGGTTCCGCGCCGGGAGTGGAACCGACGTTGACCGGCCCGATTTCAGCCATATGAGCCGAACCGCTTCCGTGTGGGTCCTGATCCTCGGGTTCATTTGCCTTGCCTTGCCGGCAAATGCCCAGAACGCGGGCTCAACCGCCAAACAGCAGACACTGGCTGCCCCCGAGTTGCTCGGGTTCCAGCTGAGCCAGGCCTACGGCTCCCTTGGGGCGCCCGATCATGTCTATTCCGTGCGCGGTGCACAGCCGTGGAAGGACGATGTCGTATTCTTCTATCCTTCGCATCTGTATCTCTACTGGTATCACGATCGGGTCTGGCAGGTACGTTTCGACAAGGACTACGACGGAACATTTCTGTCCCTGACTATGGGGCTTACCCGTGAGCAGGTGCGATCGGTGCTCGGGAAGCCGTTGCACATCGACACGGACTGGGACCTGTTTCAGCTGCAGAATGGGAGTCCGGGAAATCCGGACCGAGGATATCCGGTCAGGGTCCGGCTTTTCTTTTCCGCAGACAGACTTTCGGATGCCTACATCTACCGGGGCGATTTCTGATGATATGCATGGTGCTGACCGACGCCACCATCCGCGATACGCTCGACACCGCCGTCCGCCATGCAGAGCACTGCGACGCCTATGAGCTCCGGGTTGATTGTCTGGATGAGGGCGAGCGGGAAATGGCCGGCACGGTTCCGGCACGGCTGCTGCAGGCAGGCATCCAGGCTCCCGTTATCCTTGCCATACGCCGCTCCACAGATGGAGGGCGTTTTTCCGGTGCGCCGGGGGAGCGTCAGGCGCTGCTTATCCGCGCTCTGACGGAGTCTGGTGAGGCACCGTTCTTTGCAGTTGATCTGGAAGAAGATTTCGATCCGCCGTCGGTTCGTGAAGCTGCCGGCAAAGCCCGTACCGCAGTAATTCGTTCAATCTACGATTTCAATACGGTGCCGGCAGACCTTGCTTCCCGCCTGAATCGGATGACCCGAGATCCCAGCGAGATTGTCAGGGCGGAGGTAATGGTGAACAGCACTGCGGACCTGCTGCGCCTCTGCACTCTGTCTGCCGGGCTGGGCAACAAACGCCGGATAATCCTTGGCATGGGACCGTGGGGATTCCCTTCTCGCATACTTGCGGGGCGCCTCGGTTCAATGTTTGCGTTCACGATGGCGCCTGGGAGGGTTTCCTCCGGAGACATTGATCCGGAAACTCTCGATACTCTGTACCGCTACCGATCTATCAACGGGGATACCGCACTTTTTGCAGTCATCGGCAATCCGGTCATGCATAGCCGATCGCCTCAATACCACAATGCACGTTTTTCGGAAGACTCTCTGAACGCAGTCTACTTTCCGGTGCAGGTTGACCGGATTGAAGATTTCTTTGACTTTGCCGGGTTCCTCGGCATCCAGGGTGTCTCCGTGACTATCCCGCACAAGGAAGCGGTGTTGCCGTTTCTCTCGGTCAGTGACGATGCGGTTGAAGCAATCGGTGCCTGCAATACCGTTGTGCGTACCAATTCAGGCGTCTCTCCTTCCTACTCGGGCACCAACAGCGACGTTCCTGGATTTCTTCGTCCACTGCTCCGGCTGCTCGACCGTCGGGATCTGCGCGGGCTGCGTGCAACGGTTATCGGCGCGGGGGGTGCAGCGCGGGGTGTCGTGTATTCACTTCTGGCGGCCGGAGCCTCGGTACGCGTGGTAAACCGTACAGCACAACGGGCACAGGCGCTCACGGAGACACTCGCACCCCACGTTGCAGATGGAGCCGAGCTTCTCTGGTCGAAGATCGAAGACGGAGGCGCGATGGTTGCGGGGGAGTATACGGATCTGATCGTGCAGACAACCAGCGTGGGAATGCACCCGCATGTGGAAGATGACCCGATTCCTTTCTATGAATTCTCCGGCCGGGAAGTCGTATGTGACATCATATACACGCCGGAGATGACTACGCTTCTTGGCCGTGCGCAGAAGGCAGGATGCAGGATACTGGGCGGTAGAGCAATGTTCGATGAGCAGGCGGCTGAACAGTATCGGCTGTTTCATGAACGTGTTGTTTAACCAAAGAGCGTTCCCTTCATCTTTCGTACCAGTACCATCTTGCTGACCGGAATGCGAACCTCCTGCTCCTCCGGGATACCATTCGCGAGCAGAACGAGTTGATTGCCCGTCCGAAGCAGCTCGATTGGGCGGACAAGAAGACGGGACGGCGTTCCGCGCGAGGTTCGGCGAACTATTTCCAGATATGCGCCACGGCGTTCTTCCCCTCTCTGGTCTTTCAATGCCTGTTCGATCAGTCTGATCTTCCCGGTATAGTCGAGCCCTTTCGCTTCGATCCGCTCGCCACGGGTAATGTGCGGATTTATCTGATCGGGGTTGACTATGAGCTTTCGCCGTATTCTCTCTGCTATCTCTTCCCGTTTGTCCCGGGAGGTATCGAGCGCGTCCAGAGTTGAAAAGAGCGTCTGCTCGATGTTCTCTGGATCCTGCAGATCCTCGACTGGGTCATCGGGCGGCTCATCCCCGGCGAAGAGCTCGAAATTCCTCGGAACGCTCCTCGGCGGCGCGCCGCTCGAAGCAACCAGGACCCGGGACGGGAGACGAACATCCGGCACGCCGGAGAGTGTCGCAGCGGGCGATCGCGGCAGCATCTCGATTCCTTCTGCCTCGAGGACCACTTCCCACTGCGAACGTTCGCGTGGATCGAGAAGATAGACACCGGCGGCAAGGGTCCGCCGAATGAACGGACGCAGCCTCTCGGAGTGTTCAACGAGAAAACGTCTCGTTTCGTCGGCCACGAGGACGACTCCCTCGTAGAGCGCAATGCTGGCAAACTCACCCGCCCACGTCGTGAGCGAGAATGCAACATTCTGAGGCAACGATTTGCCCGAGAGTGCTTCAAGGGTGAATCGCAGCTCCTCCGGTTCATACCCCTGAGACAGTGCGCGGCCGAAGGATGTCTTGGTGAGTTCGTACTGCGGGTACAGATCGAACCTTCGTATTTCACTTGCACACGCAATGGAGATGCCGGTACTGAGTGGAAGCCATGGCTTTATGGTCACCGCGAACGTAGGCTGAACAATGAGCGCCGGTTCACCCGGGGGTCCTTCGTCCGCATGTACCGTTGCAAGATGAGGGTTCAGTGCATAGTCTCCGCTTTCTGTTTCGCACAGAAATCCGAGTCGACGAAGACCCGCGACAAGGCGTCTGAACCCCTCCTGCCGTGCCCGTCCATCTCCCGCTTCCTCTGCCGCCGGGGGAAGAGAGCTCAGGCTTCCGAACGACGGCTCCGCTCCTCCGAACTCCTTCGGGAGATCCCTCCGCATTACGCGAAGATAGATCACAGAGCAGAGTTTCTCGACAATTCGAGGCGGGTAAGCGGAGCCTTCGGGGATGGATTGCTCCAGCGCCTGAAGATAGATGAGGTGATCAGCGGCCAGTGCCGAATCCCGGAAGATTGCGGAAAGCCAGTACAGTTCGTGTCTATCCTTTGCCGACATCGTGCCGAGGCGATTCAACTGGTCAATTGCCGGAACCAGGCCCGAATCCGTACGCACCAGCGCTCCAAGACTCAGAAGCGCGCCGACAAGAACATCCAGGCGGCGGGAAATACCCGGAGTTTCCCGCATGAGATCCGGGAAGACGGCCGCAAGCTCGTCTTCTGACTTCTTTCGGAGCGTTCCATCGGCGCGGAAGATTTCCGTTGCGGAAAGCAGATAGGATACAAGGGAGAGCACTACTGCATCACTGAACCAGGGGATTTCTTCGACTATCCGGCCGGTGTCCTCTGAGTTCACGGTGAAACCCGGGAACACCCGCTCGCGGCGAAGTATGGTTGCATGGAGAGCCGGAGCAAGGATCGGATTGAGGCAGATTGATTTTTCGTCAGGATCGCGGTAGATCAGAAGTCGATCTTCAAGGTTGAGTAGCCGGTGGTGCAGGTCCACGTAGCTGAACTCCCCATGGAGGTAGGCGAATAACGCTTCATGGCCGGGATCATCCAGGATGTCCACCGCTTCAAGAATCTTGCGCTCGCTCTCGTCAACAAGCGAGACAATTCGACTCTGATTCTCTCCATTGAGCAGAAAGCTCTCCAGCCGGCCGATCAGCTCATGCTTGTTGAACGGGGTTTTTACCTCGCCGAGATAGTTGCGAATAATATCGAAAAACGCGGTGTCTCCGAGAGTGAGGAGAATAGATCTCCATCGAGCGGCCGTTCTCATCAACTATGTATTCCAGAGTTCAATATGATATTTGTAGCCCTGCTCAGTCAGGAACTTCTGCCTGTTCGCCCCGAATGTTTCTTCGCTGGTGTATCGGGAAACGAGCGAATAGAAGTAGGAGTTTTTTTCCTTGGGACGGAGTATGCGCCCCAGACGCTGGGCCTCTTCCTGGCGGGACCCAAAGGTTCCGGAAATCTGGATCGCAACCGAGGCATCCGGAAGATCTATGGCGAAATTCGCCACCTTCGATACTACAATAACGCGGTTAATGCCGGACTTGAAATCGGCGTATATCCTTTCCCGCTCCGGGTTTGCCGTCTTTCCGGTTATGATGGGAGCCTTCAGTTGAGTTGCTATTTCGTACAGTTGATCAAGGTACTGCCCGATAACGAGAATTGCGTCCTCGGGGTGGTTTTCGATCAGCTGCCGGGCGATATCGAGTTTGCGGGGATTCTCACTCGCAATGCGGAACTTCTGCCTCTTGTCCGCAGTGGCATAGGGGATTTTCAGGGTCTCAGGAAGTTCAACCCGAATTTCGTAGCAGTTCGCTTCCGCAATCCAACCCTTTGCTTCCAGCTCCTTCCACGGCACGTCGTACCGCTTGGGGCCAACGAGCGAGAACACATCTTCTTCGCGGCCGTCTTCCCTGACGAGAGTAGCCGTGAGTCCCAGGCGTCTGACGGCCTGAAGCTCGGCGGTAACCCGAAAGACCGGCGCGGGAAGCAGGTGAACCTCGTCGTAGATGATGAGTCCCCAGCGTCGTTCACGGAACAGGCGGAAGTGAGGGTAGTCCCCGTCCTTCTTGGACCGCCACACAACGATCTGGTAGGTCCCGACGGTTATTGGGCGGATCGTCTTGTTGTCTCCGGTGTACTCGCCGATCTGGTCTCGCGGGACTTCAGTCTTGTCGGTAAGCTCGTCTATCCACTGGTGTACGGCGGCGACGTTCGTGGTAAGGATGAGGGTGTTTGTCTTGAGCATCTCCATGACCGCCATGCCGACAATAGTCTTTCCCGCTCCGCAGGGAAGCACGACCGTGCCGAATCCAGTACCCGGAAGACTGTTCCCGTTAAACGCACGGGCGGACTCGTGCTGATAGTCGCGGACCACGAACGGGACTCCGCCGACCGTTTCCTTCCGGAATGAGATATCAAACGGCTCTCCCTCGATGAGTGGCGCCTCGTCCTTTACCGGGTAGCCGATGCGGATAAGTTCCTGTTTGATAGTGCCGCGGTCGAACAGTTGTATGAGGTAACCGTCCTGGTGTGGGGTGAGGTACCTGGCAATACGGGTGTTTGCCTCAAGCTCGGCGCCAAGCGCTGCTTCGTCCACGACGAGGAGGAGCGTGGAGTCGGTATCGGTTTCGACCAGGCGTATCTTGCCGTAGCGCGAGATTGTATCCCGGATGAAGAATATCACGTTTTCCGGAACAGGGTAGCGGCTGAATTTCTGCAGAGAACCGATGATCACATCTGCGCCCAGCCCGGCGGATGCAGCGTTCCACAGCGAGAGAGGAGTCATGCGATATGTATGCATATGCTCGGGAGATTTCTCGAGTTCGGCAAACGGAGATATCTCCGCTCGGGCCGTGTCGAAATCAGAGTCGTGAACATCGAGCAGCAGGGTGCTGTCACCCTGCACTATGAGCGGTTTTCGCGTATCTACAACCATAGACATTCTAAGGTAGTACAGAAGAGCCCCCTCTTTCAAGTTGAACCCTTTCGCACTATACTCGGGGCATGTCGAACCCGGTGAAGACGTTTGTCATCGACACGAATGTGCTTATACATCGCCCGGATGCGATCCTGAGCTTTCGCGACAACGAAGTGGTCATTCCGCTTTGGGTCCTCGAAGAGCTCGACCATCTGAAGACTTACAGCGATGAACGCGGGAGAAATGCCCGGCAGGCAATTCGTTTTCTGGACGAAGCGGGCAAGAAGGGAAGCCTCAGCGAGGGCGTGAAGATAGAAAACGGCTCTGTCTTGCGGGTCGGACTTTCGTATTCCAAAGACATTCCCGCCGGAATGATCGAGGACAAGCCGGACAACAAGATTATCATGACCGCCTACGCGCTCCAGACCCAGGGCAAAACGGTCTTTTTCGTCTCGAAAGACATCAATGCGCGGGTAAAGGCGACTGCCCTTGGAATCAAGGCCGTGGATTATGAGAAGCAGAAGGTCAATATAGACAAGCTCTATTCAGGTTTCACCGAAATCGACATTACCCCGGAAAACCTTCGATCTCTGCGGGAAATGAGACGACTGGAATGGCACGAAGCGTATCCGCCCAACCACTATGTCATTTTCAATGATCGTGCGCATAACGATTCCGCTCTGAGCAGATTCAATCCGGTCGGTGGAGACCTGGAGCTGGTGGACTATAAGATGCCGGCTATCGCCGGTGTGCGGGCTCTGAATCATCAGCAGCGCATCGCCTTTGATCTGCTGCTGGACGATAATGTGCATCTGGTAACGCTCGTGGGAATAGCCGGAACGGGGAAGACGCTGCTCGCGATTGCCGCGGGACTCAAGCAGGTCTTCGAAGACAAGAAGTACAGCCGGGTCCTGGTAAGCAGACCGGTTGTTCCGCTCGGAAAGGACATCGGATACCTGCCCGGTGCAAAGAATGAGAAGCTCTCCCACTGGATGCAACCGTTGTTCGACAACCTCGAGTACATCCTGAGCGTGTACAAACGTCCGAACATGAAGAGCGCCGAGCAGCTCATCAGTAACCGGGTTATTGAGCTCGAAGCTCTGAGCTACATCCGGGGACGCAGCCTGCCGGAGCAATACATAATCATTGATGAGGCACAGAATCTCTCGCCCCATGAGATCAAGACCATTGTCAGCCGCGCTGGTGAAGGGTCGAAGGTTGTGCTTACCGGAGATCCCTACCAGATAGACAGCCCATACCTGGACGCAAACTCAAACGGTCTCTCCTATCTCGTTGAGGTCTTCAAGGGACAGGAAATATACGGGCACGTTACTCTTGCAAAGTCGGAACGGAGCAGGCTGGCTGAACTTGCCGCCGCGCTTTTGTGACGACTTTTATCCGGCAGTGAATTGGAACCATTTCCCTCCTGTGGACGACTAAACGGTAGTATGTCCCGAAAAGCAACGAGGTGAAATTCATGAAACGATTGCTCATAACACTTGGAATGGTCTGTACGCTCGTTATCCCCGCCTTCGCGCAGTCGACAGGTGCCGATGCGAACCGGAATACGCTCCAACGCGTTTTTGCTCAGCTCGCAACCCCGGATGGGCGGGGCCGTCTGATCCAGGCGATTACCGGAATCCCCGCGGAGAAGGTGCAACGGGCGGAGCAGCTGCGCGCGAACTCCGATATGGAAGTTCGCCGCTTCCAGGCCGAAATCAATATTCGGAAGGCAGAGCTTACGCGTGTCCTGCTTGACAGCAAGCCCGACATGAACCGGGTGCAGAAGATCCTGAAAGAGGCGCTCGACTGGGAATACAAACTGCGGCTGGCCGAGATCGAGCGGGATGTGAAGGTGAGAGAACTGCTTGGCGACCGGAACTGGGGGCGCTATCGTGAGGCCCGGAGGTTCCTCGGTGATCTCGACCGGATTCGTCTTCAGAGACTCGCGGACGATCAGACGGGAGGGAATCTTCGCACACCGGAGAACCGCTCTCTGAGTCCCAGTGAGCAGCAACTGCTCAGACGTCTGGAACGGGTCGAATCCCGGCTTGGAAAAGGACAATGATTGGCGGAAACTGACGAGGAGTTGATACGGCGTTTCAACCGGACTCGGGAAGATGCGGCGTTCATGCAGCTCATGGAGAGGTACCTGCCGCGGATGCGTCGGCTGCTGTGTCTCATTCTTTCCGGGACCGCAGAAGATCGGGAAGACGCCGAGCAGGAGATCCTGGTGGCCCTCTACGGTGATCTTCCCCGATTCCGCTTTCATTCCGCATTCGGTACCTACTTCTACCGCTACTGCCGCAACAAGGCGGTGGATCTTATCCGCCGGAATGAGCGTGAGCGGCGGAGGTTCAGGGCGATGAAGCTGCATGTCCGCACACAGCCGGCCTTCGAGCCTTCTGCAGAAAAGCTCTACCTGGACGGGGAGACGAACGAAGAGGTGATCGATGCGGTCATGAGCCTGCCGGTGGGCGAAAGGGCGCTGATCTTCCTGAAGGATTCCGAAGGTCTGTCCATCCGGGAAATTGCGGACATCCTTTCGATCCCCGAGGGCACCGTGAAATCCCGTCTGCACCGGGCACGGGACCGCGCGGTTGCACAACTCCAGGCACGCCGCAATACAGGTGCACGACCGTCCCGGCAAAGAGGTGTGAAATGAACAATCAGGAGAGAGAACGCTTCAGAGAGAAACTTCAGGAGCTGGTGGACGAGGGCCGAATGCCCGACCCGGAGGTCCGCGCTGCTCTCGGTGAGGATCCCGAGCTCTCCGCGTACTGGCGCGGGCTGAACGAGTTACAGACATCACTTCGAAAAGAACTGGATCGCTCCGGTCCCGAGACCACAATGAGTGACGCCGTCGAATCCGCGATCTACAGCGCGCACGGGCGGCGGAAATCCGGCATTCGCACGTGGAGGGGGCAGCGTGGTCTTGCCGCTGCCGCGTTGATTCTTGCGGCAGGGCTTGCGACCTGGAGGATCGATGTGCTCTACACGACCCGGCAGATGGTGCGCACCGAGGTAAGCTCCCTGGTCAGCCGCATCTA
Organism: uncultured Spirochaetales bacterium; assembly: GCA_964553615.1. Lineage (GTDB taxonomy): Bacteria > Spirochaetota > Spirochaetia > DSM-27196 > DATKUC01 > DATKUC01. Next base: position 14,067 of record CAZKMA010000027.1, on the reverse strand, counting down.
TTCGCCCGACTTCGGAGGACTCGGAACGGTCACGGTTCCGGTTCGTCTGGACGTCTCGGCGGGCGCCGATTCCTCGTACCTCGATCCGGGAGAGGGCTTTGTCGACGGAGTCATGAACTCGGTTGCTACCCTGGTTGATCCGACCGGAAGCGGCGCGGCTCAGTTCCAGTGAACGCCAAAGCTTGCAATCTGAGGAAACCGAGTTTATAGTATCAGTATGGAAGAAGTGGTGTTCTGCGAGGGATGTCATCGCGTCTTGTCCGCAGAGTATCAATATTGCCCATACTGTGGCCGCGAGCAAGCCCCGAACCGGGCAGTTCTTCCCGGGACGCAACAGGACGAAGAGGCGGCAACGGTTGAACCGGTCTCGTTCGAAGCGATGGTCGAAAACTCGCTCGACAGGGTCCAGGAGAGCGTTCGCGATTACACAATCCGGCGACTGGACGAGTTCCTGTTGAAAATCGGAAGACTCGAATCGGAGCTCGACCAGATTCTGTTGCCCGAACCTCCGGCCCCTGGGGACAGATCGGTAATAACTGCTTCGGCAACCTCGGCGGGAGTCATCCTTTCCGGGCCTGCTTCTTCCGTTTCTGAAGATCCCCGCTGAACTCCGCCGAGTCCCGCTCTAAACAATCCCTTCCCGCTGCCGACATTCTAAGAGAAACAGTGTGTGGAGTAATGCTTTGAAGCAGTATGTATCGCTTGTGCTCATGCTCGGTCTTGTTTGCGCATCGGCATCCGCGGAAGTGACGTTTTCGGGTCTCGATCTGTCGGACTCGAGTCGACTGCTGTTCACCGCGGCGGTCGACGTTCCCGAATACGGGAACTACACCACTCTGGTATCCGCGAACATGAACGACGGCGCAATGCGGCAGTTCACCTATTTCCCGGAGCAGATCATGCTGCTTTCCAGTTCCGGACAGCTGCAGATCCAGAATCGTTTCGGCGTATTCCGTTCCAACGGAGATCTCACGAACTTCCGCGCGGTCGGGGATTTCCCCGCCTTTGTGAATGGAAAGTCGATCAGAACGGGCAAGATCAGTCCCATGAAGAGCTCTCCGGACGGACGATTTCTCGTATATCTCGAAGCAACTTCGCCGGCGTACGCGCGTCTCATGCTGTATGATTCCCGAACCGGGAAAAAGACGACCATCGCGGATCGGGTTGAACTCTCGCTGCAGGGTCCACCTGTTGCGTGGTCTCCACACTCCGACTACTTTGTCTACGCGAAGTCCGGCACGCTTTACTACTATTCAGTGGCGCAGTTGCTCGACAATCGTGTCCTGTCTGAAGACCTTCGAGTCGTGGGCCGGGGAACCATTGCCAATGTTCGCTGGGGTAGCCAGAACGATCTCTACTATCTGTCCGGATCGCTCGTCTACCGCATCCAGAGTGTCGAATTCTTCACTCGATCGCTCTACCAGAGTCTGCTCGGCATTGGAACTATCGTCGGAAAGATTCCGTTTGGGTTCGATCCAAACTTCGACAGATTCTGGATCTCACCGGGCGGAGATAAAATTATGCTCGACAAGGGCGGACGGAATATCTTCATGTATTTCCTGCAGCCCGACGACTTTCTGACAACCGGTGGAACGGTCTCTCTTCCCTATCTGTTTCTTCCGCGAAATACTCGGGTCGACCAGGTGATATGGACGCCGGAGGATCGCATTACCGTGTTGACCCACAGCATAGTGAGCGGGACAACCGGCAGCGCAATCTACCGGCTGGATCTTTCTCATCCCGCGCAAACGTACGCATTTGTCCGCACGGACGATTCAGGGATTCACGGCATGTCGCTTGATAGTGCCAACAGCCGGTATGTCGTGCTTCTCACTGCGAAAGGGCTTATTCTGAAGGACTACGCAAGCTGGAAAACGGTGCGCACAATTGCTCATCCGGACCCTCTGCACGTCCTTTGGACCGGCGCCGGGAACCTGGTTGTGGCGGGGAGATATTACACCGAGCTTATTGACATCTCCTCTGCGGCATCGGTTGGTGCAAGCCGGGGGGGAGCAAGTCGGTTCCTCGCGTTTTCTCAGGCGGAAAAGTACGGTTATTCGGTCGGGAACGGGAACATCGAAATCGAGGCGAAGGGAATTGCTCGTGCCTATGATCCATCCAACGGAACCTGGAGCACTCCGTCCGTATTCAGGGTTTCGGCGCGCGCGGTGGGGAACAACGATTACCGGGTGTACGTGGAACCGCTTGTCTCCACCAGTTACACGAACATGGTCATGGTGAGAAACCTCCAGGGTGTAGATACGACCGCACTGTTCCGGCCGCCCGAGCAGTCCTACGAGCCGTTTCCGAAAGTGGATCAGCCGGTCGACTTGACCGACTTTAACCACGGAAGCCGGATCCGCCGCAGAGAGGTCGCACTCGTGTTCAATGCGATTGCGGGTGTCGATGGTCTTACACAGGTGCTGAATGTTCTGAAAGAATACAACATGCATGCGACGTTTTTCGTGAACGGCCAGTTTATCCGCGAACACCCCGGTGCGGTCAAAGAGCTTGCGGATTCCGGCCAGGAGGTCGGATCACTGTTCTTCTCGTATTTCAACATGGTCGATTCTCGATACAGGATAGGGACTCAGTTCATAAAACAGGGGCTTGCCCGAAACGAAGACGAGTACTACCGGGCAACCGGGAAGGAACTCTCGCAGCTCTGGCATGCGCCGTTCTATTTCCTGAGTCCTGACGTGCTTCAGGCATCGCGGGAAATGAATTATAGCTACATAGGGCGAGATGTGGACAGTCTTGACTGGGTACCGAAACATGATGATGGTGGATTGTCGAGGCTCTACCATCCCTCAGCGGATCTGATAAACAGAATTCTCTCCGAAAAGAAACCGGGCAGTATTATTACCATGACAATCGGCAAGCCACAGGACAATCTGGCTTCCGAGAACGTATTTGTCAGTGGTCGTGACGACTACCTGTTCGGGAAACTCGATGTCCTCCTGAACGGGCTTATTGAAAAGGGCTATACTGCGGTGACCGTATCGACCCTCATGGATCACGCTCATTGACAATGCGGAGATAATGGACTAAATTGCGTTTTAGTTTCGTCACTATTTCGCCGATAATTGAATGAACCGACGAGGGAGGGAGTAATGGCCTGGAATTCGAACCCGGTGCATGCGTACCGTGAGACGAGAGTGCGAACCGCGAGTCAGGGGCGCCTTGTAGTCATGCTCTATGATGAAGCAATCAAACAGATCGATATTGCCTGCTCCTATCTCGAGGAGAACTCAAAACAGCTCGACCACGTGCACAACGCAATCCTTCTGGCTCAGGAGGTCGTTACCGAACTGATGGTGTCTCTGGATTTCGACCAGGGCGGCGAGATAGCACGGAATCTTTTCAACCTCTACATCTACTTCCACAATCAACTGATGGAAGCGAACGTTCAGAAGGACCTGAAACCACTCAAGGAAGTGAGAGATTTTCTCTTCACCCTGCGCGAAGCGTGGGCCGAGATTGCGAAGAAGTTCCCGGGCCAGGGAGACAACCCGAGTGGCGGCGTGAACATAGCAGGGTAGGAGGACGAGATGGTTGCCACGAAAAGTCCGACGGTTACAGATGGCGAAATTGCCGAACGGGTTCAGGTTCTGACCAGATTGCGCGCATTGCTGCAGATCCAGCGGGAGAAATTCCGAACCTACCTGCACACCCTCGAAGACGAGGGAGATGCCATTCGACGTGGAGACGTTGACCGGTTCGAGGCGCACGTTCAGCTCGAGCAATCCATTGTCCGGGACATCATCTCGTTCCGGCGTGCAGTCGATCCTCTCGAAGCGGTGTACCACCGGCTCATCCCCGATTCGGACGGCGTGGGCAGCGATATTCCGCAGCTTCGTGCCCACCTGGATCATCTGCAGGAGCAGATCCTGAAGCGCAACGACGAAAACCGATACGAGTTGCGTAACCGGATGGACGAAATTCGGCAGCAGGTCGAGCAACTGAAAATTCCCAACCGCAAACGGTCGGTATACGCCGGAGCACAGACCGCCGGTATGGTTGACATTTCTACCTGATGCTATAATCCCCGGCATGGCAAAGGATACTGCACTCTACCTCCTTGACGGGTATGGCCTGATATATCGTTCATATTTCGCATTCATTCGAAACCCTCTCAGAAACCCGGAAGGGCGCAACACCTCGGCAATATTCGGTTTTTTCCGTTCCCTCCTGCTTCTCCTGAGAGAGCGAGAGCCGAAGTATTTCCTCGTAGCCCTCGACTCACGAACTCCCACGCACCGGCATGAACTGTATGAGCCCTACAAGGGTACACGGGAGAAGAGTCCGGACGATCTAAAAGATCAGATTCCAATTATCGAGGAGATCCTTTCTGCGCTCGGCGTCCCGATCATGCGGGTTGACGGCTATGAGGCGGACGATATTATTGCCACCTACGCTGAGCGCTGCAGGTCCGAGGGGCGTGCGTGTCACGTCATCTCGAGCGACAAGGATCTTTTGCAGCTGGTCGGCGGCGAGGTGAACGTCATGAAGCCGGGTGAGGGAAGGTTCAGCGAACTCGGCCGGGAGGCGGTGTTCGAATCCTGGGGTGTCTATCCAGAACAGATTGGTGACTATCTCTCTCTTGTGGGTGACAGCTCAGACAACATCCCCGGCGTAAAGGGAATTGGCGCCAAGTCTGCGGTCTCGCTTCTGAACGAATTTGAGACTCTGGACGGCATCTACGATCACCTGGCAGAAATCGGTTCGAAGAGTCAGCGCGAAAAGCTCGAACAGGGCAGAGAGAGCGCACTCCTGAGTCGAACGCTCGTGAAGCTTCATACCGGCGTTCCGGTAGATCGCAGTGTCGAAGAGCTGCACGTGGAAGAGCTCAACGGGGATGCAGTGGGACCCTATTTCCTGCGCGAAGGGATCAAGTCCCTCGCAACGGATTATGCAGGAGCCTTCGGCACCCGGGAGGAGTCCGGGCAGGCGCCGGTATCCGGGGAAACGGAGAACGCCAGGAATGAGGACGGCTCTCGTGCCGAGAGAGGTTCCTATACAACCGTCACGAGCCTGGCGGATCTGGATGATTGGATCAGCCGTGTCAGGAATTCAGAATGGTACGCCTTCGATTCGGAAACCAGCGGAATAGACGCGGTCGTGGCGGAACCCATCGGCTTCTCGCTCAGCGTCGAAGAAGGGTCAGCATGCTACATCCCGCTGAAAGGACCTGACGGTCCGGTCCTTGCCGCAGACGAAGTCCGAAAACGGCTCGCATCCATTCTCGAAGACCCATCTCTGCGCCTGATAGGTCAGAACGTAAAGTACGACTACAAAGTCATGCGCCGGTGGGGAATAACCATGGCGAATATCGCCTTCGACACCATGATAGCAGGATGGCTCCTGGACACGACCGCCAACTCCTACAACATGGACCGGCTTGCCGAACAGTATCTTGGCTATACGACGATACATTTCCGGGACGTGATCAAGACCGCCGCGGAGGCCGAAGACGCAGGCGAGTTGAAAACAAGCCGCGGCAGGATTATCGATGGTCCCACCTTCGATCACGTTCCTCTTGACCAGGCCACCGAGTACGCCGCCGAAGATGCAGACGTGACATTCCGACTCTTCAGACTCTTCGAACCCATGCTCAAGGACCGGGAACTGTGGGAACTGTTCACCTCCCTCGAGATGCCGCTTGTCCGCATTCTTGGCGACCTCGAGCTCGAAGGCATGAGGATCGATACGGACAAGCTCTCGAGCTACAGCACCGAGCTCGCGCTCAAGCTCGAGGGGATCGAGCGGAGCATATACGACCTCTGCGGGAAAGAGTTCAATATTGCCTCGACGAAGCAGCTTCAGGAAGTGCTCTTCCAGGATCGCAAGCTCAAGCCCGGAAAGAAGACAAAGACCGGATATTCGACCGACAACAACGTGCTTGTGGAGCTTGCCCGAGAGGACCCGGTTCCGAGCCTGGTGCTCGACTACCGGCTTCTGTCCAAGCTCAAATCAACCTACGTGGACGCGCTTCCTCGAATGGTGAACGAACGGACCGGCCGCGTACATACGCATCTCGTACAGACCGGGACAGCTACCGGACGACTGTCGAGCAAGGATCCGAATCTCCAGAATATTCCCATCCGGGACGAAGAGGGCCGGCGGATTCGTGAAGCGTTCATACCCGACCGTGGGCACCGGTTTGTGAGCGCAGACTACTCGCAGATTGAGCTGGTGGTTCTTGCTCACCTCTCCGGTGACCCGGGTCTCGGAGACGCCTTTCGGAGCGGTCAGGATGTACATCGTCAGACCGGCGCTCTGATCTTCGGCGTCGCGCCCGAGGATGTCACTGACGATCAGCGCCGTATGGCGAAGACCATCAACTTCGGTGTCATGTATGGCATGTCGGCATACCGCCTGAGCCGTGAGCTTGGAATACCGCGCTCTGAAGCGGACAGTTTCATAGAAGCGTACTTCAACACCTACAGCAGGATAAAGAGCTTCATAGAGGAGATTGTGCATGGTGCCGAGCAGAGCGGGAAGGTACAGACCCTCATGGGACGGCAACGCTCAATACCGACCATTACGAGCCACAATCGGACCGAGAAGATGGCAGCCGAGCGCATTGCTGTCAACACGCCGATTCAAGGAAGCGCTGCCGATATTGTGAAACTCGCGATGATCCACATCGATGAACGGCTGCGACGCGAAAAGCTCAACTCCCGTCTCATTCTTCAGGTCCATGACGAGCTTATCCTCGAGTGTCCGGAAAATGAGGTGGACCGTATTGAAAAAATGCTGGAAGAGGAGATGGTCTCGGTTGTTGAGCTGCGTGTCCCGCTGCGGGTAAATGTGGAGAGCGGAAACAGCTGGGGAGAGCTTCACTGAGCATGGTGGTCGGGATAACCGGCAAGTACTGCGCCGGTAAGAGCACCGTTGCGTCTGCTATTGAGCAGCACGGATTCCTTCAGATCGAGGTCGATCACCTCGGTCACGAGGCGCTCGAGCTCAGTCGAGAAACCGTAGCGGCGCGATTCGGGCCGGAGGTGACCGGGCCGGACGGCAGGATAGACCGTCAGGCGCTCGGAACCGTGGTGTTCCGGGATTCTGTCGCGCTTCGGGATCTCGAAGCCATTGTTCATCCTCAGATGGTCGAGATGGTCGAAGCAATCATTGCACAGAATAAGGAACAGGACATCATTGTGAACGCAGCCCTTCTGTACCGGATGAAACTCGAACGTCTGTGCGATCTCATTGTGTGGGTGGACGCTCCGCTGATTGTACGGCTTTATCGGGCAATGAAGCGGGATCGGATTGGATTGTTGGCCGTGTTCGGCAGAATGAAAAACCAGTCGGACGTCGTGCGCGGAGCGGCTCAACATTCTACGCAAGATGTCGATATTATGAGAGTGATGAACGCCTGTGGTCGGAGGCGGCTGGCGCAAAACGTGAATCGTCTCCTCCGCAGAATCCATCCCGCAAGGCACGAGTAAAAGAGAAATGGAACAGCACAAAGTACTGTTGATAATCGTATCAGTTTGCCTCTTTTTCGCCGCCGTACTTGGCGTTGGCCTCTGGCTGTTCTATCCTCGAACTGCCGGCGGGCCGCCGGTTGCATCGGTGTCGGGCAATGGGACCACGACGAAAGAATCCAGGTCCGCATTCGACCCCATCGAGTATCTGCGACAGGGAGAACAGACCCCGAAGATGCAGCAGTCGCAACCGAACAAGAATACGGGTGACGTCATCATAGTCTATGGAAACGGTCAGAGTTCCGGAACCTCCGCCACTCCGGGCGGTTCGGGCGCGTTACCCGGGAGCTCCGCAGAAGCACCGGCGGAGAAGCCGCTTGTTGCGCTTCCAACCGGACCGTCGAAGCCGCAGCCCGAGAAAGCTCCGGTCAGGCAGGCGACTCCGGCTGCTACATCTGTCGCCCCTAAGGTTCCGGCCGAAACTTTTCCGGTCGGAAAGACTCCGGTCGGAAAGACTCCGGCACGAAAAGCTCCGGTCGAAAAATCGACTGTGAAGGTTGCTGTGGTTCGCAGTGCCGCTCGGAAGACCGAACAAGAGTACTGGATCCAGTTGCTTGCTTCGACCCGGCGCGATACCGTACAAACTGCACAATCGCGACTTCAGCAGCAGTACAGCCTGAACGGTCGCATTACAACCGTCACGATTGGTGACAAGGACTACTTCCGGCTGCGTGTAGGACCCTATACCAGTAAGCTGGAGGCGGAGAAGTTTCGAACCTGGATACGGGAGATAAACGGGTACGCCGGCGCATTCATCTCGGAAGTCTACACCCACTGAACACTAAATCTGATAATCTTTGATCTCTTCGTGCCTGGGTCTCATTACCAGGTCCGAGGGTGTATTATAGATCCTGCTTCCGGCGGGAATACTCGAGGTTATCCACGCGTTACCACCAATCACGGATCTCTTGCCGATAGTCGTATCGCCTCCGAGGATGGTGGCGCCTGCGTAGATTACCACATGATCTTCGATGGTCGGATGCCGTTTCTTGTTGCTCTCTGACTTTCGTACGCTGAGCGCACCGAGGGTGACGCCCTGGTAGATCTTCACATGCTTTCCGATGACGGTGGTCTCACCGATGACCACACCCGTTGCATGGTCTATGAAAAAGTACTCTCCGATTGTCGCCCCGGGATGAATGTCGATGCCTGTCTTGCCATGAATATACTCACTCATCATCCGAGGAATCAGCGGGATATCGCGTGCCCACATCTCGTGGGCAATCCGATGCACAATGACCGCCTCCACGCCGGGGTAGGAAAGGATGACTTCTTCATGTGACTGGGCTGCCGGATCACCGTCGAAGGCCGCCTCGACATCCCGTCTCACCATCTCCCTGATCCGGGGAATGCTTCCAATGAGATCGCCCGCGAGCTCTTCGGCAATTATCCGACATTCGGAGGTCTCCCGGAAATTGTTCGTGTTGGGCGAAGAGGCTTTTCCCTCTTTGCGCATCCGGAAGCAGAGACTCTTCTGGATTTCAGTAGCCAGATTGTTGGTTAGGCGGGCAACCCGTTCGGCAATGACGAATTTCACCTCGTCCGGATAGATCATATCGTCCTCCCGGAATCCGGGAAAGATGACCGATTCGAGATCCGTCACAATTCTGATAATGCTCTGTCTCGAAGGCAGGTTTGTGCCGCCGATATGATTTATGCCGCCGATGCGTTGATAGGATTCGAGGATTTCTTCGACTATTGACCCGAGGGATTTTAACATTGTGTGCTCCGTTTGGGCGCGGCGGGGATCATTTCTTTCTCGCCACTGTGAGCCCGTCCGCAATGGGAAGAAGACAGGAGTCGACTCTTCCATCTTCGTGTATTTTGGCGTTCATAAACCGTATTGCCACCGTATCCGCATCCTGAACCGCAGCGTCCGCCACGTTGCCGTACCAGAGCATGTTGTCCAGCAGAATGAGACCTCCCGGTCTGACCAGTTTCAGGCATGCCTCGTAGTAGTTGTCGTAACCTTCCTTGTCCGCGTCTATGAACGCCATGTCGTATGAATCCGTCCGCCCCTCGCCGATGAGCGTGGCGAGCGTCTCCTGCGCGTTCCCGAGGATGAGTTCCACGCGCCCTTCCACTCCCGCCTCTTTCCAGTATTTCCGCGCAATTGCAGTGTACTCGCTGCTGCGGTCACAGCAGGTTATTTGTCCGTCTTCCGGGAGGGTAAGCGCCATTACCGTTGAGCTGTAGCCCGTGAACGTTCCAATTTCGACGATTCGCCGCGCTCCGACGATCCGAGCAAGCAGTCCCATGATCTGTCCCTGATGAGGTGGAATCTGCATGTCTGCACCCGGAAGCCGGGAAGTCTCCTCGCGAAGCCGCGCAAGGAGCGGAATTTCCTGCAGGCTGTTGTCCAGGACATACTGGTACAGCGCATCGGTCATTGGCGTGTTCGCCCTACTCACGTTGCCACTCCTGCAATGCCGGTTCCTCGCGGCAGCGTTCCGCCCTTCAGCTCTTCAACTCCGCCGCGTGCCTCCAGAGTTTCCCGAAGGGATGTCGTGAACGAAAACGCTTTTCCTGTGTCGGTGTAAAACGATAGTCTGACGAGATCATCAAAGCCTGATTGCTGCTCCGTTGTGTCTTCCGTGTCAGTCATTCTGATCAGCCTGGTCGGAATATACCATTTCCTGCCGGTCCTCGGCAAATAGGGACTACAGCTCTGTCAGGGAACCTGTAGGAATCCCTGGATGGTCAGGATTCGAAATATCGTAGAGCCAGGAACGATCGAAAATATTGAACGGATCGTACACTGCAGCACGGTTCACCGTCAAACTGTAGAACCGCGTGCCGTTTTCCCGCTGCTGTCTCTTTACCCTCTCCATGTGCCGATCCATGATCTTCGGAATCCGAAAATCGGATATGACCAGAACATCGGCGCGCTTGTAACGGGCACTCTCCAGAACGCGAAGTGACTCGTTCAGAGCCGGACGCAGATCCGTGCCACCGTGGAAGGATTTTCGCAGGAATGCCGACAGTTCTATCGCGGATGTTTCCGGAGCCGCCAGATCGAGTGTCCTGATGCGATCTGAGAACGAAATCAGATACGCAGGCCGATTTTCGGCGTTTGTGGTTTTTAGAACCGCCAGGCTGAGTGATTTTGCGACTCTCTCCGGCATTCCGACCATCGAGCCACTCGTATCAACACACAATATGAGGGGTCCGCGCTCTTCCGCTTTCATTCTGCGAATGGTTTCGGTCGTGTACTCCGAACGGTAGTAGGTGAGCTCGGTCGTATATGCAAGGCAGAGAAGTTCCGATTCTGCAAAACGTTTGTAAAAGAGCGGCTCCGTGGCCGGACTGCTGAGCAGGGCGTATTCCGAAGGCAACAGGCTGCCGATGTCATTTCCAAAGCGGATTCCGGTGATCTCGGATCGCCCTGCCGAACCGGAGTAGGGGGTGTTCCTGAGTACAACACGCTCTTCGACCTCTTCCGCCTCCGCGGACGCCGCTCGTCCTCGTCCGAGAATGCGTGCGAGCCTCCTGATTGACGGTTCGGTGCGGAGGATATCGCTGAACGCCTCTATTGCTCCAGTATCGACATCCTGCCAGTGGCCGGCCGAGAAGTCCCACAATCGGGCGCTCTCGCCAAAAAGATCCGTCATAGTCTGGACGTAGCGCGCAAGGGACGGAACCTGCCTGTTCAGCTCGGCGATATAGGGCAGCAGCGAACGATGCAGGAATGAAGTCTCCTGCCTGAGCTCGCGCTCATCTACGATTCGTGTCCAGCTCTCCCTGAGCGCATCCACTGATGCCTGGTATTCCATTGCCGCGAGTCGGAGGCGATCTTCTCCGGCATTGGCACTTATACGATCGACCGCTTCCCTTCGTTCCTTCACAACGGCCGCCGCACGCCGGAGCCGGGGTACCGAGCCTGCGACGGCGAGTGCCGAGTCCATCTCGCCTCGCCGGTCAAGGAGCCTGATCATATTCCGTTCGCTGTCGTCGCGGGCGCTCTCTTGCGCCTGTGCCCACATGTTTGCGCAGGAAGCAACGGCGTCATGGGATATTCGTTCCGTCAGTGCGTGATTTCCCTTCGTCAGGTCGGTGAACCGCGCCCGTGCCGCAACCTTTCGGACGGCGAATCGGAGAGCCTGCGACCGGTTTTGCCCGCTGTGTTCCAGGGCATCCGCATTGGAGTCGGGCACATCGGCTGCCGGCCCGTCCGAGTAGAAGGTCAGGAAGAGTTCTTCTTCAAGCGCATTCCGGAGGTCCTCCGGGAGCGTATCTTCATGAACGAAGCTGCAGATGTGCACGTGGTTCCTAACTGAGAGAGTCGAAGGAAGCACGACTCTCGTCAATATCCACGGTAAGGCGCGCAATCTGCTTCTGCGCGGATCGAAGATTGGTGAATGCCACCTCCGTCAATGCGCGGGGGACGAAGAGGTTTGCCTCCGCATCCTCTTTTTCGGCAGTCGCGTATTTTGTTATCCGCTCGAGAATTTCGCGAGCCTCAGCAAGAAGGGCATCTGCCTCACCGTTCCATTTACGAATATCCGCTTCATTCGGAGCCGATGCAACCGCAACAGTCGAGAGCTTCTTCTGTGTCTCGATTCGGCAGGATTCCCCGTCAATTGCTATGTTCCCTCCGGGAGCCGCCGAAATATCGTGAGTCTCGCTGTGGGAAAAAGTCCCGTCGGTATTGAAGTAGAAAAGTTCGAGCGGAGCCGTCATGCCGTAAGCCAGGGCGTCGAAATCACCCTTCCAAAGCCTCACTTCCTTGTCACTCACGAAGTCGATGATGCGCAGATATTCACCGTCATACACTTCGGGTACAAGCTGTTCTTCCTCGGTAACCGTGAGCGTTGACCGCTCGACATCCTGTTTCAGGGTCGCGAGCCTTGACGCGATAGCACCCGCATCCACCGATGTCGTATATCCGTGTTTTCGGATTGCATCATGCACTATGGAACGGCACTCTTCGATCTGTTCCTTCGTGTTCCAGATGGTATGAGAAATTACGAAACAGTCCATGGGATCCACCGCGATACGCCCGTTCAGAAAGGCCGACGCGCGGAGGATGTGAAATATCTTCTTCCAGCGGCGGTCCGAAACGAAAACGGTGGGCAGGCCCTTTTCCCCGAGCCGCAGGTTTGACTCCCGAATCCGGGTCCGAACATCACTGACGATGGAAATGATCTCGTTGCCGATCTGAACGGAATCAATCTCCTCCTGCCAGCTCCGGTATTCTTCATTCCGGATCTTCATCTGCTCGGGAACGTGATCATCGTAGACATCCCGTGTATCCCGAACCATCTGCTCGAACGCGCCATCATCCTGAATCGAACCGAGCTCCATACGGATGAGGAATCGATCCCAGAACGCATCAAGCCCCTCTCCGGATGCCGGCAACTCATTGGAAGCCGCAATGAACCCCTTCATGGGGAGATGGATTTCCCGGCTCCCGTTCCGGTAGAGTCGTTCGTTCAGAGCGGTCAGCAACGCATTCTGGATTGGCGGACTCGCTTTCCAGACCTCGTCCAGAAAGACAATATCTGCAGTCGGAAGATAGTTATCAACTATACGTTCATAGCGGTCCTCGTCACGGAGCTTGCTGATCGAAATCGGACCGAAAATCTCTTCAGGTGTGCTGAATCTGCCCATCAGATACTCGAACGATGTGGCATCCCGAAACGCGAACTTCACCCGTCGCGCAATGAGGCTCTTTGCAACCCCCGGCGGGCCAAGGAGGAAGATGCTCTCGCCGGCTATGCACGCAAGAAGAGCCAGACGGACCGCCTCTTCCTTTTCGTAGACGCCATCGCAAATTGTCTCGATAATGGTGCGTATTCGGTCGCGTACCCGAATGGTAGTCATCACAGGTCCGTATTGTCCGGCGAATCCGCCGCGCGTGTCAAGAAACCTGAGCGCTTCTCACAGACCGAGCGCGCGGCTATAGTATTCCAATGGACGAGACCACACCTGGCGACCATCTCATCTGGAAAGAAACAACCCGAAAAACCTTGCTTCGTACCTCGATCTTTGAGGTCTCGGAAACTCATCGGGTGAGCACCGCAGGAAAGCAGGGAAGTTTTCTTCTGGTGGATGCGCCCGACTGGGTCGTGGTTGTTCCTGTGTTGATGACCAGCGACGGGACGCAGTCGTTCCTGCTCGTTCGGCAGTACCGACACGGGAGCGGGACCGTAACCCTCGAGTTTCCGGGCGGCATCGTCGATCCGGGTGAAACCCCGGAAGCCGCAGCAGCGCGCGAGCTTGTTGAAGAAACCGGCCTCCTCCCCGATCAGCCCGGAGCCATGACCCTCATCGGCGCAAGCAACCCCAACCCGTCGTTCATGACCAACAGGTGCTCGATCTACACCTGTGTGATATCCGGACCCGTACAGCCCGTGACACACGAACCCGGCGCAGAACCTCACGCGCAGTCTCTCCGACAGAATCTGGATGAACTCGAGAATGTCGACGTCTGTGTTATCCCTGCTTCCCAGCTGTGGGACACCCCTCAGGGACGATTTGAAGACCACGCCATAATGATGGCGGCACTGCAGTTCTATGAGAGGTATTGTGGGAGATGAGAAGCAGACAGGCGCCGACCGGAGAACGCGAAGCG
>CAZKMA010000026.1:11621-62078 GCA_964553615.1 uncultured Spirochaetales bacterium | reverse complement strand
GTTTGGAGAGCCTGTTTTGAACAAGCGTGAACGCCAGGATGATGATGAACAACACATATGCGACCGCGGATGCGTACCCCATGCGGAAGAATTTGAATCCGGCCTGATACACGTACATGACCAGGGTGTTGGTGGCATTGGCCGGACCTCCGTTCGTAAGAACCGTAGTCAGGTCGAAGATCTGGAATGAACCAATAATGGATGTTATCAGGACAAAGAACGTTGTCGGCGAGATCATGGGAACCGTGATATGCCAGAACGACTGCACCGCATTCGCACCGTCAATCTCCGCCGCCTCGTAGTAGGTGCGTGAGATACCCTGCAATCCTGCCAGAAATATGACCATGAAGTACCCGAGTTCCTTCCAGGTTGCAACCATGATAACGCTCGGCATTGCCCAGCTCGGCGAAAGGATCCACGGATAGGGTCCAAGGTGTACGAAGCTCAGCACCCTGTTGACCAGGCCGGAGGTCGGATCCAGGAGGGGTTGCCAGATGAGCGCGACCGATACCGAGGAGGCGACCATGGGAAGAAAAAATATGGTCCTGAGTGCATTGCGACCGTGAATTTCCTGATTCAGTAACGAAGCAAGCACGAGAGAAAGGAACATGTTGAGCGGAACCTTGATGAACACGTAATATGCTGTGTTCCCGAGGGTCTGCCAGAAGACCGAGTCCTTGAGGAGGTCCGCGTAGTTCTGAAGCCCGGCAAACGTGGGCGCGTTCAGCAGACTCCAGTTCGAAAAACTGATGGCAATTGAACCAATTGTCGGGCCGACCATGAATGCGAAAAAACCGACAAGGTTCGGCAAGAGGAATATGACTGCTGCGGTTGCGTCTTTACGCTCGCGGGCCGTGAGCGATCTGATCATGGCGTACTCCGTTGAATGTCCACGGGCTGACCATTCGGGGCCGAGGCCCCGAACGTACATCAGATTACTTTGTGCCTGCCCTGTCCAGGACCGCCTGTATCTTCGGCGCAATCGCCTTCATTGCAGCCTCTGCACTCGTCTGTCCAAGGAACACGCTCTGAAGGGCCGGAGTCAGCATCTGCTGGACTTCGAGCCATCCGGCACGGAGCGGCAACAGTCGTCCATAGGTGTCGGATATCTCAGTCGTGTTTTTTGCTATCAGCTTCGGGTACTTGTTCGGATCGGCGTACATCGCCCAGTACTTCGGATCATCGATTGTAGGAGGAATACGGTGAGCCTTCATGTACAGAGCCTCACCCTCTCCACTCGGTCCTCGGAGAAACTGGAGGAAGGTCCACGCCTGCGCAAGGTGCTTTGTGTCCTTGCTGATGCCCACGATGTTGGACTTGTAAACCGTTGTTCGTTTGATCTTGCCGTTCGGCATCGCTATTGCTTCGAACTCTGTGCCCGGTACCTTCTGCAGGTTGAGAATGTCCGAAGCCGCACCCTGGTACATGGCAAGCTTATCGTTCACAAACCACCGCGCAAGGACATCACCGGAAGCGTTCAGGGAATCCTGCGGCATATCGCCCGCCTTGAACAAATCGGCAAGCTTCTGCAGCGCCTCGTACGCGGCCGGTTTGTCGAGGGTGAAGGTCTTGCGGCTTGCATCAAACAGTCCGCCGCCGTTCTCCCAGACGAAAGGAAGGATTGAAGAGATATTCTGCAGCGGAATTGCGAAGCCATATTGCTTCTCGGGTCCGCTCCCCTTCGTCATCTTCTTTACGAGTGAGGCAAAGTCATTCCAGTTCCAGTTCATGGGCGGAAGAGGAATCCCCTCTGCGCGCAGCATCTTCAGGTTCACCAGCATGTAGAGAGGAGCGGTGCCCCACGGGAGACCATAGATCTTCCCATCGTGAGAGTTTTCCTCAATCCCTTCCGGATAGTAGCTCTTCAGGTTGATGTTTGCCTTCTTGATAAGATCGGACATTTCCCGAAGCGCGCCCGCCTTCAGAAAGTCTGCAAAGAAATACGAGTCGATTCGCATGACATCCGGTGCTGCACCGCCCGCAATGAGCGTGAGAAGCTTGGTGTGATACTCATCGTAGCCAGACACCACCGGATCGATTTTTACTGATGGATCCTTCGCCTGAAACGCCTTGATTATGTCATCCTCGACTCCAATTGCTACCGGATTGCCCCAGAATGCGTACTGAACCGTCGTTACCTGATTTGCCGTGGATGCGGCGCTCTCCGACTGTCCTCCCGCAAACGAGAAGACGGCGGCAGCGAAAAACAAAATACCGACAATTGCTGTCTTTTGCATTGAAACCTCCTGTACGTTTGATCTGCTGTTCAAGTATAGGCTCCGAAATTTCAAACCGTATATGTCAGATTATCCTGCTCTCTTGTAAATTCTTTCATTGTTTCCGTTCGGACCGCTCATAAAAGTGAATTGCGTTCGATAGAATTCCATCACGGGTGTAGAAGGGCTGATCGGGCGTAAGCGGCAGCGCTACTTCCTTTCCGGTAGTGCCGGACTGATAGACCGCAGAGATCAGCTCAAGGGTTTTCCTGCCTTCGACCCCGTCCGAAAGAATCGTTCCGTTTCCTTCAACAGCCGACAGGAAGTTATCAATTTGTCCAATATGAGCTTCGTGACGGAGTTCAGGCACCGACTCGTAGACTGCAGTCAGTTGATCCTCGAGCTCGCTGTTTCTCACCGGAAAGCCGTTCGGCTTTGATGTTGATGCATACACCTTCCATGGAAAGGAGATGCGTGCCTTCTCGCACTGGAAGATCAACTCCTGCTCCTCGCCGTGGTGCACTACGGAAGCCGATACGACCCCAACACGGTTATCCGGGAATTTAAATACGGAAATAGAGTAATCTTCCACCTCGGCATTTGAATGTGCCAGGTTGGAAATGGTGGACGACACGGACGAAGGAGTGCCCATGAGCCACTGGAAAAGGTCCATATGGTGCACGCCGTGATTCAGCGTGCAGCCTCCCCCCTCTTTCTCCCAGGTACCACGCCACCACAGATCGTAGTACACGAAACCGCGCCACCAGTAGGAGTTTACCGTTGCCTGAAGAACGCGCCCCGCGAGCGCCGACTCCAGGACCTTTCTGAGTGCCATAACCGGAGTCAGAAACCGGTTGTTGGTTACCACGGAGAGGAGGGCTCCTGAGGCTTTCTGAGCTTCGAGCATATCGTCGCACTCTTCGAGCGACGAGGCCATCGGTTTCTCGCACAGGACGTGAACTCCCGCTTTCATACTCCGCACCGTCAGGTCTCGATGGGTAAACGGCGGAGTGCAGATGGAGACCATGTCCACCTTCTCGTTCGCGAGCAAAGCGTCGATGTCCGGATATACCGCAGCGTTCAGTCCGAACTCCTTGTTGCGGCTGTGTGCCTTCTCGGTTTCGATATCTACAAGCGCGATTATCCTGCAGCGTTCGGGAAAAGTGAGATATCCCCTGATGTGCGCCGCGGCGATGTTGCCTGTGCCCAGAATTGCTACCTTGACCATGCGTATTCTCTCCTCATATGACCATTGTTGTGGTCGAATCGGTGAATCGACAATGTAATGCCATTGACCATTCTTGTTATTTCTTTAGGTGTTGCCTAATGGATGTTCATTGACGGCAGGTCCAGTCCGGGGGTAAAACACAGGTATGGATGCACTTTACACGCTCTCGCAGCGTCGAGCGTTGATTACCGGCGGCGGAACAGGCATCGGCCTTTCAATTGCAACGGAAATGGCCGCGGCCGGTGCCGAAGTGACCATTTGCGGACGCCGCCGCGACGTCCTCGAACGGGCGGCAGCCGCTATCGGCAACGGCACCACCCTTTTTGTTCAGGACTTGAACAATCTCTCACAGATACCGGAGTTCGTGCAGCGCGTCGAACAGGAGCAGGGACCAATCGACATCCTTGTGAACAACGCGGGAGTCAATATGAAGCGATCAGCCCTCGAAACGGGCGACGAAGATTTTGCCCGCGTTCTCCTGACGGACCTTCAGGCGGTTTTCGCAATTACCCGTGAGTGTGGCGGCGGGATGGTCGAGCGCGGGAGCGGGTCGGTAATTATGATCCTCTCGATGGCGTCGCTCTTTGGGATACCGCTCGTCTCAGCGTACACCGCCGCGAAATCGGCGCTTGGAGGTCTGGTGCGAGAACTCGCCACCGAGCTTTCACCGCACGGCGTAACGGTTAACGGAATTGCACCGGGATGGATCGACACCGCGATGTCGCAAAAGGCATTTTCGGACGACCCGCTGAGGCTCGAAAAAGTTCTCTCCCGCACCCCCGCGGGAAGACTCGGACGGACCGAGGAGATCGCGTACGCATCGGTCTTCCTTGCTTCGGACGCGGCGCGCTTTATTACCGGGGCCATTCTGCCGGTCGACGGCGGGGCAAGCATCGGGTTCTAACGGAGGAGAACGAATGAATCTTGGAATTGGCCTGTATCGACACATGTTGACACAGGAGAACTACCGCTACGCGCGGCAGATCGGCTGCAGTCATCTGGTTATTCACCTGGTGGACTACTACCGCAAGCCGACTGGCGGTGCAGTAAGCGACAATCAACCTGTCGGCGCAACGGACGGCGGATGGGGCGTAGCAGGCAACCCGGACGCAATCTGGACCGTGGATGAGCTTCGCGCCATCCGTCGTGATATCGAGGCGGAGGGTCTGAAGCTTGAGGCCATAGAGAACTTCGATCCTGCCTTCTGGTACGATGTTCTGCTTGATGGTCCGAAAAAACAGAAGCAGGTGGAAGGGCTCAAGCAGCTCATCCGAAACATCGGGAAAGCCGGCATCCCGATAATGGGATACAACTTCAGCATCGCGGGAGTTGCAAGCCGCCTCTCCGGTCCGTCTGCCCGCGGTGGTGCGGATTCGGTCAGTGTGCATGAGGTCGACCAGACTCCACTGCCACTTGGCATGGTGTGGAACATGGTGTACGACACGGACGCACCGCGGGGAACGCTCGCTCCTGTCACCCCGGAAGAACTCTGGCAGCGGCTTGCCTACTTCCTTGCCGAGCTGGTCCCAATCGCAGAGGAGAACAACGTGCGTCTTGCCGCTCACCCGGACGATCCTCCCGCCCCTTCGGTTCGGGGCACACCGCGTCTCGTATATCGCCCTGATCTGTACCAGAAACTCATAGATCTCGAGCCGAGCCGTGCAAACGCCCTGGAGTTCTGCGTTGGGAGCGTGGCCGAAATGGCGGACGGAGATGTATACGAGGCAACCGAAACCTACAGCAGACAGAAACGCATTGCCTACGTGCATCTGCGGAACATCCGCGGGAGAATGCCCTACTATGACGAGGACTTCATAGACGAAGGCGATATCGACATTCCTCGCATCATCGGCATCCTCCACCGGAACAACTACGAAGGCCTCCTCATCCCGGATCACACACCGCTTGTAAGCTGCGGTGCGCCGTGGCACGCGGGGATGGCATATGCGATTGGATACATGCGCGCATGCGTCACGATGATCGAACAGAAGGAGTAGCAGATGGGAAAGGCAGATGGAATGAACTACGCGCCCGAAGGTATACCGAATCCGGTGGTAAAGCCGGGACAGTTCGGTTTTGCCGCTATCGGACTGGACCATGGCCACATTTACGGGATGAGCCAGGGTCTCGTTGATGCGGGAGCCGACATCCTCTGGGTCTACGATCCGGATCCTGCAAAGTGCGACGCGTTCAAGAAGAAGTTCCCCTCGGTTCGGATTGCCCGCGCCGAGGATGAGGTGCTGCAGGATGGACGAGTTCAGATGGTAGCAAGCGCGGCGGTTCCGGCGGACAGATGCGCAGTCGGCATTCGGGCAATGAACGCGGGCAAGCATTACATGGCAGACAAGCCCCCGTTTACCACGCAGAAACAGCTCGATGACGCGAAGGCAAAAGTCCACGAGACAGGACTGAAGTGGGCGGTATGCTACAGCGAGCGGGTCCAGAACGAGTCGGCTGTCCACGCCGGGGCTCTCATCCGCGATGGGGTCATCGGGCGGGTGCTCCAGGTCATCGGACTCGGTCCGCACCGGCTCAACATCCCGTCGCGTCCTGCATGGTTTTTCGAACGGGAACGGTACGGCGGGATTCTTACCGATATCGGCAGTCACCAGATCGAGCAATTCCTGGCGTTTGCCGGAGCAAAGGATGCACGTGTGGTCTCGAGCCGGGTCGCCAACTATCATCACCCTGAGTATCCCGGGCTCGACGACTTCGGCGACGCGACGCTCACCGCAGATAATGGCGCAACCAACTACTTCCGGGTCGACTGGTTCACCCCTGATGGCCTCGGCACCTGGGGTGATGGGCGTACCTTCATCCTGGGAACCGATGGGTACATCGAGCTCAGGAAGTATATCGATGTGGGCAGGGATCCAAACGGCGATCAGGTGTACCTCGTTACCGGCTCGACCGAGCAGCACATCCCGGTCCACGGCAAGGTCGGTTTCCCCTACTTCGGCGAGCTCATCCTCGACTGCCTGAACAATACCGATTTCGCGATGCCGCAGGATCACACCTTCAAGGCAGCTGAGCTCTGCATGCGCGCGCAGGCCGAAGCCACCCGGGTTACCGGATAGAGTAAAGACACGTCCTGCCCGGCGACCGGATACGGACAGGACGTGTCAGCCGTTCTTTGATACACTCTCGGGCATAACGCGGGGGGCAGCCATGGGACTGAAGATTTCTGCAATTACCATATATCCGGTCAAATCGCTTGCGGGCAATTCCGTTGAAGATGCGGAGGTCGTGGAGACCGGATTCCGGGATGATCGGAGCTGGATGATTGTGGGCGAAGACGGTGTGTTCATTACCCAGCGCCAGCACCCGATGCTTGCGCTGATTCGAACTGAGGTAACCGAGGCCGGCATCCGGCTCTCCGTTCCGGGGCGGGACTCCATAGAAGTCACTGCGGTGGACGACGGTCATTCTGTGCCGGTCGAGGTGTGGGAACAGCCCTGCAATGGGGTGGATCAGGGGTCCGCTGCCGCGGAACTTTTCAGCGAATACCTCGGTCGGCCCTGCCGGCTTGTGCGAATGCACGCAGGGTTCAGACGACGGATCAAGCCGAAGTACTATTCAGGCGAAGATGCGTCGCTCCGTTTTGCGGATTCAATGCCATTTCTCCTCATCAGCGAGGCGTCGCTTGCAGACCTCAACCGCAGGCTCGATGAGCCGGTACCAATGGATCGCTTTCGGCCAAACCTGGTGGTCTCCGGCGGCAATGCGTTTCAGGAGGATGCATGGAAGCGTATCCGAGTTGGCGGGGTGCTCATGCAGGTTGTGAAAAGCTGCGTTCGCTGCGAGATAACGACCATAGACCAGGAGACGGGCGTCAAAGGCATTGAACCGCTGGAGACACTCGGCACATACCGCACGGGGGCAAAGGGTGTACTCTTCGGGCGACACCTGCTTCATGAGTCCCTCGGGAACATCCGTGTCGGGGATGAGGTCGAGGTAATCGAGTGACAATTGCCGAGTGGCGCTCTGCGCGTGTTGTTTCGGTGGAGGCCGCCGCGGCAGACATGATCTCCCTCCTCATCGAACCCGGTGTTGCCGTTCCGCACCGCGCCGGCCAGCACTACGAGATCCGCTTTCCCGGGGAGGAACTCGGGAGGAAGTACTCGGTTGTTTCTTCGCCCGGGGCACCGGCGCCGCTCGAGTTCGGGGTCCAGCTTCTTCCAAAGGGATTTCTATCGCCGCGGCTTGCCCGCTGCCGGCCAGGCGACGGTCTGGAAATCCGGGGTCCGCTTGGGGAAGCGTTTGTCTGGACTCCGGATATGGGTGGTTCGCTCATTCTCATCGGAGGTGGCGCAGGCGTTACGCCGCTTCTTTCCATCCATGCACACTTCAGGCGCTGTTTTCCGGAAGGTAGATGCCGGTTTCTGCTGAGTGCCCGACGGCCGGACCGCGTGTACCGCCTTGACCGCTACAGGAGTGTTCTTACCACGCGATTCACGGAGTCGGAACCGCGGCTTGCGCGGGCGGACCTTGCCGATCTTCTTGGCGACCGGATGGCAGATTCGGAGACATGCGCGCGGGTCTGCGGCCCGCCGGGTATGATCGACTCGGTGGTGGACAATCTCATTGATCTGGGCTTTCCAGAACTCCGGATCCGCTCAGAAGCATTCGTGTAGATTCCGGTTGAGCTCCCCACTCTTCAACGCGGACACGCACGCAGAATTGAGATCTGCGCCGTTCTTCCTCCCTTCTCTTCAGACATCCTGCAGATAGCCGGATTTCGGAAGCATTCCGTGACGTTCGAGGATTTTCCCGACACCAAGAATGATATCCTTCGGGATGACCGCCCCGCCATGAAGACGTGGACCGGTCACTTCGCCTGCAGCAGCGCCGTATGCGTTGAAGTGATCTATCGCCTTATTGGCGTTCGTAAACTGATTTCCTTCCGCGAATCCGCTGACGATATGGAAAGATTCATTAACGATCTCGGTAATTGCGCGGGACAGAGATGCCGCCGCGGCCGGAGCAACCTCCGGCGACAGGATCCGTGAAAGCTGTTCGGGAAAGCAGTTCGCGGTGCTGAGCAGAAATCCGTCGTAGGGTTTCTCACGTCCGCGACACCACTCGTAATAGTCGCCCTCGGCACCACGAAGGAAGAATACTCCACGCCGGTCACCGTCCGCGCTCAAGATACGATCATCACCGCTGGAATCCTTCACGAACAGGAGGTTTTCGTAACTCGAACCGAGCGCGTACGCGGTGTCCGGAGCCACCTCGCTGCCGGTCACCTGGGGAATCTGATAGAGCGCGCTGGGAAGGCCGAGATCGAGCACCGTTCGGAGCGCCTCTTCGATCTGCTTCTGCGTAAGATCAGTTCCACGCGGAGCGCAGAAGGTGAACCCCGCAATGCCCTTCTCCGAAAGAGTGTCCAACAGAGTATCACTTCTCAGTGTAATACCGACCTCTTTCATAACCCGACCGACCGCCTGAACCATCGCGTCTGCGGACGGTTTCAAGATGCCGATAAGAAGCTTCATACCGAGCGGCTGCGCCAACAGTCCCGCAATGCGGATCAGCCGGGAAGATTCAGAATCGGTAAGTTCCCACCCCTCTCCGGTCGTCCCGGGCACGAGCAGTCCGTGTACCCACGGTGCAAGGAATTTGAGATGCGAAGCCATCCGTCCCTCATCGATCGTGCCGTCATTCGCAAAATGCGTGAGTGGCGGACACCACAGCTTCGGTATTCCCCCGGGGAACAGCCTGCCGGCGATTTCGCCGCGTTTCACCTTCATTGTCGCCATCCCTGATCCTCCTTTGAATGGACTACATGTCCGGGAGCTGGAAGCGATGCTCAGGTTGCATTCAGCTGCTCGAGAATCCTGTCCATTGCTTCCGGCGTGACCTGACCGCTCCCCATACGCACAATATTGCGAAGCGGCATCTCCTGGACCATTGCCCGGAACATGAGCGCTTCGGTAGAATCCGGGTCGGCGTTGTTCAAGCTCGCCAGAAAGCCGGACTGAAACTGCTCTGCAATTGCTTTTCCGACGGGGTGTTCCTCGAGGTCCCGGACGGTAGAGTTCAGGTGAAAGTGCGTGGCTCTCCTGGTGCTGGATTCCACCTGGACAGTGTCTGTCAGACGGATATCTCTGCTCGAAGCGCCGACATCGATTCTGAACTCTCCGCTCTCCACGACCCAGTCTCCATCGTTTCGACTCCAGTATGCGAACGAGCGCCTGGTCAGCGTAAAGTGTATGACCGTGGACTCCCCGGCGTCCAGGCTGACTTTCTGGAATCCCTTCAGTTCGCGCACCGGTCGCGGCACGCTGCTCTGTGCGTCTGCCACATACAGCTGTACGACCTCCTTGCCTGCCACATTACCGTCATTGGTAATGCGGACCGAGACTGAAAGCTCATCCGTATCCCGGATGGTCCGCGTTCCCAGAGTGAGATCCGCGTAGCTGAAACGTGTGTAGGAAAGCCCGTGGCCGAAAGGAAAGAGCGGGCGAATGGCCTTCTTGTCGTAGTACCGATATCCGACGAATACCCCCTCCCGGTACTCGACAGTCCGACCGTCACCAGGAAAGCTCAGGTAGGACGGGTTATCCTCGAGACGGAGCGGAAAAGTTTCCGGCAGCTTGCCAGACGGATTAGCCTCGCCGAAGAGAACGTCGGCAACCGCCCCACCCCACGCTTGTCCACCAAGATAACTTTCGAGAATTGCTTTCGGTCTATCGACCCACGGCATTTCAATGGGGGATCCGTTGCTGAGCACAACAACAACGTTCTCCTGGACGGCAAGAACAGCTTCAAGAAGCGCAGTGTGATTCTCCGGTATACGCATGTGCTCGCGATCGAACCCCTCAGATTCGAAGGCATCGGTGAGGCCGATAAATACCACGGCCACGTCCGCATCCGCGGCAATTTTCGCCGCTTCGGCGACGAGCTTCTGGTCAGGAGCCGAGCTCTTGAGAGAGTAGCCGGATGCGAAGAGTATCTCTGCATCATGTCCCACGACTTTCTGCGCCTCTTCCACTGCGCTGTCCATCCGGCTCGGGGTGATGTGAGAGCTGCCTCCTCCCTGGTACCGCGGCGTGCGTGCAAACTCGCCAACAAATGCCACCTTCCCCCGCTTTGCGAGCGGAAGGATAGGCCCGTCGTTCTTCAGAAGAACCATGCATTCGGTGCCGGCCATACGGGCTGTACGGTGATGGGCCGCAAGGTCTGCCGTTGCCCCTTCCCTCGCGCCGTCAACGCCCCGAAAGGTCACATCCAGAATGCGTTCCACCGCCCGATCCAGAACCGCAACATCCAGGCTTCCGCTTTCGACGGCCCGGACTATCTCTCTGTCGTTCAATCCGCCATTGCCGGGCATTTCCAGCTCCTGACCCGCTTCCAGGCCGGCAACCCGGTCGTTACATGCCCCCCAATCCGTTACCACAATGCCGGTATGCCCCCACTCCTCCTTCAGCACCGTTGTCAGAAGCCACCGGTTTTCCGCACAGTATTCGCCGTTCAGACGGTTGTATGCGCACATGACCGTCCAGGGCTGACTGGCCTTCACTGCAATCTCAAACCCGGCAAGATAGATTTCCCGCAATGTTCGCTCGTCCACCACGGCGTCTATTGTCATTCGCAGACGTTCCTGGTTATTTGCCGCAAAGTGCTTGATAGAGGCTCCGACCTGTTCTGACTGCAGGCCGCGAATATGGTGCGCGGCGAGTTCTCCGGTAAGCAAAGGATCTTCGGAAAGATACTCGAAGTTCCTCCCGCAAAGCGGGCTGCGCTTGATGTTGACTGCGGGCCCGAGAACGATTGCCACATTTTCCGCCTGCGCCTCTGCGGCAATCGTGCGCCCGACCTCTTCTATCAACTCCCGGTCCCAGCTTGCGGCAAGAGCGCATCCTGCAGGGAAACAGGTTGCCGGAGTGCCCAGAAGTCCGAGGCCATCCGGGTCACCCGCCTGCTTGCGCAATCCATGCGGTCCGTCCGTCATCATGATGGACGGGACTCCTGCACGCTTCACGTCCTTGGTGTACCAGAAATCCTTACCCGAGCAAAGAGAGGCCTTTTCCTCGAGCGTCATCTTCCGAACGATCTCACTGAGATTTCTCTCCATACTTCCCTCCGATGAATCTTCAATTCTGGTATATTTCTCCCCGGGATTCCGAAGCCTTTCTCATTCACGAGGCTGATTGTCCCAGGCTCCGGCCTGCTTCGTTTCGACTATTGCTGCCATCACGCGGACGAAGTCCGTCTATAAGGTAGCGGATGTGCTCTTTGGTCATCTCGCCCAGATGCTTTCGTTTGACCTCGACCAGCACCTTTCCACGCAACAGTATCCTTTGATACAATCCACGAACAGCATTGAATATTGTTACCGTGGCAAGCTCGGCATCTATGTCTTGCCGGATGGAACCGTCGCGCATTCCTTCCTCGACAATCCAACGAAGATCGTCCAGAGGGTGATCCCGAAGGACCCTGTCCAGCTTTCCTTTGAATTCCACCCGAAGGCGGGGGCCGGAAAAATACGCATCGAACTCGGCAAAAAAACGGAGGTGCCGGTTGAACTTCGTGGAAAGCCAGCGCGACCGCAGATACGCTTCGAGTCTTTCAATACCGCACGCGCCGGCTGTGAGGTAGTCTCTCGGCGCACGACATTCCAGATCATTTACCACTCTGTCCAGAATTTCCATGGACAGATCCAGCTTGTCCTGGAAATAGCGGTAGAGCGTTGTACGACTCACTCCGGCCGCGTCCGCGACATCCGTCATCTGGGTCTCGAATAGTCCATTCCGGTTAAAGAGCTTTTCTGCAATGGCCAGAATATTCTCCCGTGTCTCCTCGGTCTGGTATACCATCCGGCGGGGAGCCGACTGAGAGCGTGTCTTTTTTTTGCGAGCAGACTCTGCTTTCATTTGGACAATGACCCAAGAGGACTGTAGGCCCTAACTTCCCCAACTGTCAAGCAAGAGTGTTTTTAAAATAACACACGTGTGCCATTTTTTGTTGACAACTCAAAAAAACAGGGGGTACACTTTAATTGCGTAAACGCGAATGCGATCGCAGCTGCGGGGGCCGGGTTTCCACGGAAGCCTTAGCTCGCGCCGACCGGCAGTGGCCGATCGAGATGAACTACGATCGATCTTTTACATACCTACCATAGGAGGTCGGGAAATTATGCGCACGATTGTCTGTCGCCTTGCGACTATCTTTGCAGCTTTGATCCTTCTGCTTCCGCTCACCGCATGGGCGAACGGTTCGAAGGAACAAGGCACCACCAAACAGGCAGCTGCGGCATCAGGACAGAGCCTGCCGCGGAACGAAACGCTTTACATTGGCGGATTTCAGTGGGGCCCGCCGACCAACTTCAACCCTATCAGCTCGAACCCCGCCTGGCCAATGGGAGGCAACGGCGGGTCGAATATTCAGGCGGACGGGTATGTTTATGAAACCCTGTTCATCTACAATATTCTCAACGGCACCTATAAGCCACTTCTCGGCAAGTCCATGGACTGGACTTCCGACACTCAGCTTACTATCCATCTCCAACCGGGAACAAAATGGCAGGATGGCACACCTCTTACGGCCAAAGATGTCGTATTCACTTTCGATCTTGCAAAAAAGTTCTCCCTTGGCTACAGCACGTTCTGGGACTACGTTTCCAGTGTAACGGCGCCGAACGACCAGACAGTGCAGATCGATCTCAAGAAAGCAAACCGGGGTTTTGTGCTTCAGTACATTGCTTACGTGTACATCCTACCCCAGCATATCTGGGGACCGATTGCGGCAAAGGGACAATCCGCGCTGCTTCAGGCGACCAACTTCGATCCGGTCGGTTCGGGTCCGTATAAGGTCAAGAGCCACTCGGCACAGCAGATTGTCCTGGAACAGACGGGTGACTACTGGGGCTCATCAATTTATGGCGATCCGACTCCGAAGTACCTTGTGCACCCGATCTTCAAGAGCAACGACGACGGCAACCTGGCTCTCAAGCAGGGCCAACTCGACTGGTCTCAGCAGTTTATTCCGAATGTCTTCAATATGAAGAATGTCGCGACCTGGTACAACAAGCGCCCCTACTACGTGCCAGGCTCGATCCCATTTCTGTTCCTGAACACCAAGAAACCCGGATTGAACAACGTCCTGGTGCGAAAGGCCATTGCCTACGCGATCAACTACCCGCTCATCCCGAAGGTTGCGGTCACCGGCTATTCGCAGACCGCGGAATCCAGCGTAATTATCCCGACCGGAGTAGAGTCGAAGTACTTCGACAAGCAGAATGTTGAGCAGTACGGCTGGAAATACGATCCGCAGAAAGCTATCGACATACTCCAGAACCAGCTGCATGCGACCAAAGGTTCCGACGGCATCTACGTCCTTCCTGACGGCACAAAGATGAGCTTCACTGCCGAAACCCCCTATGGCTGGACCGACTGGATGGCCGCCCTGCAGGTGGTTTCGCAAAGCGCAAAAGCTGCTGGGATACAGATCAACGCCAAGTTTCCGCAGGCGCCAATCGTGACCAGCAATGTGCAGACCGGCAATTTCGACCTCGCACTGTGGTACGTTGCGGGCGTGGGTCCGGCGAGCCCGTGGCTGCGATTCCAGAACGTCATGGACTCGAAGGGCGTTCCGGCCGAGGGCAAGACCGCCTACTGGGACTATGGCCGCTTCAGCAGCCCGCAGTTTGAGACGCTCCTGGCCAAGGCCGCTGTTGCTACCACGGAAGCGGAAAAGAAACAGCTCTATGCCGAGATGGACAAGATGTTTATGCAGAACGTCCCGGCAATTCCGCTCATGTATCGTGCGTTGGACTTCTATGAGTTCAATACGACCCACTGGACCGGTTTCCCGACGGCGGCCAATCCGATGGATTCTCAGCCGCTGTGGGATATTTCGATTCTGCGGCACGTCCACCCGGTTAGCAACTAGTCAATTCGGGGGAGGGAAACCTCCCCCGATCTGTCTCCGCAGATCCAAGAGGGAATAACCGGTGCAAAACTCGCTCAGGCGTTACCTGTTGAACAAAATTCTGTGGTATCTGCTGGCACTCGCCATTGCAGTTACTCTGAACTTCTTCCTCCCGCGGCTCATACCTGGAAATCCGGTGGATCTGCTTGTTTCGCAGTTTCTCCGCGGCACCGGCCAGGGAACCAACGCATCGAAAATGTATGCCACGTTCATCAAGCAGTTTGGTCTGGACAAACCGCTGTT
Organism: uncultured Spirochaetales bacterium; assembly: GCA_964553615.1. GTDB lineage: Bacteria > Spirochaetota > Spirochaetia > DSM-27196 > DATKUC01 > DATKUC01. The sequence goes on along the minus strand of CAZKMA010000026.1, from coordinate 47,459 downwards.
TGGCCAGTTCCTGGCGTATCTCGGCGAAATTTTCCGCGGAAACCTCGGGAAGTCGTTTTCGTTGTACCCGGCCGACGTAACCACGTTGATTGCCCAGGCGCTTCCCTGGACGCTGGCGCTTCAGATCCCGGCCATAATTCTGGGTTGGCTCATAGGAAACGGGCTGGGAGCCCTGGCAGCATACAAGCGCGGGATGTTCGACCGGACTTTTTTCGTGTCCTCTCTGGCGCTCTCAAGCATTCCTTACTACGCGTTCGCCATTATTCTTCTCTATCTGTTTGCGGTTGTCATGCCCATTCTGCCCGCCGGCGGCGGCTACTCCTTCGGCATGAATCCGGCATTCACCCTGCGCTTCATCGGCGACGCAATAGCGCACTACACGCTGCCGTTTCTGTCGCTCATTCTTATTGCCATAGGCGGCCAGGCCGTGGGCATGCGTTCAATGGCGATCTATGAACTCGGGTCCGATTACGTGAACTACTCGGTTGGCCTTGGAGTCAAGGAGCGAAAAATCATGGGATTTGTCTTCCGAAATGCCATGCTTCCCCAGATCAGCGGCCTTTCCATTGCGCTTGGGACTATGGTCGGTGGCGCGCTCATTACCGAGATAGTGTTCTCCTACCCCGGAGTCGGTACCCTGCTCTTCAACGCAATTACGGCGAACGACTATCCCCTCATTCAGGGAATTACCCTCTATATAGTAGTGGGCGTTCTCCTGGCCAACTTCCTGGTCGACATTGCCTACGGATACATAGACCCGCGGATTCGCGCCTCTCAGAGGGGAGAACGATAAAATGGCAGCAAAGAATAGATTCATGGCCCTGGCCATGAGTAACTCACGATTCATCAGCAGCGTCGTTCTGGTGGTACTGGTGGTCTGTTTCGCGCTGCTCGGTCCGGTCATCATGGGGCAGGATCCCGGAGCCACCGTGGGAGGTCCGTACCAGCCGCCATCCGGAAAGCTTCCGCTTGGAACCGACAACTTTGGACGCAACGAGCTCACGCTTCTTATGTACGGAACCCGCACTTCGCTCGAAATCGGCGTGGTCGCAGGTATCATCGCAATTATCGTTGGCGTGATAGTCGGAACAACAGCCGGATTCTACGGCGGTGTGTTTGCCGAGCTGCTCATGGGCTTCACCAATATTGTGCTCGCCATACCGGCCATCATCATTCTGATTCTGCTTTCTGTAGCGCTGGGAACGCGTTCCACATTTGTAATGGGAATAATAATAGGCTTAACGAGTTGGCCATGGACGGCCCGAGCCGTTGCGGCGCAAACGAGCAGCCTCCGACAACGGGAGCACATAGACATTGCTCGTCTCTCGGGCGCACGGAACGGATCGATCATCATGACGGATATCCTTCCGTACCTGCTGTCCTACGTGGGAATGGCGTTTAGCCTTCAACTCGCAACTGCAATACTGACCGAAGCAGGTTTGAGCCTTCTCGGACTCGGACCATCCAATTCAATCTCGCTGGGAATACTCCTGCAATGGGCGCTTCTCTGGGAGGCCGTGCGACAGGGAGTATGGTGGGTATTTGTACCGCCAACTATCCTGCTTGCCATTGCCTCTTTCGGCTTGCTGCTCCTGAACTCGAGTTTGGATGAACTGTACAACCCGAGACTCCTGAACAGGAGGCAGACAGCGTGACCGAGGTGTTGACTGCGCGAAACCTGGTTGCCTACTACCGACGACCGGAAGGCGGATGGACAAGGGCGGTGGATGATGTAACACTCTCCCTCCGGCAGGGAGAGGTGCTGGGTATCGCAGGCGAATCGGGATGCGGAAAATCCACGCTTGCCGGCGTGCTCTCCCTGACCATTCGCCCGCCGCTGACCGTGCAGAACGGCAGCCTCAGCATAGACGGCAGGGAAATCGGCATCTCCTCGGCGGAAGAAGTTCCAAACGAGCTTCGCGGAACGCTGGTTTCGCTTCTACCGCAGGGAGCCATGAACTCTCTGAATCCGACGCAGAAGGTGCGGAATTTCGTCTTCGATGTACTTCAGTCCCACATTCCGTATATCACGAAAGAGGAGGCCCGGGAACGGGCTCGGTCACGGATCATACAGCTTGGGCTGCCGGAGAGGGTTCTGGATGCATATCCCCACCAGCTATCCGGCGGCATGAAGCAGCGCGTCGTTGCGGTAATTTCCACGCTACTGGATCCGAAGGTGCTTATTGCGGACGAACCGACCTCGGCCCTGGACGTCAGCTCTCAGCGGGCGCTCTTGACGCTGTTGCGCAAGCTTCTGGACGAAGGCATTATCGGCAGCATTGTGTTTGTAACCCACGAGCTGCCGGTACTTCGCCACATCGCAGACCGCATTATGATCATGTATGCAGGTCAGCTCGCGGAAATCGGACCGGCGGATGATCTCATCTTCCGACCGACGCATCCGTACACGCAGGCGCTCATGAAAGCGACCATTGTCATGGAGTCCACGACCCGCAAGGAGCGGATACCGGACTTCGAGGGCGCACCGCCGGACCTGGCCTCTCCGCCGCCCGGATGCAGATTTCATCCCCGGTGCCCGCTTGCCATGGATGAGTGCTCGAAGCTCATTCCACCCCTGGTTCATTCTGCCGCAGACCACGATGCGGCCTGCTGGTGGGTGTCCAGGAACCTCGTTGCACCGAAATCCGGAGGAGATACAGATGAGCGCTGACACCCACGTTGCCGAGACTCCCCTTATCGAAACGGAAGGGTTGTCGCGCTACTTTGGAAGCGGAGAGACCGCAGTTCGTGCGGTGGACAACGTATCGCTGAAGTTTGCTCCCGGCGAGATCATTTCCATAGTAGGCGAAAGCGGGAGCGGCAAATCGACGCTGGCCCGGCTTCTGCTCGGCCTGCTCCCTTCCACCGCAGGCACAATCCGCTACAACGGACACGACGTGACACGCCTGAGGGGCGTAACGGCACACCGTGCGTACTGGCGAAAAGTGCAGGCAATCTTCCAGGATCCGTTCGCTTCCTTCAACCAATTCTTCACAGTGGGCCGGGTTCTCTACAAAGCGCTCCGACTGAGCGAAAAACCGCTGACGAAAGAAGAGCGTACTGCCATGGTGCGTCAGGCGCTTATAGACGTAAAGCTCGACCCGGATGACGTAATAAGCAAGGTCCCGCACCAGCTCTCAGGCGGGCAGCGACAGCGGGTAATGATTGCTCGCGCTATCATGTTGCGCCCCCGGCTGCTTCTGGCGGATGAGCCCACCACCATGATAGACGCTTCTTCCCGCGCTACGGTGCTGAACGTGCTGCTGGATCTGCACGATTCGTACAAGCCGACCATTGTGTTCATTACCCACGACATAAGTCTTGCTGCCTACGTGAGCGATCGGCTTCTCATTATGAAGGACGGGCAGATTGTAGAGAGCGGGCCGGTGGACTTTGTGCTCAAAAACCCGGAACACCCGTACACGAAACAGCTCTTCCAGGATACCTTCAGCCTGACCCGGACGTGAGCAATCAGATCGGGGACTTCAGGAGGCGGCGGCAGCTACCCCTTCAACGAACCTGCCGTTATTCCCTTGATGATGTACCGCTGAAGAGCAAGGAAGAATACCACGATTGGCACCATGCCCATTACGAGCGTTGCGAGCGCCTTGTCCCACTGGTTTGAGTAGGTCCCAAAGAAACTGTAGATTGCCAGCGGAATGGTCCTGAGATGACGCCTGGAAAGCACCAGGAGCGGAAGCAGGAAGTCGTTCCAGATCCAGAGGGTCTGCAGAATAATCACGGTGACAATCATTGGCTGAAGGAGCGGAAGAACGACACTGCGGTAGATCCGAATATTCCCGGCGCCATCGATGATGGATGCCTCCTCGAGCTCGCGGGGCACCGATTTAACGAATCCGTGAAACAGGAAAACCGTAAATGGCATGCCGAAACCGAAATACATGAGGACAATTCCCAACCTGCTGTCGAGAAGACCGAGCAGGCTCGATACCTTCATCAACGGAATCATGACAGACTGGAACGGAATAACCATTGCGACCACGAATGACAGGAAGATTATCCGGCTCAGCCGGGAAGGGACCCGGACGAGCTTCCATGCCGCAGCGGACCCCATGAGTACAAGGCCGATGAGGCTGAATACGGTAACAAGGACCGAATTCAGGAGCACTCGTGGGAACTGGATCTCCTGCCACGCGGTGAGGTAGTTGTCGAACGTCGGTGTCTTCGGCAGTGAGAACGAGTTCGTCAGGATCTCCCCGTAGTTCTTGAATGAGTTTGCAATGATGATATAAAACGGCGCAAGGAAGATGAGTGCCATGACTATCATCAGAAGTTCTATAAAAAACGTGCGGGTTGTGTACTTCTCTCGTGTCATGCCTCTATCTCCCAGCGTTGGGTAAGACGGACCTGAAGCGTTGTAATTATTCCGACAATGATAAAGAACAGGACAGCCTTCGCAGAGCCGAGTCCATACCGGCTGTAGGTAAAGGCTTCGAAGTAGATATTGAGCGCGAAGGACTCTGTCGACCGGTACGGTCCGCCGTGAGTGAGCGCAAAGACCACATCGAAGACCTTGAATGACCACGAGAGTATCAGGAACAGACATATCGTAATTGCAGGAACAACGAGCGGGATAATGATGCGTCGGAGGAGCTGCAAGCCGGAGGCACCGTCGATCCTGGATGCCTCGAGCAGGCTCTGGTCGATGTTCAGAAGCGCCGCTATGTAGATGACCATGAGATACCCGGCCGTCTTCCAGACATAGACAATGACCACACCCCAGAATCCCGTGGATGCATCACCGAGCCAGGCGAGGTTGAAGAACCCTATCCCCGTTGCGTCTCCAATGGATGGAAAGCCGCGCACAAAGATGAAGCGCCAGAGAAATCCGAGCAGGATTCCGCCTATAACGTTTGGAAGAAAGAAAACCGTCCGGAGGACTTTCGCGCTGCGCACCGCCTGGACGAGGGCAAGCGCGAAGAAAAACGCGAGCAGGTTGGAGATCACCACGGTAACCGCAGTGAACCGCACGGTAAACCAGAACGATGCCCAGGCCTGCGGGTCCGAACCGAAAATCTGGCCGTAGTTCGAGAGACCCACCCATACGGCATGCTCGTTGACTCCGTTCCAGCGCGTAAACGAGTAATAGACACCAAGCAGGAACGGCGCAAGCACAATGGCAATGTAAAAGACAATCGACGGTCCGACAAAACCCGCATACGCTGCAGCGGTCCGCGTACGCTTACTGATTCTCATGCAGCCCTCCGGAAACCAGGACGCCGCACCCTCGGTGCGGCGCCATTCTCTTCACTTCGTTTTACTTATTGCTCAGTTTCCGGTACGCATCCTGCATCTTCTGCAGCATTGTGTTGAAATCGATCTTCCCACCCACATAGGACTGCGTAAAATCTGCGAACTCGTTGTACGTCCCGTTCGGCCACTGGGTAAACGGCCACGGTATGGTCTTGCCTTCCGAAGCGTACTTCAGGATGTCCTGACTGATCGCCCCAAGGCTGTCCGACTTGATATTGTCGAATGCAGGGATGGAAAGGAATTTGTCGGTAATGTAGCTCTGGCCGACCTTGGAAGAGACGAGCCAGTTCAGAAACTTCTTCGACGCGCTTTGTTTGGCCGCGCTGGATTTCGAATTCACCACAAAGTAAAATGGCACGCCCACCGGCACCTTATCCATTGCCTTGGCGTCGTTGTTGAGCGGTTCGGGCAGGAGCCCCATGTGGAAATTGGGCTTTGCCTTGTAGATGACCGGTTCTTTCCAGTCACCCTGCTGCATCATTGCCGCCTTACCGTCTATGAACATCTGAGTCTGGACGTTGTTGTCCGTCGTGAGCGGATGCGGTTCGCTGTTGTGGATAATGAGATCAAAGAGGTTCTTCCAGTCTTTGAACAGTGGATTATCGGTCAGATTCGCTTTCCCCTGCGCCAGGTCGGTCATGAACTGGTCCGGATTCGGCTGATACGCAAAAGGAATGTTCGCAAAATGCATGCCGATTACCCACCACTCGCCGAAACCGCTTGCAAACGGAATGTATCCTGCCGCTTTGATCTTGTGCGCGACATCGGTGAGCTCGGACAGAGTCTTGGGCAATGTCGTTATTCCGGCCTTCTGGAAAATGTCTTTATTGTAGATGAATCCGTATCCCTCTATGGCTATCGGCATGCCCATGAGCTTTCCGTTGAAGGTAAGCGACTTCCTGGCCGACGGGAGGACGTGGGATACCCACGGCTGGTCGGAGAGATCGGTCAGATGATCCTGGAACGTATGGGCAAGTGCCGGTCCGTCTACCACGAAGATGTCGGGTCCACGATTTGCGGCGAACTCGGTCTTGAGCTTTGTAATCCAGTCCGCTCCGCCACCGACGATCTCGTTGTTAAACGTGACCCCGGGATTCAGCTTGGTGTACTGGTCGGTGAGCTCGCCCCACGGCTTGACCCATGACACCTTGAAGTGAAACACGTGCAGTTCAGTGTTCGCGGCAGCTTTTCCACCGGACGCGCTCGCTGAACTCTCCGCACTTCCGTTGGCCAATACGAACGCCGCAGCAAAAAGAAGCAGCGCCACCGCGAGAACTGTGATTCTCTTCGACATCACTTTTTCCCTCCTTCAAATCTTGATAAATATTATCACTTATACTTCGGGGTAAATGAATAGCATTTCTGGCACATTTTTTACCCGCAATGGCAAAATCAGTCGGAAATGATCAATGATCCGGCTGTCATTCGGCATCAGATCTTTCGAGCCTACGCCGGTATTCTCGCGGCGAACATCCATTGTCACGCTTGAACGCGCGGCTGAAGACATAGATCGATTCGTACTGACATGCATACGCGATCTCGGCAACTGACAGGGCAGTATTCGCCAGATCATGCCGGGCGCGGTTCATCCGTATGGTCATGAGAAAACGCCCGGGTGTTGTCCCCAGATGACGTCGGTAGAGATACTTGGCGCGGTGTATTGAAATCCCGGCGCGACGGCAGAGTTCCTCAATGGTCTCATTCATGTGTTCGTGCATGAGTCGGGTAAGCAGGAGCAACTCCCGGGGAATGGAGGACTGCCGTGCTTGAACGGCGATGTCCTGTCCCGTCAGGCTCTGGCCGAGGACAAGATCAAGCAGGGACGCGAGTGTCAGCGCGACCTGGGAAGTCTGGACCAATCTGATGTCGGCCGACCAGCAGCGCAGCAGGCGCAGCGCAAGCTCCCGTTCGGTTGGTCCTATGGTGAACAACCGGTTCCGGCCCGGAAGCGTGTCAGCGTCTTCGTCCAGCTCGAAAGTAATGAACAGGAGTCTCTCTCCCGACTTCGACATGTCCACATGGAAGTAGTGTGTCTGAAACGGGAAAATGAGGATACAGTCCCCGGTGGTGAGGGTCATTGGTCGTTCGTCGAGAAACAGCGATGTTTCGCTCCCGAACTGGAGAATCAGGACATACCTGCCATGGCGAGTCGGCGTGGCATTGAGCCCGTGCGGGAAAAGCCGCGAGAACACAAGGATATTCCTGGGAACCAGTAATTGCCGTGCCGTCAGTCCGCGGTAATAGTCCATGGGGTCGGAAGCCGCGGCAAGGAGGCGATCGAGCTCCGGTCTTTCGGCTCCATTGGCACGCGAGAGATCCTCGTCCGAATTGCTGTTTTTGTTAAAAATCGTGCTTTTCTGGCTATTCATTTACCCTGAAGTATAAGCAATACTTGAAAAGGAGAACAAGGAGATACGAATGTCACTCAGTATCGGCATCATCGGAGCGGGGTTCCGTCTCCGACACCTTACGCGGCTGCTTCTGGCCACCGGAACCGGCGTTCACATTGCAGGAATATATGATCCGTCGGACCAGGCGTTTCAGCAGTCCCAGGCAGAGCTCGGCTGCGACTGCGTCCGATATCCTTCTGTAAATGATCTGCTTGCCGATGACCAGATCTCCTGGGTGCTCATCGGTTCCTGGAACAGGTTTCATCGTGAACAGATAGTCGCGGCTCTGCGCGCCGGCAAGCAGGTATTCACGGAAAAACCGCTCGCCATCAATATTGACGATTGCGTGGCAATTCAGGAGGCTGAGGTTCAATCCAGGTCCACCGTTACCGTAGGGTTCACCCTCAGATACTCGCCGCACTACGGCAAGATTCGGGAGCTCGTCCAGAGAGGAGCAGTTGGACGCATTGTCAGCTTAGAGTTCAACGAACTGCTCGATTTCAACCACGGCGGTTTCATTCACGCGGACTGGCGCAGGCACCGAGAGGATGCGGGTACGCATTTGCTCGAGAAATGCTGTCACGACATCGATCTGGTAAACTGGATTTCTGAAAGCAGAGCGGACCGGGTGGCATCCTTCGGCGGTCTCAACTTCTTTCGCCCCGAAAACTTCAATCGAATTGCGGAGGTCGGAAACGACGACAACGGCAAGCGGGCGTACATGACATGGAGATCCACGACCGGGCTCGATCCGTTCACCTCAGACAAGGACATTGTTGACAATCAGGTTGCAATTATGGAGTTCGCCAATGGAATCCGAGCTACTTTTCATACCAACTGCAACGCTGCCATTCCCGAACGGAAGCTCTCTATCCTCGGGACTCACGGAGCAATAGAGTCCGACGTGGTTTCCGGGCGAATTCACTATCACCCGATCAGCTTCCGCGCGCCGATCGAGGACGTCTCCACGGGTGTAGCGGGGAGCCATGGCGACGGGGACACCTACCTCATCAATCACCTTGCCCGTCTCATGAAAGGAGAAGCGGAAAACCTCTCCACCGTGACCGACGGAGTAGCCTCCGCTGTTACCTGTTTTGGGATAGACGACGCTATGGACGGCGGCCGGGTGGTAGATATGAAACCATACTGGAACCGCGTCGACCAGGCCGGAAACGCCTGATCTGACTGGCAGGAAATTACCCGCTTCAACTACACCGCACGCAGTTATACCAGCAACCCGATAGCGGGCTGCTGGGCTGCCGGGTTGCTGACTCGCATGCACGGCGAATGCGGCCTCAGCCCTTCATTCCCGTTGTACTGATGCCCTCAACAATGTGACGCTGGAACGAGATGAACACCACCAGAACCGGGACAAGGGAGAGAAACGACATAGCGTAGATGGCACCCCAGTTCGTAATGCTCGTCGGATCCGCGAAGGAACGCAGCGCGACTGAAATTGTGTAGAGTTTCGGGCTGTTGAGATATATGAGCGGTGTCAGGAACTCTCCCCATGTGTAATAGAACGAGAAGATAGCAACGGTAACGAGAGCGGGCTTGATGAGCGGCAGCACTATCTGAAAAAACACGCGGACGCGGCCGGCGCCATCAATTTCGGCGGCTTCGTCCATTTCGATGGGGATTCCACGGATAAACTGCACTACCATGAAAATGAAAAACGCCTGACCTGCCTGACAGAGAAGAGGCGGCACGAGAAGCGGCAGGAAGGTGTTGACCCATCCGAAATGTGAAAACAGGATGTACTGCGGAATGATCTGGATCTGCACGGGGAGCATCAGCGTTGCGAGCATGCATGCGAACCAGAATCCGCGCCAGCGGAAACGGATCCGCGCAAAGCCGAACGCCACGAAGGCGGAGGAAAAGGTAGCGAAAAGCGTGCCGAGCACGGCGTAGATGAGGCTGTTCTTATAGAAGGTTGTGAACGTCGTTCCGCCGAAACCCATCCAACCGGTGACGTAGTTGTTCCAGCTCAACTTGCGCGGTATGAGCGCCGCGACGCGGGTAAAGATCTCATCCGGCCCTTTCAGTGAACTCGCCGCAAGCCAGAGCAGGGGGTAGATCATGATAAAACCGAGTACGATGACACCTACGTGAAATATCGTCGAATGAAGGAGATCGCGTCTCTTTTTTCGCTTGATCCGCGCAGCGGACTCAAGATCGATATGGATCGTGCTCATGTTACTTCGCCTCCGATTGATAGAAGACCCAATACGGCGATGACTTGAACACGACGGCCGTAAATGCAGCAACTGTAATGAGAAGTACAAACGCCATAGCGGAACCGTAGCCCATCTGGAAGTCTGCGAAGGACTTCTGATACAGGTACAGGGCGTAGAAGTTGGTGGTATCCAGCGGTGCACCGCCGGTGACAATGAACGCCTGCGTAAATACGGTGAGTCCATAGATCATCTGCAGCACGAAATTGAAGAAGATTATTGGCGAAAGCAACGGCAGCGTAACATGGGTAAACTTCCGCCAGAACCGCGCGCCGTCTATCTCCGCACACTCGTAGAGTTCCTGCGGTATCTGTTTCAACCCTGCAAGAAAGATGAGCATAGGAGATCCAAACTGCCATACCACGAGGAGGATGAGGGTCCATATGGCCGTTCGTGGGTCACCGATCCAAGAGATGTTGACGGGAATTCCAACCTTTCCGAGGAGATCGTTGACGAGTCCGCTCGAGGCAAAAACCTGCCGCCACATGACCGCAACTGCAACACTCGCGCCGATGATCGAAGGCGTGTAGTAGATAGCTCTGTATACGCCTACGAACCGGTGCCTGGCGGCCAGAATCATCGCTACCGTGAGGGCGAAGATGAGCTTCAACGGCACCGAAACAAATGCGAAATAGACCGTCGCTTTGACCGACGTCCAGTATCGCGTGTCCACGCTGAACATGCGAATGAAGTTGGTAAGACCGGTCCACCGCGGAGCGTCGAATATGCTGTACTTCGTGAAACCCAGAAAGAGCACCGCAATGACCGGTGTGAGGGTAAGGGTAATGAAACCGACCAGCCACGGGGCGATGAAAAGATAGCCGAACAGGTTGTCTCCGGCCCGCTGTCTCCGGCCGGTTCCACGCCGCGGTCGACCGCGGGAAGGCCTCGCAACTGTTTCACTCATGCCCAAAACTCCCCCTGATGCGTGCGGATGAGAAAGGGAGGCGCATCGTGCGCCTCCCGGTAACTACATCGATCAATATCCCTGAAGATTCTCTTTCGCGATCTGACGCCAGGTCTGAACCGCCTGTTCGGCGGATATCTTTCCGAACATGAAGGGGTCTATGACCTGTGCATAGTACAGTTGCTGTTCGAGAGTCGATGCGCCGTTCGGCTCCGGCGGCGGTGTAGGACTCGCAATCGGTGAGATGTAAGCCATGAAGTCGAAGGCTGCCTGTGTGGGCTTGTCGACGAGCGGCTTGAGGGCGTTCAGCACGACGGTCGAAATCGGAACTCCACGCTCGGCGAGAAGCACCTTGTTTGCGTCGATGTTGTTCGTAAAGTAGTTGATGAACTTCGCGGCTGCGTCCGGGTTCTTCGAGTCCCTGGTGATCGCGAAAAACTGCCCGTTCTTGACGTAGTTCGACGACGGTCCGCCGGCGGTTACCTTGGGCATCGGGTAGATCTCGAAATTCCGTTTGTCTATTCCTGCTGCGGTCCAGGATGCCACGACCTGGTTGCTCCACATGTGGGCCATGGCAGCTTTCCCGGTTACGAGGGAACTGCTCTCTACGCCCTGGCTCCGGAAGGTCACCGTGTCGCTGTACGGGGGGAATACACCATCGTCGTACATCTTCTTTATCGTCTTCATGTAGCCAAGAAGAACCTGGTCATGGGAAGGAGGATAACCGAGCGCCGTTCCCTCTTTGTTGAACGGATGTTGTCCGTCGCCAATGGTCATGGCAATCCAGAAGTTCACATCGGTATAGTTTTCGCTGAATCCCCAGACGCCAAGTTTCTGATGTATCTGTTCGGCAGCATTCGACCACTGTGCGAAGGTCCAGTCCTTCGGAGGAAGCGCAACGCCTGCCTTCTTGAACATGTCCGCATCCACCAGGATGTTCATGCTGTTCATGCCAAGGTCAATTGCGTACATCTTCCCGTCGACCCGACCGCCGGATACTGCGGCGTCCGGTACGTTCGACAGATCGATCGTCTTGTTGGCAATGTAGTCTTCGAGCGATCTGACAAGACCGCGTGACTGCCACTGTGTCAGATAAGCGTAGTCCTGCTGCATGATGTCGGGAAGGTTGTTCCCGGCCGCCATGGTGGTAAGTTTCGTCCAGTAGTCAGGCCAGGAAGAGTACTCATAGCTGAATTTGACGTTCGGATTCGCCTGCTCATACATGTTCAGGACCTTAATCGTGCGCTCGTGTCGCTGCTGCGATCCCCACCACATTATGCGAAGGTCGACCGGCTTCGCAGATGCGGAATTGGTCCCGCCGCTTTCGGTACTGCCATTTGCAAACGCCATGCCGATTGCAAAAACGACCATCAGAAGAACACTCAGCGTTTTCTTCATATGCCACTCCTTTTACCCTTGGGCAAACACTGGAGACCCGGCAACCCTGGCCACTTCGTCTCCCCTCTCATTGTAAGAGGAGAGTCAATAATCCGTAAAGGGTATAATAGTTAACAAAAGGTGTCATTTCTTGACTTTGGTTATTCGCGGCGTATCGTTTTCATGTACAGATCGGTGACTGTCGACGACGAGGATGTCAATTCGGTCTTCAGGAAGCTCCGCCGCGCAACCTTCCGGAAGATCGTACAGAATCCGCTCCGGGCCTTCTTCTACAACATCATCATAGAGCCGCTCACCATCCTCGGTATGATGCATCCTGTGCTTGCAGAGATCGCCATGGCGTTTTGGGGAATACGCGACGGTATATCAGTCTTCTGACATGCACCGCTCTTCCTTCATTGCTCCTGGTTAGTGGAGGTTCATTTCGTGTCCGTCCTGGTCGCTGCCATTCATCATGCGCAACATTGCCGGACCACCGGTCGCCATGAAGCGTATCGCAAGGACAAGCGCGATTGCCGCAAAGACAATGTTCAATACCGCGGTGTAGTTGAAGCTCACAGAGAGTGTGATAGTCGTATTGCCCCGAGCCGGAACGAGCTTGAGCGCCTCGAAGATGCGGTCAATGACGAACGCGGAGACGACCATGGCAACGTAGAACATGCCAAGCATGAAGCCTGTCATCTTCGCGCCATAGTAACGGCGATAGATATTGAGGATAGGGATGATGATGAGGTCCGCAAACAGGAAAGAAATCACCCCGCCGAATCCGATCCCACCGTTCCAGAGAATGAGCGCAAGCGGCACATTGCCGATCGAGCAGACGAACGACAGGATTGCGACGATCGGACCAACAAGCACACTCCAAACGACAGAAAGAAAACCGTGACCGGAAAGAAAGAGCGAGGACCAGAAACCGTGCGGGATCAGCGCACCCAGCGCTCCGGCGATGAGCAGCCCACCGACGATGTCTTTCCCCAGCATCTGCCAGTTCATGACAAAGTAATGGCTGATTGCCGTGATGCCTTCCTTCGACGAAATGCGTTGCCAGATGGTTCCTGACTTTGCCACGGCGGCCATCTCGGAATGACCTTCCATCGATCCTCGCAGCCCCTTCTGCGCCTGACCGCGCGCGGCGGCAACCATGCCCGGTCTGAGGAATCCGCGGAACAACAGCACCAGGATCGCGATCATGAGTGGTCCGCCTACGAACTCGGCAGCGGTAAACTGCCATCCGATCATGATTGCAAGAAGCACGCCGAGCTCAATCACGAGATTTGTAGCGGCAAACTGAAAAACCATTGCAGCGGCAAAATTCCCGCCCTTACGGAAGATCGATCGGCCCATCGCCACGGCTGCGTAGGAGCACGAGGAGGACGCCGCGCCGAGGCCGGCTGCAGTCGCTATAGAACGAAACGATGCATCCGGGAGAAGACGTCCCATTTCATTCTTCGAAACAGCCACATCAACAATCGCGGAAAATAGAAATCCGAGATTCAATCCCCACAGGATGTTCCATCCCATGATTCCCGCAAGCTGCAAAGTGTTTCCAATTGCGTGCAAGGCGGTCATCGTGTATCCTCCCGTCTAAAGCGTACTATTCTGCACCGGAGCGTGCAAGTTCCGTTCGCAGTGAGAATCGTCAATCGGTTGCAAGCGTGTCTCCGGGCGCGCCGCCGGTTGAATATCGGGGCGCGTTGAGGCTCCGCTCAGAACGCGGCTTTCACCCGCGCGGGAGTAAACGGCACTTCGCGGAGTCGAGCGCCGGTCGCCGAAAACACTGCGTTCGCTACCGCAGGTGCAACGGTAATGATAGCAGGCTCGCCCGCGCCAACGGCTTTTTCCTTCGGCCGGTCGAGGAGGATGATGTCGATCGTCGGCACCTCTGTAAATGTAAGGATCGGGTAGGATTTCCAGTCGGTGCTCGAAATACGGGTCTTGTCCCAGGTCACCTGCTCCTTGAGAGCACGGCTGGCACCCTGAATTATGTTTCCTTCTATCTGGTTGCGCAGGCCGTCTGGATTGATAATGAGCCCGCAGTCGTGGGCAACGGTGATGTGTAGCAAACGGATCCGGCCGCTCGAACGATCTACGTGGACATGGGCAACAGTCGCTACGTACGCTTCCCGGTTCTCATAGCGGGCGTACGCTATCCCGAGACCCTCGTCCGTGGAAAGCTGCCTTCCCCAACCTGACGCCTCTGCGGCTTGCCGCACGACATCCTGTCCGCGAGGATCGCTGATATGACTCAATCGGAACGCGACCGGATCGATCCCTTCCGTGTTTGCAAGCTCGTCCATGAATGACTCGTTAGCAAACGCATTCGCATACGCACCGAGGCTCCGGAACGAGGAGACCCTCAGCGGTGAACGTTCGAGCCAGTGCATGAGGACACGTTCTTCCGGAATCTCATAATCGGTGGCTGCATTGCGGTCACCGCCAACGTACATCGTAGGCGGAGGCTGTGCCGCCCCTGTTGCAAGACGTGCCGTAAGCAGATCTGCGGCCACCCGCGGCCGGTACGCATGTGAGGGCGTCCAGGTTTCGTGAATCCACGCCGCAAGCTTTCTCCCGTGAACGGCACCGCGCATTCGAGTGACCATTGCCGGGCCGTACGGCTCCCACGCGAACTCATCCGAACGGGACCACTGCACCCGTACGGGCCTCCCCACCGCGCGTGAGATGAACGCAGCATCGGCCGCGACGTCGTCGGCTCCGTTCTGGCCGTAGCAGCCGGAACCCTCGGTGTGAATTACCGTGACTCGCTCAGGAGAGAGCCTGAGAAAATCGGCAATTGCGCCTCTCAGCGGATATACGCCTTGAGTGCTCGACCACACCGTAACGCCGTCTTCCCGATAGTCCGCGACTGCGCAGGATGGGCCAATCGACGCGTGGGCCTGATAGGGCTGGCGGTACTCGGCCTCAACTACGCTTCCGCCTGACGCGAGACTCCCGTTTACTTCGCCAAGATCATATACCTCGTCGGGATCCGGAAGCGGTTCAGCGCCCTCCCATTCAGCTGCGATCCCACGCGCCGCAGCGGCAGCCACCTCCTCGCGCTCTGCAACCACGGCAAGGAAGTCACCCGCTCTGACCACGCGTGCAAATCCGACTGACGTTTCATCCACTCTGCGCAGATGCGCGCCCGGTCGCGGAGGGCGAACAAGCCGTGCATGAAGCATACCGGGTATGCGAATATCCTGAACAAAACTCGCGACACCGGTGAACTTCTTCGGAAGATCCAACCGCGGAACCGTGGTCCCGACGATCCGGTATGACGCAGGATCCTTCACTTCGACCTCGCCGATGTCGCGATTGAACCGTCTTCCGCCCAGGAGCTCAGCGTAGCTTACCGAACGCGAAGGATCTGCGGTAACGGAGACTCTGCCCTGGGAGACACTGAGTTGAGGCTCTTCGACGTTCAGATAACGCGAAGCAAGCTCGAGAAGTGCGCGCCGTGCCGCAGCGGAGGCGATGCGGAGACCAAAGCCCCCGAACTGGATCGTCTTACTGCCTGCGGTATATCCCTCGTCTGGCGTACGCCCGGTCTCTCCCATGACCATGCGGACTGCATCCATCGAAACATCCAGCTCTTCCGCAACAATCTGCGCGAGGGCCGTTCGGACGCCCGTTCCAAGTTCGACCTTGCCGCTGAACACCGTCACTGTACCGTCCTCGCAGATCGAGATCCAGTCATCTATCCTCGCAGCCGCCGCTATTGCGCCTGTCTCGCTCCACGGGGACCTGTTGACCTTCGCCTGTCGCCGTTCGGCCATCCTGCTACCCTTCCATTCGCATCGTGAAAGCTGCGCGTCGCACAGCCCGCACAATCCGCACATGAGAACCACAGCGGCAGAGATTTCCGTCGAGGGCCTGCCGAATTTCCTGCTCGCTGGGATCAGGGTTATTCGACAGCAGGGCGGCCGCGGTCATGATCATCCCGTTGCTGCAGACACCGCACTGAGCGGCCTGCTCGTCGATAAAAGCCTTCTGGAGGGGGTGCGGATCCGTCACCGATCCCAGCCCTTCGAGTGTAGTCACGGAGCTCGTGCCGACGCCGGAAACGGGATAGCTGCACGAGCGTACCGGTCGGCCGTCTATGAGAACAGTGCACGCCCCGCACTGGCCGAGACCACAGCCGAACTGAGGTCCGTTGAGGCCAAAATCGTTCCGCAGCACGTACAGCAATGGGGTATCTGCGCCCGCATTGGTCCGGAGGCGGCCGCCATTCACGCTGATCTCAAAGTCTTTACCCATGGTGAATACCTCCGTGAGACTCGTTCTTGGTAGAAGGTAAAACCCGCTGCCCAAAGGTTCAATCCGTTCCGGGAAGAGCCATACGTTTCACCCTGGTTGGCCGATGGACAATCGACCCCTTTGCCCGCATGAGATCCGCGCTCCCCGGACGGCAGACGCCGGGACCCGACGAGCGCCCCATGGAACCACGTGCAGATCCTCACTCAGCGGTAGATATTTCACGTTCGTACTGGTCTCTGGTTATTCCGTACAGGACGTGGTTCGCAAGTTCATGATCGGGACTGATGGCGGGATGCATGAAGTTCATCCGGTATTTTAAACCGATCTTCTTCATTACGGAAATTGATCTCTGGTTGATTTCCGAAGTGAACGATACGACCTCCGGAAATTGTGAATCTGTGAATCCCGCACGAAGACAGGCCGTAGCCCCTTCTGTTGCATAGCCTCTTCCCCAGAAAGCGTGACTGAGTCTCCAGCCTATTTCGATGCATGGGGTAAACGCCGCGTCGAAGGTTGCCATTTGAAAACCGATGAAGCCAATGAACCGACCGGAAATGAGTTCGTCAACCGCATAGAGCCCAAAACCATGTTCGACGAAATGATCCTGAATTCGGACGATAAACAGCCTCGTCTCGGCAAGGCTCAGCGGCCGCTGAAAATACCTCATGACGTTGATGTCTGAATTCATTTTGGCAAACGGTTCCAGATCTTCATCCGTCCAGCCGCGAAGGCCGAGCCGATTTGTCAGGAGTCGGTATTTGCGTTGCATTCTATCACCCTGCTCCCACGCCGCAACGGATTGAGTACTCAAGAGTCTGCTTCATATTCCACACCCCCAATATCGCCCATAACGATGTGGATAGCCGGTCGGCCGGCGGGAAATCCGGTTCAGCTCTTGCGCCGAAGGTTGTCGACAAACACCGCGGCAACGACGACCACGCCAAGGACGACCTGCTCTACGAAAGGCGAGATGCCCGCAAGCTGAGAACCGTTTGCAAGGACCGTCATGAGCAGCGCACCAATCGTGGTGCCGAGGATTGTGCCTACACCACCGAAGAGGCTTCCGCCGCCAATAACTACCGCCGCAATCGAGAACAGTTCCTGATTCTGTCCGCCGGTGGGGATTGCCGCTGCCGTGTATCCGGCATACAGAATACCGCCAATAGCGGATGCCACGCCGCCGATAATATAGACAGCCAGGAGGTGGCGCTCAACGTTGATGCCGGCGCGTCGCGCAGATTCGGAATTGCTCCCTATTGCAAGTGTATAGCGGCCGAACCTGGTCTTGTTCAGCACGAACGCTGCAATAAGGGCGAGCACTACAGCGATCCATGCCATGTGGGGAAACCCAAGGAATTTGCCTTGCGAAATGACGAGATAGCTGTTCGGCAGTCCATATATGGGCGAACCGCCGGTCAGGAGAAGTGCTGCGCCGAGTGCTGCAGAGAGCATTCCCAGGGAGGCGATAAACGGAGGCACCCGAAGTCTGGTAACCGCGAGACCGTTGGCCGCTCCGGTGATGGTCCCGGTAAGGAGTGCCGCAATAACGGCGAGCGTCGGTGGAAGCCCCGCATAAACCATGGATCCCGCGGCGATCATGGCCGAAAGCGCCATTACCGAGCCCTGGGAAATGTCGATGCCGGCGGTTGCAATAATGAATGCCTGGCCGAGAGCAAGAACCATCACAATGGTTCCCTGCTGCGTTATATGGTACCAGTTGATGTAGCTCATGAAGCGCGGGTTGAGAGCCCAGAATAGAATAATGAGCGCGACAAGGCTTATCAGCGCAAATCCCATCTGGCGCAGTTTGCCAAGTATCATTCGAACGGAGCGATCCGCAGGTTGTTCCAGTACTGCCACACTCATTTCGCTTCTCCTTCATCCACCGCTGCCCGGCCCGTCATGTATTGTACGAGCTCCTCCTGGGTAGTCTTCTCTGCCGCGGTCTCGAAAACCTTGTTCCCGCGGTTCATTACTACCACCCTGTCCGCGGCCTCCAGCGCCAGAATCAGATTATGATCGATGTAGATGACTCCGATACCTTCGTTCTTGAGTGTGTTGATCAGGCCCAGGACATTTCGCGCCTCCGGAACTGCCAGAGCGGCGGTTGGCTCGTCCATAATGACCAGCTTTGCTTTCCAGTACATGGCACGTGCTATCGCCACCGCTTGCCGCTGTCCGCCCGAAAGGTTCAGCACCGGAGATTTCGCGTCCGGGATCTTGCTTTCGATGCGGTTGAGCAGTGAAACCGTTTCCCGGGTAATCCTGGCCGTGTCAATGACCGGAAGAAAGCCAAGCCAGTTCTTCATGAGCTCGCGACCGAGAAAAATGTTAGCCCCAACATTCAGGTGGTTGGCAAGTGCGAGATCCTGATAGATTGTCTCTATGCCCGCTTTCCGCGCATCACGGGGATTCTGAAAGTGGACAGGCGCTCCATTCAGGAGAATCTCTCCGCCGTCAGCGTGATGAACACCTGAAATCACCTTGATGAGCGTGGATTTTCCCGCACCATTATCGCCGACAACTGCTACTGCTTCACCGGGCTCTACTGTCAGGTTCATCCCGCGAAGAGCCTCTACCGCACCGAAGTTCTTTCGTACGCTCCTTACTTCGAGCAAGGCACTCATGTGACGCCTCCTTTTCGCGTATTTTTTGTCGTGTAAACCGAAGAGGGGCCCCGCAACTCGGGGCCCCTGCTGAATACCGTCTTGCCTTACGGCTTATACGACGGGGCGTACTGCTGAATTGCTTTCGTCGCTTTGCTGGTTCCAAGATTCTTGGGAGTAAGAAGGTAGAAGCCGGTATTTACGAGTTTTGGAACACTCTTTCCCTCGTGAAGGTCAATAAGCTCCGTAACTCCGTAATACCCCATGTCGTAGGGAGACTGCAAAATTGAAGCCTGAATGATTCCGTTCTTGATGAACTTGATTTCTCCCAGATCTGCATCAAACCCGACAAGCTTCACTTTGGAGTTCGAGGAAGCAACCGCCTCCGCCGGTCCAAGCGCCGATCGATCGTTCGCACCGAAGATGACCTTCATGTTGGGGTATTGAACAATCATATTGTTTGCTTCAGACTCGCCGGTCGAAATGCTGTTCTGGGAGTATTCGACCTTTCCCACCATCTTGATATTCGGAAACTGCTTCATGCCCTTTTTGAACCCTTCGGGGCGCAGAATTCCGGTGCTGGCAGTGTGGTTAAAATCGATAATCCCATACTCACCTTTCTTGTTCATCAGATGAGTAGCCGCGTACTTCGCCACTGCAGCAGCGGCTCCAACGTTGTCGGTTGCGAGGAAACTGTCTGAGATGTTCGGGCTCAAACCGGAGTCTACCGTAACGACCGGAATCTTGGCGTTCATTGCGCTTCGAACCGGAGAAAGCAGAGCCTTTGGATTCTGGGCAGCAAGAACAATCCCGTCGACTCCCGCAGTAACCGCGTTGTTGACCATACCGATCTGTGCTGCAAGGTCAGTGCCGCTCGACGGTGCTTCGAACTGAACGGAAACGCCGTACTTTTTTGCGGCTGCGTCTGCACCTTCCTTGACGGCAAGCCAGTACGGAGAAGCGTTCGACTTGGTGATAAGCTCGAACTTGAGTTTTTTCGAAGGCATTGACGGCGTGGGAATGGCGCTTATCGGAACACTCTTGGCCTGGGTAGAACTGGAATACGAAGAGCTGCTCGAGGATGACGAGCTTGCCGTGGGGGCAGTACTCTTCTCTGCCTGGCCGTGTGCAAAAACGCTTGCGGACAGGATGAACATGAAGATGCTCGCAAGGAGTAAGGCTAATCGGATGCGTTTCATCTGTTCCTCCAATGTGTATTTTTCTCGGATCCTATTTGTCAGATCCTATTTGCAATATATTGACGGCCAGACATATCGGCAACAGGATAACGAATTATTCATATCAAAGGATATAAAATATAAAAAATTATCTTATTGAATGTACCAATTTATACCCAATAATACAATTATCGTATATGAAATAGTCCATTTAGAAGAACAGCAATAATCCACAGTGAACGAAACGAGCAGCGGATGATCCTGATGGAAGCATGGTTCATGATGCAGAGCTTTGCAAAAAAGTCATTCATCTGTTACGGGGATGACGCGATGAGGCGCGGATACTCAACTCGCCCTGACATTTCTCCGGGGAAAGATATAGTGGGTGTTCCGGTCTTTCAGGAGATCAATCATTTTCAGAATGCCGAAATAATTGAGCGCAACACCGAGAAGGCCGCCGGCAATCCAATCGGCGGGAGATGCCAGTCTATTGCGTATGACTATGTAAAAGAAATATACGGAAATCGGAAGAAAAAATACAATTGCGGTCAGCATCCCGGGGCTATAGCGCGTCCTTCCTCGTATGTTGAATAGAAGAGTATGGGCAACAAAGTTGCCAACTGAAACGAGAATCGCCGCAATTCCGAGCCAGATTGCCTTGCTGCCAAGAGCAGCGGCCATAAGGTACACGAACCAGCCTACGGACACGTTGACGATCAGGGCGATGTTGGGGTTCAGGGGATAGCGATCGGGTTCGATACTTGCAAACATTACCTTATTCATCATCCCGGGGAAGGTTCCCGGAAATCGATATTCCTCAAATTGATGGAGAAGCAGTGAGATGAGACTGATCCAAAGCACAAGTGAAACACCGTGTGGCTGAAAGGCCAGCAGCGCGATGCCGATTACAACGGCGAAGCCCGCACCAAGATCGTACCAGTGGGATCGCAGAAAGTTCATACCCGTTCCTCCATAAACAAAAATCGAAAGCAAAACGGAGACCACCCGGTTGCGCATCCGGAGAGCGGGAGGTCGTCCTTTCCATTGTTACCGCCTCGCGAAAGAGCCGAAACGGTCCAACTGGCGGACATTCAGGCGGGTCTTGTGATCAGGGATGACCGCCAGACCTCCTATCGTCCCACCACCATCTCTATAAATTGCCGCATGAGTTCTTCTGTCCCGTCGGGGCGCCGTCGTTCCATCGCCTGCATCGGACACACTCCGGAGGTAACGATATTGCCGTCCCGGACATTGCGAACGGCATCCCGGGGAACGTTACGGGAACTCCCGCCCGCCATGCAAGGCAGGAGAACTCCAGCGTAGTCGGAAACGACTACCGCGCTCATCGACAGGTCCGTTTCGAGGCGATCACCGGATTGAACCCTGCCTCCTTCAACATGCCGAGCATGACCTCGACTTCTCGCTTCAGCATATAGCCCACGTCTACGGAGCCTTCACGCGGCATGACCAGAATCCTCGGGGTGGCCGATCCGGCGGATTGGATCGCATCATCAGCCGCAAGCCGTTGTGCAGCGGCGGGGCCGAACATGAGAAAACCAGCTGCGACAAACATCGATACGCAACGCATCGGTTTCAAACGCACGATGTGTCACCTCCTATATCAATTATACGGGAGGTCGGAACCGTAAGCACGCGGATTTTTCCGTCTCCGTACGGGCGCATCGATCAGCTTCACTGTGGTCGGCGGTCTTTGTTCAACAGATCCTCAATCTCAGACGGCAATTCGAAGCTGCCATCCGGCTGGGGAACCAGATCCACAACTCGAATCACGGCGGACACGTTGATCGGTCCATAAAGATGCGGAAATACTTCACCAACCCGCAAATCATGGGCAGCAGTTCCCTTTGGAGCTTCATATTTCACGTCTGGTTCGAGCTTCTCCTCATCGATACAGAGAAGAACCAGGTCTCTGTCATTGCGGAAGAGTCGGTTCGCAGTCTCTATTGCCTGCGCCGTTGTCGAGCAATGAATGAACCCCTCTGAGTAGAGCGAAGGTGCCGTGTAGTAGCCTCCGGCGAATGACTGTTGCCAGGCTGTCCGGTGTGCAATGTGCAAAATAACGCTCATGTCTTTTCCTTTTACATCAGTGATGAACTCATTATCCCGGGAGCCGTGGTCGATCAGCAGGACTCTGTTTACTTCAGCTGACTGATCTCGAAGAGGTGGCCGTCCGGATCTCGAAAAAAGGCCCGTATCTCCGCCCCGCTATCCGATTCACGTGGGAGGGTCAGGAAATCTGCTCCACGAGAGGAAAGCGTAGCGTAGCAGCCGTTGCAGTCGCCGACGCGAATCGTAAACGCATGACTGACGGCATCGGGGTCCGGCGGTGGCGTAAACGTCACCGTAGGCTTGTCAGGCGTCGGTGGTCCACCAGTGACCAGCAGCAACCAGTTGCCGAGAAATTGCAGAACGGTCGACGTCCCGCCATATTCGCGATACAGCTCTGCGCCGAGAACGTCCACATAGAACTGTTTCGCCACGGTCATATCTCTAACCACCAGGATGGTGGTCATGGCCATATCCTTGCCTGGAAACGGTGTCATTACGCAAATATACGATCTTCCTCAGGCTGTCGTCACTCTCCCGGGTAAGCCACGGGTTGCCGTTAGCGGACGTATACACCGGAAAGGATCTCGATGAGCGCCGACCTCCCTGCTCCGGTTCCGCATCCGTCATATGACCTACCCCAAGACCTGTGGATTGTCCGGTACCGCCCGGAACGCCTCCATGAGATATTTGAAGCAACGAGACTACGATCGTGCTGATTGGCGGAGTGTTGAGCAACATGGACTGACAATTCCCGCGTCGGCCTGATAGCCGGCCTAATCGCACCGGAAAGGAGGTCAAACACTCGGCAGCGAGCAGCCGCAAATTGCTCGATTTCGAATCCTCCGTTTGCTCAACGCGGTTCATCCGGATCCGCCCGTCTTGCACGACTTACTCAGGAGGACAACACGTGAAAAAGATCATGTACCCGCTCGTACTCGCGCTTGCAACTCTCTTGATCGTTGCACCGTCTCTGTTCGCGAATGGCCAGAAGGAGAAGGCTGCTTCTTCGGGTCCGGTAACGATAAAGCTCTGGGACATCCAGACGCAGGCCGATCAGAAGATGATTACGACCGCAACCGACAAGTTCAACGCGTCGCAAAGCGCAATCAAGGTTGTTCCAGAATGGTTCCAGAACAACCCATACAAAGACAAAATTCGCATTGCACTCGGCGCTGGAAACGGCCCGGACATCTTCTACAACTGGGGCGGCGGCCCGCTTCGCAGCTACGTGGAGGCCGGCGACGTAGTGGACCTTACCCCCTACCTCAATGCCGATCCGACGTGGAAGAACAAGTTTCCCGGGTCGGTGTGGGGTCCGGCAACCGTCGGAGGCAAAATCTATGGAATCCCCACGCAGGGAAGCGATGCCGAGCTTCTGTTCTATAACAAAGCCCTCCTTGCGAAATACAATCTTCCGGCCCCAACGACATGGGACAAGCTCATGGGTGACGTAAAGACCCTGCATGCAAACGGTATTGCCGCAATTGGCCTTGCGGGCAAGAGCGAGTGGCCGGAGATGATCTGGGTCCAGTACCTTACAGACCGCATTGGCGGCCCGGCTGTGTTCAACGCGATCGCAAAAGGTGAGAAAGATGCATGGTCGAATCCGGCCGTGATCAAGGCTCTCCAGATGTGCCAGGAGCTGGCGAAGGCCGGAGCATTCGAGCCCGGGTTTGCGTCCGTAAATGCGTCCACAAATCAGGTCGAAGCCCTCGTGGCATCCAACAAGGCGGCAATGGTAGCGCAGGGCGACTGGGTATACGGCACATTCCTTACCAACTTCGGTGACTTCGTGAAGGCCGGACATCTCGGCTATACCGCAGTTCCCTCGGTAAATGCGAAATATGCGAACGAGGTCGTCGGCGCCCCGTCCAACTACTACTCTGTTTCGAGCACCTCGAAGCATGTAAAGGCCGCGATTGAATATCTCTCGAAAGTGAACCTGAACAGCTACGAAACAACAACGATGATCAACAAACTCGGTCGCATTCCACCGGTCAAGGGCATTGGACCGCAGCTCAAGAACATGAAGAACGGTGAATTCGACTCCTGGCTGTACGACCAGATATCACAGGCACCAAACGTTCAGTTGTACTGGGACCAGTATCTTTCACCAACACAGGCGAAGATAATGCTGACGAACATCTCCGAAGTTTTCCTGCTGCAGGAGACGCCGCAACAGTTCGCCAAAAACATGAACAAGACTCTCGGCTCGAAGTCCTGAACCATACGGGCCAATCTGTAGAGATGCCGCGAGCCCTCTCCGTGCAGGGAGGGTTCGCGGTTTGAAAGAGCACTGTCGGAGGTAGTTGGTGTACAAGAAGCTCACCTGGAAGTTATTCCTCTTGCTGGTTCCCGCGCTTGCATTCTTCGTTCTGTTTATCGTTGTCCCTATTATTAGCTCGTTCCGGACAAGTCTTCTGGACTGGAACGGACTGGCAACGCCGAAGTTCGTTGGCCTTCACAACTGGGCGGTGCAGCTCACGAGCCCGGGGCTCTATAAGTCGCTGCTGCTCACCGCGCTGGTCATGATCCTGAGCTGGGTCATACAAACCCCACTCAGCCTGACTCTCGGCCTTTTCCTTTCGAACAGGGGGCGCATGCGAGCGACGTTGAGCGTATTCTACTTTACCCCGCTGCTCTTCTCGGCCGCCGCTCTGGGGATTGCATGGGGATTCATTTTGAATCCCAACTTTGGCCTTGTTCAGGCGGTGATGGAAAAGGTGTTCGGAGCGAAGGGAACTGCGGATTTCCTGGGCAATACGCACGTGGTTCTCTACACGCTGATCGGAATCATCGCGTGGGAGTTCATACCGTTCCACACCCTGCTTTACCAGTCGGCGGCGCGGAGCGTCCCTGCATCGCTCTACGAGGCGTCTGACCTGGATGGCGCCACAAGCTGGCAGAAGCTCTGGAATATCACCATACCGCAGCTCAAGAACACAATCGTGACATCAACGGTTATCATCCTTACGGGTTCTCTGACGTACTTCGACATCATCTACGTTCTCACCGATGGCGGTCCCGGAAACGCATCCCGCGTGCTCGCACTCGATATGTATCAGAAGGCATTCGAGGAGTACCAGATGGGAATGGGTGCAACGATTGCGGTCATTCTCGCGGTAATTGGCGTGGCGTTGTCGCTCGCTCTGGTCCGCTGGAGCGGCTTTTCCCGGATGCAGAGCCAGATGGAGGGCGCATGAGCAGCTCAGGACGAATATCCCCGCGCGCCGTGGCAACGCGGACACTCGTGTGGCTCCTTGCCGCACTTTGGCTCGTATTCACGTTCTACCCGGTCTTCTATGTACTGTTTTCGAGTTTTCACGCCCAGCAGGGATTCCTGCTCGGCAATGTCTGGCTTCCCCCTGCTCACCCGACTGCTCAGAACTACGCGGACGTTCTCAATGCCGGTTTCGTCACGTACTTTTTCAACAGCGTCATCGTGAGTGTCATCAGCGTAGTGTGCATCGCGATGTTTTCCCTGTCGGCCAGCTACGTGCTCGTGAAAGTCACATCAAAGCTCTCGCGAACTATTTTCAACGTGCTGCTGGTTGCACTTGCAATCCCGCTTCAGTCTCTCATTATTCCACTCTACACAATGATCTACCACATGGGCCTGTACAACACGTATGCGGGTCTCATCCTTCCCTCGGTTGCCTTTGGTCTCCCTCTGACCATTCTCATTCTGGTGAACTTTCTCAGGGACATTCCGGATGAGCTGTATCAGGCAATGGAGATAGATGGTGTTGAGGAGTATGGAATGCTCGCCCGCCTGGTCATTCCGCTGAGCATTCCAGCGCTGGTTGCTGTAGCGATCTATCAGTTTATCGGGGTATGGAACAACTTCCTGTTCCCGCTGGTGCTGACCGAGTCTGCAAAGATGCGCCTTCTCCCGCTCGCGGTGGTGACATTCGAGGGACTCCATTCAATTGACGTTCCTGGCGTCATGGCCACGGTCATTCTTTCGGCACTCCCCCTTATCATTGCATACATTGCTGCCCGTCGTTCGCTCCTGCGAGCCATGGCTTCCGGATTCGCCGGTGGCGGGAAATAGGACGGTCGTTTTTCAACGGCTGAATAGCTTAATATAGAGAAAGGATGGAAGAATCATGTCACAGATCACTGACCGCGCAGAAAAGCTGCTCGCAAAAATGTCGATCCGCGAAAAGAGCGCACAGCTCTATTCGGTCTGGCTTCGTATCGACGAAGACGGCGATTTCGCGTTCAGGAGCATGAATGACGGGTTCATCAAGCGAAGCGACTCTGACGCCCGGGAAGTCATGCGGGACGGGATCGGTCAGATCACGCGCCCACTGGGAACGCGTCCGATAGACGCGCGTGCGTGCGTGAAGGGTCTGAACCTGGTTCAGAAGTTTCTGATTGAAGAGACCCGGCACGGAATCCCGGCTATCGTTCACGAAGAGTGCCTTCCCGGCCTCATGGCTCAGGGAGCGACATTGTTTCCATCCGCCATAAATTTCGGAGCACTTTTCGATGAGGCACTTCTCGAACGCATCGGAGGGGCAATCGGTGCCGAGCTCGCGAGCGTCGGCGCTCAGCAGGGGCTCGCACCGGTCCTCGACGTGAGCCGGGATGTGCGCTGGGGTCGCACAGAGGAAACACTGGGAGAGGATCCCTATCTCGTGGGGTCTCTCGCTACCGCCTACGTGCGCGGACTTCAGGGGCGCGATCGCCGAGTTCTTGCAACGCTGAAACATTTCGTTGCCCACTCGTTCAGCGAGGGCGGGAGAAATCACGCGCCGGTGCGCGTCGGCGAACGAGAGTTGAACGATGTGTTCATGCTTCCGTTCGAGATGGCCGTCAAGCTCGCAAACGCCGGCTCGGTCATGCCGGCCTACCATGACATAGATGGAGAACCTTCCAGCTCTTCATACCACTATCTCACAGAGGTTCTCCGCAACGAGTGGGGCTTCGATGGAATCATCGTTTCCGATTACGAAGCGGTCAATCTGCTGTACGACCACCACAAGGTTGCGGCGGACGAAGCAGAAGCATCGGCGCTCGCGCTTCGGGCTGGAATGGATATGGAACTGCCCGGATTTACCTGTTTTCGAACCGGCATAGAAAAGGCGCTCGATCGCGGACTGCTCGATATCGCCGACATTGATGCGGCGGTACGCCGCGTGCTCTGCGAAAAAGGCCGGCTTGGACTTTTCGATCATCCATTCATCGACGAAGGCGGGGTCTCGCTCAACACGCCTGAACATCGGGCGCTCGCACTTGAGGCTGCCGAGAAATCCATTGTTCTGCTCAAGAATGACGGCACGCTTCCGCTCAGTTCCGTCGCAAAGACTGCACTCGTGGGTCCCCTTGCCGACGATCAGATGGGCCTGTTCTGCGGATACTCATTCCCTGTCCACCTTATAGTAGCCTTCCGGACAGAGGACAAGGAGAATGTCTACGGGAAGACGCTCCGAGAGACCATCAGCGAGCGCGGCGACGAAATCCTTTACAGCCGTGGATGCGACATCCTCCGGGAACGACCGAAGGACGCGCCGGTTTTTCCGGGCGATGTCCATGGTGCTGAGCAGCAGGACTCGGTCAGCTACGATGAGGCGGGAATTGCGGATGCCGTTCGGATGGCCCACTCAGCGGATCGGATAATTGTCGCCGTGGGGGACCTCGCGGGGCTCTTCCTCACGGGCACGGTAGGAGAAGGATCAGACGCGTCGTCACTCAAGCTTCCCGGTGTACAGCAGAAACTGCTCGATGCGTTGCTCGCGCTCGGCAAACCCACCGTCGTGGTGGTGCTATCGGGTCGTCCGTACAATCTCGGCCAGGCGTTCGAGAAGGCGAGTGCGGTTATCCAGGCATGGCTTCCCGGCCAGGAAGGTGGAGAAGCCCTTGCTCGCATCATCTATGGTGAGTCGAGCCCCGGCGGCCGTCTCCCGGTTTCAATACCTCGTTCGGCCGGGGCAATGCCTTACTTCTACAATCACAAGCTCAAGTCCGCCGGTACCCCCGTCCAGCGAGATTTCGGCGCGCTCTATCCATTCGGGTTCGGCCTGTCCTACACGACTTTCGAATATTCCGATTTCAGCCTCGAACGCGATGACGCGCCTGTGGACGGCGAGATAGCGGTATCCGGTACGGTCACAAACAGCGGCAAAAGGAGCGGAGACGAGGTTGTACAGCTCTATGTTCGTGACATCAACGCGAGTCTTGTCCGTCCGGTCCTCGAACTCAAGGGATTCAAGCGAGTGAGCCTCGCGCCGGGCAAGTCGGTGAAGGTCCGATTTACCGTTCCGGTCGATATGCTCAACTTCACGATCAGCGGTACCAGACGCGTGGTGGAACCGGGAGAGTTCGAGGTGATGATCGGATCATCGGCGAATGACATTCACTGGCGCGGGAAGGCAATGGTTACCGGCAAGGTCCGGGAGCTTCCAAAGAAGTGGAGAATGCAATCAACGGTCGCGGTTACTGAGGCATAGCGGCGACGAAGACGGCGCAGGAGCTGAAGTCGATGAATGTTGAGAACAGGCAGCAATGGTGGAATGCTCACTATTTGTCTGCCGACCGGGGCACAGTCTCGTATGACAACTGGATCAGCAAGCATCTGAAACTGTTTCCTGAAAAGGCAAGAGTCATAGAGTTCGGCTGCGGGTTGGGCCTCATAAGTGAGGTCCTGAATAAGTCCGGATATTCGGTAACGGCGACCGACCTCGCTCCCGCGGCCGTGGCAGCGACCAGGGAACGGGTGCCGGGCATTGCGGCACTACAGATCGATTTTGAGAAGCCGCTGCCGTTTGCGCCCTCTTCATTTGATGTCGCAGTGGCAGATTTGTGCCTTCATTATTTTGATTTATCCACCACGCACCACATTCTGTCGCAGATCAGCCGAATTCTATGCGCGGAGGGGCTGCTTTGTGCACGTGTCAATTCGGCGAAAGACTACAACTATGGAGCCGGAGTCGGCAGAGAAGTAGAGCCGGGATTTTATGAGCACGAAGGGCATTACAAGAGGTTTTTTGACCGGGAAATGGTCGATGAAGTGTTTTCAGACTGGAGCATCCTGTCGGTAGAGAACTACGACATCAGCAAAATGCAAAAGCCGAAGAACGTGTTCGAAGTGGTTTTGCGCAAGAAAGTGTAGGCAAAACCTCTGAAAACGCGAAGATCATCTGGGCGAAGTACCCGGAACTACCCCGGCAGCCCGAGTCGGGCGTATTGTTCCACGGGTGCGTCATTCGATCGCATCAGCTCGACCATTGCTTCAGTCATCCTGCGCTCGATTGCGGCGTCGCGCAGCGGAGACTGCTGAAGTGGATCCGCCTCGTTGTCGAAGAGCAGTGTGCCGTAGCGGTTTGCGGATGACCACGGTGAACTCGCCGCCGGGATCCGAAGCAGCGGAACACCCTTCGTAAACGAGAATGGCTTCACAAGCTCGGCGCCTTGAAGTTCTTCAATGGAAAACATGCTGCGCATGTGCGTCGGCATGACGGTATACTCGTACAGCGGACCGTTCTCCTCCGAGACCGGCGCCCTCATGTAGACGTACCTGCCATCGGTGCAGTTGACATGGCTTCCATGGACTCCGAAGAGGCAGTAGTCTCTGACCGGTGCGCCCGTTTCAAGCGTTTCGCGCAGCGGAACTCCGTGCATGTCCGATGGAAGCGGCACGCCGAAGTAGTCGAGGAGCGTTGCCGGCAGATCTATGGTTTGAACCAGCGATTCGTTTCGAACGCCACTCTTTCGGGAACGTGGGTCCCATATAAAGAGTGGAATATGAGCCACCTCATTGTAGAATGGCTGGATGCACTTCGCCCACCAGTCGTGTTCGCCGAGGAGGTAACCGTGATCCGTGTTCACTATGAGCATCGTGTCGTTCCACATCTGGTACCGGTCCATCATATCGAGCACCCGACCGAGCGATCGGTCGCACATGCTGACGAGGGCCGCATATTCATAACGCACATGTGCAACCGCCTCAGGTGACTCGGTAACATCGGAATAGGGCGGCCAGTCGAACTCGGGTCCGTTATAGGTATGCGGGTATAGGCGCTTGAACTCATCGTGGCTGAAAAACGGCTCATGCGGATCAAAGGTTTCGATTTGGAGATACCAGTCCTGTTCTCCGTGGTTTGTCTCCATGAATTCGAGCCCGTTCTGGAAGGTGACCGTCTGCGGCTGCTTCGCGGGGGTATCCAGATGCTGTCTGTTTATCCAGTCCTGTGGCCAGAGCATGCCAAGGTGATCGGGAAGGGATTGTTCCCTGAGGTCTCCCTTCCAGGGGTCGCCCTCCTGACCGCGCGCGATTTCCCAGGATGAGTATCGGGGATGATAGGTGCATCCGCCATCCTCCCAGTAGTGACCGTGATCGCTGCAGAGGTGTGTGTGGACGGAATTCTTCTTAAGAAGGTTCGGCATCGAATCGTCGAAGGGTTCAAGCGGACCCCAGCTTCGATGCAGAAAGTTGTACCGACCGGTGTGCAGATCCCGCCGCGCCGGCATACACGGCATACTGCCGATGAATGCACGATCGAAGACGACGCTATGCTCCGCGAGCCGTTGAAAGTTGGGCGCGTGAACCCAGTCGCATCCGTATGGCGGAAGCATTCGACGGTTCAACGAGTCGAACATGACCATAATAGCTTTCATTTTATTCCCTATCCCTTAATGCCTTGATTTGCGATTCCCTGGATGAAATAACGCTGCATTGCAAGAAACACAGCCATAACAGGGATGATTGTAAGGAGAGTCGCTGCCATGAGCAGCTCCCACTGCACCCCGAACTGACCGCGGAAATTGTAGAGCGCAAGTTGGACGGTTTGCATCTCGTTGCTGTTCGTCATGATCAATGGAAAGAAGAAATCGTTCCAGACGTATACGGTCTTGAGAACAGTAAGCGTTGCCAGAACGGGGCCGCTCATAGGAAGAAAAATGCTGAAATACCGCTTAAGAGCGCCGGCTCCGTCAATGCGGCCGGCGTCGTCCAGCGCCCACGGAAAACTCAGGTAGAACTGTCTGCAGAGAAAGATGCCGAAGGAGCCGGACAGCTGCGGCAGAATGAGTGCCCAGTATGTGTTGATGAAGCCCGTTCCGCCATGCCCGAACAGATTGTTCCCCCCCGCCAGCGGCATGTTGTGCATGATGATAAACTGCGGGATCAGGAGGGACTGGGGGGGCACCATTATCCCGATGAGGAAGAACACGAACAGCACCTGTCGACCGCGGAAACGCAACCGCGCGAAGCTGTAGCCTGCAAGCGAATTGAAAAAAAGGCTACCCACTACGGAGACCACCGTCACGAAGATCGAGTTGAAGAAGTAC
The DNA here is from genome assembly GCA_964553615.1 of uncultured Spirochaetales bacterium. Lineage (GTDB taxonomy): Bacteria > Spirochaetota > Spirochaetia > DSM-27196 > DATKUC01 > DATKUC01. The sequence goes on along the minus strand of CAZKMA010000026.1, from coordinate 15,854 downwards.
CTGCCCCACGTTCCGTCACTCATTGCGGTCACAAAGTTCTGAAAGCGCCACTCATGCGGCAGAAGAGCGAAATTTGATAGCTTTATCTCGCTTGCCGGCTTCAGTGATGTCGTGATGACCACAAGAATTGGTGAAATTGAGATGAGCGCGAGTGCGATAAGCAAAAGGTACAGCGGTACGCGCCTTGATTCACGCAAGATCACTCGCGTCTCCTCTGTTTCCGTAGGCAAAATTGACGAGTGTAATTACGAGGATAATTCCCAGAAGAAGGACCGCCTCTGCGGACGCATACCCCATCTTGTATCCGGTGAAGCCGTTTTCGAAGACCTGGTGGACTATCGTCGTTGTGCTGTTGACCGGACCTCCTCCTGTAAGGATGTATACCTGACCAAACACCTGAAACGCCGTGATCGTGGTCATAACCACGAGGAAGAACGTTGTGGGGCGAAGGAGCGGCAGAGTAACCGAAAAGAACATTCTGACAGAACTTGCGCCGTCCATGCGTGCACTCTCATATAGCTCGGCAGGAACGCCCTGCAGCCCGCCCAGGTAGACGATCATGGTGAAACCAGTCTGGAGCCATACGCTCATTACGATGACGCTGGGCATTGCCAGCGACGGGTTCAGCAGCCACTGGTTGGGCTGGGCTCCAATGCTCTCGACAATTGTGTTCAGCAACCCATACGGGCTTCCGTCGAGAATGTAGAGCCACGCCATCGAGGCAACAACGATTGAAAGAACGTTCGGGAAGAAAAATATCGTACGAAACAACTTGCGGCCGACGATGGGCCGGTTCAGCAACACAGCGAGGAACAACCCCAGGGCAAGACTCGGGACAATCGATCCCACGGCAAAGCGGACGGTGTTCCAGATCGAATGTACGAATACAGAGTCCTGGAACATCGCCACGTAGTTGCGGATTCCGACCCATGACGACTTGAATATGTTGTAGTTGGTGAAGCTCAGATAGATCGTGAACAACACGGGGATGAACACAAAGATCGCGTACACCACCACGTTGGGGAGAATCAGCAGATATCCAACTCTGTCGTCACGCCGGGTCGCATGTTTCATTCCCTTCCTCTTGTCTACTTCAGCAGGGCGGCATACTCTTCTGCGGATTTCTTCAACGCGTGTTCGACAGTATCCTTGCCGTAGTACACCGACTCGAGAGCAGGTCTCAGGACCTTCAGGGCATCGAAAAAGTGGGGATTCATCGGTCCGTAGGTTCGCGCGTTTTCCATGGCATTCCAGGCTTTCGCAAACGATGGATCCTGTGCAATGAACCAGCTCTTAACCGATTCCCGGGTCGGGATAAAACCCACGCTCTTGAATATGGCCTTCTGACCATCAGCGCTCGTGAAGTACTTCAGAAGGTCGACGGATGCCTGCTTCGACTGCGACGCCGCATAGACACCCAGGAACGTCGCACCGGACTGTGCGCGACCGCCGGGAGGCACGTCGAACGCGACTTTGTCTGCGCCGAGCGCCTTGTCGAAGATGACCCGCGCTCCAAATGAAGTGACGTGCATGGCAGCGAGTCCATTCTGAAACGGCCCACCGGCAACGTTCTGCTCGTCGGCAAAGTAGCTTTCTTTTGCCTTGATGAAACCGGTAAGGAGCTTGAGCGCGTCTATTCCGGTCTGGGTGTCCCACAACGGTTTCAAATTGGCGTCCCACAGTCCAACGTCACCGTACATGAGCATCGTCTCTGCGAGGCTCTGCTCACCGTTGGTTGTGGAAACATCGATCCCGGCCATCTTTATCTGCCCGTTGTCCTTGCGCTCAGTCAGCCGTTTGGCGTAATCCTGAAGCTCTGCAATTGTCCGCGGACCATGGGAGGGATCGAGCCCTGCCTTCTTGAACAGATCGGTTCGGTACCAGAGCACCTTGATGTCCGGCATCATGATTGCGTACAGCGTATTGTCTACCGTACCGGCTCCGAGGATGTTCTTCGGAATGTCGGTCCAGCCGTCCCACCCCTTCAGATAGCTGTTCAGACCAAGCAGCTGACCGTTTGTCTGCACCGGTCCCGTCTGGCCATATCCAAGGCCAAACAGATCGGGCGCGGCGTTTCCGGCAAACGCCGCGTTGAGTTTGGTGAAGTAGTCGGACCATGGAATCATCTGGAACTCCGACTTCACCGAAGTATTCGCCTTTTCATACGCCGAAATCAGGCTGAGAAACGCCTGACGCTCTGAGGTATCGTTCCCCGGAATCCAGACCACCAGCGACGAACTCTTCGGCGCGGTCGTCTCACTCGAACCATTGGCGAACACCATTGCGCCGGTTAGTGCAATGAGAATCGCCATCGTGAGTCCCATTTTCAATCTCATGTAGACCTCCGCTAACTTCTGCGAGATAATAAAATTATCTCACGGGTATTTCGGAGCGTCATAGTCAAAAATCTTGCGCTTTTGTTAGCCCTCTTGTCCTGGTGGGGACCCCGCTCAGTCGCGGAAATCGTTTGGAGATTGATTTGTGAACTTACGAAACACCTGGTAGAAGTAGGCGTAATTGCTTATCCCAACCTGATCCGCTATCTGGTAGACCTTCGCATTTGTCGTCTGCAGGAGCTCAATGGCCCGCCTGATGCGAGTCTCCGCCAGAAGCTCGGTAAATGTACGTCCGGTCTTCCTGCGTGCAATCCGGGACACGTACGCCGGGCTCAGACCGAGAGCTTGCGCCACGTGGCTCAGCCTGACGTCCTCGGGGTAGTGGGTCCGCAGATAGTTCAGCATGAGTTTTGCGTGGTGGTCGGCCATCGTAGAAGCATCCGCTGAGACCTCGAGGCGTCTGCGCAGGCCAGACTCGAAATCCGCGGCGCAATCATCGAGAGACCGGTACGGAAAGGCAGGCGCATCCGGCCACAGCGGACGCTGAGGAGATGAACGTACTGGAACACCGCAGCTGTCGAAAAGGGATCGAATGAGCGCCTCCATGTGGCGCAGTCCGAGATGCCGGGCGCTGCGGATGTCTGAAAACACCGCCTTCATTTCGGATAGGACGGCCTGAATATCGCTTTCTTCCTCGGTTCGTCCGGCCGCGCTCATCCGTTCGGTCAGTGAGGTGAGATGCGCGTGATACTCGAGCTCGTCGAAAACACTCTTACCCGTTTCGTCTTCGAAGTGAACAATTCGGGAACCCGGAGAAACAAAGTGCGTGGTAGCGGCAAGGCATGCCTCCTCGTATGCCTTCTTCATGCTTACAAGGTGCGCATGAGCGCTGCTGACAGCAACATGCATTCCGTTCCACCCGGGCCATTGCGTCATGGATCGGATTGTGTTCTCCAGAGCGATCCGCTGTTCGAGGTCAGATGTGTCGCTGTCCGCGGCGATAACACACACCGGTGCATCGTCGATGATCACGCCAATCGGCACGAGCGCGGGCCTCGCGCCGTCTGCTACGAGCTCGTCCCACGGCATCTCGTAGAAGGTACCGCGCCACACCGGAGATTCGGGCTCCATGTCTACGCCCAGGAGTAGCCGATATCGACGAAGGGAATAGTCTACGGATAGCCCTCGGTCCCGGGCCAACTTTTCCTCTGTGCAATAGCCGCGGATCAGGTCGATGAGCAGCTTGCGCCGCGCCTCGGCTACCGTGTTCTGCAGCCTCGCTTCGATCAGCCGACTGCGGTTGGACAGGCTTTCCGTGCGGTTTGCCCGTTCTACCGCGCGGGCAAGCGCGTTCTCAAGCTCCGAGTCCTGCAGCGGCTTCAGCAACAAATCTACGGCGCCGAGCCGTAGCGCCTTCTGCGCGTACGCAAAATCACTATATCCGGTCACGACGATCACCTGGATATCCGGATACCGTTCCATCGCGATCGATGTGAAGTCCAGGCCGTTCAATCCGGGCATTCGGATGTCGGTAATGATGATATCGGGAGACAACTGACCCAGGAGCTCCCTGGCCTTGAGCGCGGAAGTGGAGGTTCCGCACACGTGTGCACCGAGCCTGTCCCACGCTATCGAAGAGACGAGGGACTCACACACCACGGGGTTATCGTCAACAATCAACACCGAGCGCGATGGCTGAGATCTACTCACGCGTGTTTCCCTCCTCCTCGGGAAAGATCAACTCTACCCGCGTGCCCTTCATTCGGCGACTCGATATGCTGAACTTCGCCCGATCGCCGTAGAGAAGCTGCATACGGCGACGGACACTGCGAATACCGAAGCCGCCGCGACGCGCGCGACTGGCCGCAGGATGCGGGGCAGCCGCAGGATGCGGGGC
>CAZKMA010000026.1:0-11521 GCA_964553615.1 uncultured Spirochaetales bacterium | reverse complement strand
GCCGCAGGATGCGGGGCGGCCGCAGGATGCGGGGCGTCGGTCCTGGCCTTCTGGAGCTTCGCTCTGCTCATCCCCCGGCCATTATCGGAGACAATTATGTGGAGGCCGTCTTCGCGGTACGCCACGATCGACAGTACCCCGTCCGTTTCCGCATCCGCCAGTCCGTACTTCATGGCGTTCTCGACGACAGGCTGAAGGATGAGTTTTGGAACGAGGCAGGTTCGAGCTGCCGGTTCTATCTCGAAACTCGCGGTGACCCGACGGTCCGAGACCGCCGCCTGCAGTTCGAGATAGTTGCGGACATATTCGAGCTCAGCCTGAAGGGAGACGAACCGGCGCTCCTCGGAAATCGACTTCCGCAGGACGTGGGAGAGCGAGGTGACAATCCGGGATATTTTCTCCTGGCCATTCATCTTGGCAATACCGTTGATCGATTCAAGGATATTGTTCAGAAAGTGAGGATCTACGCTGGCCTGGAGCGCACGATATTCGGCCTCGACGGCACGGAGCTCCGCTTCGTGCTTGCTCGCCTTTTCTTCGGTGAGCTCACCTATTGTATGGGTCAGTCGGTCGATCATCGAGTTGAAAGCGCCGGCAAGCTCACCGATCTCGTCGCGCCTGCGCAGGTACACTTTCTGATTCAGGTTTCCCGCCGATATCAGCTGAACGCTTCCGGCCACTTGACCGAGGTCCCTCGTGATTCCCGTGGAGAGCACCCAGGCCAGAAGAAACGCAATGAGAGCGGCGAGCGAGCCGGTAACCAGCAACGTCTGCTGAATTGTGACAATCCCCTTCAGAAGATCGCGCCGTCGTACGACCGTAACAAAGCTGAGCAACTGGCCAGCCGGGCGAATGGCAGTGGCGATTGCCTCCGGATAGCTCAGCTGGAGCGTGGTGCCACGGTAGTCCGGAGTCGCGATTCCCGTGAGGGCCTGCCGGGCTATGTGTGTAAGACCGTTTTCGTCTCCGTAGATGAGCTGGCCAACCCGGTTGAATACGAAGAGCGTTCCGCTTCCGATCGTGTGGTACGATGAGTATTGCGACTCGAAGTATGAAAGAGGTACTCCTGCTGTAATGATGCCAACGAACTCTGGAATGCTGTAGCGGAAAGTTGCGATGGAGAGATACACGTAGCGGTGGTCGTCCGGAAGGGTGAACCAGAAAGGCGATCCGGACCAGGTACGAATCTTCTGCGCATCCTGCGATATCCTCGCCCGCAGTCCGTCATGAACGGCATCGGAAACCGCGCCTTTGAACCGGTCGAAATAGTATTCCGACCCATCCGGATTCACAACGAACACCCGGTCAAATGCCGTGTTGGAATAGATCATTTCCTGCGCAAGTGTCTTCTCATTCAGCAGAAACTGTTCGGGAGAGTCAACGGTGCCGGATCCGGATGCGGCAGTGGCACCACTGTGTGCGTACACCGACACGTATGTCGACAGGGAAGAAGCAACAGAGACTACATTCTTGCTTATCAGCTCCGTCAGTCTGGCGGAGTACTCTCGTGCGGACTCGCTTGTCGTTCTCGAGTAGAAGCGCATGAAGGTCACACCGGTAGCGGCAACTGCAATGAGAATAACGATCGCGCTGGAGAGAAAGACTGAGGAGCGTATTCGTCTGAAGCGCGACAATGGCACGGTCAATAAACCCATTGACCGATTCTAGAGGCGAGAGTCGCCTGACGTCAAGATTTTTCGGTTGAGACACGTCAAACAGGTGCGCAGGGGAACGGTCGGTTGATGTGGACGCGGTGACTGTTCCGGTCAGGTCGTAAGGACTGCTCGAGCGGAAAAGTTTCGACCATCGGCTTCACGCCGGACATCAGGCTGAAACGGAGCGCCTCTTCCACATCGCCCTCGACCGATCCCTTGATCGAGCGGCCTCCTCCGAGAAGCAACCCCGGCGGTATCGTGATTGGATCCGCCGCTGCAGACACGACAACTGCCTGACCGCCTCGTCCAAGTCCTCCTACGATCTCGGAGATGGCCCTGCCGCTTGGAGCTGTGCAGAGAACGACCTTCGCGCCACCGAGCGACATGAGCCGTTGTGCGACATCGCCTTCGGCGGCGTCAATGTAGGTTTCGGCTCCGAGCTTCATTGCGAGCGACCTCTTGTTCTCCCCTCGTGAGATCGCAACAGTCCGGAAACCCATCCGCTGCGCGTACTGGATTCCCAGGTGACCGAGTCCGCCGACGCCAAGGACCGCAACGAGGTCTCCCGCACGTGCACCGCTGTTCTGAAGTGCTCCGAAGGTCGTTCGATCCGCGCAGGCGGTCATGTATTCCGCGTATCCGCCGTCCACGGTAATTCCTGTCACTGTCGGATGCTCTCCCGAAGAGCAGTGTCCGCCGTGCCAGCCGACACCCACACGTTGACCCGGCTTCCACCCATCCACCGACTCTCCGATGCGCTCTATGGTCCCCACGACCTCATGCCCGGGAATGCGCGGATAGGTAATACCCGGGAAATGTCCGCTTTTCACGATTGCATCACCGTGGCATATGCCGCGTGTCGGCCGCGCACTGGAAAGCAGGGAGAACCAGGCGGTTGAACACTCTTCCACACTATCTTAAGTTTAACCGGGGACCTGATCAACATGAGTACGGGCAGCAATATCCAGCGAGGAGATTACCAGATGACAGACGCAGCATCGGACGATTTCGGAGTGTGCATATTGGAGCATATCCTATGAAGGTCCTCATACTCGGCGGAACCGGGGTCATCAGCCGGGAGATAGTGCAGGAACTCCTGCGGCACAACAATGAGGTGACAATCGTAACCCGCGGGCAGCGACCGGTGCAGGCCGGCACCAATGTCGAAGCGCTCCGATACGACAGACATGACACCGGAGGACTTGCTGGCGCACTCTCAGGCAGACGATTCGATGCGGTAATCGACATGATCTGTTTCGATCAGAGCGATGCGAGTGAAACAGTCGCGCTCTTCCGGGATCATACGGATCATCTGGTCGTGGTGTCCTCTGTCGCCGCGTACCACAGACCGTATCGTTCAATTCCAACTTCCGAAGACCAGGAGGTTCTCTGCAGTGATCCAGAATTCGCCTACGCGTTCCGCAAGGCTCAGATGGAGAACGAGCTGGACCGCTCCATCAAGACCGGCGTTCCGATAACCATCGTACGGCCCTCGCTGACCTACGGTGACGGTGCACGCAACGTCGGTGTCCTCCGGCAGAACGCCGGAATTCTTTCGCGCATACGAGAAGGCAAACCGCTCGTCATGTTCGGCGATGGAACGGTACCGTGGAGCTTCTCGTTCGCGCCGGACGTCGCGCGTGGACTCGTCGGCCTGCTTGGAAAGTCGGATGTCATGGGCAAATCGTTCCACATCGTGAGCCAGGAACGTACCCTCTGGAGAGATCTCTATCTCGAGTTCGGCAGAATCGTCGGTCGCGAACCCGTTTTCGAGTATGTTCCAACATTGTCGCTGTTCCGGGCTCTCCCGGATCTCTGTGGACATCTGTACTATGAGAAATCGTTCCCCGGACTCTTCGATGATTCCAAGCTGAAACGGGTACTTCCCGATTTCCAATGCGAAGTGACGCTTGCCGACGGGCTGCGGTCACTGGTGGAATCCTGGTTGCGGGATGGTCTTGAAACCGACGCGGCGAAAGACGAGCTCGAAGACAGGATCGTCGCGGCTGCTCGGGCCGGATCGCAATTGCTCATCGACGCCATGTCGGACATGGCGTAGCCGAACGGAAGAAGTTGCCTGTCTGTCCGACGAACTCCTTCATGGTGAAACCGAGGCGTTTCATTCGGTAGTCCCGGATGTCTCCTTTGGTGATGTTCCTGATTGACTCGGCCGTTCTCTGATTGGAGTTCATCTCATTGGAGTTCATCTCTTTGAGCGATCTCTATCTCGTTTCGCAGAGCTTCGAGACGGCTTCTCCGGTCCGCCGCGAAACGGCGCAGACCGTCAAGAATCCACTCCGCGGAGAGGTGAGCCTCGTCTATGACTTCCTCGAGTGTTCCGCCCGTTCTCCATCGGTCATCGAAGTCCGAGGACATTGCGTACTCTTCGGCAAGTCTGTTGAACATCCAGTCGTGCATGAGCCATCTTGCCTGTGTCGTTATGACAGTCGAGTCTACGCGGTCTCGCGGGCCAATGACCGAGTCACGATAACCTACAGGCTGCAACGCGAAGAGCTGAGGGCTCACCGCGCAGATGATCCTCACGTTGGGGCCGTCCTTCGCCAGTTGCGGAAGCAGCCGGATCAGGCTCCGTACTGCGCTCGTACCTTGTGCAATTACGGTTCCCCCATGCGGCTTGAGGGTGTCGTACTCGCGGAGGACGTACGCACCCCGCGCGGCTTCAAAGTGGGACGGGATACCAAGCGCTTTCCTGTCCGGGATTTCTATCTCCGGTCGTGTGAGGTGCAGCGCGATGAGCGGGCAATCGGTAGAAAGCGCCGCTCCGAGCAGCACGGGTACCTCATTGTGCTCCCACGGATAAAGGTTGATGATGCGGCCTTTGGGAAAGAGCTGTGTAACACCCGGTGAGAATATGCCGAAGTGAGTCCTGCTGTCGTCTGCGGTTTCGGGTCCGGAATGTCCCGCAATCCATATGAATTTACCGATGCGGAGACTGGAGTCCTGGGCGTACTGGCTGAAGAGTCTGAGCGGTCCATACTTGAGGTAGGAGAATGACCCATAGGTCGAAACCGCTCCCCAGAAGCCGTTGAATTCCTTTTCGGGGTGTTCGGCGAAATTGACGGTTGCAGCCGCGGCAACCATCGCCGCGTTCGAAAACTCGGTAATCTCCGAGGGGAGGAGCACTCCATCCGGCGTGCCGACCCGTTCGAACCATCCATAGCCCGGGAAGTCCCCGAACGCGTCGGCGAAGCCTTTGAGATTCGTTGATCCAGCGAGATCCGCGGAAGCTGCGAGGAAGAGCGGCCTCCCATACCGTTCGCCCGTGTAGGCGTTTATCCAGGCGCCCCACTTCGCGAGCGCATTGCGGTTTGCCGCCTTTGCCCCGGGTTTCACGTAGAGCTCTGTCGGGTAGTTCCGGAAATCATACAGCGCGTCGTCTTCGAAAAGGTTCTCGCTTCCTCCGAGCTTGAAGCCGGGAAGGCTCTGAGGAACACTCTCCCCGATTTCGACGAGCCTGTCGGAAAGGTAGGTGACGAGGCCCTCGTCTGCACGCAGGACCTTCACCACTGCCTCGAGATTTGCACGGAACTCCGCTTTCAGAGCATCCGCGTCCAGCGGCGCCGCCCCGTCTACGTTCGTGAACTCGGCGCCGTACTTCCCGGCAAATGATTTGCGAATAGTCCAGAAGAGGTCGGAGTTCAACTTGTGTGGCGACCCGTGTGAGGCATTGTCGTACTTGAGATAATCCCGGCCCTTGCGGGTCCTGAACCAGGCCATTCCGGGCGCGCGGTCCGGGTTCTCTCCGTGAACGAGACGGAGCAGCGCATCCGTGACGGATCGCCACTCACTTCCGTTTTCGGTCCCTTCCACACGCCATCCGTGCGGCGCAAACCAGTCGACCGGTGTCCCGTAGACTACGGATCCAACAGTGTGGTCATCTATGCCGAAGTCATTCCAGTCCACGAGAAAATACAGGTTGTTGAGAGCCATGCCCCACGCCGAATTAAGCGTCTCGTGGGTTGCTCCGGGAGTCAGTCCGCCTTCGCCTTCTATAACGAAAACCTTGACTCCATCGGCACCTGCCCGCCGCAAAGCAAGCGCAATTCCGGCGGCTGCCGGCGCGCCGTGACCCGAGGGTCCCGTATTGGCTTTGAGGAAGAGAGTCTTCCCGGATGCCTCCGCGTGACCGGAAAGCCCGCCTCGCCGTCGAAAACCGAGGAGGTCTTCCCAGTAGAGCGCCCGATTCCCGGCATCAGGAATGAGAAACCGTGGGTCTGCGGTCATTTCATAACGGGCGCGGAGGGCCTCATTCAGCACCGCGAGCGTGCAGTAGATCAGCGGAACCGTATGGCCGGCTCCAAGAACGAACCGGTCTCCAAAGCGCTTTTCCGGATGGCGGATGTCGAAGCGCATCGCCCCGCTCAGCATGGTCGAAAGGAGCATATGCACCTTGGAGCGTGATCCGCCCGGATGCCCGCTCTGCCGGTAGTTCAGGATAATGTCGATGAACTGATCTATGAGATCTTTTGTCTTCTCCCAGTAGGGAAACTCGGGCTCGAGCCGCTTCAATTGGTCGGGCACGGAATTCAATCCCGTTATCTCGTTCATGATCTCTCCTTTGTACGGGTGCTCATTTGCATTCAGTTGTGCTCAGGCGAATTCAATGCGCGTTTGACCCCGCACCGGCAATTCTGCGCTTCTGCAGCACTTCGATAAGAGCCGCTTCGTCGACGAGCGCTCCGCGGGCAGCGTTGATAGAATTGGCGGTCGCCTTCATGAGACCGGGGATTCCCGGAACCTTGCCGTCGACATCCGCAATGTCCTGCGGAATGAGCACTTTCGCTCCCATGCTTCTGCCCTCCCGTTACCGCAACTCGGCTATGCCGGCACGTGCGGCGTTCATGAGCATCGTCACGTCGTTCGACCAGAGATTGCAGGTCATTCCCTTGTCTATCCAGGTCTTGAGCGCTGCGGTGTTCATGAGGTGGATCCCTGAATACTTGCCGTTCTTTTTCGCCGTCGAAATGATCTTCTCGAGCGCCTCGACATACTTCGGATGATCGAACTGACCGGAAATCCCGAGGTTCTGCGTCAGGTCATTCGGCCCTACGAATGCCACGTCGATTCCAGGAACCGCCATAATTTCCTCGATATTATTTACCCCCGCCTGGGACTCAATCTGGGTCATGAGGATGGACTCTTCGTTTTGCTGGTCCATGTATGCACGTGAGTCACTGATCTTTTCGAAGCCGGTATGTGGCCGAAGGAGAGAGACACCTCGGTTACCCATCGGTGCGTACTTCGAATATGACACAAGAGCTCGAGCCTGCTCGGCGGATTCCGTTTGAGGCAGAAGGATTCCGGCGGCTCCCATCTCCATCGACTTCAGCACCCATTCCCGCGTGACCTCAGGGATCCGAATCATCGCGGCCATGCCCGATTCTCTCGCCACTGTGAACAGACCGAGTATCGCCTTGTAATCGAAGGGGCCGTGTTCGCAGTCGACAATGAAAAAATCAAAACCGACCACTTTCAGGATCTTGGCGAGATCGGGGTTGTCGAACGTAATTATCATCGTCCCCAGTACCGACTCACCGTTCTTCAACTTTCGTTTCAGATCACTCGTCATGCTTTTCCTCCGGAGTATGTGTCGTTCCGCGCGGCGGACAATTCAGGACCTGAATTGAGTTATGCAGTCGCTGGAACTCCAGACGATCAGATCCGCGTTGTCTTCATGCAGTGCGATAATACCTTCCATCGCGCTTTCGAATACTGCTTTCAGGTTCTGACACTTTTTCTCGTCTTCCCGTGAAATGTAGGCCAGTCACCCTGCCTCCGTTGTACTATACCGGATTGCGTCGAGCCCAATCCTGCATGTCTTTTCGCAGGTACGTACCCCCCGATGACCACCGCAATCCGTTGACAATGATAGACCCGGCCTTCAAATCTGTCCAACCAATGTTTCAGTTCTGCCCTCGTCGAGCGACTCGCCAAATTCGAGAATACCTTCAGCACAAAGGACAGCAGCGGCGATTGCGGAGCAATCTCGTCGCAAGAGAACGTCTGCCGTGTGAATCCTCGCCGACCGGTGCTGATATTCATCGCTATGTGTTCCAGCGCACCGACGAAGCTCTCTGTATTGAGTAACCTTCATTTACGAGCGATGAACCGCTATGCGGACATCAGTCATCCTACCGGAGAGCCGGGAGCGGATTGCTGGATGCGAGCAAGCTGTTTGGCCGCAAATGACAAGTCCGTATGACTGTGGAGAATCAAAATGAAAATCAAGGTTCCAACGATACTATTTACATTTCTGCTTGCAGCATGCGTTTCCGCACCAGTAATGGCTCAGAATTCCTCAAATACCGCAGCTTTGGACGCCGGCGATACTTCCGGAGATATCAGCTCCAGCACCGCTTTTACAGCGGGCGCGAACAGCAATATCAATGGGAACCTATCCGCCAGGGATGCAGTCACTCTTGGTGCCTACTGCACGGTGACCGGCAGCGTAACCGCGGGAGCGGCCTTTACGAGCGGCGAAAGTAGCAGTGTCAGAGGCTCGGTTTCCACCCAGGGTGCCTTCACGAGCGGTGCAAACAGCATCATTGGCGGCAATGTAACGGTTGCCGGAAACTTCACCAGTGGTGCTCATAGCATAATAAGCGGCAACGCGTATGTGACAGGCACCGTCACCCTGGGAGCAGGTAGTCGCATACTCGGATCAGTCCGCAGTGGAGAGGGAATAGTCACTTATGGTACAAACTCGACGGTTGGTAATGTAGAAAAGTAATGATGCCTAAAAGAGTGGAACAGATAAGTCAATTCAAAAACGCGCATTCGACGATTACAGTATTTTTAATTATAGAAAACCCCCGGCGTTGCCGGGGAGATATTCAAGATTCTTGACAGGGGAAAATGTATGAACAAATTATCTAAGGGGTTCTTATTCGGACTTGCACTTGCCGCTTTGGCAATTGCCCCGGCGATGGCACTGACCACTAACACCGCAACGTTAGCGGCCGGAGGCTATATCGGCAATGTCGATTCGACTGCGGCATTTACTGCGGGCGCAGACAGCACCATCAATGGCTACGTAACCGCCGTTGGTGCCGTGACTATCGGAGCAGGTTCCACCGTAAGCGACAACGTGACCGCCGGTGCAGCTTTTACAAGCGGCGACAGCGCAAAGATCAGGGGATCGGTTTCAGCCAAAGCGGCGTTTACCAGTGGAGCGAATAGCTCGATTGGCGGAAACGTAACGGTAGGCGCTGATTTCACGAGCGGTGCGAATAGCGTGATAAGCGGAAATGTGTATGTCACCGGAACAGTGACCCTTGGAGCCGGAAGCCGGATCATTGGCACAGTGCACAGCGGAGCTGGCGTAATTACGTATGGAGCCGGTGCGACGATCGGCAGCGTGAACTAGTATTTAAAAGTTCTGTTGCAATTTGACGTTCGCCCTGCATCCTTGAAACGCGGGAGAAGACAGAAAATCTTCAGCGTTCGAGGAGAGGGCAAATGTCCTTTCCGATACGCAGAGAACAAAGTCGGATGTGATCCAATCACATCCTTCACTTTCCGAAGTTACTCTGGAGCACACGAGCGCAGAGAATCTGCGGAATGGTGAAATGCCGAAAGGATGGCCTTCTTGTGAAACGTTCATTCATTGCCATAGCATTGACTCTTCTCTTTGGCATCTCTCTTCAGTCACAGGCCATACGGCTGAAAGTTCCGCCTTCCTCGTTTGAAACGGTGACCATTCTGTATACAGCGAATGCCAAGGGGTTGCATGCCGCATCTCAAACCGATGCGCCCGCATCGGCTCTGCAGACAATTATTGGCGAACTCCGAACGGAATATAAGAACTCATTGCTTGTAGACCTCGGCAATTTCATGGGCGCCACTCCCACGACCGTTCTGACTCAAGGGAGATTCGACTTTCAGGTCATGGAATTGCTCGGATACGATCTCCTCCATATCAGCAACGATGAGTTTACCGTAGGAGTCGAAAATCTCAACTCACGTATTGCGCAGACAAAGATACCGGTGTTATCCGGCAACCTGGATATTCCGTGGAGCGCCGCCTTGAAGCGGACCATCCTGCAATGCGGTAATCGCACAGTTGGGTTCATCGGAGTCACTTCGCCTGATTTTATGAACCTGGTAATGGGGAAAAGACGCAAGGGTGTGACCCTTGAAGATGCAAAGACGTATATCACCAACGCGATCAGGGAAATGAGGGGCAAGGCGGATATAGTTGTGGCTCTGACGGACCTGCCTGACAATGAAATTGCTCAAATCCGAACTATTCCCGGTCTTGACCTGATAATCACTACGGGCGGCAACTCGGCAAAGACCGGAGCAGACTGGATTTCCGTTGGTTTTCCCGGGGAAAAAGTTGCCGCTGTTGCGCGCACGCTTGTTTCAGACACTGCCGTCCACGTGCTGGAACTGCACGGATATCCTGACAAAAACAAGTGGACCGTAGATGAGATTGTGGGTGCGGTCTATCCAATAACCAGGCGCACGCCGCGTGAGAATGCGACGGAGAAATATCTGCAATGGACCATCGACAACCATATAAGAAGCAACAATAGTGTGATCGGGGAACTCAAGAATCCTCTGCCGAATATCAACGGCAGGATTCAGGCTACACCCCTCGGCCAGGCTGTCGCAGACCTCATACGTCACAAATCCCGGTCCCATCTGGCTATCGTACGGGCGGAGTCGCTCGGAACCGGTTTACCCAAAGGCCCGGTTACGGAGTGGGATCTCATCGAAGCCCTGCCGTATGCGGACGATGATCTGGTTGTTGTCAGACTGACAGGTGCACAGATTGAGGCCTTGATCGCCAGGTCAAAGAGTAAATCCGGTGGTGACGGTTTTCTGCAATTTTCAGGCTTTGGCATCCAACCTGCGGATATGGAAAACCGTATTGGTGGTCTCCCTATCGATCCGGAGCGATCTTACACCGTTACCTGTTCGGACTTCCTGGCTCAAGGCGGCGATGGGTACGATATACTGAAAGAGGCAAGAGTCGTTCAGAGATTTCCTGTCTCGGCACAGGACCTGTTCCGCGAGGGTCTCAAGAAAGATGGCATGCTTATGGTCAGCGGACTCTCTATGGATACCGAAGCCAACTACTGGTTCGCACAATTCCGCATCAGCTCTATGATAAAAGGACGTATCGCGGAACCCTCCATCGCATTGATTTATCCAACTGAACCGTCACTGGTCGGTCTACAACTCATATCAGGAACCCTGGACGTACGCATGGACCTCTCACGAATGAATTATCTTACCGGGTTCAAGAATTTTGTCGAGGTGCAGTACGGTCTGAGCTGGGACAAGAACTGGAAGCCTTCCGAAATACTCGATACTGTCGAGGGCTATTCGCAGATTTCACTGAACCTGTCCAACCTGCTGTTTGGAGGGGTCAAGACGCTCGACCCCTATGTCTCCGCTGATCTGCAGACAGTCCTGTTATTTCCGAATCCGATGAATGAGAATATTGACCCGACCCTGCCCAGGCCAGGTTCCCTGAAACTTGCAGCGGGCCTGGAACTCACCTTGTTCAAGTTCATATCGCTGAAGTCGGGTGTCAGATGGGAGAATCAACCCTTTGCGCCGAGCATACCAGCAATAACCGGTTTGGAAGAAATCCTATCCTTCAAAGCAGACATCTTCCCGGGTGTCCTCTCGTTTGACAGCACGACCGATGTATTCGGGGCATTTGATTTCCAGAAGAAAGGGATCACCGTTTCCTCAAAGAATCAGATATTCTTTTCGTTGCAGACGAATATCAAGATCGCACCCCGCTTCCAGTTGTTCTACAATTCACTTGTCGGGCACCTGTCTTACGTCTTCGACGTACCTGTCATTTTGACCGTGACGTTCTAGCGTCC
>CAZKMA010000025.1:14516-62099 GCA_964553615.1 uncultured Spirochaetales bacterium | reverse complement strand
TATGCCCTGCGGGATCTACTCAACGGATATCAACACGCTGCGTGATACTTCAAGGAGTGCTTGACGGTTGCCGCTCTGCTCCGTATCATCAATTTGTCGGTCACCGACCGACATTTAGACATTACTACCTCTGGAGCACTACAGGATGAAGCGAGTTGTTGTAACGGGAATGGGCGCAGTGACGCCTTTGGGTTCGGGAATAGCGGAAAACTGGGAAAAACTGATGGCCGGAAAGTCGGGTGTACGCAAGATAGATGCTTTCGACACCAGCGGCATTTGCTCGCACATTGCCGGAATTGTTCCGGTGGGGGTCGGGAAGGGAGAGTTCGACCTCGACGGGCTGTTTGGCAGAAGAGATCAATCCAGAAACGACAAGTTCATCCTGTACACGCTCGAGGCGACTCGTCAGGCGCTTTTGGATGCGGGGTGGGAGCCATCAGACGAGCATGAACGGCAGCGGACGTCGGTGGTCGTGGGTTCCGGAGTGGGTGGTTTCGTAACGTTGGAGAATGGAACGAGGGACTTCGATCGGGCGGGGCAGCGCGGGCTTACTCCATTTTTTGTTTCGGCCCAGGTTATCAACCTCGCAAGTGGCCAGATCTGTATACGACACGGGTTCAAGGGCGCCGATTTCGGCGTGGTCAGCGCGTGTGCTACTGGTTCCGAATCTGTTGCAACTGCGGCGCGTCTCATCATGCTCGACGAGGCCGATGTGGTGGTGGCGGGTGGTGCAGATGCGCCGGTGGATGCCATGTCCATTGCGGGTTTCTGCCAGACTCGCGCACTCTCGGCAGGATACAATGACCGGCCCGAGGTTGCATCTCGTCCTTTTGACCGCGGTCGCGACGGATTCGTAATAGCCGAAGGCGCAGGCGTGCTCATTCTTGAAGAGTATGAGCACGCACGGGCGCGGGGTGCCCACATCTATGCCGAGCTCGCGGGTTACGCTTCGGTTGGTGACGCTTTCCACATCACGGCAACCAGCCCGGACGGAGAGGGAGAGGCCCGTGCAATCCGAACCTGCCTGGACCGCGCAGGTCTGCGTCCGGACGAGGTGGACTATCTGAACGCCCATGCGACCAGCACGCCGGTAGGTGATCGAGGCGAGCTTTCTGCCATGAGGCAGGTGTTCGGCCGGGCGCCGAAGGTCGCCATCTCTTCTACGAAGTCTGCAACCGGACATACGCTCGGTGCTGCGGGTGCGGTTGCAGCGATCTACAGCGTTCTTTCCATTCAGAATAATGCGGTGCCGCCGACGTTGAACCTGGAAGATCCGGAAGAGGGGTACGATGACATGAATCTGGTCCCGAATACGGCGCAGGAGCGCACGGTAGATGTGGCGGTTTCCAATGCTTTCGGGTTTGGCGCAACCAAGGTCACACTCGCCTTCAAACGGGTCTGATTCGTCACTCATGCGTCTTTATTTTATTCGGCACGGACAATCGACTGACAACGAACTGGGGGATCGCACGGGTTCCGACATCGGACGGAGCGAGGACGCGCCGCTGACAGCGATTGGCCGCCGTCAGGCTGCGCTCCTCGGTGGGTTTCTCGCCGCTGAGGCGACCTATCCGAATCCGCCGGGGATGGACAGCAAAGATTTGAAGGGTTTTCAACTGTCCCATCTGTACTGCAGTCTCATGGATCGCGCAATTGCCACTGCGACTGCTGTATCTGAGACGACCGGTCTGACACTTTTCGGTCTCACGGATGTGCACGAGTCCGGAGGGATTTATCTGGACGAGGGTCCGGAAAAGCGCCCTATGGGTCGGCCGGGCCGGACCCGATCCGAGTTCGAGGCAGCATACCCGAATCTCGTGTTGCCCGCGGAGGTTCGCGAGGACGGTTGGTGGAATCGTCCGATGGAACCGAAGTCCGAACGGCCCGCGCGTGCACGACGAGCACTCGATTTGCTTGTGGAGCGGCATGGAGATACGGACGATCGTGTGGCTCTCGTGAGCCACGGAGGTTTCTTCAACTGGTTCATGATGCACATCATAGGAATTGCGGACCCGGATGCGGTCTGGCTCCACATGAACAACACGGCGATCAGCCGGATCGATTTCTACGGTGGACTCAAGGCGGTGCAGTATATCAACCGGACCGACCACCTGCCTGCCGAGCTCATTACCTGAGCGGAGGACGGTATGGTGGATGCGGTCTCTGACTACCGCTATTTCCTTGATCGGGGCTATCCCGGAACGGGTGCATTGCAGCTTGTCGGCGACCGATATCGACTTTCACGTCAGGAACGGATGATTCTCTACCGCGGGGTATGTGATGAGAATACTGCACGCCGCCACCGCGCCCGCCTGGTCTCCATTGAGTGCCTGCTCGCGGGCCCCATTGCCGATCGTGCGATTCTGGTCGACGGTCACAATGTTCTGTTTACCCTGATGAACTATTGCCTTGGGCGGCGTGTCTTCATCTCCGATGACGGGCTTGTCCGGGATGCCGGCGGCGCACATCGGCGCGTATCGCAGCCCGAAATTCTTGCCGAGGTTATTCGATCGGTTTGCGAATTCCTTGCTCGCAACAATCTGTCGGCAGTTGTTTTCCTCGATGAACCGCTGACGCACAGTCACGACCATGCGCGCATGCTCCGAGAAGCCGCCGCGGAAACCGGTGCGACCATTACGGTGAGTCTTGCCCGCTCGGCGGATGCGGCCATCCTCGATCAGCCGGACAGACCGATCGCCAGCTCGGATTCGGCAATCATAGACGGAACGAACGGCCCGATTGTGGATATCGCGCGCTGCATCCTCCAGGAGGTGTTCAAGGCGAATCTCCTGAGTCTTCCCGAATCCTACCCGCGCGCGAGGAGCTTCTTGTAGCGGTCGTAGAGTCCTGGATTCTTCATGAAATTGTGCACGTTGTATCGGAGTGGACTCGGTAATATTGCCGCAAGGCGCCGGATCTGATTGACGGTCAGACTTCCATATGGTTTCCGGTACTCATACAGCGCCGCCTGTCCAATTCCGAACACGCCGGGACCCCATTCAATGCTGTTGAGGTAAAGCGAGAGGATGCGATTTTTCGGAAGAAGCGCATCCATCTCAACGGCGATGAACGCTTCCACATATTTACGGTACAAATTCTTGTCGGTAGTGAGAAAGAGCGTGCGCGCGAGCTGCATGTCAATGGTGCTTGCGCCGCGGAGGTATCGATGTGCCCGTTTGTCAATCTCATACGCCACCCGAACGGCCCCCAGATCGATGCCGTGGTGCGTGTAAAAGTGGTAATCTTCCAGAAGGATGAACATGTGTCTGACTTCCGGTGTAATGGCGGAAATTGGAACCGGCTTGATCGGTTTCGGATGTACGCCCTGCACAATCCAGCGGTACATCATAAGTGAGCTGATGGGAGGCTGAATTATGGCAAAGAGTGCCATGAAGCCCGCAATGAACAGAGCGAGGCCGATATGAGCCACTCCGAACATCTCGATAGGGAGAAAGATAATTCGTTTCCGCGACGGGCGTTGTATGCGCATTGAGCGGTATTCCCTGTGTGGGAGCATTTCTGTTTTGACAGCCGGTTGCGAAGAAGTGCGCCATTGCGTTGCAATATCCATCATTTGAGCAGTCCTATAATGTAGCGTACGGTATTCGGCGGTCGGCGGATCTGTCACTGCAATTCTGGAGAAAGTACCTCAACCGCCGATTCGGGTTGGATATCGGAGGGAAACTCGATCCCTATTGCATCCATGACCGTCCTCCAGTAGTCCGGCAATCCGGCCCAGATCCGGATTGTCCGGCCGAGGACTGGATGCGGAAAGCGGAGCTCGATTGCTCTCAGGAAGAGGTACTCTCTGCCGAATCGGCCATGGAAATAGCGGTTGTGGTCCCGGTCACCGTGTGGTTTGTCGCCAACAACAGGGTGGTTTATACGTTGCATGTGACGCCGTGCCTGGTGCGCCCTCCCGGTCTTCAGGTCGAGCGATACGAGCGTGTATCGTGCGGACGGGTGTGGTCCAAGCGGCACCGGTATCTCGGTTCGCGATAATGGAGTGTAGAGGGTCAGGGCCGCGGCCTCCGGGGAGTCGGGACGGCGCTTTATGGGACTGTCCACACTGCCTGCTTCCAGAATATGCCCGCGCACCAGTGCCAGGTACCGCTTGCTGACTCGACGCTCTCTAAACGCAAGCGAGAGTGCCGCGGCGCTTCCGGGCTCGATCGCGAACATGACGATCCCGGAGGTACCCCGATCGAGCCGATGAATAGTGTGGACACGTGCTCCGGTCAGTTCTCCCACAATGTCGATGCAGGTTTTTGATTTCCAGTCGTACGCATTGGGGTGGACCATGAGACCGGGGGGTTTGTCCAGGACAAGAAGGTGGTCATCGCGATAGAGAATGGGAACGTCCATGCAGAGCTTCATAGCCCCCGATGGACCGTGGGATTGTCGAGCTTCAAGTACGCCCGGGTTTGATCCCGCTGGACCTCCCGCGCAATCTCACCGAACCGATCGAGCGTATGGCCGTAAAATGCCCGCCATCCCCCGCAGAGCGCACTGACTGGCAGTTCGTCACTGCCTGGGGTTTCCGGTTTGCCGGTGGTTCTGAGCTTGGTACAGTCTCCTGCGCAGACTTTCAGGAACGGACAGGAGGCACATTCTGAGTTCCATTGCCGCTTCATTCGGCCGAATTGCCGGTATGCCGAAGAATGCCACAGGTTCTCCCATCTGTCATTCATGATGTTGCCGAGAAGCTTGTCGCGATCGACAAAGAAGTCACAAGGGTAGACGTCCCCATTGTGTTCGACCACGAAGTACTGCCTGCAGTCTGTCCCAAGCACACAGCTGCCCGGGGCCTGTCCCAGAAGACTGGAAATGACGTTGTCGAAGTGGCGGACGGACACGGTTCGCGTGTCGCCGGATATCCATTCATCGAAAACTCCGTTCATGAACGAACCCCAGTCCTCCGCGCTTATAGAATATGGTGCGGGGCTGCCGTCTTCCTGGAACTCGACGCAGGGGATGTACTGATGGTACCGCAGGCCGAGCTCGTCACGCAGATACCGGTACACCTTGCGCGGTTCATGCACGTTCGCAGCGGAAACCAGGGTAAGAACGTTGTATTCGACGCCATGCCTTTTCAAGGTTTCGAGGCCGCGGAGCACATCCGCGTGGCTGCCGCGGTGTTGTCCAACCCGCAGCCTGTAGGTATCATGGATCTCCGCGGGACCGTCAATGCTTATGCCCACCAGGAAACTGGTTCGTGCAAGGTGCCGTGCAAGATCGTCCGAAAGAAGAGTTCCGTTGGTCTGCAATCCGTTGGCTACAACTGATCCTCGCCGTCCGTATTTTTCCTGCAATTCTGTGACACGTTCGAAAAACCGCCGCCCCATCAGTGTGGGTTCTCCACCCTGCCACCCGAAGGTATAGGTCGGCTGAGATGTCGCCATGTATGAGGATATCATCTGTTCGAGCACTGCCGACCCCATCTGATGGCGGTGCGATTCCGGATACAGATCTTTCCGCGGGAGATAAAAGCAGTAGGTGCATTCCAGGTTGCAGTCCGCGGACGAAGGTTTGACGAGTAGTGAAAAAGGACGCATACCGTCACAGTATCACCGCGTTGCAGGCGGCACAAGGGACCCGCAGATTCTGCCTGCCCGTCAGCGCTCCCCGGTTATCCTGTCGTGAACGAAGCCTGCTGCCGCCGCATCTGAAGCATCAACACGCTCCGTGATACACCCGGCGGTTATGGTGCCAGGTGAAATGCCTCGGTTATGCCGGAAACAAGGAAGTGCACGCCAATTGCGGCAATGAATATCCACAGTATTCGCGAGACAACCAGTTTACCCACCTGACCGAGAAAACGGTTTATGGTGGGTGAGACGAGAAGAAGCAGCCACACAACGAAGAAGACAGCGACGAGTGCGGAAAATGCGATGATCGGGCCATCCCGGTCGAGTATCAGGATCGAGGTGACGATCGATCCGGGCCCAACCAGCAATGGAACTGCCATGGGGACTACGCCGAGCTGAAGCACACTGGCTCCGCGCTCCCGCACGCGCTCTCTGGACGGAAAAATGATGTACTTCATTGCGAGGATGGTAAGCAACAGTCCGCCGGCAATGCGAAACTCGGACATGTCGATCTGGAACACAACGCTCATGACCCATTTCCCGGTCAGCGTCAGGAGCGTCAGCGTAATGAATCCGGTGGCTGTGGCAATATTGAAGAGCTTCCGCCGGGTCGCCGAATCCAGATCGTCCGTGAACTCGGCAAAAATCGGAATATTGCCGATGGGATTCAGGATGGCGAACAACGCGAGAAATGCGTTTATCCAGGTTTCGAAGTTCATGGTACTAGTTTCTCCAGTATAGCGCCCGGCGCATCGGTGGAATATCTCACGGTGCAGGGATTTCCGGATGTGACTTCATGGACAGCCCGACACGCTTTCGCGATACGTCCACGGTCAGTACCGTAACGTCTACCGTCTGGCCAACCCTGGCCACTTCTGCCGGGTCCCGGACGAACCGGTCGGCGAGCTGGCTGATGTGCACAAGTCCATCCTGGTGAACACCGATATCAACGAAGGCGCCGAACGCGGTCACGTTGGTCACAACGCCCGGGAGCTTGAGGCCCGGTTTCAGATCCGAGATTTCGCGGATGTCGTCTGCAAAGGCGACCGCTTTGAAGTCGCTTCGGGGATCGCGCCCCGGTTTGTCGAGCTCGCGAAGGATATCCTTCAACGTGGGGAGTCCGATCGAATCGGTGATGTAGTGCTCCAGCCGGATCTTCTCGTGCATGTCGGGTCGGGAGATGAGGTCGCCGGGCGCACATCCGAGGTCGCGCGCCATCGCCTGCACTACATCATAAGATTCAGGGTGGACCGCGCTCGCGTCAAGGGCATTCTCTCCATCGCGGATACGCAGGAACCCCGCACATTGCTCGAACGTCCGCGGTCCGAGTCCGCCGACTTTGGCAAGCTCGGCCCTGTTCCTGAATCCGCCGTGCTCGGAGCGAAAGCGAATAATGTTCTTTGCAAGCCGCTCGTTCAGCCCGGATACGGACTTAAGGAGTTGGATGCTCGCGGTATTCAGATCGACACCCACGGCATTCACACAGCTTGCCACGACATCGTCGAGGGAGCTGCGGAGCATCTTCTGGTCAACATCGTGCTGATACTGTCCCACGCCGATCGATTTCGGATCGATCTTGACGAGCTCGGAAAGCGGATCCATGAGCCGTCGTCCAATGGAAACTGCACCGCGTACGGTTACGTCCTGATCGGGAAACTCCTCCCGCGCAACGTCAGATGCCGAGTAAACCGAGGCGCCGCTTTCGCTGACCATCGTTACAATGAGCGGTCGGCCGTCCGACTCCCGGACCAGGGCAAGCTCACGACAGAAGGCAAACATCTCTCTCCCGCCGGTCCCGTTGCCTATCGCAACGGCTTCCGGATTATGTTTCGCAACAAGGCCACGGATAATCTTTGCCGCCTCTTCGCGTCTGTTGTGTGGCTCCAGCGCGTACACGGGTTCGGAATGGAGAAGATTTCCGTGAGAATCCAGACATGCAAGTTTGCATCCCGTACGAAATCCGGGGTCAACAGCGAGCACGGGTTGGTTCCCGAGGGGGGAGGCCATGAGGAGCTCCCGGAGGTTGGCGGCAAAAACGCGAACTGCCTCTTCATCGGCGCGCTGCTTGAGTCCTGCGAGCAGCTCATTTTCGAGCGCCGGGGCAAGGAGCCGTCGATAGGAATCCTCACACGCCAGAGAGAGCAGATCTGAAGCTGCGGGGATGCGCGCTCCGTTCGATGGTTTCCCCGCATTCGAGCTCCGCAGATAGAGTTGGGAGATGATTGTCAGCGCACGATCTTCCGGCGGGAGCGCATGACACGAAAGAATCTTCTCATTCTGCCCGCGGAGGATTGCGAGGATCCGGTGTGAGGGAGCCGTTCGCGCTGCTTCAGACCATTCGAAATAATCACGATACTTCGCGACCTGGGCTTCGTCCAACTTCTGACCGGTGGAACGACTTGCTGCGCGTTTCGCGCTCAAGAAGGCGGCGTCCTGAAAGAGATCGCGTAACTTTCCGCGTACTGCGGCATCTTCTGATATTCGCTCGGCAATGACATCCAGAGCGCCGGCGATGGCTTCATCGACCGTGTGGACACCCTGCTCCGTGTTGACGAAGTCCGTCGCTGCGAGGTGCGGATCGACCTCGCCGGCAAAAATGATATCGGCAAGCGGTTCCAGCCCCTTTTCCCGCGCTATCATTGCGCGCGTTCGACGATGTGGGCGATACGGCAGGTATATGTCCTCGAGAACTGCGAGGCTCCCCGCAGCCCGAACTGTTTTCTCCAGTTCCGGGGTCAGTACATTCTGTTCGGACAGTGAACCGAGGATTGCCGTTCGTCGTTTCTCGAGCTCCTGAATGCGCTCATATGCGTCGCGGATCGCAATGATCTTGACTTCATCCAGACCCCCGGTTCGTTCCTTCCGGTAGCGGGCTATGAACGGAACCGTCGCTCCTTCGGCAAGGAGAGCCACGGTGGCGGACACCGGGCGAATTCCCGTGCTGGTTTCTGAGGCTACCCGGTCCATGATCTCGTTGTTTGTTGCGTTTTCCATCATGAATGTCTTTCCGAAAAGAATTCACCGAGTATGGCCTGGGTGCGGGTAGCAATTTTCGGCGCGGCTACCATATCGTTGTGTCCGACATGTTCGGCCTTCGGGAAGATCTCGAGTCGTGCTGCAAGCTTCGCGGCGAGCGCCTGAGACTGGGAGAAGGGCACCACGCGGTCGGCTTCGCTGCAGACCACCATCGCAGGTTGTCCGGCAGGGTGGGTAAGGAGGGCCGTGTGAAAGTGGTTATCTGCCATGATTGCCTCCTGGAGCTCGAGGCTTTCGGGGACAACCTTTTCGAACATCGATTTCTGTACCGTGAGCGGCGTGTGCGAGGAGAAAAACTGTGGTCGTGCGACGAAGTCGGGAATGAGGCGATGACGGATCAGGAATTTCACCAGTCCACTCATCGACGAGCGATTCTCGCCGAAAGGGGTGGCCAGGCATGCGAACTTGCGGACCATGGTGTCTCCAAGTGATGCAGCGACAACGGCAGCGACTGCTCCTCCCATGCTGTGTCCGACCAGGGTGACGCCACCGTTGCGCTCAGCTTCCTCGCTTACGAGGCGCTCGGTCGATTCGATCAATACGGAAATGTTACGCATGTCCTGGTCCGGAGCAAGAACTCTTCCGAAGCTGCCGCCGGCAGGCGTCTTGAAAAAATCGGAGAACCCGTCCCAGAACCAGCCGCGCACGCCATACCCGTGCAGCAATATCAGTGTTTTTTCCATCGGTGGATCCTACAGGCTGAAAAGAAATTCCGAAAGAGACCAGACCACTTCGTTCGGGATCGTATGTCCTCCGGGGAAATGCTGAAACTCGCCGACAAACCCGGCGCGTGTGAGCATGTCGTTGAGTTCTCGTGCGCTCTGGTAGCTCAGGACCGGATCGCTCGTTCCATGGCTCTGGAAATACGGGACCGACTTCCGTTCATGACGCTCGGGAAAGGTAGTAAAGAGCTCTTTCCACCGGTCGCGGTCAATAGGGTTCCCTGAGAGCAGGATAATGCCTTCCGGGAGTGAGGATGCGCGAAGCACCGCTTCGACTGCAACCATGGCACCCTGACTGAAGCCTCCAAGGACCACACCCGTCAATTCTGCATCGGATCCCTGTGCTTCCGACACCAGTTCAAGCAATTCGTCGCCGGCGGACCCAAGATCGGGCGGCCTCTGGTCTCCGATTGTAGCAAAATAATTACCGAAAAGCGCTTCGCGGAGATCTTCCTGGGATCGAGGGAACCACGCTCTGCCGATTTCGGGTCGGTAGTCGGTGTCCGGGATTCCGGGTTGTCCCGCCGCTCCGGCAAGGGACGACGGCGCCTGTGGGAAAAGCCAGCGCAACGCGGCCTCCCGGTCTATCGTGTCTGCAAGCGGCGCGAGGTCCCACGCGTTCGCCCCAAAACCGTGGGCCATGACAACCGTCAACGGACGCTGTTTTCCAGGGTTTGCCGCGGGCCGCTCCAGGCACGAGAGGCGGCCATATTGTCGGGTAATCAGTTCTGGCGTGCTCATACATTCATGGTACGCCGAGACGGGCCGGATCGTCTATCGGCGTTCCTTTCTCCGGGATCGCAGACGGATGAATGCGCGGGCGAAGAATGATGGAGGAACCTGGACGAGAATTACTCCCGCGGTTGCCATGACGAGCGCAAAGATCTTCATGCTGCCCAGATTCTCACCCAGGATGATCCAGGAGAGGATTGCAACCTGAAAGACCATGGTATTGTTGATGACGCTCGACTCGAGGGCGGACAGCACGCGTGCAGCACGGTTCCAGAGCGTGAACGCAAACGCGGTGTTGACGACCGCAAGCCATCCGAGCCATCCCCATTGAGCGGCGCTCATCCGGGGAATTCCCTCAACCACTGCACCGAACACCAGCAAGCTTGTTCCGCCGATAATTGCAGATATTGTCGTTATTCCAAGCGGAGAGAGAATTCGGCTTTTATTTACCGATCGCGTCAGCAGCGCGGATGCAGAGTTCGAAAGAAGCGTTATGGCCCCTGCGAGGAAGGCTATGAGACCGCCCGAGCCGTCAAAGGGAGCAAGGAAGAGAATCGCGCCGGCAAGGAAGATCACCGTCCCGCCCCATTGGAGAAGGCGGGGACGCTCCTTGAGGATGATCATGCTTCCGAACGCAACAACCATGGTAGACGCGCTCATGACGAGGCTGAAGCGGGTAGCTTGCATGACGCTCAGCGAGAAGAATACACCGCCCTGTGTAATTCCGTAGTACAGGAGTCCGACCGCAACGAGCGCCATCAGCTCCCTCCCCGTCACCCGCCGCAGGGTCCGAAGCGAACCGTTGCGCAAAGCAATCGGCAGGAGCACAATGCCTGCTGTCGTGAATCGAAGGCCGGCGAGGAAGAACGGTGGAAGCCCTTCAAGCCCCGCCTTGATTATCATCCAGGACGTTGACCAGAGAAACGTGACGAGGAGAGCCAGAAAGATGGCGGCTGCGTGCGAGTCGGTGTGCGGTTGCATGGTATCGGCTTGAGAATACCACGGGCAACACAACACGGCAACTCAGCGGGCATTTGACGCTCTTCCGGCACCGGGTGTAGTCTTGGTGTTGGTGGACAGTTCCCGTTTCATAACAATTGACGGTCCTATCATCGAGCCGGCGCTCACGCTCTATTCGTTGACATGGTGCGTTCCCTGCAAGGCGGCCCGTGCCTACCTGGCCGAGCAAGGATACCGCTTTCGGTACATGGAGGTTGATGATCTTCCTCCTGCAGAAGGATTTCAGATCAAACGCCACATTACTCCCGTGAATGTTCGGTCGCTGACCTATCCAATCCTGGAGATCGGGAACGGAACATTCATTTATGGATTCCAGGCTGAGGCCTGGGAAGCAGCCATTTCGCAGCACAGATCGGGTCCGCCGGTGGGCTGATTTTGATCTTCCTCCGCTTGCGTTTCGCTCGCGTTTGGGGGAAAATCGGGAACGGACTACCGGGTTTGTCGAGTGTCGGTTCCTGTCGGGGCAATGGGAACGCTCGCATGGCAGCATCGGTGATTTCTTGTCCGCGAGTTTTGCTGACACGGTTTCTCGTTTCCCGTGGGAGGTTCCCCAGTCCGTGGGAGGTTCCCCAATCGGTGCGAACCTTCTCATGCACACTCATCGAGGGATGGGTCAGGCGTCCGGCAGCGATGTCCGGAGATATCAGAGGAGGTGGGAAATGGAAAAGTCGAGCGTAGAGAAGATACGGGCGCGTTTTGATCAGGATGTCGAGCGGTTTTCCAATCTACAGACAGGGCAGTCCTCAACGGTCGATGCTCCGCTTGTGCTCGAATTGCTCGGAGCAGCGATCAGCGACATGCATCCCGAAATCAGAGAGCTTCTGGATATCGGATGCGGTGCGGGTAACTATTCCCTTCGGGTACTCCATGAACATCCGGGGATGGCGGCAACGCTTGTTGACTTGAGCGGACCGATGCTTGATAGGGCGAAGGCGCGCTTGCAGGAAGCGGGAAGCGGACAGCTTACCGTGATTCAGAACGACATTCGAACGGCCGAATTGGACCCGCAACGGTACGATGTCGCGGTAACCGGTGCGGCGCTTCACCATTTGCGCACCGACGATGAGTGGGAATCCGTCTTTCGGCGCATTTATACAGCACTCCGGCCGGGGGGCTCCTTCTGGTGTTTCGATCTGGTGAGCCATGAGATTCCGGTGGCGGACAGGCTCATGTGGTTCCGCTACGGGGAATACCTGGAGTCTGCCGGTGGGCCGAAGTACCGCGATAAGGTGTTTGCATACATCGAAGAGGAGGATACCCCTCGCTCACTGACCTACCAGCTCGATCTTCTGAAGGCGGTCGGGTTTGCCAAGCGGGATGTGCTTCACAAGAACTCCTGTTTCGCACTCTACGTGGGCGTGAAGGCGGGTGACGACCAGGGTTGAACCACAGTACCTTACACGAAGAGAGGTTACGGTGGATTCATCACGAGCCAAATCGAAACGCATCAATACGGGCGATACTGTCCCGGACTTCAGTCTCCCGGACCAGAACGGACGTGAGGTCCGACTCTTTGAACTGCTCCAGACGGGGCCGGTTGTCCTGTACTTCTATCCGAAGGATGATTCTCCCGGCTGCACGGCCGAAGCGTGCGGTTTCCGGGACAGCCACGCGGTTTTCGCGGATGCAGGAGCTCATGTGGTTGGCGTAAGTGGAGACAGCCCGGAATCCCATGCCCGCTTTGCAGAAAAACACGGTCTGCCGTTCCTGCTCCTGAGTGACAGGGACGGGGTCCTCCGCAGGCTGTTCGGCGTGCCGACATCGCTCGGCGTGCTCCCCGGTCGCGTAACCTACGTAATCGGCCGGGACGGAAAGGTTCATACGATGTTCAACTCACAACTCAACCCTCAGCGCCATATCCAGGAGGCGCTGAGGACGCTCGAAGGCATCTGAGCAATAAGACTGTGTAACTTGATTGCCGCTTCGGTGTTTGTGATTACAGTTAGTACATGGGCTCCTGCAGGTTTTTATCCCTCCTTTCCTGCGGGGGCCTTTTTTTACCGCTCACTTCGAAGCGAAAGAAATGGCAAAATCGATGTAACCTTGATTCTGTTGCGGCGTTTATTCAGTGTACGACGGAGCACGAGAGGCTCTCCCTTCTTTCATATCCTTTTTGTGTTGACGGCCCCACCGAGGTTTATTACCTCCTTTCCTCGGGGGGCCGTTCTTTTTTTCAGGAGGAGAGTTGCTTTTCGTAGATCCGGTAGGTTTTTATGTGCTCGAGGCCGAGCTTTTCCAGTGCATTTCGGATGCGGTAATTGTCTTCGAGGATGTAGTTGGCTTCCAGCCGGACATGTCGGGGGGCAAGAGCCTTGTAGAGCATGACGTACATCAGCACGTCCAGGCCTAAGCCGTGGTATTCCGGCAGGACTCCGAGCGCGAAGAGACGGTAATTCCGTTCCCGCTTAACTGCTCTCAGGAGCCGAATCAGTCCGAGAGGAAAGAGCTTTCCATCTATCTGCTGCACGGTAGGATTTATGTCCGGGAATCCAAGCGCATACCCTACCGCCTGTTCCCGCGGTGGACGCCGCAGATCCTCTACGAACCAGACGGCATCCGAATCGAGGATCGGTCTCAATCTTCGAATAAGATCCTCGACAATGTACTCGTCAACCGGGACATAGCCCCAGTTTCCGACGTAGGAAGCGTTTGAGATTCGCCATACATTGGTAGCTTCAGTGCGGAAGTCGCCAAGATTCAGTCTTCGAACCTGAATGTACGGGTGCCTGCGAAGGAGATTTTCCGAAAAACGCATGAAACGATCCGGCAACACGTAGTCACGAGTTGCGTCCGCCTCGTAGACAAGAAGATCCTTGATTCGGTAGTAATCGTTGGCCGCGAGGTGATCGTTGTAGGATGGCGGATTGTACGGAGACATCATGATCGGTGGGCGGCTGAATCCGTCATGCAGGAAGCCCCATATCTCTGCGGTCGGATGTATTGGTCCGCGGATTGATTCCATTCCCCGCGCACCGAGCCATTTTTCAGCGGACTGCATGAGTCTGGAGGCGACTTTGGGATCGTTTTCGCACTCGAATGCGCCGAAAAAGCCGATTTTTGAGTCGTTGAAACCGTTAAACGCATTATCCACATAGACGAGATTGCGGCCAACGACCTGTCCGCCACGCATTGCCAGATGCAGGGTGTAATCTGCGTTTCGGAGTATTGGATTGTGCTTGCGGTCGTAGGCCCGCATTTCGTCATGCCAGAGAGGAGGAATCCACATCGCATCGTCTGCGTACAGACGCTTCGGGAGGCGGACGAATGAGCGAAGGTCCCGGTTTGAGCGAACCTCCACAACCTGCAGATCCGCGCTGGTCGTAACGTTCATCGGCTGTTCCACGCTCCTAATCATAGTCGATTTCGCCGAAAAAAGATACATTTCAGTGACTATGGAGACGAATCTTCTGCAGCAGGAGCTCGAACGGGTTCGATCGAGCGGTGCAGTAAATGATCTTACAGACACCAACTTCCACCGGAATGGATACCAGTTTCCCGCGGCGCCAATTGCGGACGCCATGAACCGGTATCTCGCGGAGCGAGCGTACGATCCGGACCCGAAGGGGGCCGCGAGCGCCCGTGAGGCGGTGAGCTCGTACTACCATTCGCGCGGTTTGTCCGTCCCGGCCGACCACCTTGTCCTGACGGCTTCGAGCTCGGAGAGCTACAATCTGCTGTTCATGAACTTCACCTCGCCGGGGGACAATATCCTCCTGCCCCGCCCGACATACCCGTTGTTCGAATACCTTGCCGGTTTCAACCATCTGGAAGTCCGGTTCTATGACATGAATCCGTCCAACCGGTATCAGATCGATCTTGCATCGCTCGAAGCATGCATGGATTCGAAGACCCGGTTCGTCGTGCTTATCTCGCCGAACAATCCGACCGGCCGCGCGGCTGACGATTCGGAGATCGAGGGGGTGGTCCGGCTGCTTGCCCGCAGGGGTATCATGCTCATTGTTGACGAAGTGTTCAGCGAGTTTCTGTATGCGGGAGCGACTCTTGTTCGTCCAGCCGCCGTTGCCCCTTCCTGCGGCTATCCGGGACCGATATTCACGCTGAACGGTATTTCCAAGATGTTCGCCTCCCCTGATCTGAAACTGGGGTGGATAGCGGTTTCCGGAAACGGTGCGGCAATCGAAGACGCGGTGGACACGCTCGAGATTGCGAACGATATGTTCCTGAACTGCAACAGTTTTTCTCAGTTCCTCCTGCCCACACTCTTCGATAGCGGAGCGGCGTTTCAGCGCGATATGGTGGAACGTCTTGATCGATCGCGATCCGTGCTTGTCGAACGAGTGGATGCCATTGATGGTGCCCGAATGACGGAGCCGAACGGAGGCATTCACTGTATTATCGAGCTTGACGGTTACGGCCGATGGGACGATGAGCAGTTTGCAATCGAGTTGCTCCGGAGGAAACGCGTGTTTGTCCATCCGGGATATCTGTACGGAATAGATACCGCACTGTGTGTCGTCGTGAGTTTTCTCCGCGAGCATTCAGCGTTGTGCGCAGGCATGGACGCATTTGCGGACTTCGTAGCAGCGACCAGGGGAGATGTATGAGCTCCGCGATAGAGACATCGCCACATGGTTTCTGGGACAACCTGCCGAGGCCGATCAGGATACTTGCGCCGATGGAGGATGTTACCGACTCGGTGTTCCGGCGGGTAGTTTCCCGGGCAGGTCGCCCGGATGTCTTTTTCACCGAGTTCACCGGGGCCGACAGCCTCTTTACGCGTGCCCGTCGATCGGTCGGCAAACGCCTCCAGTTTACCGAGGAGGAGCGACCTATCGTCGCCCAGATTTGGGGAAACAACCCGGAAAACTATCTACGCGCGGCACGGGACATCCGCGGGATGGGTTTCGATGGTCTGGACATCAACATGGGATGTCCGATGAAGAAGATCGTCCGAAAGGGGTTCTGCAGTGCCCTCATCGATAACCCTTCGCTTGCCGGCGAGCTCGTACTGGCAGCCAGGGAGGGGGCGGGTTCCATGCCCGTCAGCGTGAAGACCCGCATCGGTGTCCGTTCAATCCGAACGGAAGAATGGTGTGGGTTTCTCCTCGGACTCTCGCCTTCCGTGCTTACCGTGCATGGTCGCACCACCGTCCAGCAGTCCGAGGGCCGCGCAGATTGGAATGAAATCGGGCGCGTGGTACGGTTACGAAATGCAATGGGATCGTCGACGCTCATCATCGGGAATGGCGATGTCAGGAGGTACGCCGAGATAGATGAGAAGGCGAGTACCTTCGGCGTTGACGGAGTCATGGTTGGGCGAGGAATATTCGACAATCTGTTCTTCTTTCGCGGATCCGGGGAAGACTACAACGCGCTCGAACCGGGACGGAAGATAGAGTATTTTCGCCGTCACATGGCTCTTTTTCACGAAACATGGGGAGAGAAGCGCAACTATGAGGTGCTGAAGAAATTCGTGAAGACCTACATCCGGGAGTTCTCCGGCGCAGACGATCTCGTGGATGCCATTATGCATACCCACACGTACGAAGAGGCGGAGGCCCTGCTCCGAAATGCAGAATCGGATCTGGAGTTCTCCGGGTCAGGTCGTGCTATACCGCAAGCTTGAATACTATTTTCAGAATTTTCTCGGGACTGCCGCCGACGCTGCACTGGGGCTTGTGTGCATCCTGAGGAAAGAAGACCGCGAACATGCCCGGCCTGAGCCGCACGGATTCCGCTGCAATGTCTTCATAGAACCGGATGTCCTTCGTTCCGTCGTAGTCAGTCTTCGGTGTGAGCGTGGAAGTCTGGGACACATACACAGTCTCCTCCCCCTCGACGACACACTGGATATCGATGTACCGCCTGTGGGACTCGAACTTCGGTTCGGATGCGTCCACCGTCTCGTAACGCAACACCTGATAGTAGAGTTCATCGTTCTTGAGGGAGAACCTTCCGACTTCCAGTTTCTCTGGACGCATGCCGGCGAGGAAACGTTCAACTTTCGGAATGAACGGATGTACGCGCGCATATAGAGCGATATGATCGATATTGTCATAGATCACTGTGGTTCCCCCTCTCAGTCATGCTACGATTGGCATCCAGAACTGTCAAGCTTGACAGCGCCGGAGCATACGAATACCTGGTCCTTTTGCCGGACAGGAATCGATGAGTGCCGTTGCCCATGACGGTCCCTGCGCTTGCGGGGGAGCTGATATCTGCCTTGGGTGCGAAAGAGGGTGGACATGGTCTGTTTCGGCGTGGTACTCGTACTCAATATGGGGATTCAAATGAGAGACGGACCGCCAAACATACTCTTCATCATGTCCGATCAGCAGCGATGGGACTCGCTCGGATGTTACGGAGCGGATTGGGTGAAGACGCCAGCACTCGACGCGCTGGCGCTCGAGGGTGTCGTCCACGAACGATGCTACTGCAATAATCCCATCTGCACTCCTTCCCGCGCGAGTCTCATGACCGGTAAGGAGCTTCCGGGCCATGGGGTGTTCCGTCTGTTCGACAATCTTCCGACGAATGAGGTAATGTTCACCGAGCGACTCCGGAAGCTTGGCTACGAGACCGCACTGTTCGGGAAACTTCATGTCTCCGGACGACTCACCGAGGAGAAAGAGCGGCACCCGCACGACGGATTCGATACGTACGAATGGTGCATCGAACCGATGGTGTCACTCGATTCTCCGTTTAACGGGTACCGGAGATGGCTCGAACGCCACGATCCGGCTTTCCTTGGCCGACTGCGGAAATTGGGGCGTAGCCGCGGCCACGATCCGGCAGCGGCCCACATGACCCGCTGGGCTGCCGACCGGACCATAGACTTCCTCTCATCCCGCCGGGACTCAGCCGCGCCATTCTTTTGCATGATGAGCGTGTTCGATCCACACAATCCGTATAACAATTACCCCGTCGAAGCGCGGAACTCGGTCGATGCGGCGCTCATTCCTCGGCCGACCCCCGCGGCCTGGAAGGATCACTCCGGAAGCGGATCTCCGCCGGCACCCCTTCTTGCGGAACACGAGGACTCCTACCTTGGCCGTATCGTAGACATGGATGCATCTGATATCGAAGCAATGCGTGTGGGCTATTTTGCGGCAGTCGGATTTCTGGATGAGCAGGTGGGGAGGGTACTGGATGCGCTCGCGCGTTCCGGCCACGCTGAAGACACGCTCGTTGTCTTCACGAGCGACCATGGCGACATGCTTGGCGACCAGGAATTGCTTGTCAAAGGTGCAATGCTGTACGAGCCCGTCGTTCGGGTTCCCCTGATTGTCCGATATCCGAGTGTCGGATCGCGGTTCAGCGGTACGGCCGGCACCCGCGATCGGCGCCCGGTGCAGCTCAACGACCTCGCGGCGACATTCCTGAGATGCGCGGGCGCAGTGCCGGCGGACGTGGCAGCATGGATGCCGGACGCAATTCCGCTACAGCCTGTGGCGGTCGAGTCCCAGCACAGGCGATACGCGGTAACGGCTTACCGAAATTCGGGAATTTGTCGGGACGGCGGGTACTGGAATCCGCCCATCCTGTCGACCATGATAACCGATGGGCGGCACAAGGTCGTTGCGTACGGCGAGGACGCCTGGCAGTTGTTCGATCTGGACGAAGATCCGCTCGAGCAACGAAATCTCTGGGACTCTTCCGGCATTGCCCTGAAGAAAGGCGAGTTCACGTCCGCGCTGATTGACTGGATGTCCGTCCAGCAGCTGCGCGGCGCAGGACGCGGCGGAGAAGCTCTGCCTGATCTGTCCCAGCAGATACGAAACACGTTATAGAGGATGGAAAAATGACTGCAAGCACAACACCGAAACTCAAGGGAGTTATCCCGGCTCTGGTTACCCCGATTCGGGACGATGGGACAATCGATTTCGAAATTCTTGTCAAACAGGTCAGATACCTCGTGGATCGTGGAGCGAACGGGATGTTCATAAATGGAACAACCGGGGAGGGGGCCCTCCTGTCCACCTCCGAGAAGGCCGATGTCCTCCGAACAGCACGCGATGCATCGGACGGCCGTGCGTTTCTTGTGGCCGCATGTATTGCCCCTTCGACCGAGCAGGTGCTTCGAGAGATTGACGCCATGGCGCCGCACGGTCCGGACTACATAGCGGCGGTGAGCCCCTACTACTACGCACCGAGCCAGGAGATCATTCTGAACCATTTTCGCGCCCTGTCCCAGGCCAGCCCCGTTCCGCTGGTGCTCTACGACATTCCGCCGAATACCCATTCGAAGATTGAGCTTGCAACGGTAGTGGCGCTTTCCCGGGAAAAGAATATTGCCGGCATAAAAGACAGCTCCGGGAATGCGGCCGGGTTTACCCGCGGAATGCTCCATCCGGAAATCCCGGCTGATTTTTCATGGATACAGGGTGACGACTACCTGGACGCGTTCTCTCTCCTGTCCGGCGCTTCCGGCATTGTAACCGGCACCGGCAACGTCCGGCTCGAACCGTATGTTACGCTCTACAATGCGGCGTTGAAAGGAGATCGGGACGGTGCCCTCTCCGCGCAGCGGGAAATCAACGCACTCTGCGGGATCTTCGAGCAGGTGGGTGGACGGGTCATTCCGGCCATCAAGGCTGCGACGGCGCTGGATGGGCGGTGTCTGCCGCGAATGAAGATGGCCTACCATACGCTTGCGAGCAGTGATATTTCGAAGGTTCGGGATATCATGCAAAGCCTCGGGTTGCACGCGTAGAAAGATAGACGAAACGTAGAGAGTGCCGTTGCTTTCGGAGGTCGGCAAGCTTTCGGACGTGCTCTGTACTCTACTCTTCCCGCGTCGACCGCGGCGTATCCTTGACGTGAAGATCCATCTGCGGGAACGGAATCTCTATCCCGCTTCTCTTGAACTCGCGCCAGATCTCCAGATTGTTCCAGGAGTGCGCTTTCATCTTGTCCTGAGCGTTCTGAATCCAGGTTCGCAGGTTGACGGTGATGCCCGAATCGTCAAACGAAAGGAAGAGCACAGTGGGCGTCATCTCCGGTATGCGGAAGGGATTCTCATTCCCGACGCGCAGAAGCGCGGCTTCCACTCTGTCCAGATCGGATCTGTAGGACACCTGGACACCGTTTACTATTATGATCCGCTTGTCCTGGTATGAGTAGTTATGAACAACATTGCCGACGATCTGTGAGTTCGGGATAATAAGCGTTTCATTGGTCAGCGTGTTGATGACACTTGCAATGAGCCGGATCTGCTCGACATCTCCTTCGTGACCGTTTACCAGGATGCGGTCGCCGACTTTGATTGGCCGGGAGACGAAGATGACCAGCCCGGCAAAAAAGTTGGCAACTATGCTCTGCAGGCCAAAGCCTATACCCACACCGAGGACGCCGAATATGACGACCAGGGAAGAGAGATCTATCCCGATGAACGACAGGCCGATCAGTATGAAGATGATCAGGAACGCATACCGAAGCAGGTTCGACGTGGAAAACCTGCGCGCGTGGTCCATGGACATGTGAGACAGGACCGTCCGATCAATGTGAAAACGTACGACTTTGGAAAGCCATGACGCAACATACACAATAGGAACTGCAAGAATAATCGTCAGCAGGCTGATCTTCGTGTTGCCGGAACTGTAAATGGGTTGATTCAGGAATCGAAATGCTACGCCAATGAATCGCTGTGTCTCCGCACCGAGAATTCCGGCAGCAAGGAGAACCAGTAGAATTACGAAAAGAGTCCGGATAATGAGCCGAAGCCATCGAACAATGGCGTGTCGTGCACGCCGGGACACGCGCATCCGGACAATCAGACGCCGGGAGGGACGGCGGAGCAGTCTCCAGACAACCAGATAGACGACCAGCGGGAGGACGAACCTCAGAAAGATGCTGGAGAGCGAGAACGGGAGTGTCGTGCCGAGAACTTGAATATTGCTGGTGAACAATTGCAGAAATGACTGCAGAAAATCACGCACAACTCGCTCCTCCACGGCCGAGGATACAGCCGAACGGGAGAGGAAAGCAAGCATGGACCGGGCGGGGCACCATCCGGTCTCCGTACTTCAATTTGAATCGACTTGATCGACCAGCCCTTCGAGCCCCGGCAGAATGTTGTCCGGCCGCGACCCTTCGAGGAACCGGTGGATGTTTGCCATTGCGGTGTGCATCATGCTGAACAGGCTTGCCTGACTCGAGCCGGCGCTATGGGGAGTTACGATGATATTCTCAACATCCGCGAAGGGATTCCCTCCGTCTTCTTCGTTCAGAATGACATCCAGTCCGGCACCCCGGAGCCGTCCGCTTAGTACCGCGGACTTCAGCGCCTGCTCGTCGATCAGTCCGCCGCGGGAAGTGTTTACGAGGAATGAGCCGGGTTCCATCATATCGAGCTCGCGTTTGCGTATGAGACCCGTCGTATCAGCGGTGAGCGGGAGATGAAGGCTGACTATCTTTGATGTTCGCAACAACTCTTCCATGGGCACGAAGCCAATATGCAGTGACTCTTCTATCGCCGGGTCGGCCCGGCGTCGTGCGGTGTACAGAACCCGACAACCGAAGGGGAGCAGGCGTTCCGCGACGGCGCGGCCAATGTGACCGAGACCGATGAGGCCGACTGTTGAGCCGTACAGCTCACTTGTGCCTCCCTGAGCCATCTCCATCATCGGCCATCGATTCATCCGCGTGAAAGAAATGGCGCGTGGCAATTGCCTCAACAGGGTCAGCATGAGCATTATCGTGTGTTCGGCAACGGCGAATGCGTTTGCACCCGCTGCATTGGCGGCGAGGACATTCGATGCAGCGAGAGACGGTATGTCGATAGTATCGTAACCGGCACCGATAGTCTGCACAAATCTCACTGCTGGCGCGAGCTCAAGCAGGTCGGCGTCCACGCGCCTGCCGAGTGCAAGCAGAACGTCGGCGTCACCTGCCAGACGTCTAAAATCCGAAAGATCCGCGGAAAGCGGAATTACTATCTGGATTCTATCCGTGGCTGCGTGCTGCAGGGCCAGGGCAAACTGTTCGGGAACCGGATTGGTCAGAAGAATTTTCGCCATGACATCAAGACTACCGCAAGCTTCGTAGCCTCGGCAAGCGGACGTTTCTCCACCGGCAATTTCCAGTCGCTATACTCGACCATTATCCTGCCGCCGAGTCTTCCGGGCCCCTGGCGCAGAGTTTCAAGAACTGTTCGAAAAATAGATCTATCCCCGCAGAATCGCTTCCAGCCCCCTGCCAGATGGGTGGGCGGCCACCACCTTTGCCACCAATCAGCGGAAGCAGATTGCTTCGCACCACAGCGAAGTCAACGCTTCCGGCTGAACCGTGTCCGATTGTCCACTGCAGCTGATTGCCGGAATCATTCACGAGGCAAAAGATCGCGTCCGGACGCACAGCGAGGTCCTCGGCTACAGCACGAAACAGCTCTTTGTCCTCACCCTCGAACCGGTACACGATGGCTCGGGTTCCAGGTGCCCGTGAGTCGGTCCGACGGATTTCATCCGCAGCGGAGTAGATTTCACCGGCCGTGAGCCGCGCAATCCGAACGCGGTGCTCTCCCGCTTCTCGTCTGAGCTCGCTTGTCTGCGATTGCAGCTGATGAATACGTTCGAGTATCTCCTCGGGAGGCGCCGAGAGTTCCCGCCCCAGGGTCGAGACAATGTCATGTTTCAGCGCGTAGTCCGCATATGCCCGATCGCCAATCTTCCAGATTGTCCTGAGATTCCCCCGGATTTTTTCAATTCCGATGCACTTCACCAGCCCGACCTCACCGGAGGTGTGCGCGTGAACGCCGCCGCACGCAACGCAGTCAAAGTCATCCACCATGACCAGCCGTATGCTTCCTGTTACCTTCGGTGGCCGCCTGAGCGGGTACCGGTGAATATCTGCGTCAGTTACCCAGTGATCCGTGATGGAACGATTTTCCTGTATTATTCTGTTTGCGAGCGCCTCCACCTCGTGCAGCGCGTCGGCAGAGATTTCCTCGCTGTCCACTTCGACGGTCGTGTACTCTTCTCCCTGGTGAACCGAGACAGTGTTGTATTCCCCAATGGTCAGGAGAGCCGCGCTGATAATGTGCTGACCCGTGTGTTGCTGCATGTAGTCATGGCGACGGTCCCAGTCGATCCGGGCATTCACGATTGATCCCTCTACAAGTTCCTCCGCCTCACCGGGACCCGGTTTCAGGATATGGACAACCTCGTCACCCTCCTTTCGGACATCGACGACCAGGTGTCCGCCAATTATCCCATGGTCGGCAGGCTGACCACCGCCCTCCGGATAGAAGTGCGTCTCAGCAAGGACTACCCTCATTCCGCCATCGCCTGATTCGACTTGCTCAATCCTCGCTTCGAACTCCCGAACATATGGGTTCTCATAGAAAAGCTTCTGCGTCACCTTGGTCTCCATGTCTACAAGATTCTATTCTCAGCATGTACAAAACGGGCGTGCGTGAAAAGGGGAAGACAGCGGATGCTTTCCCGAGTGATGCGAAAGTCGTATATTGGAAATGGGAATGTAAATTCTCAATGGAGGTCGTATGGGCATTCTTATTGTAATTGAGGGGCTGATTCTGGTTGTTGTGGGGCTTCTGGGGCTCCAGAGCCGCATCGTCCAACGGATGCCTGAAGCTACCGAAGCCGTGGAGCGCATAGCCCGAAATCAGGGCTGGATTGGCATCGTGGC
The DNA here is from genome assembly GCA_964553615.1 of uncultured Spirochaetales bacterium. Taxonomy (GTDB): domain Bacteria; phylum Spirochaetota; class Spirochaetia; order DSM-27196; family DATKUC01; genus DATKUC01. Next base: position 38,395 of record CAZKMA010000025.1, on the reverse strand, counting down.
AGCTGTTTGGGGCTTTTTTGACTTCATCTATGCTCTTCGTTGGGTACCTCTTCTTGGTGCCGGTCTCGCCATTCTGTGGATTTCGATGTTTCTTGGAGCACTACTTACACTGTTACTCGGAGTGCTCTATGGGTACGGGATGGTCCAGCAACGGATGCTCTCCCGAGCGAAGGAGGAGACGCGGGAACGGTTGGACAAGGTGGTCGCACGCATCCACGCGAGCCAGATTCCTCTTGGATTTGTTGCCCTGTTTGGCGGCGCATGGATCGTCGTGTACTACGTGATCATCTCCAGTGCGGCCTTTGCCCGGACGCTGGGTTGACTTAATGACGCTCTTGGGGTATCCCCAATAGTAAATGGAAAAACGTTCCAATTCCGATGTCTGGTCTTCTCAGACCGGAGGTCTGAACGAGTTTCTTGAGCGCCTCGCACGGGGACATCTGGAACTGGAGGAGATCCGGCGTCAGGCACGTGTCCAGCGAGATAATTTCCTCATGCTTCAACGGGGATTCCGTGAAATGCGAGCAATCCTCCGTGCAGTTGGGCGCCTTGGGGTGTTCATCAAGAACTATCGGACCGGAGAAGCGATACCCAACGGGATATGGAAGAATCTGGGCTATGACGCCGAGGATATGAGGAATGACAACTTCCTCCGCTACGTTCATCCGGAGGACGCGGCGACAGTCGATCAGGGGCTGAACGCCCTATTATCCGGAACGCAGAACACCTATCAGAATGCCTACCGTGTTCTCAGTAAAGACGGAGAGTTGAAGTGGATCCTCTCAAAGTCGCTCGTTGTCTCCCGGGATCGGGAAGGGCGCGCCGAATGGTTTGTCGGTGCTGACTTCGACATAACCCTTCGCGTTCGTTCCGAAGAACGTGCCCGTGAAGCGCGCAGCCGCGCGGAGCGGAAGGCGCTTGAAGCACAGACGCTGCTTGCGGCAACGACTGTTATTGCGTCCACGCTCGACTGGGAAACCGCGGTGCAGCGCGTCCTCGATCAGGCGGCACTCGTGGTGCCGAACGATGCGACACTGGTCGTACACATGCTTCACGATAGCATGCGGATTCTTGGTGGCCGGCGTTCAGACGGCTTACCAGTCGAAGTCCGGGAATTGACGCCCGACCGGGAATCAAGCCCCTTCTCCTGGATTGCCGATTCCCGGCGTCCGCTCAGCATAAGCGACATATCTCAGGCATATCCAGCTCACGCCTCGTCGGCCGGCATTCCGGTGCGCGGATGGCTCGGTGTTCCGCTCATCGTTTCCGACATGCTGCTCGGTTGTCTCGTATTCACCCGGCTGGATCCCGGACACTACACAAAGAACCAGATCCGCCTTGCGGAAGCATTTGGCGAGCATGTCTCCATAGTCCTGAACAACGCTCAGGAGTTCCGCGAAATGCGCCGGAAGGCAATGACCGACAGTCTTACTAATGCGCTTTCCCGACGTGCTTTCTTCGACGAGGCTCGCGTCCGGCTCGTTGAGTATTCCCAGCAGGGCAAGCCGGTTTCCATAATAATGATAGATCTCGATCACTTCAAACATGTCAACGATCGCGATGGCCATGCGGCGGGTGACCAGGTTCTTCGATCTGCAGCCGCCTTGTGGGCCGGGGAGCTGCGTGACGACGACGTACTTGGTCGACTTGGCGGCGAGGAGTTTGCCGTACTCCTGCCAGGCGCCTCGATCGAAGCCGCCACTCGAGTCGCCGAACGACTGCGGAAGCGGACCATGGAGATTCCCAGCGCCAGCGGCCATGTGGTAACAGCGAGTTTTGGCGTGACCTGCACGGACATGATGCCGGCGGAAACAATGACCGTCGAGCTTCTCCTCCAGCAGGCCGACCACCACCTTTACCAGGCGAAGCATAACGGAAGAAACCGCGTCGTCACGGACGGCTCCGAGTTGGATTGAGCGTGCCGTTGTGAGTCGCCGTTTCGCATTCGGGTATTTTCTCCTATTCTCGAATCTCGCTATCATCGGACCGTATCTGCAGGTGTTTCTCAGTCTTCAGGGCTACAGCAAGGCGACAATCGGCGTGATGCTGGGTACATTCGAGATGGCCGGGGTTGCAGGACCTCTTCTGATTGGTCATATCGCCGACCGGAACGGCAGATATCGCTCGCTTCTTGCGTGGTCTGTCGGGCTCGCGCTCCTGGTCTTTGTACCGCTCCGGATTTTCGTGAATCCTCTGGTTGCACTCATTACCCTTGTGCCGTTCGGAATGCTCTACAAGTCAACCATCCCGCTTACTGACGCCATTGTAACGCGTACGCTCTCCGACCCGGCAGTTGAATACGGACGTGTGCGGGTTTTCGGGAGTGTCGGGTTCGTGTTCATGTCGGTGCTTATCCAGCTGAGCGGAATTCTTGCGCCGGCAACCGCCACTGTCATTCTTCTGTGCAATCTTCTAACAGGTTCCGCATTCCTGCTGTCGCTCTTCCTCTTTCCGTCGGGTCGTGTGGAAAATCCGACGAAGCCGGACGAGACATCGACGAGTAAGACCGGTACAATCGATCCACTTTTCTGGGTCGGGATAGCAGCGATATTTTTCGCTCGGATGGGGATTACTGCCCACTATTCATTTTTCTCGATCTTTCTCGAACAAAAGATGGGAATTCAGTCAATCAGCGGGATATGGGCGATAGGTTCGATAGCCGAAATGCCGGTCATACTGTTCGGGGGAGTCTTGTTGAAGAAATTCCGGACCGAGGGCTTGCTTGCTCTCTCGTTTCTGGCAATATCGCTCAGGATATTCGGATACTCTCTCCTGCCGCCCGTTCCAGTTCTCGTTGCCTTACAACTGCTCCACGGTCTGACCTTCGGCGGTCTTCATATGGCATCCGTAAATCTTGTGAATACCTACACTTCCCGGTCGCGCCGTGCTCTCGGCATGGGCCTGTACGTTGCCGTTGGAACAGGCCTGTCGGCGTTCATAGCCAGTGCTGCAGGTGGGATCATCCTCGAAAAATGGGGTTTTGCCGCAATGTTCCGACTCTACTCAACGTTCCCACTGCTTGGACTTGTGCTGCTGCCCGTGCTCCGGCTCGGGGCGCGCCGCAAAGAGCGGCACAACGCCGATAGCCAATAGAGAACTCATTCCTGGTCTTCCGTTTGCGCAGCTTCCTCATCTGGCGGCAAGGATTCCGGAGTTGGTTCGGGCTCTTCGCTACTCGCCGGCGTCGGGGGACGAAGTTCAGTCTGGAACCAGTCGAGGTATGCAGGAAGCCCGCCAACGACCGGCAGCAGAATGAGCTCCGGCACCTCGTAAGGGTGGATATCTGCAAGGACCTCCTGAATAGCCTGCACCAGATCCTCTCGAGTCTTGATAAACAGAAAGCGCTCTCGCTCCCGTTTCACTTCCTCCTTCCACCAGTAGAAGCTTGTCATTTCACCGGGCACCTGAGCGCAGGCGGCGAGCCGTTCGTCCACCAGTCTTCGAGCAATCAATTCGGCACGCTCTGAGGGAGCCGTCAACATGGCGACGCACAGGCCGGACTGCGGACCGCTCGTTGCCACAAGGCTGCCAGTTTGCGGCTGTGGCACCGCCGAAAGCTGCACCGGTTCTGATTCAGAAATCTCGGCTGCAACACGGTTCCAGGAAACCAGCGCATACCAGAACGCGTTCATGAGGAGATAGACAATGCTCACCCAGAGAATTGCGAGAAACGCGGGGCGGAACGGTGCACCGGATGTCGCGACAAAGTAGGCCAGAACAGCCGCAAGAACTCCCATGATGATTGAGACGATTGTCATGACCAGCGGCGTAATCTTCCGCTTGCCCAGTGCCCAGCTCTCTCCGAGGGCGATAAGAACAAGCAGAACTCCAACGACGCGATAACCGGGTTCAGTGAGAACCTGGCCATACCCCAGGACGTTGTCTACCAGCCTGGGAACAAGGACAAGGACGGCCCCGAACAGCCAGTCAATCGCAGTATTGAATGGAAAGAGGATAGTCCGGGTGGCGTCATGCGCAGCTTCCCAGAAATCAGACTTGGCGGACGGTACTTCGTGCACTGTGTCGGCCTCCCGTGAAGATCATTATATGAGAAGCGACGAGAGGATGTCCAGAAACGACAATGATCCCCGATTCAGAGACTTCCGGTTGACACAAAAGGTTAAGTTCTTTACTTTTTAGGCGTGAACGAAGCAACGCTCCCGCTTCTGGCACTTCTCCTGAAGTGTGGAAAGATACTGGAATCCAAGCTCGACGGTTGTCTTGGAGAGGCCGAGCTGACGACCACTCGTCTACTGACGCTTCGCCACATAGAGAGCGATCCAGGCCCGGTCGCGCTTGGTGATATTGCGCAGTGCATGGCGTTTGCCAAATCGAATGCAACTCAGCTTGTGGACAGCCTCGAGTCCGCAGGATTTGTGCGTCGCGTCCCGGATCTCCAGGACCGTCGCTGCACGCACGTCGAAGTGACCAAAACCGGCAGGGACGCGGGACAATCCGCGCGGGAGTATATCCGCCCGTTGCTTGAACGTGTGGAGAAAACTCTCTCAGCATCGGAGCAGGCACAGTTTCACAGCCTGCTGTCTCGTCTCCTGGCAACGCTCGTTGAAGAGTAGTCCAGGAACTCCGGTATCCGGAATGAAATTTGGATAGATAGTTCACTTAGGAACTGTATAGAACTGAATTAAAACACTCAATGGAGGAGTACATCATGGAAAAGCCGGCAAACAATCAATATCCGATTCATGAGTTATTAAGAAAACGGTGGAGTCCGCGGGCCTTTTCGCAGGACGCCATATCTTCCGAAACCATTTTGCGCCTATTCGAGGCCGCGCGATGGTCGCCGTCCGGTGGGAACATGCAGCCGTGGCGGTTTGTTGTTGCCCGGAATACCGATCCGGAAGCCCACGCACGCCTGGTTGAGAGTCTTGTAGAGAAGAACCGGCAGTGGGCAACATCCGCACCTCTGCTCGTTCTGGCCGTGGCAAAACGAGAGCGGGATCCCGGCAAGCCTAACCCGTGGCATGCGTATGACCTTGGACAGTCGGTTGCGCACCTTACCTTCCAGGCAACCTCCATGGGACTTTCGGTGCATCAGATGGGCGGAATCGATCCGGTGAAGGCCCGTGAACTTCTGGGTATTCCCGACGGATATGACCCCATAACGGCAATCGCAATCGGGCATCAGGGAACTCTCGACGATCTACCGGAGGGCTTTCGTGACAGGGAGCAGGAGCCGCGCACAAGACTTTCGCTCGGCGAAGTGGTGTTCGACGGTACATGGGCAAGCCCTATTGAAGTATCAACAACCGTGTTGACAGAATCGGCGCATTGACGCGGAATGGGAGCGAGGTCCTGTCACGATTCGTTCGCCGATGGTTCTCGACGGCACGATGCTATGCCTCCGCCTGAAGTACGTGCGGCTCTGACCCCCGGGGGCGGGGACCTCACGCAGGTTGTGTGAGCGTTGCTTGTGGTCCGATCCACGTTCGGCAAGATACGGAGCGGCCATATCAACACGCTCCGTGATACACCCTGGTGCCCCCGTTTTCTGCCGGGAGCACCACGGATGGGCTATTTCAATTCATCGAAGATGACGATCGATGCCGGGGCGAAACCGCCGGCTTCGGACAGTTGTGTGGTCCAGACCTGGGCTCCGTGGACCACGCGCCAGTTGCGACCGGATTTTCCCTTGATATCCAGCGTATAGGATACTTCGGAACCCTCCGGAAGGGTAACGTGGTCCGACCCTTTGAAATCCGCCTGACGATAGTCTGATCTCTTGTTCCAGCTCAGGTTCAACACCTGCTCCTTTCCGTTTTGACCGCGCACAGACAGGCGGATTTCGCCCGGGCGGTTGTCTTCCGCCGGACGATCCTGCTTCTTCTCTCTATTAGAAATATCGAAGAATCCGCCGGGGACCGCTGAGATGACTCCCGCCACGGGGACCGGAGTTCCAACTCCTGGCCACGTAACAACGGCGCTTGAGGAATACCGGTAGAATGGAATATCTAAGTTGATTTCCCGCGAAACTGGTAGAGCCTGTGCGTAGTACAGGTACTTCCCTTTCTGTGTCCGGATTGAGATCTCAACTTCGATAAGTCGCCCGGTCGAGATCCGAATCGGTTTGGATTCCCATTCGGTTGAAAGCACTGTGGGACTGTTTCCCGCCTGTTTGATCTGCACGGATCGAGTGTCCTGCGCAAGGACTTCATTTCCCCGGTACGGACGCACGCTGATGACGGCCTGGTTTCCTGCGGAATCTCCCGCACTTTTCAGCTCGTTGTACACTGCCCGGTCAAGCCGGACTGAGTCCGAATGGACATGAATGACCACGGGGATGTTCACCGGAGTCGGGACAGAAGTTACCGGCGGTTGGGTTGCGGGAGGCTGTTCCTGTGGCGGCTGCTGCGGCTGCTGCGACTGGGTCGGCGGCGCCTGAGATGGTGCAGGCCGCTCCCGGGTAATCTGTACTGTGTAACGTGTTGTTGCGCCGGTTTCTGCGACGACTTGCACGGCGACCACCTGCGTATATCCGGGTTGAATCTGGATTATTCTGGGCTGATTGCCGATTTGCTGTCCGTCGATGAGCACGCGTGCAGATCGGCTCGCTGCTATGGGGTATACCGATACACGAGCCTGATTCACGGGAAGTGTCACTCTGTACGAAAATCGATTCGGCGAAAACTGCGGTTGCAGCGTTCCTCCATCAAGCACTATCGCGCTCAGACTTGAATTATTGTCTTTCACTACAGGAGGTTGCTCACGACTCACGGTAACCTTGTACAGCCGCTGCGAGCCGTCCTGCGCAGTGACCACGAGATCTATGGATCTGGATTGTCCTCCTGCCACTGGGACGGTGAGGGTCCGGGAGGAACCGTTTCCGGACATGACGATCGATCCGTCTGTTGTGCCGACTGTAGCATAGCGGCTTGCTGTCTTCACGTCGATCCGGGCGGCCGGCGCGGTACCCGGGATGGTGACGCTGTATGCGACGTTGCGCGGCGAAAACGACGGCATGAGAATGCCGGGCGAAACGGTGATTTCCGCAAGATCGGAGTTGCTGTCGGGGGGCATCCTGCGCACATGGATGACGTATCGTCGTTGTGATCCATCCTGAGCAGTGACCAGGACCGACAATGTTGCTCGGTCAATATTGCGCACATCCACCGATGCTCCAGCCGAAGAGTCTGGATTGCCGGTGTACTTGATGGACGAGGGCAGATTCGGTCCCGGGATTGTCCCCATATCCACTCCGGCCACAGAGCTCTGCGGCCGCGTCGCGAGAACCAGCCGGGTTGCTGTGTACGGTATGTTTGCGGTGTAGGTCAACCGACCGGGATCGAATTGTGGCGTAATCTCAGCGTCGGGTGAGGAGAGTTGCGCAAGAGCATTGTTGCTGTCTGGAGCTGCGCGCACAATATCGAGCCGGTAGATCGTTGAACTTCCATCCTGTGCAGTCACGACGATCGGAACAGAGAATTGAGATCTGTTGGTAAAAGCTACGCGTCCACCTCTGGAGGAGTTCAGAGTTCCATCCACGCTGATGGTTGATACCGGTGGACTTGTGTTCGCCGGCGCAGGCGCTACTGCGCCGCCGCCATTGGTCGTACCGGCGGCGGACGAGCCGGTCTGCATACCCGCAGGTATACCGGCGGTGACCTGAGAGAATCGGCTCTGTGCAATGGCCGAAATGTCAACATACTGCGCCGCGTAGGGCACCTGTGCCACATAGGTCAACTGGTCCGGTCTGAAGTACGGCGAAATCGTCGTGCCGTCCACACTGAGAGATTGAAGTGCAGAATTGCGGTCGGGTTCCCCCCGGACAATGGTAAGCGTATATTGCGCTTTCGTAACACCATCCTCGGCCGTCGTTTCGATTATGATCTGTTTCCGATTGGTTGCCGTGAACTGAACGTCTGTCTTTGCAGATGTTCCCCGGGACATGGTGCCGTCGATAATGATATCGCGGAGGTGAGCGCTCTGCGCACGCGCCTCGACCTGGATCTGATTCGCTGCGAAAGGGACAGTCGTTGAATAGGAGAAAACTGTCGGGTTGAAGGACGGGCTCACCGTGCTTTCGGATACGCCGAGGGCTGAAAGACGAGGATTTGTGTCCGCCTCCCGGACGCTTACCCGGTAGTTCCATGGATCCTTATCCTTCGGAACCATGATCGAATAGAGTACCGGTGCCTGAAAGTTGTTCGCCGTTACGCCGTTGTCCTGCCTGATGCCGGCCCCGCTCGAAACAACGGTGATTGTGGCCTCAGTATTGAGAGAGATCGTTGCTACGAGGTGAGTCATATCAGTCCCGGGCGGCACAACGAGCTCAATCCTTTTTGGATCGCCCGACTCGACAATGGATCCCATGACCGGGCGTGAAAGGCCTGGGTTGTTTTCCGGCAGGAAAGCAAACGAGTCCACCGGGCCATGTCCTCGACCGAAAATCGACCGGCAGCCGCTCAATGCCAGTACCGCTATCACAATCATGCCAGCAAGGACCAAAAACTTTTTCACGACGCCCTCCATCCAGAGTATCCACTCATGTCTCGAGTCTACTTCAAAAGCACCCATTTATCCAATATCTGAGTAGCCTGGTTGGATTGGTCCGACGCGCGTGCTGTGATAAGTATCCGTAGCCGCAGCAATTGTCTCTCTGGTTCCGTTCCTGTTCGTGTTTCTTCTGCTGCAGGATAAGTTCTTGAAAGGTTCTGCACTCTCTTCGGACAAGCAAGAGTCTCAGGCGGTAAGATTCGTGGACATCCGTGACCATCCGAGGAAATTTTCCAAATCAATAAATAAATTACAATATCGAAATTCATTTTATGAATCTATGTTTTTTAGTTCAATTGGGTTGACCTTCTTGAGTCTATTAGTTACCTTATGTGCACATGCTTCCGGCTACAATGTCAGTTCCCAACAGATCTTACATTTCACCCGAACCCTTTTACTAAGAAAATAATTTTCCGCGTGTGAACCTTCGCATGTGAGTAATGTCCCCTGCTGATCCGTGACAGCCGCTTAACGCGACCGCCGTGGCTTTCTTATGCTGTGTAGCCAGTGTGTCTTATAGGTAAGAAAATAGAATTTATGTCCGGTAAAGAGTGAGTGTTGAAGGAATGGATGAAGAAAAGAAAGTAAAAATTCAAATTCGAGACCTCTATAAGGTTTTCGGAAAACACCCGGGGCGAGCAGTCGACATGCTCAATCGCGGCATGAGCAAGGCGGAGATACTCAAGAAGTCAAAGCTCGCGGTTGGTGTGTCGGATGTGTCTTTCGACGTGAACGAAGGCGAAACGTTGGTCGTAATGGGATTGTCAGGAAGCGGGAAGTCAACTCTCATACGCTGCGTCAATCGACTCATAGAGCCGACCGCGGGTAGCGTGGTTATTGACGGTGAGAACATTACCGCTCTCGACGACGACGGACTGCGCAGTATACGGCGAAGGAAATTCGGCATGGTCTTCCAGAGCTTTGCGCTTTTCCCTCATCGTACCGTTCTCGAAAACGTTGAGTTCGGCCTTGAAATTCAGAACGTTGATCCGGCAGTGCGGCGAAAAAAGGCGGACGAAGCGCTGAACCAGGTTGGCCTGGAGGGGTGGGGAGCTTCTATGCCACATCAGCTCTCAGGCGGCATGAAGCAGCGTGTCGGACTTGCCCGCGCATTGGCTGTGGATCCGGACATCCTGCTTATGGACGAAGCTTTCAGCGCACTCGACCCGCTCATTCGTACCGAAATGCAGGACGAGCTCATTTCCCTTGAGTCGAAGGTCAAGAAAACAATCCTGTTCATTACCCACGATCTGGACGAAGCGCTGAAGATGGGGGATCGCATTGTTCTCATGAAGGATGGAGCGGTCGTACAAATCGGGACGCCGGAAAACATCCTGGCCCACCCTGCAGACGACTACGTTGCGAAGTTCCTGGAAAACGTCGACATCACGAAGGTATTGACTGCTTCAGATGTGATGAGGAGACCCAAACACGTTGCTTTTGTAAAGGACGGCCCCCGAACTGCACTTCGGAAAATGAAGGAAGAGGGTCTTTCCGGGCTTTTTGTAGTTCGTCAGAACCACGAGCTTGTCGGTTACGTAACTGCCGAGAATGCCGCCGTGGCCGCGAAGCGTGAAGAACAATGGCTCGAGCACGTAGTGGACTACGAAAGCATTTTGACCGCCGATATGGAAACCCCCATTCGGCAGCTCTTTTCCGTTGTGGCAGAGACCACGAATCCGGTGGCTGTGGTGGACGGCGGGCAAATTCTGCGGGGAGTCGTGGTTCGCGGTTCCGTGCTTGCGGCACTCGCGGAACGAGGAGAACCGAATGATTAAAATTCCTGAAATTCCGCTTGCGCATGGCATCGATGCGCTGTTGAACTGGCTGACTGATGTTCTGTCCCCATTTACCCGTGCGGTTTCGCATGTCATAGAGAACGGCATTAACGGCATAGTGAGCATTCTTGCATTTGTTCCGCCGTGGCTTCTGATCCTGCTCATCGGTCTGCTCGCCTGGAGGCTGGCGGGAAGAAATGTGGCAATCCTTGGAGTTTTGGGGCTTCTGTTTATCTGGAATGTTCAACTCTGGGATCCAATGCTTTCCACAATTGCTCTTGTGCTCATAGCCACGATCATTGCAGTCATTATTGGAATTCCCGTTGGTATTGCGTCCGCACTGTCCGAGCGCTTCCATAAGGTAATGACGCCGATTCTGGATTTCATGCAGACGATGCCGGCATTCGTGTATCTCATACCGGCAATACCGTTCTTTGGGCTCGGACCCGTAGCTGCGGTCTTTGCTACCGTAATATTCGCTATTCCTCCATCCATTCGACTCACAGGGCTCGGCATCCGGCAGATAAACTCCGAGCTCATAGAGGCATCTGATTCGTTCGGTTCCACGACCATGCAGAAGCTTATGAAGGTGCAGCTGCCGCTCGCGCTTCCGACCATCATGGCCGGTGTGAATCAGACGATAATGCTTTCTCTTTCAATGGTTGTCATTGCTGCAATGATAGGTGCGGGCGGTCTCGGTGGTGAGGTCTGGCGCGCAATTCAACGGCTTCAGCCAGGACAGGGTTTCACTGCAGGTCTGGCCGTTGTAATTGTGGCAATGGTCCTCGATCGCATCACCCAGCGGATAACTACAGGTCGCAAACAACGATCCACTATCTTTGGAAAAATGCGCAGGTTGAATCTGGCGCAAATAATAACTGGCAAGGTCCACCAGTCCGGTGGAACTATCGATCAATAAACTACAGGAGGGAAGCATGAAACGCATGCTACGATTCTTTCTCGTCGCCACTCTCGTATTCGGCGTCACTGCCGCAGCGGCATTTGCCAATGGCTCCCAGGAAAAGGGTTCCACGCAGAATACTTCAGTCCAGAAAAGCAAAGGCAATGTTCAGCTGGTCTATGTCGAGTGGGCACGGGCGGTCGCAATTACACACGTTGCCGGAGTTATCCTTGAAGATCTCGGATACAAGGTAAAGACCAATTCGGTTGCAAACGCTGCAATGTGGGCATCGGTTGCATCCGGCGATGCCGACGCGCTGTTGTGCGCGTGGCTGCCGAACACTCACAAGGACTTGTACGCCAAGTACAAGAGCGACATCATCGATGTCGGACACAACTACAATGGTGCGAAGCTCGGACTCGTTGTCCCGTCCTACGTCCCATATAACACCATTGCGGAACTTTCTCAGCACGCCGCAAAGTTCGACAAGAAGATCATCGGTATTGATCCGGGTGCCGGAGAAATGCAGGAGACCGAGAAGGCCGTTAAGAACAACGTCGAGGGACTTGGCGCGTTCAAAGTGATAGAAGGCAGTGGTCCGGCAATGACAGCAGCGCTTGGAGCGGCAATCAAGAACAAGCAGCCGATTGTGGTGACCGGATGGAAGCCGCACTGGATGTTCGGCCGTTGGGATCTCAAGATTCTGAAGGATACCGCCGGGATTTACGGAAGTGCCGAGCACATTGACACAATTGTGACGAAGGACCTCCCTCAGAAGAAGCCGGGCGTGTACAAGTTTCTGTCGAATTTCGACTGGAAGCAGCTTGACCTCGGTCCGGTTCTGGTCTGGAACAAGGACGGCATGGATCCTCACGCGAGTGCCCAGAAGTTCGTAAACCAGAACAAAGACAAAATTAACTCTCTGCTCCCGGATGGTATGCACATCTAAACTACCAGACGACAGACAGAAGGCGCCCCATCCGGGGCGTCTTTTTTTGACACGACATCATTTCCTCAGACGGGGAAGCGACGTTATCGAATCCTCCGCGTACCGGGACTATGTTCCTACAAGCGATAATGCGGGGTACAATGAAGCGATGGGTCGGCAGTGTAATCCTGAACAGGGACCGCACATCCTGGGACGTGGCTGGGCAGCGGTGGCAATCCCCGGGCGGGAAAAGGGAGGCATCATTTTGCGAATGACAACCGTGGTAATCCTGGCGACAGTTTTTCCGTTTGCTGTATCTGCAATTGGCACGCTCGAACAAACCGCCTCATCCACCGGACCCACAGATCTTGTTATCTGGGCAAACGAGGTCCATAAGCAGGTCGCTGACGGCAGTGCGGGAGGAGACAACCGCGACCTGGCCGCCGCATTCGAAAAGAAATACAATGTGAAACTCGAGTGGGTGACCATTCCGTGGGCTCAGATGCGCGACAGGGTCCTTCGTGAGCTTTCAGCTTCCAGCGGACCTGCGGATCTGGTATTCGTTGAGAACAGCTGGGCATCTCCGAGGCTGCTCGACATGTTCACCCCGCTCGATCCGTACATGAACCAGAATCCGATTGAGGATATGGCCGACATTCCAACGGGAATGATGCAGAGCTACTCAATAAATGGACGCCAGATGCTCATTCCATACCGGTCCAATCTTGAGCTGCTACACTACAATTCCTTGCTTCTGGACAGCTATGGCCTGAGGCCTCCCACGACCATGGTGCAACTCGGGAAAGATGCGATTCGGATAACTCACCGGCAAAGTGACGGAGAGGAAGTATATGGCTTCGCGTACATACCGGATCAGACCGATATTGAGGTCATTCGCGCGTTCGGCGGCGATGTCTTCGACCGAAACATGAACGTTACGGTGGATTCGCCCGAAGCGGTGCGGGCAGTGAAATTTCTCCGGGAACTGTATGTGTCGGGTGCAATTCCTCCGAACTTCTCGCGGCTCAATTCGACATCCTACAGAGAATTGTACACCGGAGGTTTGCTGGGATTCATCATGCAGGGAGACAACTACTATCTTCGATTCAACGATCCGAAGAATTCCCGGATTGCGGGTCACAGCGGGTTCAGCGCAATTCCTCTGGCAAAAGGTGGACCCGCAATAGCGAAACTGGCTTTCTGGGGAGTTGGAATTCCTCGCAATGCTCCCGTTTCCCATCGTGAGCTGGCGTACGACTTCATACGTTATTTCTCTACGCTGAAGGCTCAGACTGCAATGGCATTGAACGGAAACGACCCGGTGCGGTCCGAGGTCTATGAAAACCCGGAGTTTCAGAAGAGGATCCCCTACGCAAAGGTGGCCGAACAGGTTCTCCCGAAAGGCAAACCGTTGCTGCCTGCGTTCGAGGGCACGAATGAAGTGAGCGATATCATGAAGCGGCAGGTTGGTCTGGCTATAACCGGGAAGAAGTCCGCCGAGCAGGCACTCGTCGATGCGAAGAATCAGATTGTGTCCGTCCTGAAACGTGAAGGTGTGGTGAACTGAACGCGGCTGAGCGGATGGGCTCCAAGGGCCGACCCTGAAGGCCGACCCCTCATGCGCGCTCTTCTATTGAAGACGTGCGAGGCGCGAGCTTTCTTCCCAGAGGCGGTGTGCCAGCGATTCTTCGTTTGGCGGTGCATTATACGCCGCGGGCTTGCTGTTCACGAAAAAGGTTCCGGTTACCGACTGTACCGATTCATCTGTGGCAAGGAATACGCTCGTAGAACAGGTCTCCCGCAGGAACGCATTTCCGATGGAGAACGGAATTCGAAGATACCAGGGTAACCCGGAGGCGAGGCCGGATCTGACGAGTCCCGGGTGAAACAAATTGGACGTTACGCCGGTTCCCGAGAGTCTCCTCGCAAGCTCTCTTGCAAAGAGTGCTTTTGCAAGAACCGCGTTCAACGTTGCCCGCAACGGGCGGCCATCCGCTACACCGAGCAGACCTTCCTCCGGATAGGTCACCCGTTCCACAACGGAGGGTTGACCCGCAACGGTTATTATCCTTGAAGGAGTGCTCCGTCTTAGAGGATCGAGGAGCAAGTTCGTGAGCAGGAAGTGGCCGAGGTAGTCTACGGCCACGATCTCGTTTACGCCGTCGGCTGTCTTCCGCGGGTGGAGAGTCATGAGAGCTGCGTTATTGGAGAGCACATTGAGACTGGCGTAACGGGCGCGGAATCGGTCGGCAAGGTCTCGCACCGAATCTATCGATCCGAGGTCGCCAACCAGCAAATCGATCTTCCGCGACCCGGTTTTCGCTTCGATTTCTGCGGCCGTCCGTGCGCCTCGCGCTTCGCTTCGCGTTACAATTACGACCAGCGCTCCAGCACGTGCAAGCCCGATTGCCGTGGCTTTGCCTACGCCGGAGGTGCCGCCGGTTACGAGACATGTCTTTCCTTCCATGGAGCCCTCCTCTGCTGCTTTCCGGCCGGAGCGCTATTCGGGTTGGTCCCGCCTCCGCGACCGCAATACCGTGATGATAAGCCGCCATTGCGTCTGCGTTCAACGGCTATTTGAATGACCGGTTGCACACGGATCATTTGCGCAACTTCGATCTGCCCGGTAGAATGGAAGGGTGACAGGAGAGAATGCATCGTGAAATCCGCAAAGCCTCGCCTTACCGTTCTCGGAATATCCGGAGGAACGCTCGCCCTGACTGCCGTGGTTCTGTATGGCGTTTTTCTGCTGGTCGGGAACAACAAGGCCGAGATATCGCTCGTCATCGGGGCAATAATAGGCACCGAAGCCGGCATAGTCATCTACCACCGTCAGCCGGGCTCAGCATCCTCGCTTTCGGCGAAGGCCCTGATCGGAGCCGGTCTTTGCGTGGCCACTCTGATTGTTTCTTTGATCATGCAGTTGCTCACCGCATGGATGCAGCGGCCCGCCATAAGCATTCCGGTCTCCGCCGCCGGTGCATTTGTCCTGCCGTTCCTGTTATTCAATCCAATGTGGAATGCGCTTGAACGGAACAGGCAGCAGCAGGGCGGCGGAGACGCATAGTTACTGGGCTGTCCCCTTGATAGCGACCGGCAGGTAAACCCACCCGTAGGGAGTTCCGCAGGTAACGCTTCCCCCGAGGGTGAAATCCACTTTCTGGGATTGCAGCGCGTTCAGCGCAAGACTGAGCGTCTTGCCAACCGAATTTTCCATGGTAAGCCGGACGGTTCCCATACGTCCCGGCTCAATGCTGCTTACCTGTTCCGACTGGAGAAGAGAGTACTGTTGTCCGTTCATCTCCAGATAGGAATCCACCTGGTTCACCGAAATGGGGAAATCATTCGTATTCTTCACGCCTACAAGGACCGTGAACTGCTTCCCGACAATCGAACCTCTCGTGCCCTCGAAACTGAGGAGTGGGGGTTTCGGAATGGGAATTTCGATTGTGCTCTGGAATCGAACCGGCACGAGTCCTGATTGAACGTCCGGATAGACCGATCCGAAGAAGGTAACCCGAAGCTTTCCTTCCGCCAGAAGCGCCACATCCTGTGCCATGATGTCTTTCATTGAAATCTGAAAGGGCAAGGTTACCGTTTCCCGGCCGTGTGCACGCGTCTCTTTCATCCCGTTGAAGCTATCTGTGAACAGCTGTTTGTCGAAGAGACTTGCACCGTAGTCCACTTTTTCGAAGTTGAGAGGCCCTCGCATGTTGTTGTCTATGACAATCTGGGCCCTGAACTTCACCACGGATGGGGTGAACACCGACGAGTTGAACTGCGACACGCGAACCGATGGTTGGACCGGTACTACCGGGCCCTGACTGGCGCAGCTTATGAGAATTGCCAGCGCAGCAGCGACCGGCACGAAACGAACAATGCGAAACACGTTGATCCTCCTCTTTATCCACCACCGTACGGAGGTGTGGTCAAAGCGCCTTTGCTTTCAATCTTTCCAGGGCCCATTGCGTGTACTTGCGCACCCGTCGATCCGGATCCTGTCGCAACATCCCCAATATGCCTGCGCCTTCGTCGGTCTCCAGTCGTTCGAGCGCGCGTACAACCTGGACTCGCACGTCCTGATCCGGATCGCGGGCCGCCTGGACTATGCCGCGAAACGCGGCGCTGGTTCCAACCAGTGACAACCGCGCGGCCGACTCCCTTCTTATGTCGGGGTCCCGATGGCTGAGCCTGCGGATGGTAGCCTCCACGAATCCTACCTCTTCGAGAATGCCCGCAACATGCGGCCGCAACGAGCCGATTTCCTCATTGAGGAGTTTCAGCATTGCCTCTTCTCCAGCCTCACCCATCCGTCGAAAAACGTGAGTAAGACGTTCCCGGAGCACAGGATCGGCATCCTTGAATTTCTCGATCAGGTAGGACAGTGGATGGGAGCCTCTTTTGCGCCCGAGTGCGTCGAGGATAGAATCCGCAAGTTCTTCGTGGCCGGACAACGCCTCGACAAGGAGATCGGTGGCGCTGTCCCGTTCCGACGCACCCATGCCGGTCAGAGCCGCGACCTTCACCACATCGACCTCATTCTCGTCATCTATTGTCCTCTTCAGTTCCTTGATGAGCTCGTCGGTTCCCGCTTTTCCAATTGCCTCGGCGGCCGCAATTCTCACCTCTTCCACAGGATCGCGCAGTCTGTCGATTGCCTGGCGCAACGAACGTGTATCGCCGAAAAGTACCAGCGCAGAGATGGCCGCCGAACGAACCGTTGGGTCCGCATCGTCTACCGCCGGCCGGATGAGCTTGAGAAAGTCCTTGTTCCCCGTGGCGGGGAGCGAGATGATAATTGCCGCACGTACCGAGGCGTCGTGTCCGTCTACGAGCCGATTTACCGCAGTCTCGAAGTCCTTTCCGTGCGCCGTTGCCAGATTCGTTGCCAGATCGCGGGCGGGTGTCGGAGAGAGCAGATAGAAGTGTTCCAGAACGAAGTCAAGCAGGTAAGGTCGCCGCATTGCGGCGAGCGCGCGGAGTCCCTCCACCCGAATTGTGCGGTCAATCTTTCCTGCCGTGTCCTCGACCACATCGATCAGGCGCGGGACAACCAGCCGATCGGAGAGCCGTGCAAGCAGCTCGACCAGCCCCTCGCGTGCGGCAAATTGAGGATCCTGCAGGAGGCTGAGCGCAATGTCGGCGAACAGCTCCTCTCCTCGCGCCGGAACGTGCTGGAGCATTTCGCTGACCTCTTCGTACTCGGACTTCCGCGCAAGGATTTCCCTGAACAACAGGCGCAGCGCCTCATCGTTTCCACGCTTCTCGATGCAGACGTATGCTTCCCGGCGCAGCTCCTGGCTGTGCTCTGAGCTTATCATCTGGTGCAATGCCCGTTCGGCCACGTCACGGATGAGGGATCGAGGCCCGTGGCTTGTCAGGAGGCGCATTGCAGCAAGAAGGGTTCCTGCATTGTTGCTTGTTCGGGAGTCGTTGAGAAACGAGGAGACATCGACTTCAACCGCGTTCTGCAGGAGCTCAATTGTCCGGTCGAACGCCGGTCGGTCGCCCAGATTTGCATTGGCCAGCATCGCAGAGAGCACGCCTTCCCTCAGGAGATAGCGGGCAGCAGCCGCACGGAGCTCGATCTTGTCGCCGGCGAGTGCACCGAGTGCCATATCTCGGTCGGTCTCGGATCCGGGCGTGAGGAGGTCGAGCACGTGGAGTGCCTCAAAGCTTGCAAGCGATCCCGGCTCCGGATTATACCGATCGGCGAAGTCACTCTGGATTCGCTGTCGCGCAGCGCGGCGCACGGCAAACACCGTGTCATGAAGTACAAGGTCGTAGAGCTCCTCGTACAGCTTGTCCGCATCGTCCGTCTTGAAAGCGGGAATAACCAGTCTGCGAATCTGAAAGCTTCCATCATGCAGCGCGTCCCAGAGCGCATTCGCGGAAAGTGAACTCGAATCGTTCAGAATAATATTAATGGCGAAATGACGGACTCTCCAGTCCGGATCGCCAGTCATTTCGCGGATACGCTCTATCGATTCATTTAGAAGAAGTCGGGCACGTTTGCCGTCAAACGTGCCGCCGCCGCCGGCACGTGCCATCTCGCGTAGCGAGAAAAATGCATCCTTTCCCTCGAACCATTTCAGGAATCGTTCCCCCTGGCGCGGATGACCGAGCGCGAGCAGGAAACATGGCCAGAGGTCCTCACCGCCGCCGAAACTTAAAATTCGTCTGAAGTCGCCGGCACGCGAACGTCGTGCCAGGCGCTGGACCCACAGGTGGGTAACGCCGACACGGTGGGGGAGTACGCGGAACTCCTCATCTCCATCCGCGATCCGTTCGACAAGGCGGGAACGGCGAAGGAGGACTTTGTCCGAGTACCGGTCGTGAAAGACAGCAAGGGCCTCCTTGCCTCCATGAGCGGTCGCCTTCAGGCGGACAATAAACCGTGCCCGGAAAACGGACCACAATACTATGGCTGCGATAATCGCAAGCAGCAGAATGCCTGCTGCAGCCAGGAGCCACCACGGCTGCGCAAATACGGTTGCTATATTTCCGGACACTTTACCCCCCCTCGTCGATTGCTAGTGCACAACTTTTAATACACTGAAAATTGGTATGGGTTCGGCCTTTCCTTTGACTTTCACTGCGGTAAGCTGTTTGACCTTGAAGCGGTCTCCAATCAGATCCCGGGTGTCCTGGGTAATGATTACCTCACCCCCTTTGGCCACACCCTCCAGACGTGCCGCGACGTTCACGGTGTCTCCGATAACCGAATAGTTGAGTCGGCGTACACTGCCGAGGTTTCCGGCAACCAGCGCGCCGGTGTGCAGCCCAATGCCCACCTGCAGCTTGGATGCCTCACCTTTGAAGAACGATCGGTCACCCGATCGTATCAAGTCCTGGATCTCGAGTGCCGAGGTGACGGCCCCTACGGCGTCCATCACTTCGGATTGCATCGGGACTCCCCATACCGCCATGATTGCGTCCCCGATGAACTTGTCGATGAACCCCTTGTTTCGGACAACTATCTCCACGGCTTCGCTGAAGTATGCATTCAGGACATCGATGATGTATTCCGGCGGCTTGTTCTCCGAAAAAGAGGTGTATCCACGAATATCAGCAAAGAACACGGTGGCATTCTTCTTGTCGCCTCCCGGTTTGACCATCTCAGGATTCTCCATGAGACTTTCCACGACTTCGGTGGAAAGGTAGCGGGCAAACATGTCCTTGATGAGCCGGCGTTCCTCGACGACGACGTCCATCTTTTCCTTCAGTTCGCGTTCCGCGCTCTGGTCAGTGAACAGAAGCGTCAGCCCCTCGAGCTTTCCGCGGTGCGATCGCAACGGAGAGACGTTCAGGGAGAAATCGAGGGAATGGTCGACATTCGCGAATATCCCTTCAATTCCCAGAATTGACCGGTTCTCCGTGCCTGCCTGGCGAATTGCCTTGAATACCGATCGGTCAATTGCCTTCGCGAATATCTTCTCAATTGGCTTGTCGATCGCTTCGTCCGTGAGTCCGAGACGACTACGAGCCTCCGTGTTGAAATATCTTATGTTGCCCGATTCATCGGTGGTGACCAGGAGATTCGTCATGGAGGAGAACACACCCTCCTGATATCGCTGCAGCAGCGCAATCTCATTCAGCCGCGCTCGCAGCTCATCATTCAGGCGAGCGTTGTGAAACATGTTTCCGGCCATTTTGCCGAACGAATCGAGGAAGAAAAACTTGTCCCGGTTGAAAAAGTCGGGATGCAGTGAGTTGAGCACCAGGAATCCGAGGATCGCGCGCGGAGTAACGAGCGGAAGGACAATGGCACTCTGCATACGGTCTGCCAGAATAGCGCCGGGAAAGAATGGATCATTTGCCGAATGTACCACCAGTGTCTCACCGCATTCGCGTACGAAGGAGGCAAAGTCCGTATTTGCCGGCAGGGATTCAGGGACTTGAGCAGCGCCGCGTCGGTAGAAGAGAGTTGCCGGGCGGCTTTCGTCAGACTCCGCCGGATACATGTAGAGGGCGGCGAGGTCCGAGCGGGTTACGTCTATTGCCTGCTCAACAAGGACGGAGACCAATCCGTTGAGCCTGCGTTCACGCGAAAGTTGAGAGCTTGCCCGTACCAGTTCGTCGAGAGCGCCGGTCGATTCCACAACCATGGTGTCCCCCTCCGGTGAAGAGTCTCAACAGTATACCCGGTTTTTCGCAAAATGTTGAGTCAATTCCTTTGTGACAAAAGATCGATTAACGCGGCATCTGTCGCTCGCTGCCCGATTATCGTTCGGCGATTGTTGCGTGCGTTTCACTGTCCGGGTAACGCGACTTCACCGAGCCAAACCAGAGAGTGGATGCAACAGCGAACAGCAGTATGAATGACATGACCACCACAGGTACAATCCTGACTACCGCTTTTCCTCCGGAAAACGCCCGTCGTTTTACAAGACTTGCGCGGATAACGCAGCTTGTGCCTGCGATCAGAAAACAGAAGAGTGTCGCCGCAGGAGCAAATGTGCAAAGTGAGCGATATCCAAGCACGTTGGGGTAGCTTGCCCCCGGAACGGGAAGGAGGGTCAGGACTCCTCCGATCGCCGAAAGGATTGTCAGGCTAAGGAGCCCGGCGTAGAGTTTCATATTCATTGCTGCTTCCTTACCTCGGGAGTTTTCCGAAGAGTTTCCAGATGAAACGGTGGAACTTGTGGATGGAGCCTACCGGTGGGGCAAACATCAGAATGCATTCATTGCTGACCACGTTCAGTCCATTCGTTTCGCAGAACGCCAGAGCCTCCTGAGATTCCGCCCCCTGCTGAATCCAGAGCTTTCTTATTCCTGCTCGAAGCGCATCGCGGACTACCTGTACCGTCTGTGCCGGTGGAACTACCACGACAACACCACCGGCATCTTTTGGTACCGTTGCAATGTCTGGATAGCACTTTACTCCCTCGATCTCTTCCGCGGCAGGGTTCACGGGGTAGACCCGGTAGCCCTTGTCCTTCAGCTCCCTGAATATAGTATTTCCGAACTTCTTTCCGCTTCGCGACACCCCAACTACGGCAAGCGTGCGCTCGGTAAGAAATTCCTCAACTGTCGCCTTGTTCGTCATATCTCCCTCCACGGATCTGCGGAGCAGCTGTTTCGCAAACGGAGTACACGACCAAGAATCCAGCCTGCAGGATGGATCGCCCCTGTCTGATTTTTCCTATACTGTATGGTGAATGCTGTCGGCGTTCAAGAGCGCTCCGGGCTGGAAAACCGACGCGCCGTTGACAAACGACCGGTCAGGATGCAGATTTTCAACCTGTGCGGGAGGCGACCAGAATGAAGTACGGACGATTCGATGATGATCGCAAAGAGTATGTTATTGAGACTCCCCTGACGCCTCTTCCGTGGATCAATTACCTCGGCACCGAGGACTTCTTCTCTCTGGTTTCCAATCACGCGGGCGGTTACTCCTTCTATCGCGACGCATCGCTTCGGAGAATTACCCGGTTTCGATATAACAATGTGCCCTCGGATACCGGCGGACGTTATTTCTATTTGAATGATGGGGAAAGCATCTGGAACCCCGGTTTTCTCCCGGCGCAGACCAGGCTTGACAGATACGAATGCCGGCACGGGATGGGATACACTTCGATCCTTGGGGAGAAGTCGGGAATCCGGGCCACGGTGCTCTTTTTCGTCCCTATGGGAATGACAGCCGAGGTTCAGCAGCTCACCGTCGAGAACCTGAGTGGAAAACCACGTCACATCGAACTTTTTTCCTTCGTGGAGTTTGCACTCTGGAACGCGCTGGATGACATGACGAACTTTCAACGCAATCTCAATACCGGAGAGGTGGAGATCGTTGGTTCGGTCATCTATCACAAGACCGAGTATCGAGAACGGAGGAATCACTATTCGTTCTATTCGGTCAATGTGCCCGTTGCCGGATATGAAACCGATCGGGACGCTTTCCTCGGCCCCTACGGCAGCTTCGCCGATCCGCAAGTCGTCCGGAACCGGACTTCACGGAACAGCGTTGCGGATGGATGGTCGCCGGTGGCATCCCACAGGATCAGCCTGGACCTTGCGGCCGGGGAAAGGCGTGATCTTGTCTTTCTGCTCGGTTACGTCGAGAACCCTGCCGACCGGAAGTGGGAGAAGCCGGGAGTAATAAACAAGGAGCCGGCGCGCGCAATGCTCGAAGCGCTGGATACTCCGGCGAAGGTGGATGCGGAGCTCTCAAGGCTCGGTGAGTTCTGGGACGATCTTCTCTCGCATTTTCGCGTAAAGACCCATGATGAACGGCTGGATCGTATGGTCAACATCTGGAACCAGTACCAGTGCATGGCCACCTACAACATTGGCCGAAGCGCTTCCTATTTTGAATCCGGCATTGGAAGGGGACTCGGCTTCCGCGATACAAACCAGGATCTGCTCGGTTTCGTTCACCTCACACCCGAGCGCGCGCGGGAACGAATTCTGGACGTTGCGGCAACCCAGTTTGAAGACGGTGGTTGCTATCACCAGTACCAGCCGTTGACCAAGCGCGGCAATAACGCGATTGGAGGCAACTTCAATGACGACCCACTCTGGCTCATTGCGGCTGTTTCAGCCTACATAAAGGAAACCGGTGACTGGGCGATACTCGATGAGGCCGTGCCATTCGATAACGATAAGGAAAGAAGCGCAAGTCTCTTCGAACATCTTTCTCGCTCATTTGACCACGTCACGAACAACCTGGGGCCGCATGGATTGCCGCTCATAGGAAGGGCCGACTGGAACGACTGTCTGAACCTGAACTGCTATTCCACCGAGCCCGATGAGTCGTTCCAGACAACGGCGAATCGTGAGGGGCGAATAGCCGAGTCCGTGCTCATTGCAGGCATGTTTGTGGCCATTGGGCGGGAGTACGCTGCCCTGGCCCGACATATCGGGAACGAATCACGGGCGTCCATTGCGGCATCCGCAATTGCAGCAATGGAGGATCGAGTCCTGGAACACGGCTGGGACGGGGCCTGGTTTCTGCGCGCGTACGACGGACAGGGGGATCCGGTCGGATCTCAGTCGTGCGAAGAGGGCCAGATATTCATCGAATCCCAGGGGTACTGCTCAATGGCGGGAATCGGTGCCGCGCGCGGATACCCCCGGCAGGCGCTGGATTCGGTAAAAGAGCGGCTCGACACGCAGTTCGGAGTAGTTCTCCATCAACCTGCTTACACGAGGTATCACGTTGAGCTGGGTGAAATATCCACCTACCCACCCGGGTACAAGGAGAATGCCGGCATATTCTGCCATAACAATCCGTGGATCATGATAGGGGAGACGGTGGCCGGACGGGGCGATCGGGCGTTCGAATACTATCGGAAGATATGTCCTGCATACCTGGAGGAAGTGAGCGATATCCATCGTACGGAACCGTACGTCTACTCTCAGATGGTTGCAGGCAGGGACGCACGGAGACACGGAGAGGCGAAAAATTCCTGGCTCACCGGGACGGCCGCCTGGAATCTTGTAGCTGTTACCCAGAACATTCTGGGCGTGAAGCCGGAGCTCGAAGGCCTGCGAATAGACCCGTGCATCCCCGCTGAATGGCGCGAATACACGGTCGAACGATTGTTCCGCGGAGTGAGGTACCGGATAGTCGTCCGGAATCCCGACGGCCGGATGAGCGGGGTTCGCCGTCTTCTGGTGGACGGAAACGAGATCGGAGGAAATCTCGTACCGGTTTCCGCAGCCGGCGGCAGGAGTACAGCCGGCGGCAGGAGTACAGCCGGCGGCGGCAGCCGTGCTCCCGAATCGATTGTTGCGGTCGAAGCGTGGTTGTAGGCGTCGG
>CAZKMA010000025.1:0-14416 GCA_964553615.1 uncultured Spirochaetales bacterium | reverse complement strand
CGGTACTCCCGGCGACCGTTGTGGGACGCCGGAACGCAGTGTATACTTTGATACATGCAGAGCACTGAGTTCCGTTTTGCATTTCATGCTCATGATTTCGGTGCGAGCGTTCATTTCTATCATGATACGATCGGCCTTCCTTTCATTGGCGGCTGGGACAGACCCGACGGAAAGGGCGCGCTCCTTTCGGCCGGAGGCGGTGCGGTAATAGAGATCCACGGTGCGGCCGAAGGTTCGCGCTACGAAGGACCGGCACCCGAGGCCATCAACCTCGCGTTGAAGCTGTCGGATGAGCATGCGGTGCAGGCAATGCATGAGCGGTTGCGGGAGGCGGGTGTTTCGCTGTCCGGACCGCCCCAGGACCAACCCTGGGGGCACTACACTTTTATTGCTGAAGATCCGGATTCTGTTCCGGTTCACTTCTACTGCGAAAAGAACACGGATTCCGACCGGTAGCCAGGTGGTTCCGCCCGGGTGAAAAGGTCCCCCACCTTTCTCGTACTCGCTTTTTCCGGATATATGGGCGATAATTTCAGTATCATGGATCTTGAGCGATTCAGAGCGTTGGATATTGTGCTTGTCGGCGGTCTTCCCGGATCCGGGAAGTCTCACTTCTCGAACAGTTACTTCAACCGCGACGGACGCCAGCGCATAAACCGGAAGGAGCTGCGCCGTCTGCTGTATGAGATGACCAACTTCGGAGATGCCTGGCGCGAGGAGTATTTCAACGATCACGATGAGCTTCTGGTCAAACATGTCGAACGTAAGATCCTCGAACACCTTCTCCAGAATCGACACCCTGTCCTGATCGATAATACCTCGGTCTCAGTGCAATCGCGCCAGTACTACGTCGGAATTGCCCACCAGTTCCGCAAGAGTATCGGTGCTATCTTTCTCAATGTTCCCATTGCGAAATGCATGGCGAGAAACAGGAACCGGGAAGATCAGATATCGGAATCGATTATTTCGAATCTGTACGCGGCGCTCGTGGTTCCGACAAAATCCGAAGGGTATCATGAGGTCCTGGTACTACCGGACTACTGACAAAGCCGGAGACCGCAGTGCCCGACGAGGTTCCCTTCACGGTACCGATCCCGATTCAATTCGCAACACCCACTTCTCACCCTTGCCGGATATGACCCATCGACAGTTGGCAAGATGGTCCGCAAGCTGTGCATCATGCGTAACGACGAGCAACGCGGCCGGGTAGTTTGAGAGTGCGTCGTCAAGGCACCGGACCGACGGGAGATCCATATGATTGGTCGGTTCGTCAAGAACCATGATCTCTACCTGATCCATCATGCCCAGAGCAAGTAGAAGCTTTCGAGACTCTCCGGGGCTCAATTGTGCGGTCTCGAGGACTCGCTCAGGGTCGCTGCCAAGGCGCGCTACCGTGGACAGGACTTCCCCACGCTGTTTTGAGTTCAGTGTGTCGAACCGGTTCCGAAGCGCTTCCTGACGGACGGATGAGAGTTCCTGCGGAATGTAGAGGCATCGATCGGAACTGATTTCAGGAAGAATCGTACGGAGAAGCGTGCTCTTTCCGGAACCGTTCGGCCCCAGAAGCACAACACGGTCCTTCGGGCCGATCTCCAGCTCCGGGGCATGCAGAGACCGGTATTCACCGAGCCTGATTTCCTGCGCCGAAAGCCGAAAAAACTGATCACGTCTTGCCGGGCTTCCGGGAATCGTAATGCCAAGTTCCGTTCGTTGATTTACCGTGGCCTTTGCAATCCTTTGATTTGCCTGTTCTATCCGATGGTCCATCTGGCGAAGGAGTTTGCCGCCGACCGCATCTTTGCCGGTTACCCGCGCAAGGTTAATCTTTCCCCGTCCGTCGCTGTCTTTCCGGTCAAGATGCCGCTTCGAGCGTCTCGCATCCGATGCAGCCGCGTTTCTCTTTCGCGCACCGGTCTCCTTCAACAGCCGGTTCATTTCCTGCCGCGCGTCACTCCGCTGCCGAAGTGTGGCGGTTCGTTCTCGTTCCGCTTCGTGCAGACCTTGCGTGACCCCGCCCGGGCGTACGGTAACGGATCCACCTTCCAGGAAGATGCACTGCAAACAGAGTTCGTCGAGCAGGGAGCGGTCGTGGCTGATGAGAATCCCGATGCCTCTGTATTGCTCGAGTGCCCGTCGGACAGCCGATATCGCATCCAGATCGAGATGGTTCGTCGGCTCATCGAGCACCAGGAGGTCGGGATTCAAAAACAGCGCCGTGCCGATTTGCGCCCGTTTCCGTTCTCCGAAGCTGAGAGTTTCCCACCGGTACGGCCAGTCGTAGCCGATTCCCAGAAGTTCCATAATCCGGTACGCCTCGGCATCCGGTACCGAGGCAAGCTCGGGGAGTTCCGGAGGCACCGCCTCTGCAGTCTGAGTACAGTGGTAGCAGGATTCCGGCGCACGGATATCACCCCGGATGGGCGCAATCTCGCCGAGGACAAGTCTGACAAGTGTTGTTTTTCCCGACCCATTTGCACCGACTATGCCGGTCCAACCATCCGGGATGGTAAGCGAGACGTCGGTGAACAGTGGTGATAATTGCTGTGGGTATGAAAACTCGAGATTATGTACGGTGCAGAACCGATGTGACATGGCTGACTCCTTTCAGTGGTTTGGACTGTTTTCAGGAGTTCAGTTTCATCGGCATCTTGCTCCTCTGATATCGGCTAAACTATATGAACAGGGTACACAGCGGCCACAGAATCTGTCAACCCGAAGGCTCAGGTTGCGCTCTCGATTTTCCTGCTTCGGTCAGTTATCCGGCAACAGACATCAAGATCATCTCATCGCGACTGTCCGGCGTCCGATCCGTCACTTTGCAGGTTCATCGGAGAGCAGCTTCTCGTAGTTTAGAAGTCCCTGTCCGGACCCGGGAATGCAGTCCAGAGTTGAGGTCTCCAGAAGCTTGATGTACCGTTCACGGATTGGTTTCCACAGATGATGAATCGGGCACGGGTCTTCCGGATTGCAGTCGCCAAGCCCGAGAAAGCAGGCACTCCAGCGGCTTACGCGGTCCACCGGGTCCACAATATCCATCAGGGTAATTTCCCGGGCCGGACGCGCCAGACGAAAGCCGCCCCCGCTGCCGCGGGTCGAAGTGAGAATTCCTGCATCAGCCAGAAGCTTGAGCAGCTTACCCATGTAGTTGGGCGGCGCATGGATGCGTCCGGCAAGTTCCTGGGCGCCGTGGTTCCGATCCGGATCCGAGGCGATGGTAACGAGGGCCCTCAACGCATACTGTGCCGTTTTTGTAATCATCCAGTTAATCCGATAATCGCATGTGATTGTACGCTAAAGCGATTCCCGTGTCAAACCCGGGAGTCACGCCGTATCCGCTTTCCGGAAACAGATGTACCGCTTCCGCGCGTATGAGCGCATCCACCGCCGCTCCGGGTGCAAGCGCGAGTGATTCGGCCTGTTCAAGGGAGATCAGAATGTGAAGGTGTACGCTGCCGGCCAGAGCGATTTTAACCTGTGCACCGGTCCGGACCATATGACGTACGGTGCCGGAGACCCGGGCCGTACCTGGAGGTGAACCGCCCGCGGCGCCCTGCGCAAGCAGTCGTATCTCCTCGGGCCGAATGGCACACACGACACTGCTGCCAACGTCGCCCGCCGGAAGGAGCGGCAGTGGGACCGACAGCCGCATGGTCGCCATCTGAACAGTTGCCGAATCCGAGCCGAGAGCAACAATTCTACCCCGGATGAAATTGCGAAACCCTGCAAGACGCGCAACTTCGAGCGCGACCGGCCGGTGAAAGATTTCATCCGGTCTTCCCTGTTGAACTATTTTTCCATTGGAAAGGACTGCCGCGTGGTCCGCAATCTGCGCTATCTCCGGGTCATGACTGACGGCAAGCGCGGGAATTCCGGCGTCATGGATGAGGTCGATCAGATCTTCCATCAGCTCATCCCGTGTGGCAGGATCCAGTGCGCTCGTCGGCTCATCCAGAAGCAGAAGCTCGGGGGATCGTGCAAGCGCCCGAGCAAGGGCAACCCGCTGCTGCTCTCCGCCGGAGAGCTGGTGCGGATAGCGATTCCCGACGTGCGGCAACCGCACTCTTTCCAGAAGAGTCAGAGCGCGTTCGGTTCGGTTTCTCCCCGAAAGCGGGTATGCGACATTTTCGATAGCGGACAGATGCGGAAACAGCGCAGAGTCTTGCGGCAGGTATCCGACTGAACGTCTCTCGGGTGGCAATCTATCCCATGGTTCGCCGCTTCCGCGTATGATGCCCGCAATAGCCAGAAGCAGACTGGTCTTTCCCGCACCTGTCTTCCCGAGCAGAACAGTGAACGAGCGAATGTCCAGATCGATGTCGAGGTGGACCGGTTCGGGCACAACGTATCGTACTCTCATTGTGTCCTCCGCCGCGCAAGAACGCCCAGGATCAATGGAACGGGCAGTCCGGCGAGAAACAGTAGCCAGAGGAGCGGGTAGACCGAAGAAATGCCTGAATCCTGGAGGTTCACCCAGAGTTTGACCGGAATGCCACGGGGAAAGTAGGCTATGATGAGGACTATACCGAACTCGCCGAGCGCACGAACCCATGCGGTTGCAAGCGCGGATGCAAGGCCGAAACGGGCCAGGGGAAGCGTAATGCGAAAAAACGTTTCCCGTCTACCGCGGCCGAGGGTTCTGGAAACCTGCTCGAAATTGCCTGGAACGCCTTCGAATGCGGCTCGCGCTCCCACAATGTAGTAGGGCGCGGCCCCGTAGATCTGCGCAAGTATGAACGCCGCCGGACTGTTGGTCAGGATAAGGCCGAGTTTCTCCAGCGCAGACCCGGCGAATCCGTAGGGGCCATAGAGCGATGCGAGAAGCAGGCCCATCGCCAGCGGAGGAGTCAGGAACGGAATCATGATGAGTGCGTCTACAGCGAGTTTCCCGCGGAATCGCGAACGAGCCATGACGTGGGCGAGCGGTGTGCCGATCAATACGATGACGAGGAGGGCCACGAACGAGTATCGCACCGAGACCCATACCGCGTTGAGGTCTCCCTCTGCGAAATGGAAGCCGCGCCAGTCGGTTTGTGCCGGAAGCACAATGAACGGTGCAAGCAGGAAGACCAGCGCAAGGACCGCAGCCGTTGCGGTAAGGAGTGGAATGCGCCGCAGAGTGTTCAACGGAGCGGCGTCCCCCGCGGTGCATCGTACCCGTGTGACTCGAAGGCCGCGAGCCCCGATTTCGAGCCCAGATAGCGGAGAAAACGGCGCGCGAGTTCCGGGTGTGAAGCATCCTTCAGCACCGCGGCATAGTAGACGAGCGGTTGGGCGTGGACCGTCTCCGGCTTCCCGTCCGGACCCGAAATCTGAAAGTGTGCCTTCGAATACCAGCTTGACTCGTACGCGGCGTTGCCCAGATTGATCTCCTGCGGCAGGCGAATGTAGGGCAGGCCGCGGGACACCGCACCGGCACGGTAGGACGAGGCGGCGTCGAGCTGGCCCGCCTCCAGCCGGGAGAGCAGCGACGGTTCGCTGAATATCTGCTGGGGGTTC
Source organism: uncultured Spirochaetales bacterium (assembly GCA_964553615.1). Classification (GTDB taxonomy): domain Bacteria; phylum Spirochaetota; class Spirochaetia; order DSM-27196; family DATKUC01; genus DATKUC01. Next base: position 8,920 of record CAZKMA010000025.1, on the reverse strand, counting down.
TCGTAACTGCCGAGGGTTCTCGATGCGAGCGACGGATCTTTGTAGTAAATTCCCGCAAGAAGCATCGTAATGATGATATTTCTGCCTTGAGGGTCCACTCTCGGATCAGTCCTTCCGAATCTGAACCCCGGGCGCTCGAGGACCTGGAACCACTGAAGACTCCCGGCTGCGGCGCGCTTGAATGCAGCGGCAAATTTACTTTTGTCGCCGTACGCAATGACCATCTCGGTGCTCGCAACCGGAATTGCCTCCCGCACCCTGCCGGATTTCAGGAGAATATCCATGGGTCCGCGGGTGACCGAAAGAAAGATATCCGGTCTCAATTGACCGGAATCTATCATGTGTGCCAGTCCGTACGAGCCGCGGCCGATTCCCTGGAACTCGCAGTTGTTTATCCGGGCGAAATCCGGACCGATTTGCCGGTCCATAACAACGCCCATGCTCCCCGCATAGGCAACCTGAATCGGCTCGGCCTGCATGCTTCCTGCAGTACACGCGAGGAGGACCAGCGCGAATATCATAGCGGCAGGTGAGCCCCTTCTGTTCCAATTCTGGATGTAGTTCACCAATGCGATCACCTCACAGGTATGGACAAAACGGATATGGACATGCGATTATACTCTTATCTGAGAACCGTGGTCAACGAACATGGCGGCCGCGGTTTTCCGGCAATCGGGATGGTTCAGGATGAACGCGCAGCTGGTATCATATCCTACACGAATTTCTGTCTCTGAGGCAGATAACATAATACGGTCAAAGGTTCGCTCCTGGGGTACCGTGCAATGCCCGATCCAGGACTCTCTTGGTCGCGTTTTGCGTGAGGAAATTGTGGCCGACCGTGATTTCCCGCCCTTCGACCGGGTGACAATGGACGGCATTGCCATTCTCTACCGAACTTTCGACACCGGTCGCCGAAGCTTCCGCGTTGTTGGTACTCATGCTGCAGGTGCGCCGAATGTGAGGCTCGACGATCCGGAAACGTGTCTCGAAGTAATGACGGGCGCGGTCCTGCCATCGGGAACGGACTGTGTCATCCGTGTTGAAGATCTCGATCTCGCCGACGGCGTGGCAACCGTCAAAGCGGGAGTCGACGCCGTGCGGATGCAGAATGTCCATCGATTCGGCAGCGACTATGCAGCGGGTCATCACCTGCTTTCCGCCGACGTGGTTATTGCGCCGCAGCACATTGCAGTCATCGCCTCAGTCGGCAGAACGCAGGTCCGGGTGGCCGCCCTTCCGCGCATTGCAGTTGTTGCAACTGGAGATGAGCTCGTTCCTGTCGACAGTATTCCGAAGCCGTACCAGATTCGGATGACCAATCCCTTTGCGGTTCGGGCAGCGCTCGAGAGTCGTGGATATGGCGATGCAACTATTCATCATATATCCGATGAACGTTCGACCATGATAGAGGCGTTTGGCAAAATTCTCGATGAAAATGACGTAGTTATTGTGAGCGGCGGAGTATCTGCGGGCAAGTTCGACCTCGTTCCTGAAGTACTTGCCGAGCTCGGTGTGCGTGCAGCGTTCCACAAGGTACTCCAGAGACCCGGACTTCCGCTCTGGTTGGGTACCCGTGAACCGGGCCCGGTCGTATTCGCGCTTCCCGGAAACCCGGTTTCGGCGCTTGTCTCCGTGTGTCGCCATGTGCTTCCCTATCTTGCCCGCTGCACGACCGGCACTTCGTCGCGCGGAGAGACTGCGGTTCTCGCCGAACCGTACGATTTCGAGACGGAACTGACGCTGTTCCTGCCCGTCCTGCTCGAGCCGGACGATGCAGGGAGAATCCGTGCGTATCCAAGACCCGTGCACGGCTCAGGCGATTTTGCGCGGCTTACCGGGAGCAACGGCTTTCTTGAGCTGCCTGCGCACATTGCCCGATTCGAGGCGGGAAGCGTCTGGCCGCTGTACCGCTGGAGTCTGCAATGAACCCTTCGATCGACCCTGTCACAGACCGGCTGAACAGGCCAATGCATGACCTGCGAATATCGGTCATAGATACCTGCAATTTCCGCTGTCCATACTGCATGCCCGCCGAAGTCTTCGGTGAAGACTATGCCTTTCTTCCGAAGGAACAGCTGCTCTCCTTTGACGAGATTGTCCGTCTTGCACGCATCTTTTCGGGTTTCGGTGTGTCGAAGATCAAACTCACCGGAGGGGAGCCTCTCATGCGCCCGTGGATGCCGGAGTTGATTGCCCGAATGCGAACAATTCCGTCGCTCGAAGAGATTGCGCTTATCACGAACGGCCTTCTTCTGGAAAAGATGGTGGGCCGGCTGCAGGACGCGGGACTCTCGCGTCTTACCGTGAGTCTGGATTCACTCAATCCCACGACCTTTGCTGAAATGAATGGCCGTGGCCACCGCCTCGACCAGATACTTGCGGCACTCGATGCGGCACACAGTGCAGGGTTTGCGCCCATCAAGCTCAATGTGGTTGTGCAGCGCGGAATAAACGACCACGAGGTTCTCGACTTCGTCAGGCGGTTCCGCGGCACTGACTACATTGTGCGGTTCATAGAGTTCATGGACGTGGGAAACCGGAACAAGTGGTCAATGGACCAGGTGGTGCCGTCCCGCGAGCTTGTCGACCGGATCCATACGGAGTTTCCCATGGAACCGGTCGAACCGAATTATCAGGGCGAAGTCGCGACACGCTACCAGTTCCGGGACGGAATGGGCGAGATAGGTTTTATCTCATCGGTCAGCCAGCCCTTCTGTGGAAGCTGCAGCAGAGTCCGGCTTTCTGCGGACGGTAAACTCTACACCTGTCTCTTTGCCCGAATCGGTACCGACCTTCGTGCACTGCTTCGGAACGGAAGCACGGATGACGCCATTGCTGCGAAGATCCGCGCCGTATGGACCGGCAGGGATGACCGTTACTCGGAATTGAGGGCCGAACAGGGCCCCGACGTGCGGCCCAAGATCGAGATGTACCACATTGGCGGATAGGAGGGTACCATGCTGACTCACGTATCCGGCAAGGACATGCCGGAAATGGTCGGCGTCGGAAACAAGGAGATTACGGAGCGCACCGCCGTTGCAGAGGGCTGGGTGCATCTTCCTGCAGAGCTCGCTGACATGTTCAAAGACGGTGAGCTCAAGACCAAGAAGGGCCCCGTATTCCAGACTGCCATCATTGCCGGCACCATGGGTGCAAAGAGGACGAGCGATCTCATTCCGTTCTGCCACCCCCTTCCGATCGAAGACTGCAAGATAAGCCTGGCGATGGGGGCAGACAACCGGGTTCACGTTGTCTGTTCGGTGTCGACGCACAATCGAACCGGCGTGGAGATGGAGGCGCTTTCAGGCGTGAGTATCGCGGCCTTGACGGTGTACGACATGTGCAAGGCAGTGTCCCACGACATCCGCATAGAAGGTATCCACCTCCTGTCCAAACATGGAGGCAAGAGCGACTATGAACGACCATCAGACCGATAGAGGACACCGTACGCACGGAAGCGATCCCGGTTTTCTCTTTTCACCGTATGAGATTGCCATAACGGGCCTCTCCGGTTCAGGGAAGACCATGCTTGCCGAGGGGCTATTGCACTACTTCTCTCTGGTCCATCCAGGTAGATTCGCGGTTGGGTACGCAAAGCACAGCTCGCACGAGTTTCAGATGGATGCCGATGGGAAAGACACGGACCGGGCAACCCGGGCGGGTGCGCGGATTACCCACATCCGCAACGAACGACATTCCGCAACCCTGAGCACGGATTCGCGGGACCTCCCCCGTTTGCCCTGGCTTGAATGCGATTTCGTGATCGCGGAAGGATTCAGGCACTCGGCCCTGCGCAAGATTGTCATTGTCGACGAACAGGGAGAGATTCTCCGGGAAGCGGAAGAGGGATCTGTTCGCAACGTTATTGCATACGTCGTAGACCCCCGACATGAAGCTATTCGTTCCCGCACGGAAAAACTCGCAGGGGACATTCCCATATTCGAATCGGGAGCCGTCGAGAAGATTGCCGAACATCTGCTCGGACTTTTTGCCGCGCAGGCCGCCGCTCTTCCGCTCTATGGTCTGGTCCTCGCGGGAGGGAAGAGCAGTCGCATGCAGCGCGACAAAGCCTCCATCGAGTACCACGGTGAACCCCAGGTGCTTTACGCGTATCATCTCCTGGAGCGGACATGCGAAAAGGTCTTTGTATCGGTCCGCAGTGCCGAGAGCGAATCTTTCGGACTTCCGACGCTTGCGGACCGGTTTGTCGACTTCGGTCCCATGGGAGGAATTCTTACCGCTCTCCACGAGCACCCGCACGCGGCGTGGGTGGTGCTCGGTTGCGACCTGCCGTTCGTTACCGCAGACACCGTTGCGACCCTCCTCTCATTGCGCGATCCTTTCAAGGTTGCGAGCGTCTTCGACAGCTCGAGCGACGGACTGCCCGAGCCGCTCTGTGCCGTGTATGAGCCTGTATACCGCCATAGACTGCATCAGTTCCTCGGCGGCGGTATTTCCTGTCCGCGAAAGGCGCTCATCAACTCTCACGTGAACCATCTATCGCTCCCGGACCCCGAAGCGCTCGCGAATGTGAATACTCCGGAAGAGTATCGGAGCGCGATCGACAGGATCCGTGGAACAGGAAAGGAGCATGCGCATGGGCGCTGAACCGAAGAAGATCAGAGTGGAATACTACGCCCATTTTCGCGAGGCAAGAAGGACTGAGTCAGAGGAAATCAACACGCACAGTGACACCGTACGGGAGTTCTACGACGAGCTGAACCGGCTGCACCGTTTCGACGTCTCCATCGAGAATACCCGCGCAGCGGTAAACCAGAAGATCGTCTCCTGGGACGCTTCCATCAACTCCGGCGACACGGTGGTCTTCCTGACACCGTTCGGAGGGGGGTGACATGGCAGATCATGAGCTGTTTGCCCTTTCTGATTCCACAATTCACGGAGCGGAGCTGACACGCGCGCTCTCCGACGATGCTGCCGGCGCCTGCGTAACCTTCGAGGGACGTGTTCGCAATGAGAATGAAGGGCGGGAGGTCGAATCGCTGTCATATGAGGCGTATCCGGCAATGGCGCTGTCCGAAGGCAACGAGGTGGTCCGGGATGCGATATCCCGGTTCGAACTGCTGAACGCATATTGCGTGCATCGAACCGGACATCTTGCTATCGGGGACGTTGCGGTCTGGGTCGGAGCAATATCGGGCCACCGTGAAGAAGCCTTTGATGCGTGCCGCTTCATCATCGATGAGGTGAAGCGTCGGGTGCCGATCTGGAAGAAAGAGTATTACACCGATGCAGAGTCTGCATGGGTGGAGCCGCCCACCACGAACTGAAGGACGGCACCCGACAATGCTATATCGGCCTCAGGACTGGGGTTCCAGCTTCACGGCCGAATGCTTGTAGGAAGGCTCTGCGCTGTACGGATCGAATGACGGGAAGGTCAGGAGGTTCGTTTCTTCGTAGTGCATCGGAAGAAAGACGTGACCAGACTGTATTCCTTCGTTTACCTGGACGTTCACCACAATCGAGCCGCGACGCGAGCTTACGCGAACCCTATTCCCATCTGAAAGTCCGAGCCGTTCGGCATCCGAGGGGTTCACCTCCGCATACGCTTCCGCGGGATAGAGCTTCCGCAGCATCTCAACTTTGCCGGTTCGTGTCTGTGTGTGCCATTGCGCGACAGACCCGCGCCCGGTCAGGAGTACGAACGGATAGTCGGTGTCCGTGGGTTCGGGAACCTGAGCAACCTCATCGAAGAGAAACTTCGCACGTCCGGAATCGGTGAAGAATTTCCCGTCGGCAAAAAGCCGCCGGTCAGGTGACTCATCCGCCCCCCCCTTCGGGTACGGCCACTGTATTCCCTGCCGGTCCCGAAGCATCTGGTAGCCGTCAATTCCGGTAATGTCGCACGGTCGTCCGCGGCTCACCTGCTGCAGAATCCCGAACGCCGCTTCCGGATCGGTCCACCCCTTCACGACGTCCGCGCAGCCCCAGGCTTCAGCAATTCTGCGGAAGATTTCGAAATCCGGGAGCGCATCTCCCGGCGGATCCATGATCTTCTGCACTACACCCAGCCTCCGTTCGGAGTTGATGAGGGTCCCGGTCTTCTCTCCGCTTCCAGCTGCCGGAAGAATGAGGTCGGCCCGCTGCGCGGTCTCGGTAGTCGTGTACAGGTCCTGCACCACCAGGAAGTCCAGCTTTTCCAGACGGCGGAACAGCTCATTCTTGTCGATCCAGGAGTGCGCGGGGTTCGTTGCGATGATCCAGAGTCCTTTGATCGTGCCACTGTCCACCGCTTCCAGAATCTTGTGATAGGGAAAGCTGTTGCGGTCCGGGATTCGTGAAGGCTCTATCCCCAGAATCCCGGCCACCGCATTCCTGTCATCTTTCTTTGTGAAATCGTAGCCGGCAAACAGGCTCGTCGTGTTGCTGTACAGACGTGATCCCATGGCATTTGCCTGGCCGGTTATCGAGTTTGGCCCGGTACCCGGGCGGCCGATATTCCCGGTCATAAGGCAGAGGTTGATGATGGCCTGGGCGGTCCGAACCGCTTGATGGCTCTGGTTCACTCCCATCGTCCAGTAGATCGACATTGCCTTTGATGCCCGGATGCGTTTTGCGAGGTCCGCAATTCGAGCCGCCTCGATACCGGATTCGGCTGCGGCGCGTTCGAGCGTAAACGCTTCAACGTGGGCTGCGAACTCTTCGAATCCCTCGGTGTGTGCCTCGATGAAGGGGCGATCGATCCACTGCCGGTGAATGAGCTCGCGCGCGATGGCGTACAGCAGTGTCAGGTCCGATTTCGGAGTAATACCGAAGTGAATTGTCGACTGGTCGGCGGTCCTGGTCTTGCGGGGATCGATTGCGACGATGGTTGGATCGTTCGCGTTCATCTTTACGCGATTCCAGATCACCGGATGGGCGATAACCGGATTTGCGCCGACAAAGATCATGAGATCCGATATCTCGAAATCTTTGTAGGAGAACGGTGGCGCGTCGAAGCCAAACGCCTGTTTGTAGGCGACCGCTGCGGTTGCCATGCACTGGCGGGTGTTCCCGTCCGCGTGGACAAATCCCATACCGAACTTGAATACTGCGCCAAGCAGCGCCATCTCCTCGAAGGGAATCTGTCCCGTGCTGAGATACGCCACCGACTCAGGTCCATGCTCTTTCTTGATTTTCTTGAATCGGGTGGTGAACTCTGCGAGCGCCCTTTCCCAGCCGACCGGCTCGAGGTCGCCCGACTCGTTGCGGAGAAGCGGACTTGTCGCACGATCCGCTGAGGCAAACGCTTTCAAGAGATTGAACCCTTTCGGACAGGATTTGCCGAGATTGACCGGATAGGTCTTGTTCGGGAGGAAGCTCTTCAAAACGCCGTCATCCCCGATGACTGCGTTGAAATTACACCCTACGGAGCAGTAACTGCATGTTGTCCGGATAGTCTGATTGCCCATACATGACTCCTTTTACCGTATCAGTCTACTCCGATTATTCGCGCAAAAAAGTAACTTATGTTACATACGCAGTCCGGTTCGCAATGCACACTGAGCCTATACCTGGAACGGAGGATAGCAGATGGAAGCGGGAGCTCTGAAGAATCCGGCTCGCGTTGGAACATTGATTGTCCTCGCGTTTTTGATAGGCTGGACCATGTTCTCATCTTCCCTCACGGCCTGGCCGGCGCTTATCCAATTCCTTCTTCTCCTCGTGCTCTGTCTGACTTTCAGCTCCATTTTTCTGAAACGCGTATCCTCCCCAACTCCATCGGGTGCCATTGTCATGGCTATAGGCATCTACGTGAACGGCGCGCTTACGCGATTCAGCTTTCTCAATTTGTTCGCGCCGGCCATTGCCCGCCTGCTTCTCGTGATTCTGCTTATCATTGCCGGTTCATACGTTCGGGCGTTATTCCGAAGGACGCTCTACCGGGATCACCTGTCTCACCCGGTCCGAAGCTTCGCGGCCGGCACCTGGGTTGCGGGCATTTCAGTCTGCGGTATTTCCCTTGCGCAGCGAATACCCGAATGGAGACCATTTGTGCAGGTCCTGCTCGTTGCCAATACCCTGCTGTGGGTATACTACATTTCTCTCATGATCAGGAACTTCTTCATCATAATTCGAACCGACCACGGGAAGAATGTGCACGGGGTATTGCTCCTGTCCACGGTGAGCACGCAGTCCCTCGTTATCGCATGGAGAGTCGCCTTCGGGACTTCCGCCGCGTATCGTGCGATCGCACCGTATATGATGGGCTTCGGCGTTCTCCTGTACAGTGTCAGCTTCCTGCTCATTGCGCGTCGCTACCTGAATGTCCGGCACGGGATTGATCTTGCCGGAGGCTGGTTCAATACCAACTGCATAATACACGGCGCCATGTCGATAACCGGGCTGGCAACGGCGGTGTCCGGTGTGGTCTCAGCCAACGTAACGCTTGCCATCTGGCTCTGGGTTCTGGGCTGGTTCATCATTGTTGAGGCGGTGGAGATTGCCAGGGCGGTGGTCCGAATCCGCGCCGAAGGTTTCCGAAGAGGCTTGGGCGTGTATGATCCGACCCAGTGGTCAAGAAACTTTACATTCGGAATGCTCTACGCATTCACGCTGAGTTTCAACATTGAGAACAGTTCGGCTGTGGGTAGCTTTCTGATACCGCTTCGTGGATTCATCCTGAACTATTTCGGCTGGCTGGTACTGATCGTTCTCCTCGTGGAAGGCGGAGTGTTCTTTGGCGATCGATTCCGGATCGGGCCGTCCCGTTCCGCCAATCGCATTGCACCCACGGATTGACATACCTGCGACGCGGGCAACATGATTTTATCTAAATAGTCTAAATCGACCGAAAAGATCTTCCAAATATTATTAAAATAGTTGTATACCTCATTAACTCTATTTCAACCGTGGGAGGGAATGAAATGATGAAGACTCATGTTTCGGTTTCCCAGGCAAAGGACTTGCGCTTTCCCGAGTC
>CAZKMA010000024.1:0-65817 GCA_964553615.1 uncultured Spirochaetales bacterium | reverse complement strand
CTTGGACCCGCCAAACCGCTTGTTACCGCATTCCCGGAAACCGCTCCCATGCTTTCCGGAACCGTGGACCAGCCCATCCTGCTTGCCACCTGGAGTACACTCACCTCAGGCGATTCATGGAGCGCAGTTCACTACACTTCGCCCGTGCGGGACAACGAGTACGGAAACCTTGTCTTCTACGTGGCAACGAAATCCGTGACCCCTGACGGCGGGGCCACGCCCGGGCTTACAATTCACTACGACGGAGCTGCCTCCGGACTCACCGCGACGGTTCCGCTGCCCGCAGCAGCATCTCCTCCCGTCTGGCACAAGGTCCGCGTAAGCCTTACCGACAGGAAGGTATACGTAGACGGAACACTCTCTGCGGGCACGGTCAGTTTTGCGCCGACCGGACAGGACCTGACCCGGCTCGAGATAGATGGAACCGGCACGATCGACGGCGAGATTGCAATAGACGAGATATCCCTTACCACGCCGATAGCGCAGTGGGGGGCCGGTGCACAGTTTTCCGGGACCTGGAACATACCCGGAGCAATCTGGACTTCGGGCACGTTCACTATCCTGAAGGACGCAACGATTTCTGCAAGCGGCTATGCCCGCTCACCCGGATTTGTGTCTCTTGCGGGGCAGGACCGGGCCACCACGCTCGGCAGCTCGGTGCAGGCCGGAGCTACGCTCCTGGACACCCGGCTCGAAGGCAACTTTTCAATTGCCGGCAGCAACGATTCCGGCGGCAATACCGTAGTTTCCACCTCGGGCGGGCACACGGTTACATTTCCCGCGGCAGGCGGTCCGGTTCAGTTGACCGACTCGTTTCAGCGTGACTACTCTCCGACACAGCCGCAGCTTTTTCGCAAGGATCTGGTCACCGCCCGGATTCCATCGGTGCTCGGAATTTCTCTTTCAACGCAGGCATCGTTTCCCGGTGCACTCACCACAGGGGGCACATCAGGTTCGCTTCAGCAGCTGTGGAACTGGACACTCGCCTCCACCTGGCCGGGACCGTTCGCGCTGCAACTCGGCGCCTCGCTCACGGACACCTCATCGTTCGCGCTTCAAGCGGCGGCTTCGTACCCGGTGGAATGGATCCGTGCGTACCGGTACGTGCTGCCGTGGAGTGCGGATCCGAATGCGGCTCGGACCGGAAAGGCAACAGCGGACATGACGCTTTCTCTTGGCAGACTGACGCCGACTCTGTCGCTGCTCTCTACCTACCAGACTGCATACAGTCCATCGGGTAACGCGGGAAGCGTGAGCGGCCAACAGTTGTCTGAAGCGAAGATCGTTTTCTCGCTGCCGATAACACTGATCCCGCCTGCGGCCGCGGGCGCAGCACCTGCGGTGCAGCCGACCGGAGATGTCCCCCCCTGGGCACGTTCGAACCCTGCGGCGGTGCCGGCCGGCGGCCAGGTCCCCGGCGGACTGCTTTCCGGTCTTACCCTGACCCCTTCCTATTCGCGGGATCTTCAGGTTGCAGGCCTTCCGGCTCTCGGCTGGAACGACCTTGTTGCGGCGAGTACGGCAAGTCCATCGTCGGTGACCGATTTTCGGCTGTTCGGCAACGATATCGGGTTTTTCGGAAGATCGATCTGGGGTCAGAGTTATTTCTTTCAGAGCATCCCGGGAGTGGATGTCTTTCTACCGGGCCTTGCAGCGGATTTCGCCCGGGCGAGTACCACACAGTCCTACGCCCTCTACAGCCCTACGGTTGCTCTTGCCCTCTCGCGCTCCATCGGTTCGAGCCCGTGGGACCTCGTGGTGCCGAACCGGATCCAGCTTTCCACCGGCAGAAGCCTGACCCGACAGGGGGATTCGGTTTCAGATTCCCGCACAATCGGCGCCTCGATTACGAATACTGCAATCAACATATTCGGCAGGTTGGGCGCCTACCCTATCTTTCCCTTTTACCGGAGCGAAAGCATCTCATCATCCGTGGATATGAGTTTCACCTCCGATACCACCACGACCGGCCTCAGCTGGTCGCTCTACCATCTGTTGAACGCAACGGTCAACGTGACCGGCGAAGATTCCGTAATACTGAACAATAGCTTCTCCGTGGACGTGCAGCCCTCGAACGTTCTGCCGGGTACCGATACCACTCAGGCAGGGACCACGTATTCGGACACGGGCCAGCTCGCATACACGTGGAGAACTCATCCGCAGGACCTTTTCGGCATCCCGGCACTTCATGCGGCGCTCGCTGCAGGCGCCTACCTGGCGCATCGGGAGGAACTCTCGGCCAACTGGACGAGCGCGCCGTTGAGCTCCAACCTGACCTTCACGGTTGGACACAGTACGGCGTTCACACTCCCGAAGAATGGCGATGTTTCGGTATTTGCAAAGCTCGGATTTGGGCTGAGTCCCTATTCTACCCAGCCGGGTTCCGGGCAGATTGTTGCTCTTGGGCTGCAGATCGGAATATCCGGACGACTTACCTTCTAAAACTACTCGACATTAGCCGTATTATCGGTGAGAATGGAGCAATTTTCGGAAACAGTCCTCGGTAAATGGAATTTCGCGAGGTATAATAGCCCACAGAGCATGAGGAGGGACACATGCCAGTAAAGATCCGGCATACATTTATTGTCGCCGCAATTTGCGTGCTGGCCGCCACCGGCGGATTTGCACAGAGCACAGAATCATCGACGGCGCCATCCGTGCCGGCCGTTCCGGCGAGCGGCGGCTCCGGGAGCAGTTCATCAACGAAGTTCGGGCTCGATCTGACCATTGGCGTTCAGACGTTTTCGAATCCATCCTACGACCCGGCGAATCCCGCTACCGGGGGACCGACCATTGCATATCAGAGTCTCGGCCTGAAACCTGATCTCTCGTTCGGGAAACTCGGCCTGGGCCTCGACCTTACGGTGAACTACCGGTTTACGGCAGGGGCGCAACAGAATCAGTTCGAAGTCCGGAAAGCAGACTGGGTGCCGGACGGAAACACGAGCTTCCTCGAACTCTATCTTCCAAAGATCCGCTATATCCGATGGGACCACAAGGGAGCTCCGCTCTATGTCCTGCTCGGTCAGGTCGACAACGGCCAGCTCGGCAACGGATACATCATGGGCGGTTACACGAATACCCAGTGGTTGCCCGGCAGGAAGCTCTTCGGCATGAGTTTCGACCTGGACGGGAATCTCTTCAAGTTCCCCTACGTCGGTATTGAGACCATTGTTTCAAACCTGACCGCCTGGGACCTCATGGGAGGCCGATTCTACGTTCGACCGCTTGCGTGGATGAATGCTCCCATACTTCCCGGTCTTCAGATTGGAACTTCGCTCGTCGTGGATCGAAACCCGTTCTACTTTGCCGAGCGGGACCCGAACAGCATATATAACACATCGACGGGGACAGCCACCGCTCCTTCCAACGCGCAGGTGTTTATCTGGGGACTGGACACGCGGCTTCCCATCCTCACCAGTCCGATCATCAACCTTGCACTGTACGGCGACTTTGTTCAGCAGAAGCTCGCTCAGGGCGAAATGGTCGGCGCCGGCGGCAGACTCTTCGGAATCATTACCTACGGTGCCCAGGTCCGATTCATCGGCAAGAACTTCATACCGGACTACTTCGACTCGAGCTATGATCTATACCGCGTGGAGAAGTATTCGATCTACTCCGGCGTAAACTACGTGTCTCCGGGCGGACCGGCAGTAAGCACTCCAGCCTTTGTCGGCTGGCTCGGATCGGCTGGTTTCTCCCTCCTGGATGACAAGCTTGCGTTCACCGTCAGCATGGACGGGCCGTTCAACCCCAGCTACACGGATCCACTTACATCTACCTTTGCGCACCCGCACCTGCGGGCAGAATTGCAGCTCAAACAGGGCGTCATACCGGGATTTGCTCTCGCGGCGACATACGACAAGGTGAATATCATCGACCTCAGCTCGCTCGTCAGCGCAGAGAATGCGGTCATTGGCGCACGGCTCGACTATAAGGCGGGCCCGGCAATCATCTCGCTCCTGTATGACCTGAAATACGACCCGTTCAACCCGGGCGGCAATCCCTGGACGGTCACGTCCCGGCTCGAAACAACGATTTCACTTTTTTAGCGGCAGGTGTCGGTACGAACTGAGTAAGGAGGTTAACATGAAACGCACACGAACGGCTTTTCTGCCAGTTGTGCTCTTATTTGTCTCGGCGCTTGCGTTTGCGCAGAAGGCGCCGTCGACCATTCTCGAATACTTCGATAACAGTCAGCAGATCACCATCACGAACAAGGACGGAATGCAGTACCAGCTCGTGAATTTCGGCATGGCGCTGGAACCGGGCGATCAGATTGCCACCCGCAACTCCTCGGCCGAACTACGACTGGACCCGAACGGAACCATCATAAAGCTCGCGCCCTATTCCGACTTCACGGTGGATTCCCTCCAGGCAAGCGACAAGAGCGGAGTGAACGCATTCACCCTGAACAGTGGATCGCTGCGTGCGGTGGCCGCACGGTTTGCCGGCGCGAATTACGAGTTTCGCACCCATTCCGCTGTTGGGGGTGTCCGCGGTACCGATTTCGGAATGCAGGTCATCCCGGGGAAGACTGATGCTCTTTTCGTGAAGGAGGGCGCAGTCCAGTTCAGCAAGATTGGCGGACCGTCGCTCATGGTCACCGCCGGACACTTCGCGGATGCGCTGGCGCCGACATTTCAGGCGGTTGCGCTTTCCGCACAGCAAGTTGCCAGCCTTTTCAAGAACCTGGACTTCAGCAAGCTCAAGGTTGCGCAGGTACCCGGCCACCAGGAAGTTGCCCAGTCAACGTCCAATGAACCGGCACCTCCACCGCCGAGCCAGCCTTCAGAGACGCAGGGAACCGAGTCCTCTTCCGGTTCAGGCGCAGGCAGTGGTGTCATGGCGTTTCTCAATGAGTTTCTCGGACTGCAGATCGGCGGTGTCTCGATCAACGGAACAACCTACTCCCGGGTTGTTGCTCAGCCCCACTTTCAGATCGGAAAGCTCAAGGCAGCACTCTATCTGCCCATTATCTACTCTTCGAATCTCTTCGATGCAAACAGCTGGTACAAACCCGGCGGGAACAACGAGTGGTCGTTCGGCTCCGATCAGCCGACGCTCATTACCGGAGCAGAGGACTTCCTGACCGACCTGGTGCTCAAGATCCGGTATGTCGAATGGGGAAAGCAGCGTGACCCCTTCTTCTTCAAGGTCGGCAACCTGAACGACATGACGCTCGGTCACGGTATTCTCATGCGGAACTTCGCAAACGATTCGGATTTCCCGTCCGTGCGGCGAGTCGGACTGAACCTCGGCATTGATTTCAAGACGGTCGGATTCGAGACCGTTGTGAACAACCTTGCAAATCCGCAGATAATGGGTGGCCGGTTCTACGTCCGTCCGCTTGGTTCGAGCTTTCCGCTTGCCCTCGGTCTCTCTGCGGCCACCGACCTGGCTCCGGCATCTGAACTTCCGGACACATCAACAATGCCGGCGGGCACTCAGGCGTCCGTAATCTCCGACATACAGAACACGCAGACGGCGAACCCATTGTTCCTCAACCTCGCTGTCGATCTTGATCTCCCAATCGTCGAGTCCGATCCGTTTTCCATTATTCTCTTCGGAGACGTTGCGGGGCTCGTACCCTACCTCCGCAATCCGGTAACCGTCGGCGCTACAACTCTGGCACAAGGCTTCCATACCGACGCACTCCTGTATACCGATCCATCCGGAAAACGTTCACTCAGAAATTATGGAATAGAAAGCGGTGTGTTCGGAAACGCACTGGGTCTGACCTATCGGCTCGAATACCGCAATTTCAACGGAATCTTCCGGCCGACCATGTATGACTCGACCTATGAGCGCATGCGAGGCCAGTATGCGCAGGATGTCATCAACTACCTTGCAGATCCGAATGCCGCGCAATACCAGCGCACCACCATGGGAATCTATGGCGAGGCGGGCTTTACACTCCTCAAGGCAGTCAACTTCGAGGCCGGCTACTTCTGGCCCTGGACCTGGGGATCGAATGGCCAGATCGAGTTTGCGCCGGATGACTACCTGAAGCTGCAACTCTCAGTCAACAAGAAGATTCTTCCCTTCGGCTTCTACGGTTCCATCTCCTACGTACGCTCCAAGTTCATTCCGACTCTCCTGAATGATCCGGCGAAGTACGGAACACTCTCTCTGTTCGACGCAAACACTGTTGTTTCCGGAGAACTGGTATATCCGGTGGCTCCTTCTCTCAGCCTCATATTGCAGGTTACAACGACGGTCCGGCACGATTCTCTCGGCAACCTCGTGCTTGATTCCTCGGGGAATCCGGTAATGGCGCCGTCTGTGAGCATTGAAACGCAGGTCGGCTTCTAGTACCCTTCTCTCTCATGACAGACAGACAATCATCCCGGAGGATCAAGGTCCTCCGGGATGATGTTGCACGCAAGATTGCCGCAGGAGAGGTCATCGACCGTCCCCATGCGGTCGTCCGGGAGCTGCTGGACAACGCCATAGACGCCGACGCCCGAAATATCCAGGTTTATCTGGAGTCGGGAGGCATTCAACGGATACGCGTCATTGACGACGGAAGAGGCATGGACAGGGCGGACCTGGACCTATGCTGGCTGCCCCACGCAACCTCAAAGATTGAAACGGAAAACGACCTCCTGTCGGTGTCCTCACTCGGATTTCGCGGCGAAGCGCTTGCAAGTATTGCCACCGTCTCCCGGATGGAGATTGTCTCGAATCCCGGCACCGAGGCCGGTCGCGTGGTAGTTCACGGTGGCAAGCAGCTCAGCCTGGAGCAGTGGCGAGGGCCAGTCGGCACTTCGGTCGATGTTGCGGAGCTTTTCTACTCACTTCCGGCCAGACGCAGGTTCCTCAAATCGCCTTCCGCCGAATCGGCAATGTGCCGGCTGGTGCTGCTCGACCGCGCTCTCAGCTATCCGGACATCGCCTTCCGGTACTTTACCGACGGAACCATGCGCATGTTCCTGCCGACAATTGCAGATGCAGCATCGGATAGTCCTGCCGAAAGCGAGGCGGATGCGGTTCACGCCCGGCGCCGCACAAGACTCAGAGCACGGGTAATCAACGCACTTCCGGAAGTTGTCCATGCCGATTTTCTCTTCGCCGTGTCCGGCTCAGGGGACGGGTTTCGTTTCGACCTCATCCTCGAAACACCGGACACCTTCCGGAACGACCGAAAATACATACAGTCATTCGTAAACGGCCGAAGAATCTGGGAGTACTCCTTCGTTCAGGCGCTCGAACATGCGTACACCGGATATCTTCCGGGAGGACGGTTTCCCGTTGCGTTTCTCTTTCTGCAGGTGGATCCGAATCAGGTGGACTTCAACATCCACCCTGCCAAACGGGAGGCACGTTTTCGCAACCTTCCGGACATGCATCATCGCATTGTCGAGACTGTACAGAATTTTCTTCACCACCACGCGCGCAGGACCGCGGCACTTTCCGAAGGTGGCGGCGTCGCCGGCAGCCTCTGGCCGCAGTCGCTATCGCGACAAGGCACACCGTTTCCCACAACCCCGTCTCCGCCGCACCAACCGGCAGTGGATTCGCCACCAGGCGCGGGTTCGCCATCAGGCGCGGGTTCGCCACAAGGCGCGGGTTCGCCACAAGGCGCGGGTTCGCCACAAGGCGCGGGTTCGCGGGACTGGTTTGCGCGCGAGGAGCGGGCCCGCAATTCGCCGCCTGAACCGTTCTCGCTCGAACGCCGGCTCGATACCGGGGCCCGGCCGAACATCCGATATCTCGGCCAGGTACTCGGAGTCTTTCTGGTTGCAGAGACCGAAAACCGCCTGCTCCTCGTTGACCAGCATGCCGCGCACGAGCGGATGCTTTTCGAACGGTTCAGCGCACATGGCCCGGTTCAAAGGCTCCTCGTTCCGCACCTTCTGTCGCTGGAGTTCGACCGGTCTCGCCTGGTACGGCAAAATCGCTCCCGCCTCGCCGACGACGGGATTGAGCTCGAGCCGCTTCAGGAAACGGACACTGAGGGGGGAACGAGTGAATGGCAGATTCTTGCAGTTCCCGAACCACTCTCGGGAGCGCTCGATACGCTGGTAAAGGGGCTGGATGAGGTGCACATTGGCCCGGGAGACCTCACGCGCGACCTCTACGCACGCATGGCGTGTAGATCCGCTCTCATGGACGGGGATCCGATTGACCCGGTTACGGCCCTTACCCTCATCGAAGAGTCGCTCAAACTCGAGAATCCGCGGTGCCCTCACGGACGCCCGATCTGGCACGAACTCTCACGGGAGAGATTGTTCGAGCTCGTGGGCAGACTGGTATAGCCGTTCTCCCTACAAACCGGACAGAAGATTTTCCACCGAAGCCTTATCCGGATACTGCGGGTCGCGTTGCAGGAGCTTCGACAGTATTGCCTTCGCCCCCGCCTTGTCTCCGGTCGCAATCAATACTTCGCCCATTCGATGATACGCCTCCCAGTAGTTGGGATCGATCTTCAGGAGGTCGGCGAGCGTCTGCTGTGCCTCCGGGTATTTTTTGGTGCCAATGTATGCAAGCGCAAGGTGGTACCGCATCAGCGTATCGTCCGGTTTCTTGGCAATCGCGGTCTTGTAGTGATCAATGCTCTGACTGTACAGCTCCTTGTGGAGATAGACATTGCCGAGATTATTGTTCACCTCGATAGAATCGGGCTGGATCCTGGCCGCCGCAAGGAGGAAGCTGAGCGCCTGATCGTACATCTTCATGTCATCGAGCACCTTGCCGAGCTCCACCATTGCCTTCACGTACTTCGGATCCTTCTTTATGGCCTCGGTCAACGAAGATATCGCCTCGTTGTCCTTACCAAGGGCCTCGAAAATCTGACCCTGCAGGTAGTAGTACTGCGCCTCGTCGCTCTTTGCCACAATCGACGCCTGGACGTAGGGAAGCGCATCCTTTGCGTTGCCCTGTTCGAAAAGCACAAGAGCAAGATTGTAGTTGCTCACCGGATCGTTCGGTTTCAGCGCCACCGCTTCCTTGAACGCCGCCACCGACTTGTCGAGCGTTCCTTTCTGATAATAGGCCTGACCCAGACGGAACTGGTACAGGGATGATTTCGGATCCGCTTTTACGGCCTTCTCCAGAGTGGTCACCGCATTATTCACGTCATTATTGTCGAGATAGATTGATCCAATTCGGTAGAGCGCCCGGGCATCGTTCGGCTTGATCTGCGCCGCAAAGAGAAATGCTTTCAACGCCGCGGATGTATCCTTCAGCGTCAGATCCGTGATTCCAAGGTTGTAGTATGCGTTGTCGATGTACGGGTTTATGCGAACGCAGTTCTCGTACGAGCCGCGTGCTTCGCGGAACTGACCGGCCCGATACTGTGCGTTTCCGAGGGCAAAAAGGACGCTCGCGTTGTCCGGCTTGAGCCGTGCCGCCGCCTTGAGTTCCTTGATGGCTTCGTCAAACAGTTCGGTCTGCTGATACACCTGTCCAAGGGTGTAGTGGGGCTCCCAGAGGCTCGGATCCTTTGCTATTGCCCGATTTGCAAACCCGACCGCCTTCTGCAGGTTTTCAGAGTTGGTCGGATCCTGCAGATAGTAGGATCGCGCAAGCCCTGAAAGTGCGGGCGCATAGTCGGACTCCACGCCGAGTGCGTCATTGAAGTCCGAACGAGCCGTGGAATAGTCGCCACTGTCGAGCGCCTTGGTGCCGTCTGCAATGAGTTTGTCGAGTTTCGCCTGCCGCGCACGCTGCTGGGCATTCATTTCGGCAAGTTTCTTCGCCTGCTCGTCCTTCTTCTGCTGTTCGAGCTGTTTCTGTCTGTCGAGCTCCGCCTGCTTCTGTGCGGCGAGTTGTTTCTGAATCTGAAGCTCGGCGAGCTTCCGCTGCGCCTCCGCCTCCTGAGCCCTGGCCTCCGCCTCCCTGGCGCGCGCAAGAGCATCCGCCTTCTGAGTGTCCAGAGCCGAGGCCTGTGGATTCTGCGATTTGAGATCGGAGCCGAGTGAAGAGAGCGAATTGCGCAGCTGCTGATTCTGCTGCTCGAGCTGGGACAGTTGCCTCTTCTGTTCCGCCTGCGCCGCCGCCTTCTGAGCCGCCACGGTTTCGTCGCGGAGTTTCTTCGCCGCAGCGTCGTTCGCATTCTTGATCAGAAGCTGGTCGACGAGATCGAGCGCGCGCTGATACTCCCCGTTTTTCAGGTAGTCCGCCGCCAGACTGAGTTTATTCTGACGTTCCGTCTGGGCGCCACTCCGCGAGCTGTTCACGGCGAAGTAGACTCCCCCGCCTATGAGAAGAAGCGCCAGCACCCCGCCGGCGATTATTGCCATGAACCGCTTGTTCATCTATCCTCCTATGCCCCGGTCAAATCGGCACCCTATGGTGCAATGTCCAATGGCTCGGTCTTGTTTTCAATTTGAGCGTTTCCGCCGGACATATTCTTGGTATCACTCGAAGCATTGTTCAGTGAGTTCAGAACGCTGTCCAGAATTGCCTTCCGCTTTGCCTCGGCCTCTGCCTGCTTCTGCTTTTCAGCGGCTACCCGTTGTGCCTCAGAGGTGATCTGGTCGCTCAACAGCGCGATCATCTTCTGGATGGTGGGGGCCTGGGGGTCGGACGGGTTGAGGTTGAGATACACCGTATAGTCGTTGACGGCGGACTTATACTGTTTCGTCTGGACGCGAAGATTGGCGCGGTTCAGATAAGGGGGCGCAAAACTGCCGCTGACCTGTATCGCCTTCGTGTACATCTCCTCAGCATTCTTCAGATCCTTCATTGCGAAGTAGTTGTTACCAACATCATAATAGAAAAGAGAGACGTTCGCCCCCGGCATAGCGGCACCGCGGGAAAGGATGTCGATCGCCTTCTGGTGTTGTCCGAGCTGCTCGTAGCAGATGCCGAGGTAGAGATAGACTTTCGGGTCGTTCGGAGTCTGGTTCAGTGCATTCTCGAGCAGCGACACCGCAGCACCGGGCTTGTTCTGCATGAAAAGGTCTTCGCCCTGTTCCAGGAGCGTCTTTGCCGCAGCAGGCATTACGGCGAGACAGGTGCCCATGATGAGCACAAAAATCGGTCTAATCACTCTAATCCCCCGCAAAACCAGTTTGACAGCGATCCACAAAGTCGTTACTGTGTCCGATAGATTTAATGTAAATAGGTGATGGGAGCTGCATGCCGATTGTCGTCATTCTTATAGTAATCCTCGGTGTGGCGGTCGGAGTCTTTACTGTTTTCATAGTCCGATCAGTCATCGCGCCAAAACAGCTGGAAACTCTCTCGTCACTCCTGAAACAGAACCGGACCTCACCGGCCATTCGGCTTGCTAAACGGATCATCCTCAAGGAGCCACGTAATACTGACGCGCACTATTTCCTTGGGCAGGCATATCTTGCGGAACAGAAGCCGGAACTTGCTCTCATGGAGTTCAAAACGGTTAACCAGATCGGCATTTTCAACGGGTATTGCAAAGAAGTTCCCTTCCGAATAACGATAGCAGAACTTTTTTCGAAATTCAACCAGCCGGATGAAGCATTGAAGGAGTATCTCCTGCTCCGGAAGATGGATCCGAACAACGCAACCTACTACTATCAAATCGGAAAACTCTTCGAGGCGCGCAACCAGAGCGAAAAGGCGGCACAGTTTTACCGAAAGGCACTCTCACTGGACGATCGACACGGCGATTCTCACTTCCGCCTCGGGTACATCCTGTACCGGTCAAAACGTCCCATCGAAGCGCGAGCGGAGCTGGAAAAGGCCATCAGGTCGCAGCCGGAGAACGGGGAAGCTCACTACTACCTCGGACGCCTGCAGAAGGATGCACACGAGTTCTCGGCAGCAATTGCATCATTCGAACGGTCATCACGCGAACTGCCGTTCAAGGTGAAATCTCTGGTCGAACGGGGAGCATGCTTTCTGAGCATGGGAAATGTGGAGCGGGCAACATCCGAGCTCGATCGCGCGTTGACGCTTGCAACCGACGACGGAGCCCAGGAAGTACTCTACGCTCGATACTTTCTGGCGATCTGCTACGAAAAAACACGCAAGATAGAGGCAGCGATTGAGCAATGGGAAAAGATCTTCACCCGGAAGAAAAACTTCCGGGACGTGGCGGCAAAGTTGAGCCAGTACCAGGATGTGCGTACCGACGACCACGTGAAGGATTTCCTGACGGTAAATCAGTCGGAGTTCGTAAGCCTGTGCAAGTCCCTCACCGAGGTCATGGAGTTGCAGGTTCGGGATGTGGAGTCGCTGAACGATAGTTGCCGGATTGTAGCGGTTGAGGCTCAGAACAAATGGAGAAACACGAGAAAGCTTCCCAGACTTGTCCAGTTCTTTCGGTCGACGGAGTTTGTCGACGAATCGACGGTTCGGAACTTTCACGAGGAGATGAAGAGACAGAATATTGCACGGGGAATCATGGTGTCGAGTTCGGGTTTCTCGCGCCTCGCCACTGACTTCGCCGAAACCCGACCAATAGACCTGATTGACAAGGATCGGTTACAGCCTCTCCTCCGGCAGGTCTCGGTGTAGCATCTGGAGTCAGCATGAAAATTCTCTGCGTATCCGATCATATTGATCCACTCGTGTACAGCACCAAGGTGAAAGAACGGTTCCGCGATGTCGATCTTGTGCTGAGCGCTGGCGATCTGCCCATGGAGTATCTCGGATTTATTGCCAGCAGCATGAACAAACAGTTGTTTTTTGTCTTCGGCAATCACAACCTCAAGAAGATCGGACTTTTCAAGCGGAACGCGCACCGGTATGACTCCGAAGATGAACTCTCGCACCTCTCAATGAGCAACCACTTTGGTTCGACCTACGTCGGCGGCAAAATTGTTAAAACTCGGCAAGGTTTGTTGATAGCAGGACTCGGAGGGAGTATGCTTTATAACGGTGATGAGAATCAATTCACCGATTTCCAGATGTACTGGAAAATCTTCAAACTTGTTCCGAGGTTGTTATGGAACAAAATGATACATGGGCGTTATCTGGATATTTTGCTGACACATGCTCCGCCACGGGGCATTCACGACAAACCTGATCCATGCCACACGGGGTTCAAGAGTTTCTTGTGGTTCATGCGGAAATTCAAACCGCGCTTCCTGCTCCACGGACACATACACCTTTACGATATGAATGCACAACGGGTAACCGCCTTCAATCAGACCATGGTGATCAACGTCTACGACCACTACGTGCTGACGATCCCCGGGTTGGAAAACGAGGCAGCCGCTCTTCCCCGTTCCCGGCCATCAGATGATTTGTCGGAACATGAACGAGACAGTGAGGATCATACATGAACAGTTATGTTGACCATTCCGCCAGTCAGGACTTCAATAAGGCGCGTGGTCAGGAAACCTTTTCGAGGATTATGAACCTCCTGGACCCGGGCAGCGACGAAATGCTGTCCCTTCAGGAGGTCAAGGACCTTCTCCGTCCCAAAAGCGAAACTTACCGCGGAATGAAGACCGTGAACATAAATCTCATCGTAGGGAGCGAAGGTCGCTACCGCGACTTCAATCGCCGATTTCTTCCGAAACATGAATACCTGCGGAACCGGTGGACTCGTGTCGACAAGGCACACCTGGAGTCGATCATTCTTCCGCCAATAAAGCTCTACGAGATTGGCGGGGTCTATTTCGTGAGAGACGGAAACCACCGGGTGTCCGTTGCCCGATCACAGGGCGTGCAGGCAATTGATGCGGAGGTGGTTTCTCTGAGCTCGGAGGTCACGCTTCGTCCGAACATGAACAAACGGGAACTTCTGCATCAGGTTATCGGCTACGAAAAGAAACGGTTCTATGAAAATATGCACTTCGACCGACTCGTGCCGCACTATGAACTCGTATTCACTGCCCCCGGCAGATATGACGAGATTGTCCAGCACATCTACGGTCACAAGTACTACATCAATCAGCATTATCAGAACGAGATACCACTCGAGACCGCGGTGATTTCCTGGGTCAACAACGTGTACAAACCGATAGTTGACATCATCGAGCACGAAGGACTCCTGCATCGGTTTCCGGGACGAACAGCTGCCGATCTGTACGTCTGGATCGTGAAACACTGGCACGAGCTCAAACAGCTGCACGGTCCGAACGTTTCAGTTCAAACGGCCGTTCTCGACTATTCGGAGCGGTACGGCAAGGATGTCCGGGAGCGGATGCGGGACACGGTCGAGCGCATCTTTCGCCGTCGGCAGCACGTCGACAACATAGAAGACTGACAACGCTCAATACACATACGGTCCCGAAATGAGGACAAGACCGGCAGCTTCGTCATAGGTGTGAACGTACAGGTCGAGTCGTCGACCGGGCTCAGGCGCACGGCCAAGAATCTCGGGGAGAGTAAAGGTACCCGGCGATACCTCGCGTCGGCTCGAGAACTGCCCCGTCGGGTCTCGTCCCGTCGGGTCAATAACTGACACGGTGTCGTTCGCGTAGGGCCCTGCAACCGTAATGCGATCCGATTGCAGCTTCAAAGTCGGAAAAACCACCGCTCCCGGTTTCGTGGGACCGTGATCGAGTACGAAAGTGCGCTCGTCCCGTGCACCCGAGATGTCCACCAGGACTACTCGATATTCGCCGCGCGGCAGCGCCGAACCGTCCGGCATGACAATGTCGTTGCTCCCGACCCACTCCTGCCCCTGCGGACCCCGCCGTTCCCAGGAGTCCGGACCGAGCGCCCAGTACAGATCGGCACGATCGTTTATGATATACAGATGGGCAAGATCGCTGAAGCCGTTCTCATCTTCCGCCTGGACAAAGACCGACAGCTGTTCGTATTTTGCCTGAAGGGTGCGGTTGTCGACGACCGCAAGCGTGCTGTAAAGCCCTGTAATCCTCGGCGGAGCGCTGCTGCAGGCGAGCACGAGTCCGAAGGCGGCCACGAGGACGACAAGAATGGGCACGTTGCGGCGAATACTCATCGACCGTATCTTCTTCCTTTGCGCCATGAAGAGCAACCCGTAGCTGCGCTTCGCCCGGACTGGTAGTATGACCGCAAGGAGGCCAGGTTGGACCCTCATAATTCGAAGATGCTTCAGGTCGCATTACGTGCGGCAGACCGGGCGACTGAAACGCACCGTGCTGTTGCCGCCGCAGGTTTTTCGGTGGCCACGAAAAAGGCGGAGCACGATCGCGTGACCGACGCCGATTATCGCGCAGAGGCAGCCATTATCGACGTAATACGGGAAGAGTACCCCGACCACAACGTGGTCGCCGAGGAAGGCACCTACGAGGTGACCTCTTCCCCGTATCGCTGGATCATCGATCCGCTCGACGGGACCCTGAACTTCTCACGGGGAATACCGTTTTACAGCGTGTCTATCGGACTGATGCACGAAGATTCTCTGCTTCTCGGTGTGGTAAAGGATTCGTTCCGGAACGAGACATTTTCCGCTCTCCGTGGGCACGGCGCATTCCTGAACGGAGCCCGGATACGAACGAGTGAAATCGACCGGTACGAACACTCAATAGTTATCAGCGGGTTTTTCTATGAGGACCGTGCGCGAACCGAGGAGAACCTGAAGACCATCGGCCGATTCTTCGGCAGCGGAGTCATGTCCGTTCGTCAATTCGGCTCCGCAGCGCTCGACATGTGCTATGTTGCATGCGGTCGGGCCGACGGCTTCTGGGAACGGGCGCTGCACCTGTGGGACTTTGCTGCTGCGGCGCTCATTGTCCGGGAGGCCGGAGGAACTGTCACCGACTTTCATGGAAGCGTTTCGGTACCCGATCTGCAGGCAGCGCCCCAGAACGCAACCAGCATCGTTGCATCAAACGGCCCATTTCATCCGAACATGCTCGAGACTATCACCGTGTCCGAGCGTTGATCGCGGCACGATCCTGAATTATATTCAAGGAAATGAGACAACATCGAAAATTAACAAGATATCTTGCTGTGCCTGTTGCCCTGGTCGTAGGACTGGCTGCAGGTATTCTCCTTGACGGTTCGAAACACCCTATTCAGCTTTCGTCCTCGAATCAAACGACGGATCCATCCCCGCCGAGTTTCTCGCTCATCCGGGACGCGTGGAATACCATAAACCAGGTCTATGTGGACCGGTCGGCGCTCAAATCGAAACCACTCACGTACGGCGCCATTTCGGGGATGGTGAACGCGCTCGGTGACACCGGACACAGCACATTTCTGACCCCTGACATGGTGAAACAGGAGCACACACTCACCTCGGGCGCATACGTCGGAGTTGGGATGGACATCCAGATGAAGAACGGCCGGGTTACCGTGGTTACACCGTTCGATGGTTCCCCTGCAAAAAAAGCCGGGCTGCACACCGGGGATGTGATCCTCAAGGTGGACAACAAGGCCATTTCAGGTCTCTCGCTCCAACAGGTGGTTCAACACATTGTCGGGGCAATTGGAACTCCGGTGACACTCACAATCTTTGACCCGTCGTCCAACACTACCTCCGATGTGACAATGAATCGGGCGAAGATTACGCTTCACAACGTATCCGCTGCGGTGGTTCCCGGAACCAGATTCGGCGATATCCGCATTGCGGAGTTCAGCACGGGAGTAACGCGCGATCTGAAGAAGGCCATTCAAAGCCTTGAAGCCGATCATGTTCAGGGGATCATTCTCGATCTCCGCAACAATCCAGGCGGGGTCCTGGATGAAGCAATCGGCGTTGCGAGCCAGTTCCTCTCTACCGGAAATGTACTTCTGACCCGGAATGCACAGGGAAAAACGAGGCCGGAAAAGGTCATCCCCGGCGGGCTCGCAACTCGCATGCCACTCGTAGTCCTGATAAACGGCGGGACCGCAAGCGCCTCCGAAATTGTTGCCGGGGCGCTCCAGGACGCTCACCGTGCCCGCCTCATTGGAGAAAAGACATTCGGAACCGGCACGGTGCTTGCTCAGTTCCCTCTCCCCGACGGTTCGGCTCTCCTGCTCGCAACCGAGGAATGGCTGACACCCGCGGGAAGAACAATCTGGCATAAGGGAATCGAGCCGGACAAGAACGTGACGGTGGCTCAAAACGTGCAGCTCGTGCAGCCGGATCTCCTGAAGTCCATGACCAGGGCGGAACAGACTCGGGACCTTCAATTCCAGGCAGCGCTCGAGGCGCTGCGGCAGAAGATCGGCGGCTGATGGGAAGGAAGTTGCACCCACGACGGCCGGTTCGTAGCCGGTTCGTGAAGAATTCCCGAACGGGACTGGATTTTATGACTATTTCAGTCGATAATAGGAACATCGCAATCTTATGGGGAGGAGAATGTCCATGATGCAACCCGTGAACAGTGCACAGTATCAGCCTCTCCTGAACCTACACTCTGCCGAGACGATCGGTGAGCGGGAACACGACGGTGATTCCGACGACCGTGTAGCGTCCGGGATGAAGCAGCAGGCTTCTTCGGTTTTCCAGTTCCAGAAGGGAATGGGAACCAAGATCAATATTATGGCCTGAAACAGGCCACCGTTCCTGGCATGTCCTGATGGCCGGTCCCCTTAAGAGGGGATCGGCCTTTTTTTGACGGGACTTTCACCGTTCCGTGACACTCCGGTGACATTTCCCAGCTATATTCAAAGGCGGAGGAGACACATGATTGATACGACTCGTTTGAAGCGAACAGCGGACTCACGTGTGGCGCACCGCGCGAAGGGAGTCCTGTTCCAGTGGCTGATTGTCGGCGTCCTGGTCCCGGTTTCCTTCGCGTTTCTCGTTCTCTCATGCACTCAGAAGCCTGCTGCGGCAACGAATCAGGCTTCATCTGACCGGAATGCCGCTGCACAGACAAAAGCGGTATCGGGCACCATCGTCTACGTTGACGGCTCGGTATCCGTAAACGGCAAGCCGGCCACAATCGGGCAGACAGTAGCATCCACCGACACGGTGAAAACCGGGGACGCATCCGTAGCAGAAATCACCTTCTCCGGCAGGAACATCATACAGATCGAGGCAAATACCCTCACGACTCTGGACCTCTCCGGCGCCGACCGCGGGGCAAACCTCAAGAGCGGTGCGCTGGCTCTGGTCCTGAAACAACTCGGGCCAATTGGGGCGAAACCCGGCTTCAGGGTAACCACGCAGAATGCCGTCGGTGGTGTAAGGGGAACTGCGTTCTACGTGAAGGTGGAGAGCCCGGACCGCACCTATTTCTGTCTCTGCAACGGCGAGCTCTCACTCGCGGACAGCCGCGGAGGCAACGCCTCAACCGTGACTGCCGCGCATCACAAGGCAATCCGCTTTATTCGCAATGGAGCCTCCATTGCGGCAGAACCGGCACCGATGCTCTATCACACCGATGCACAGATGCAGGCGCTGGCCGGTAAGATAGGCTACACGATTGACTGGAACAAGGCAGATACGCACATTCAGCAGTAGCCACTGAGACACAAAAAAAAGGCGGCCTTGCCGGCCGCCTTCATGTGCGTGAGTTATACCAATCAGTAGCTCTTCATTGCTTGAATTTTTCGCTGCTTTTTAAGAAGCTTCCGCTCGAGCGACTTCTTCTTGCGATTCTTGATGGTGGAAGGCTTTTCGAAGTACTCACGCTTCTTCCACTCACGGATAATTCCTTCTTTTTCAACCATCCGCTTGAACCGCTTGATGGCTTTTTCGAGGTTCTCTCCGTCATCAACGCGTATGTAGGCGATACAAATCACCTCCCTTCTTGTTGTGCTTTCGGTTCGGTGCCCGTAGAGAGCCCGGAACCGTTCACTATTGTATCCAGAATACGGGCTTTGTCAATGAGCGGCCCGGCAAGCAGACTTCTCGGGTCTACGGGGACCCCATCCACTCTGACTTCCCAGTGCAGATGGGGTCCGGTTGCGAGGCCGGTCATGCCGACCGTACCGAGAACATTCCCGGCGCTGATGCGCTGCCCGGTCGAAACATCGATCCGGTTCATGTGATAGTAGAGGCTGAATACGCCGGGAAGGTGCTCGACAACGACCGTGTTCCCGCTGACCAGAAGCTCTCCGGTAAAAACCACAACGCCGTCACCGTCACTCTCAATCGGCGTGCCGACAGGAAGTGCAAGGTCAAGCCCGTAGTGGATTGCGCGTGCGTCTTCGCCGTCGCTGTACTGGAACAGCCGTCGATCCCCGTAGTGGGATGTTTCAATTGCATTCTGAACCGGCATTGTGAGAGGAGAAAAGAGATACTGAGCCCCCGGGTCCCGTCGCGCCAGGATTCCGAGCAGCAACCGTGCCTGGGCAACCTTCCGTGGATCTGGAGTTGCCCGCAGGTCGGACAAGGATTCGTTCAGCCGGATCGTGTCCCGCGCGAACCTCCTGTCCACCACGGTCAGCGGCGACTCGACCGCAACACGCGATCCGTTGGAATCGAAGACTGCCTGCAACCGGTAGTCGCCGGGCTCTGCGGTGCTGTCCACCGCAAGCAGGGCTGCCCATACAAACACATCGCGGGCAAGCTGGATCCGGAACCCGGGGGCGTCGGCAACCACGCCACCGCTCGGCGACAGAAGCTTTGCTTCCATCGACACAACCGGGTCCGTAGAATGGATGGCAACCGAAAAAGCGTCTCCGCGAACAACCTGTTTCGGGACAAAGAGCGCAGGGTTTCCCCATGCGGTTGCCGTGAGAAACATGCATGTGAGCAGAGTGAGCAGCATGAGCGAAACCAGTCGCCGTGCAGGCGCGCTCATTCGGCTACTCCGTCAGTGCCGCTCTTTCGCACATCCAGAACAACGAGCTGTGGCACTTCCCGCCCCTGGAAGTAGTTCCGGGAGAGCTGAAAAACAACATCCAGTCGGTCTGTTTCGTTAAAATCACGACCTACCCGTTCGGCGCCATTCCAGAAAACCGCAGGCCATTTGACGGAACCGGTGTCGAACAGGAACTTCACATGGTTCTGGCCGTCCCGCCCCATCAGATTCATCTGAGCTATTTTCAGTTCACGTGAAAGATATGTGAGCTGCGGACTATCCTGCCCGGCGGGGACAAAGATTTTCTCAACGTCGAAGAGCTTCGGCGTAAGAAACGCATGAGGGAGTTCGGCATCGATGATGAGCTTCTGGTCTTCCTCAACTGAAAGCTCGATGTATTCGGTCATCTCCTTGAGACGATCCATGAAGGTCTCCAGCCTGTCGCGTTCCATGTGGAATCCACCCGCGGAATCGTGGCCACCCCAGTCTGCGAATATATCGCTGAAACGGGCAAGAAATTCAGTCACTGCAAACCCGCGGGCACTGCGAACCGACCCCACCGCCTTGTCGGGAAGCATTGCAATGACCGCCGCCGGAACGTTGAACAATCGGGCAAGTCTTCCGGCAAGAATGCCGGTAACTCCACGCTGCACCGCTTCGTCGGTCACGAGAACGAAGCGGCCGTTATGCTCTTCCAGGCTCTTGTATGCATGCGGCAGTACTCGGTCCCACGCCTCTTCACCGGTCTTCCGGCGAATGTCGTTGAGCGAAGTTACCTCATCCACAAGCCGATCGATCTCTCCCTGATCGCGGCTCAAAAGCATCCGGACGGCCTTGTCCGGTTCCCCCATCCGTCCGGAGGCATTTATGATCGGGGCAAGCCCCCAGCCGACGTCCCGGGCGGTAATTTCCCTTCCGTTCAGCCCTGCGCGCGCAATGAGCCCGCGAAGTCCCGGCCGGGACGTGGATCCAAGCACTCGAAGCCCGACACGAGCCAAAACCCTGTTCTCATCTCGGAGCGGCATCATATCGGCGAGCGTGCCAAGCGCGACCAGGTCGAGCGTGGATTCAAATCCTTCAATGAGAGACGGGATCTTGCTGTGCACAAAGGTGGTGAACAACCCCACCAGTACATCAATCTCCTCCGGAACTCTCTCGGAGTACCGCGCAAGACGCGTATTCGGTCGCATTCGCAGCAGGCTCCGGTCTTTGAGCGCAGGGAACATCTTCCAGGCCTCCGGCGCAATATCAAGCAGACCGACTTCCACGTTCGGACCGAAAATGCGCTGCAGCATTACCTGCTGCCCCGGGGCATCGTACACCAGGATCTGCTGCCCCTCGAGAAAGGGAACAATTCGTGTGCGGTCCAGGTCGACCATGCCGGGAACAATGCTCTCCATGAGACGATCAACTTCAACGAGATTCTCGAGCTTCACCGCCTCGAGGATAAGTGTGTCGTTCCCGGGTCGCACATTCAAAAGACAAACCGGCTGCTTGTAGAAATCACTCTGAGCGAACGCAAGTGCCCAGCCCAGTTTCGATGCGAGTGCGCAGGCGCACAACCCGGAGAACGGATAACCGTTGTCCCCCACCTTGGGGTTCACGATGGCGACAGCGGGTGGAAGCTCTTCCTGGGGGTTATGGTGGTCGACAACGATTGTGTCTACGCCGAGCTCCAGTGCATGGGTAATCTCGGCAACGCTCGATGTGCCGCAATCTACAGCAATAATGAGCGTGCCATTCTTTGCTGCGAACTCATCCACTGCCTCGATAGTGAGACCGTAGGGATCGTCCCCGAGAGGGAGCTTCCATTCCACGACCAGGCCAAGGGCACTCAGCGTGTCCACCAGGAGCGCAATGCTGGTAATTCCATCTACATCCCGGTCGCCGAAGACCAGGACCCGTTCCTCTTCCGTCTTCGCGGTGAGGATCCGCTCAACCGCGTCATCCATACCATCGAACAGGAACGGATTGTGAAGATTCTTCAGATCATCTTCGAGATAGAACTGAATCTCTCCCGGATCGGTAATTCCCCGCCGGGCAAAGATCGAGGCGGGGAGCAGTTCAATGCCGAATCGTTCTCCGAGAGATCGGACAATGCCGGTGTCTATCTGTTCCTTGACCCATTTCATAGGGCGCTGATTTCCTCAACAATCATCGGCGGGCGAGCTTCTGCGGAATCCGATATCGTGTACGCCTCTTCGACAAGCCGTTTTGCAGTTTCAAGGCTCTCATCCGACTCTGCAAAGATCGTACATAATGTCTGGCCCTTCTTCACCGCATCGCCCCTTTTCCGGGCAAGTTCGAGTCCTACATTCGGATACACGGTATCATCCGCTTTGCTTCGCCCGGCACCGAGATACACCCCGGCCATTCCAATTGCGTGCGCGTGGATAGCCGCAACGAACCCGTCCCGGGACGCCTCTACCGTTCCCCGAATCGGCGCTCGTACCCGACCGATGCCTTTCTCAAATGCGTCTGGATCTCCGTGCTGTGCCTGCACATTCAGCAGGAACCGTTTCCAGGGCTCGCCCGAGGCAATCTTGTCCCGGCAGAGTGAGACCCCCTCTTCCACACTGCCCGCCTTCCCGCCGGCAACAAGCATCCAGGCACTCAGCCGAAGCGTGACCTCCATCAGATCGGCAGGTCCGTTCCCCTGCAGGCACCGGGCACTCTCTTCGGCCTCAAGGAAGTTACCGACCATACTGCCCAGTGGTTCGTCCATATTGGTGATAACTGCAACGATCTTCTTGCCAAGGCTGACACCGGTGTCAACGAGCGACCGTGCAAGTTCTCGGGCCCTTTCGCGGGTCTTCATGAACGCCCCGTCACCTGTCTTCACGTCAAAGACAAGCGCATCGGCACCTTCGGCAAATTTCTTGGACATGATACTTGCGGTGATGAGCGGCACGGATTCCACGGTACCGGTGACGTCCCGGAGCGCGTACAGGAGCCGGTCGGCCGGCACAATGCGCTCGCTCTGTCCCGTCATTGCGTACCCCACCTCTCCGAGGATGCGCCGAAACTCCCCGGTGTCGCGGGCAATCGTGTAGCCCGGGATGGCCTCGAGTTTGTCGAGAGTCCCTCCCGTGTGGCCGAGTGAGCGTCCGCTCATCATCGGTACCTTTATTCCAAAACAGGCAACAAGGGGTGCAAGGATGAGCGAAACCTTGTCTCCGACCCCACCGGTTGAGTGTTTGTCGACGAACGGACCCGTCAGGCCGGAAAGGTCAATGGTATCTCCGGAGTGAATCATTTCGCTGGTCAGGCTCGCGGTCTCATGCGGCGTCATTCCCTGAAAGAAAACTGCCATGAGCCATGCGGAAATCTGATACTCGGGAATGGTCCCTGCCACGTAACCGTCGACCAGGAACTTGATCTCTTCCGCAGTCAGCGCCCCGCCGTCTCTCTTCTTCATGATGATGTCAACCGCTCGCACGATGTTCCTCCCGTAATTCACAGAATAGCAGAAACCCCGGTTGATGAGTAGCGGAGCCCGTAATCCCTGTCCTACAGTATTCCACGGCCAATCTCCAGGGTACGGAGCGGTACCTCCACAAGCGATCCCACCAGCGAATACATGAGCGTCTGCAGCGACGACATTGTCTTCGAATCCGCCTGAATCCGATACGACTCTTCCACGGGCAGCTTCAGTGTGTGGTTCAGATAACTCAACACCCCCGGCGGCAATCTCAGCATATCCGGTCCCGCACATTCGGCGCACAGAAGTGTTTCCCCGGTTGAAGAATAAAACGTATCCAGCCCTTTGCGTCCGAACGCCCGCCCGCAGGACCCGCATTCCTCGGTGTCTGGAAACGTCCCCGCAATGAGAAGAAAACGCGCGAGAAACTGAACTGACACCAGCGGCACCATTGGATCCGGCGTAGTATCCAGCTTGCGGAGTGAACTGAGAAACAGATCAAACAGAGCGCTCGAGCCTTCGCCTCCGCCGTAAGACTTGAGGACAATCTCGCCCCAGAGACTTGCCGTGTAGAAGCGTCGTACGCTCTCCCGGATGCCCATAAAGTAGTCCTGGATATCCGCGTCGGTGATCTTGGTGCTCTTGCTCACCGGATCGGAATACAGATAGATGGTGCCATGACAGAACGGATTGGTAAGAGCACGCAGCTTGCCTTTTTGGGAATGCGCCCCGTGTGCTATTGCCGAGACGAGTCCTGCCGAATCCGTGAACAGTGTGACCCCCATGTGGATTTCCGCAATGCGGTATGTCCGCAACACTATTCCGGTACACACCTGATTTCTGGCCATGATTCTATTTTGCTTCTCCGGAGTTTTTGACTATACTATACCTGCAAAACAAATCGCTACTGCGTCACGATTTCCCTGTAGTGGTTTCCTTCAACAACTGAATCGTCATGTATAGAGATTACAAACTCAACAAGCATAGTGCTGAAAGGGAAAAGATGTCAAACCAACAGATCATACCGGCAAACATGATTCTGCCAAACAGACTCCTGCTCATTGCGCTTCAGGGCAAGCCCATCTTCCCGGGAATATTCACGCCAATGATGATCAATTCGCAGGACGACATTGAGGTCATCGAACGGTCACTGGAATCGGATTCCATGATCGGCCTGGTCCTGGTAAATCAGGAAGACAATGAGACTCCGGCGACAAGCGACCTGTTCCGGGTGGGAACTGTTGCCAAAATAGTCAAGAAAATCAATCTGCCCGACGGCGGGATGAACATCTTCATTTCCACACTGAAGAGATTCAAGGTGAAAAAGTTTCTGAGTCAGGACGCCCCCATCGCCGCCGCAGTCGAATACCTCGACGATGTTCAGGAAAAGAGCGACGAAACCACGGCGCTCACTCGAAGCCTGATCGGTGAAATGAAGCAGGTTTCGGAAAACAACCCTCTCTTCTCGGAGGAGATGCGGCTGAACATGGTGAACATCGACGATCCGGGGAAGATTGCGGACTTCATAACCTCCATTCTGAATATTGACAGGATTGAACAGCAGAAGGTCCTCGAAGAGCTCGACGTGAAAAAACGTATGGAGCAGGTTCTCATGTTCATCAAGAAAGAACAGGAACTCCTGCGTCTCCAGAAGAAAATCCAGCAGCAGATAAACGAAAAGATAGAGAAGAGCCAGCGGGACTACTACCTGAAAGAGGAGCTGAAGACCATCAAGCAGGAGCTCGGCATGCCGACCGACTCCAAGAGTTCAGACTTCATGCGGTTCACCGAGGCCATGCAGAAACTCAACCTGACGGGCGAGGCAAAAGAGGTGGTCGAGCGGGAACTGGAAAAATTCCAGCTCATGGAGCCGAGCTCGCCTGAGTTCGGCGTAACCAGGAACTATCTCGATACTATCATGAATCTCCCGTGGAACGACCCCGTTCCGGAAGCAATTGAAATGGACCGGGCACGAAAGATTCTGGACGCCGATCACTATGGTCTGGAGGATGTCAAGGAGCGCATCATGGAGTTCCTTGCGGTGCGTAAACTGCGAAAGGATTCAAAAGGCTCCATCATCTGCCTCGTTGGTCCGCCGGGCGTCGGCAAGACTTCGGTCGGTAAGTCTATTGCAAGCGCACTCGGAAAGAAGTTCTTTCGTTTTTCGGTCGGCGGTATGCGCGACGAAGCAGAAATCAAGGGTCACCGCAGGACTTACATCGGCGCAATGCCGGGCAAGGTAATCCAGGGCCTCAAGGTAGTGAAGACTAAGAATCCGGTCTTCATGATCGACGAAATAGACAAGCTTGCGGCATCCTACCAGGGTGACCCGGCTTCAGCGCTGCTCGAGGTTCTCGACCCGGAACAGAACGTCGCATTCCGCGATCACTACCTGGATCTTCCGTTTGACATCTCGGACATCCTCTTCATAGCGACGGCGAACACCCTGGACAGTATTCCACGGCCCCTGCTCGATCGGATGGAGGTCATTCGCCTTTCAGGCTACATCGACCAGGAGAAGCTCGAGATTGCCAAAAAATACCTCGTTCCGAAGTCTCTCGCTCGGTCAGGCATTGACAAACGGAAGGTCAAGTATTCGAAGGCAGCTCTCCTGGGCATAGCGAACAGCTACGCCCGGGAAGCCGGCATGCGGAACTTCGAAAAGGCGCTCGATAGAATTCAGCGAAAGCTTGCGCTTCAGATTGTATCCAGTACAACCGGAGAATCGCAGGCCAAAAACGGTACCGTAACCATCGACGCTCCGGACCTGGAAAAGTACCTCGGAAAGCCAACCTTCCTCGACGAGGAGCTGAAGACAATCACACGCCCCGGCATGATTATCGGACTTGCATGGACGCCGTTCGGTGGCGACACGCTCATGATCGAGGCTGTCTCCAACACGGGCCGGGAGGGATTCAAACTCACCGGTCAGATGGGAGATGTCATGCAGGAATCTGCAAATATCGCATACACCTACGTACGTTCCGCAGGTTTGGTGTATGGGACCGAGGATTCGTGGTGGCAAAGCCGAATGCTTCACCTGCACATACCTGCCGGCGCAACGCCCAAGGATGGCCCCTCCGCCGGGATCACCATGGCATCGGCGCTGATCTCCCTTGCGCTCGGCAAGAAGATCCGGAAGAACCTGGCAATGACCGGTGAGCTTTCGCTCGTCGGCAACGTTCTCCCTATTGGCGGCTTGAAGGAGAAGACCATAGCGGCTCGCCGCGCCGGCATCAAGGAAATCATCATTCCGGAAAAGAATCTTCGCGATCTGGATGAAATCCCCGATCATATCAAGAAGGGGATCAAGTTCCATCCGGTTGAAACCATGGAGCAGGTCGTGGAGAAACTGTTCTGACATTGTGGAGTACAACGGTGAACAACAGGGCGGCGCATGTCTGCGCGGGGATTCTTGCAATCGCAGGACTATTGGCCGGTTGCGGCCAGGGGCAGAGCCTTGCCGCGCAATCGGTCTCGAAAAAGACGGATGGTGCGGTTGTTGGAGGCACAATTCGCGTGACCGCTGAAGAACTGTCGCGGATTGCCGCGGGCGCGCCTGAGAACGTACGAACCCGCATCCTGAAATCTCCTGCCCGATTTCTCGAACTTATGGTTAAGGTCCTCAACGAGCCGGAGGACTTAACCGTCCTCGTAGACAAGCAGCACGCACTGCCGGCGGATTACGCACCGTCCGACCTTGTGGCCCTGCGCAACTATTATCTGACGCTGAACAAGGAAGATCTTGAACTCAGAAAGGCGGTTGTGCCGGACCTTCTGGCCATGGTGCACGCCGCTCGTCTCGATCACGTGGTCCTTGCGCTCTCGAGCACCTACCGATCCTACGCATATCAGGAAAAGATATTTGCCATGAACGTCAGACAGCTCGGGTTGAAGGAGGCGGAGCGAGAATCCGCGCATCCAGGCACCAGCCAGCATCAGCTCGGAACCACTATCGATTTCGGGAGCATAACTCCTGCTTTTGCACATACAGCCGCGGGTCGCTGGCTTGCGAAAAACGGCTGGAAGTATGGATTCACGATGTCTTATCCGGAAGGATACGAGAAGCTCACCGGATACATGTACGAGCCATGGCACTTCCGATACATTGGCATTCCCGCTGCACGCGCAGAACATGATTACTTCGATTCAATTCAGCAGGAGCTTCTCGTCTTTCTGCACACGCACGGTCCCGAGCTTCGAAAGATCCTGCATGTGGACAAGATCACACACGACTCACATTGAAAAGGGCGTGCGTTCTCTTGTAAATTCGCTGATCTCGTAGTAGTCTCGGCTGAGAGACCGACTGTATGGACAGAACACCGAGACTGCCGGTTCCGACCGCCAGAGTTCACCCGCGGAAGCTACGACTTCGAGACAGCGCTGAAGGCTACCTGTTCATCGCGCCGGCGAGCTTCCTCATTGCGGTTTTCGGACTGTTTCCGATCGGCTACACGATCTTCGTCAGCCTCCATAAGTGGCGGATCATTCAAGGCCGTTTCCTCGGCCTCGAAAATTTCACATCACTCTTTGGCTCGGGCCTCTGGCTCGTTGTTTTTGCGGCCGGGCTCCTTGCACTGACCTTCGGTGTCCGGTTTCTCACAAACAGGCGCAGAACGCGGCGGCCGGGCGCTGCGTTTGAAAACTTCCGAATCCCGGCGGCGTTGCTCCTTATTTGTGGTGGCATCTGCGCGCTGATATTCTCGCTTCCGGGCCTGTGGAATGCCGGAGACTCCAATGTGTTCGATGCACTGCGGGTGACACTCTACTATTCGGCAGGGACAGTGCCCATTCAGCTCGCCGGAGGCCTTTTTCTTGCCGTTTTTCTTGAACGCAAGTTCAAAGGCAGACAGGCGTACCGCGTTATCTACCTGCTCCCCTATATCGTACCGACCGTTGCATCGGCTGCGGCTTTTCAGGTCCTCTTTTCGCTGCGACCGGAAAGCCTTGCCAATCAGATCGTGAAGATGCTCGGAGGCTCCGCGCTCGGCTGGCTTGGGGAACGCAAGGGCATTCTTGCCATGGCTTTCCACTGGGGAACGAACGCAGGCACCGCTTCTCCGGTAACCGCCTACTGGTCCGGTTGGGCCGCCGGGCCCAGCCTTGCGCTCGTTGCCATCATGATTTACAACTACTGGGTGTTCACCGGCTACTACGCGCTCATCTATTCAAACGGGCTGGCAAGCATCCCGCGGCAGCTGTACGAAGCCGCAGAAGTCGACGGAGCAAGCAGATGGACGATGTTCCGCCACATTACCGTTCCCCTGCTCTCCCCAACAACCTATTTCCTGACCATGCTTGGAATCATCGGAACCTTCAAGAGCTTCAACAGCATCTACGTACTGCGCTCCAACGCTATAGGAAATGCCGTTGACACGCTGAGCATCAACATCTTCTATACGTTTTTCAGCAATTCCCGCTTCGGCTATGCCGCAGCGGTCTCCCTGTTCCTCTTTGCTCTCGTAATCGGCCTTACCTACGTCCAGCGCAGGCTCATGGAAGAGAAGGTCCACTATGGCGATTGATGTTCAGACACCCTCCATGCGTGGGCGCAGACGGGCGCGACTGGCAACGATCTACTTCCTGCTCTCCCTCGGTGCTCTGGTGGCCGTTGTCCCATTTCTCTATATGGTTGCGAACAGCCTCAAGACCTATGGAGAAACCATAACCCGGGTAAGCGCACTTCCGTTCTCGCCGTTGTTCTGGCCAAAGAATCCCCAATGGAGAAACTACGCCGAAGCATGGCAGAACGGCGCTCTTTCTCACTATTTCTTCAACAGCGTCATAATAAGTGCGGTCACCCTTGCCGGTCTCTATGCGACGACCATACCGGCTGCGTTTGGCTTTTCGAAACTCAAATTTCTCGGAAAAGACCTGATATTCAACCTGCTCCTGGCAACTCTCATTGTCCCGGAAACGGTACTCCTCATTCCGAACTATCTCATCATTGCACGGCTCAAATGGATCGATACGCTGGCTGCGCTTACGGTACCGTTCATGGGCAGCGCGTTTTTCATTTTTCTATTGCGTCAGTTCTTCAACCAGATTCCGAACACCATCCTCGAGTCCGCCCGGATCGACGGGAGCTCGAATTTCGGAGCCATGGTGCGAATCGTTATGCCACTGTCCACGGCGCCGATGTTTACCATGGGCTTTCTGGCATTCACCGGTGCCTGGAACGCGCTGCAATGGCCGCTCGTCGTAACACAAACACCGAAGTGGCGTCCAATAGCGGTCGGATTGACCAGTTTCATTTCCGAAGCATCCGCACAGATCCATCTTCGCATGGCCGCCGCTGTCATTGCGCTGCTTCCGGTTGCCGTCGTGTATTTCCTTGCGCAGCGGCAAATCACCGAGGCAATCACGCAGACCGGACTGAAGGGGTGATGTGATACTATGAGTCTGACACGCGACGACGCTGTGCTGTCGGACAAACGCATCCGACCGATCTACCGTCAGACGGCGGCCGGTCGGTCGGATGCCCGAAAAGAATCGGGTAACGGCGGGCCGCCGGGCTCGCCATGCACATGCCTCAGGAGGGACACATGAGAGAAAATCGGAGGATCGGTGCAAGCTCACCGGTATATGCTCTTGCAATTCTGACAGCAGCCCTGTTCGTCCTCATCGGCGGAACACTGTACGCGGGGGGCTCGGCCGAAAAAGCAGCCGCCCCGCAGAAGCAGTCTGCCGGGACTGCGGATTCACTTGCCGGCGTCAACCCGGAAAATCAGACCGTCGTGTACTGGCACAACATGAGCCAGCATCAGGAGAAAGGACTGATGGACCTGGTCAATGCATTCAATAGTTCCAATCAGTGGAAAATCACTGTAAAAGCCCAATATGGCGGCAACTACGACGATATCTACAACAAGATGATTACGGGACTGGCCGGCGGCAGCGTCCCGAATCTCGTGGTTGCATATCAGAATCAGGCCGCAGCCTATCAGCTCGCAAACGGCCTCGTCGACCTGAACCCCTACTTGAACAGCCCGAAATGGGGAATAAAGAACCTCAGTGACTTCTTTCCCGGCTTTCTGGATCAGGACGTGAACGCCCAGTTCAACAACGAGCGACTCGGTTTTCCGGTATATCGATCCATCGACGTCATGTACTACAACCTGAGCTGGTTGAAAGAGCTGGGATTCGACGGTCCGCCGAAAACCTGGGCTGAGTTTGCAAAAATGTGCGCGGCGGCAACGAACCAGGCGAAAGGCACCTATGGTTACGCAATAACCACGGACGCATCGGATATCTTCTCCGAGATTGCCTCCCGCGGCGGAAAGATAGCGAAGGCCGACGGCACGGGCTACACGTTCAACACACCCGAAGCGAAGGCAGCCTTTGCATACATGCAGAAACTCTACCAGGAAGGGTACGCCAAAAAGATAGCGGAAAAGTACGGCGAGCAAGCAGATTTTGCGAATCGAAAAGTCCTTTTCACCACGGGAACCACCGCCGGTCTGCCGTACTATGCAAAAGCAATTGAGCAGGGATCGGCAGGAACCTTCGACTGGAGCGTAGCGCCGATGCCGCACTCCACCGCCAAGCCGGTTGTCAACATCTATGGTGCCTCGATCAGCGTAACCCGATCCAATCCGGAAAAGGAACTCGCTTCATGGCTGTTCCTCCGCTGGTATGCCGAACCGACACAGGAAGCTCAGTGGGTTCGCATTTCCAACTACTTTCCGAGTCGGAAGTCTGCGGCCTCCGAACTCACCGACTACTTCCAGCAGAATCCGAAGTACAAGGACGCATTCGATATCCTTGGAAATTCTCAAAGCGTCGCAGAGCCGCCGTTCACCGGCTATCAGCAAGTCCGCGGTCTCATGTCCACAGCATTCAACGCGGTTCTCGACGGTGCAAATATCGACCAGACACTTGCCAAACTGGAAACGGACGCAAGCAAGGTTCACAAAGAAAGCGCTCCCTGACTTCTGCCGAGCAGACATTCCCGTCCGGCCCATCAGGGCCGGACTGCGCATTCCAATACGGGAGACCCGATGAACGGTATTGAAACCGTGCGGCAGTGGCTGGATCAGAAAATACTCATTCACCCCATCTCAGAAGTTCCGTCTTTTGTAGATCTCATCCGACTCCTTGCACTGTATGCAGGTGGACGGGAGTTCCCACAGACCGCCGGAATGCGCAAACTGCGCGGTGTAGTGGAACCGGCGGATCATGTGGTATTCGTGCTCGTTGACGGACTTGGAATGAACCTTCAATCCCGGTTTCCTCCCGGAGGGTTCTTCTCCGAGACTCTGAAGATGGAACTGCGCGCAATCTTCCCCTCCACGACCGCCGCCGCACTGACCACGCTCGCTTCCGGTGCGTGGCCGGCCGATCACTCCATAACCGGCTGGTGGACCTATTTTTCCGAACATAACAGGACCCTCTGTCCCCTTACGTTCAGAGAACGGGTTACCGACACCCCTGCGGAAAAACTCGGCCTCAGTCTCTCGTCATTAATTCCAGTCCAGAGCATGTATCCCGCGTTTTTTCGCCATGTACGCTCGCACCTGCCCGCCCGCTTGATCCACGGAGAATACGGTAACTGGTCTCGTGGCGGAACGCGGATTGTCGGATACCAATCTGCCGCACAATTAGTGCGCCGGGTTACGCGTGCAATACGACATTCACGAAATGCAACCTTCAGCTACGTGTACACAACCGAAGTCGACGGCACCATTCACAAAACCGGAACCGCCGACGAACGGGTTGCCGAAGCAATCCGGACAAACGATAACATGCTGACGCGCTTGCGCGACTCACTCCCGGATTCCGTGCGCATAGTCGCGACGGCAGACCATGGACTGGTCGACGTTCCCGATGGATACACCTTTGAACTGAGGGATGATCACCCGCTCATGAACCATCTCCTTGTTCCACCAAGCGGCGAAGGATCTGCTCCCATCTTTCATCTCCGAACCGGTCATCACGACGCGTTCCTCGACGATTTCACCCGGGCAGGTCTCGCGGAAAATTTCGCGCTCATTACGCCCGAGAACGCGGAAGAACTGCGGCTGTACGGCCCGGATCCGCTCGGCGAACGGATGCGCGAGCATCTGGGGAATTACATCGGAATAGCACGCGACCCGCACGTACTCGAGTACGTTCCCGCAGGCAGAGATCCGATCGGGCACCGAGGCGTCCATGGCGGGCTTCGCCCGGCGGAAATGCGTACAGGTCTGTTCTGTATCTAGCTCACCAATGATCTCGTCTGAAGTATCACGCAGCGTGTTGATATCCGTTCATCAGATCCCGTAGGGCACAGGAGGGAACATGAATGGAGCTCCTGCTTCGAAGGGGTGGTTTCATCAACACGGTTGTTGATACTTCAGGGATCTATTGACAGTTGACGAAACCGTGCCTCGAGAACGGCAATATCTTCTTCCACTGGGCCGATTCGTTCAGCGAAAAATCGATCCAGAGATGGCTCATCAACGAAACCGCTCACCAGGGACCGTATCTCATGGGCGTACAAGCGCGAGGTGCCTGCCGACAACTTCGCAAGATTGATGAATCGTTCTACTCCCGGGCCGTTCCTGCGCCGTCTCCGGACATCATCGACGGCAAGAACGAGACATTCTCTGGCACGACGGATCCAGGTCCACGTGTCCCGGAGCGATTCCCGCAGGCATTGCGCGGCCTCGGCGACCCGTGCGGTGACTGCAGCATCGTGAGCTTCGACAGGGCCTTTCGGCCCAGGGTCGCCCATCACAACTGGTTTCGGTCCTGCTCCCGGAGAGAACAGCAGACCGATGTACTCTTCCAGAAGCACGCCATCCGGTTCATATACGCTGAAACGGACTCTGCAATCGACAACGGACACGGGGTAGTGATTTTCCGTGCGTCGTTCTTCGGCGAGAACCTCGGCGGCTGGACGAGGGGAAAGCGCGCCGTCCTCCTCGAACCATGCGGGGATTCGTGCCCAGAGAGTGTAGCCGAGACTGCGAAGTTTCGCCCCCGGTTCGTCGTTTTTCCCGTGAACCCTGAGAACAATGACCTCTCCGTGTGCGGCGAGTGCTGAGAGCTCTGACTCTTTCAGGCCGGCGAGCGCCGCCTCGTGCAGGATCGGTGTAACCCCGCTTTCCAGGACTGCCTGGACGAGCGGTTCGAGATACCGATCGAAGTAAAGCGAAGGAGGTACTCCGATTCCGCCGGATTCCTCACCGCCAAGGTACACGGTCGAACCGCTGTCGTCGAGCGAAAGCATGTCTTCCACGATGGAACGTGCCATCCGGAGTGCAGCACCGGCTCCTGCATGAAATGATCCGATCGAAACGGCAAACTCTCCCAGCCGGCGATACTCCGGAATCATGCACGCCTCAATCAACCCTCCGGCAACGTTGCATCCGGATATGATTTCAGCTCCGGCATTCCGCGCGCGCCGACAGAGGCCCGATATGACCTCCTCCGCATAGCTCAGTCTGGAAGAGGATTCCGAGCTAAACGACCACGGGAAGCGGTCTCCCCATTGCATGATAATGCGCGTACGCCCGCGGGCCACGAGGAGTTCCACAGCAGTCATAAGTCGGTCCGGCAGCGGAGGTACGCCACGCATATCGAGAATGGCACCGTGTTGAAGGTCGTCGGGCATGGATGAAGTA
Source organism: uncultured Spirochaetales bacterium (assembly GCA_964553615.1). GTDB lineage: Bacteria > Spirochaetota > Spirochaetia > DSM-27196 > DATKUC01 > DATKUC01. The sequence continues at coordinate 32,236 of CAZKMA010000024.1, read as the reverse complement.
TGGAGCGGCGGAGGCAGTTGCGCAACTGTTTTCTGCGCGCTTTTTCCATTCCGGACGGCAGTCGCTCAGCGATTGCCCGCTGTCGTGACCGTGCAACTTCAATCTACTTGCGCAACATTCGCAGCACCGGTATCCTAACGCAGCATGGCACGTATTAACGATGAACTCGAGTCGTTTGGTTTGGCGCTTCCAAACGTCCTGCTACCTGCGGCGAATATCGATCTGAAGAGATGGGCAGTCATCGCATGTGACCAGTTCACCTCCGAGCCCGAGTACTGGGAACGGGTGCGGAGCTTTGTCGGCAACCATCCATCGACTCTGGATCTTATCCTTCCCGAGGTGTATCTGAATGAATCGGATCTTGCCGACCGGGTTTCGAAGGTACATCAGGCGATGCGCCGGTACCTTGCAGAGGGCGTTCTCACCGAGCACACCGGAACCGCGGTTGCCGTGGTGCGCAAGGGGAATGCCGATCGAGGGAAGGGCCCCGGCATCGAGCGCGAAGGGATTCTCTTCGCGCTTGATCTCGAACAGTACGATTTTTCACCCGGTTCACGCAGCCGTATTCGGGCAACCGAACAGACCATTGTTGAAAGACTTCCGCCACGCATCCGAATTCGCGCGGGCGCTCCGCTTGAGCTCCCGCATATCCTGGTTCTGGTCGATGATCCGGAGCGGAAGATTATTGAACCAACGGTGGCCGCGGCACGAAAGGCAGCTCCGCTCTATAGTACCGAGCTCATGCTCGGGGGCGGAAGCATAACCGGTTACGCGGTGGAAGAGAAGATTGTCGCAGAGACTCTTCTTCCGGGATTGACTGCATTTGCAGATCCGGCCCGGTTGAAAGCCCGTTACGGCCGGGGCGACGCTCCGCTGCTCGCGGTGGGTGATGGAAATCACTCTCTTGCGTCTGCAAAGGCCGTATGGGAGAATCTGAAGAAGACCGGTAATCCGGCAGCTGATCATCCCGCTCGCTGGGCCCTGGTAGAGGTGCTCAACCTCCACAGCGAGGCTCTCCCTATCGAGCCCATTCACCGGATAGTGCAGGGAATCGATACTGCGAAGCTCGTGGCTCTTTTCACCGAACAGCACGCTGCGCAGACCATCATAACGGGAGAGTTCGATTCTGTTGCTGAACTGCTTTCGAGGGCCGACGGCACACAACCCGGTGAACTTCGATTCGCTCTTGGCTCCGGCGACTCATGGCATCTGCTGAAACTCCCTGCGGCTGCCGGAACGCTGACGGTTACGGCGGTGCAGGAAATCCTGGACGCGTTCGTTGCGTCGAACACCGGAATTACTCTGGACTATATTCATGGCGGCAATGCACTTGCGCGGCTCGCGATGCCACCCTCGGCAAGCGGCATCCTTCTCCCCCCCATTAGGCGAAATCTGCTCATCCCGACGGTACTCGAACGAGGAACTCTTCCGAGGAAAGCGTTCTCTCTGGGAGAGGCAGAGGAAAAGCGCTACTACATGGAAGCCCGCGTCATTGACCCGGATGCGGCGACACGGGCATGACCGATGGCTTGCGGGCCTCTGGATATTGACCGAAAAATGGCTACAATGGGGGGAATGAGCAGGCGCACGTGGGCCGTTCTGTTCGTGATATTCATCGCGTCCGGATCGCTCGCCGCACAATCCCAGGTCGTCATCGCATTCATCGGCGTTCATCCGACCGACAAGTCCCTGACTGTGGATGAAGTTCGTGTTCTCGAAAACCGGCTCACAGCCGATCTGGTGCAGGTGGCCGACAACCAGAACTACGGTCTCATTATTCCGAATGACCGGGAACAGATTCTCTCATCGCTCGCTTCCGATCTGGAGTCAAAAAACGGCGACGGCAGCAGCGCAAGTCTGAGCGGACAGGTCGCCGCCCGGGCAATCGTGGCCGGCGTCGCCGAACACATTGGCGATCGCTACTCCCTGGGCCTGAATCTGATACGGGTGGACACGGGCAAAACGGTGAACCGCGTGTACGGTGAGTACTCCGGATATGACGGTCTGATTGCCGGGTCCCGGGGGCTTGTGTTTGCGTTGTTTCAGATTCCCTCAATACCGGGAAATCAGGAATCGGGACCTTCAATTGCATCCAGCCCTTCGCCGGGTCCGAACCTTCATGCCGATGAAACGTTCGTCTCGAAGCCGAACCTGAGCATGATTGTCGGCACCTGGGAAGGTGACAAGGGCCTTCAGTCAGTGAGGATCAATGGCAACGGAAGCGCCACCGCGGCAATCGGGGACAACAACTCAATGAAGCTGAGTGTCTCTATCGAGGGTGATCAGATCATTGTACGTCAGAACGAACCGAATTCACCCAAGATGTACCTCCCCTTCTTTCCGTACAGCATTGCCGTGCAGATCGTCGAGCTTGCCCGGCCGATGAGCTGGATATTCCGACTCACGACGAACGATCAGTTCCTGCGGGGAACGAAGGAGACATCCTATTTCCGCATAGATCGTGGCGCGGTCGTATACGTCGATAACACCTATACGCGCCCTGCAGAATGGCGGAAGCTCAAGTAGGCTGGTGTTCACGGTGCCGCGAAATCGGCGGCCGAACCGATGCACCAGATGGGGAAGAGGAGCGGGCCATTCTTTCCCGCACGCGCCCATGAACTCCCCGGCCGAAGTCGCGAAGGCTCGCACCGTCAAGCAGCATGACAAAAAACGTGATAAGGGCAACTGTGAAGGCTATTCCCCGGAAAAGTGGCTTCCGGTTTACCGGCTTATCGGTCTGGTACACCATGTTTCCGGGAGTCGTTACCTGCTGATCAGGATTGTACCCCTTGATTCGGAGCAACTTCTCGCCCGGAGAGAAGTATCCGAGATCGCGCGAAAGAACGTGGATATTCTGCGGGTCGGATTGCAGAGACTGAATCCTGTCGTCGAGACGCTGACGTACGTGGTCGAGGTCGGAAATATTCGCGCCAAGACGTTGGCTGTAGACGGAGAGTCTCTGGTACTCCAATACTCCGGTCTGCCCCAGAAAGATGCATAGCAACAGGTAGGTGACAATTCCGACCGCCACCGACAAAAGTACCCGAAACCCCTTCATACTAACCAATACGGTATGAATAATGCGACGCTTGAGGAAAACGTCTCCGTCCCTAGGCCATTTGGACCAAGATTGACAAGACGAAAATCCATGGAGTAGATTAAAGTAATACGTTATGCTTGGTTCTGGATTGCCGATAAAAGAGAGAGTAACGAGGGTATTACCAACTCCACAAGGAGAGGACTGTGACTGACAAGGAACGGAGTGTTCGCGAAACACAGGGCCAGCAGCGTCAAACCCCTCCGCCTGTAGCCGATGAAGATCGGGAACTCGAACAGTACGGAGTGTGGGTCAAAGCTGGCCCCGAGGACTATAATGAGCCACAGGGTTCTGAAGAAGAAGTCTCCCTCTCCGATCTGGAGGAAAGCTCGAGCATAGAATCCCTGGACAACATCATCACCGACGAAGAAGAGGAATTACTCAGTAACCTCGAAGAACCCGCTGACCTCCCTGACGTGGGGGATTATGATGTGGGAGACTTCGAGACTGCCGACTTCGCCGACGATGAACTTTCGGGTCTCGATTCATTCGACCAGAACGGGAAATCCGGGTCAGAAATGTTCGACGAGGAATTGCCGGACATTCCGGAAGAGGACATAGCGGATGTTGAGCTGTCCGACGACGATCTTTCGCTCGACATCGAAGAAGAAGCCCTTCGGACGCTCGACCAGCCGGAAGAAGGGAGTCTGCATACAGAATATCTTGCTCCACAGACCGAAGAACTCCTGATGCCGGAAGGCGAAGGCACCGGCTCAGACGAAACATCTTTTGATGACCTGGACTTGCTTGGCGATTCAGCCGATGAGTTTGATCTCGCCGGTCTCGAAACCGAAGAAACAGAGAACCTCGTAGACAGCCTTCCGGATCTCGACCTGGGCGACGAAGATTCGAACCACGGCGCGCCGGAGATGGATATTGACGACTTCGACGATGTCCGCGCAGTCGAAGACGAGATGTCCTCCGCTTCTGACGACGAGTTCCAGATGGATATAGAAGAAAAACCTTCACGCGATTCCGGCGCGGACTCCCTGTCAGTTCTCCACACCATTGAAGACGAATTACAGTCAATCAAGAAAGAGCTCTCACAACTCAAGGCGGAGCTATCCTCACTCCGCGGCCAGCCTCAACAGAGCATTGCAGCTGCCCCTGGCCAAACCGTGGATCAGCGAGCCGGAGAACCATCAGGATTCTTCGAAGAAGAGGAAGATGAAACCATAGCACTCACCGGAGACGAGCTGGACAACATTCTCAATACCGCCGAGTTCACCGAGGAAACCGGTAAACCGACCGAGATAGAAGACTACCTGGAATCACTCCCGCAATCCGACGAAGAGCCTTCCGAGGACCTTCTCGAAGAACTCGACGTGGAGGAAATCGAAGAAGAACCTCAATCCGTGGACGAACAGGTCATTCTCGACGAGGATGATCTCCTGCGCGGCACCGGCCTGGAATCCACCCTCTATGAAGACGCGGAGGTTCCCGAAGAAGAACTCCCAATCGAAGAGATTACGCTGGAAGACGAGTTGAACGAAGCAGAGCTCGAAGAGGAGATCTTCGACGACTTCGAAGAAGAGCTTCAGGCGGAGGAACCGGAAGAGTTGTCGCCCGCGCACGAGGATTCAGAATCCAGGGAGGAGCTCGCGCCGTTGGATGACACGGAAGCAGTCAACGAGCTCTCTCTCGAAGATGAAATAAGCCTCGGGGACGATGAACTCGATATTGATATAGAGCTGCCCTCGGACGAAGCGCTTCCTGAGCTCGATGGTGATTCTCCTGAAGCGGCTTTGATTTCTGAGGAGTTGTCGGAGGAACTGCCTGCCGGGACGGAAACGGCGGATGACAGTGAGGTTGACGCGCTCGCACAGATGGACATCGAGTCTGAGCTTGCCGAAATAGAAGAACTTGATGACGAAACAGACGATGAGTTCGACCTCGCGACCGCGGATCTGGATATAGATCTATCTCTGGCCGACGAGACCGAAGAGGAAATTGTACTCGACGATGTCGGCGAAGAGAGCGGGCTGGAAATTGAGCCGGAAACCGAGGATTTCCTTGACGAGGTCGACATGGAAGAGGAACTCGAAACGCTTGAAGACGCCTCTGAAGTGGAAGAGTTTGAAATTCCCGAACTTCTGGCCGAAGACGATGCCCTCTCAGTGCCCGATCTCAAACAGGAAGAAGAGATCGAAGAAATCGAAGAGTTTGAAGAGATCGAAGAGGTCGAAGAAATCGCGGAGGCCTATGATCAAGACCGTTCGGGCCATGATTCCTCCACCGCTATCCCTGGCGCTACTCGAAAGAGAGATGGGGAAATGGCACCGGATTTACAGGACGAGATAAAGACTGTTCTCCGTTACATGGACCAGCTCCTGGAGGCGCTTCCTGAGGACAAGATCCAGGAGTTCGCCAGATCGGAGCATTTCGTTGTCTACAAGCGACTCTTCGAGGAACTCGGGCTGGAGCAGTAATGGGCCTCATGAAGCGCGTGCTCTCGGAGACGCGCGACACTCCACCCCGCAGCAACAATATCCCGCAGTTGAATCATGGAGTCAAGAACGCCGTTGCTGATGCAGAGGATGGAAACCCTGGTCTTCGGCCTGAACTGGTAACGCGAGCCATTCTGCGGGAGCTTGCCGATATCGTTCCGACAATTGAATCACCTGCGCATGTGTTTGCGATGCTCAAAAGAAATCTAAACCTTTCCAAGGCCGCACTCCTGTTGCCGGATCCCGATGAGAGGACCTACGTTCCGTGGTCGCTTACCGGCTTCGATGTAACGACTCAGCGTCGGCTCCACATCCCGGAAGACACCGCCTACTCGCTTTTTTCATCAAGGGTGCCGCTCTTCCTCGTACTCTCGGGAATTGAGCTGAAATCTCTCGAACCGTACTTTTCCGTCAGAGAATATACAAGCGCAAAGGACATCGGCCTCGCGGCATTCTTCTACGAGGCAAAGCTTCTCGCAATACTGGTAATCGGTGAGACTCCCTATTTCAATCTCGATCACACCATTATGCAGATCATGTATTCGGCCTACGAAGGGAATCTGTCTTCGCTGTTGTTTCGAAGCCGTGATGCGCGAATTTCGCGTATCCAGATACCCCTGCTCTTTTCACATGATCAGCTGGCACCGATGTCTCATGAACTGCTGACCGAGAACGCCGGTAATGAAGTTCAACTTATGCTCGTGGACATCAACATCGAACGTGCGGTGTCGGTCATCGGAAAGAAAGCGCCGGATACGGACCACTATCGTATCCGCCAGGATATACTTCGCATTCTCAATACGATGCTCGCAGGACTTGGCAAGGTATTTCTGTTTCCGGAGGTGCGTCTGGTGCTGCTCCGTGCCGATCCGGTCAATAATCCTCATTCCCTGGATATCGAACTGCTTATCCATCAGCTGAACGAGAAGCTGAAAGATTTTTTCGACGAGCTTGAGGGGCAGGACAGAATTCTCGACCATCGGGTGCTCAACTACCCGAAGGATGCGCCGGACCTCGAAGAGCTCCTATCCCGGCTCACGCCGGCCGGGTGATGACGGCAGGCTCGTCGACGCCAACCCCCGTCCTCGGCCGCGCACAGAACGGCAGTCCCACGGCAAGCGCGGGAACCCTGCACCTCCATTCCCGATTCAATCCGGAACATGAGACCAGAAAATTTCTCGATTCAGCATTGCCCGAATCGGTTGGCAGCACTGCCGTAGTGCTCGGAGCCTCCCTCGGCTACATAACCGCGGAGATGCGTCGCAGATATCCGCATATCCGCGTCATTACCCTCGACTACACCACCGGATTCCGCGGAAACCGCATTGCAGAGGCCGACAGCTCCTGGGACGTTGCAAGCGGGGAACAGCTGCGCGAGTTCCTCTATCGCGTACTTCCCGAAGAAGATATTGCCGGTCTCGTAATACTGTCGTGGCCTCCTGCGGGCCAGGCATATCCTGCAGTTTCCGATGCGGTCACGCGGGAACTTCACGAGACAATATCCGAAATGAACGCGTCCATTGCGACCACCGGATATTTCGGAAAACGGTGGTTTCGCAATGCCGTTGCGAACTTCCTGGGCTGGGAGGACTTCGCGACTGTTCCTCCCGAGCGAAACGCCACGGTAGTCATTGCATCCGGTCCCACGCTCGAACAGAGCGCGGCTGCAGTTGCCGCATGCCGAGATAGGGTAAGAGTCTGGGCGCTTGCATCCGCGGTTACTCCCCTGCTCGCACGCGGCATTCTTCCCGATCTGGTGGTCCTGACGGATGCAGGGTTTTACGCCATGGAGCATCTCTGGCCGCTTCTAAACCTCCGGGTTCCTGCAGCGCTTCCGCTCACCTCCGCGCGCGGCATCTGGACAGTTGGACTTCCGGTAGTGCCGCTCCAGCAGGGCAGCATGGTGGAGAACGAGCTACTCCCTCTTCTCGACCGTAATGCAATCCAGGTTCCGCCAAATGGAACCGTGGCGGGCACGGCTCTCGAGCTCGCGCTTGCAACAACTGCCGGTCCAATTGTATTCGCGGGTTTCGACCTCGGCTTCCCGGATCTCAGGTCCCACGCGTCCCCGCACGCGTTCGATCGATATGTCGCCTATCGCTCCGCCCGATCACGACCGGAGACAACGCTCCTGTTTGAGCGCAACATCCTCACTTCTTCGCGTTCCGCAGCGTACGGGAGTGTGAGAACCAACAGGGCGCTCACGACCTTTCTCCGCTGGTTCTCATCCCGCGTATCCCGCTGTGACCGGCCGATTTACCGGCTGAATGGTTCTGCAGTGCAGCTTCCCATGATCCCGATCGGTACGGATGATCTTCCGTCCCTGACCGCCCGAGAACCCGCAAGGGCACCGGCGCAAAGCGGGATAAGCCATCGTGAACCGGCCTCGCCTCCGGATGCTCCACGGATAGAGCAGGCGCTTCGCATGATATCCTCCTGGGAGCAGCGTATTACCGCTGTTCCGTCGCACATCCGCGGACTAAACGCCGGCGCCTCCGAATGGGCCGGACTCGATGTCCTGCGATTTCTGGACATGCCAGGGTTGCTCAGGATACGCTCATGGATGGCCCGGGATCCTTCGCACGCTGCCCGTGAGGCGGAATCGGTCGCTTCCGGTGTTCACCGATTCCTCGAACAGACTGCTCGCAGCGTTCAGTCCGGAGCCCGTTCGTGAAATCGGCGAATGATCTGCTTGAACGCAACTTACTCAGCCTGTCGATTTCCAACCCTGTTCTTTCCGCACGCGTGAGAGACTCCGAACCGGATCCCCACTATCGCCTCGAAACATCCCGTTCCGGTCTTCCGATTCCGGGCCTGATTGCCGACGGACACCTTCGCTGTTTCCACTCCCGTATGGATCCTGAACGTGAGGCCGAACGGTTGACTGCCGAGCGACCGCACGGTGGATACCACATCTGTTTCGGACTTGGCGCCGGATACATTGCCCGATCGCTCCTCTCCCGCAATGACCTGAGCGGGCTCCTTATCCTCGATCTGAACATTCGGCTTCTGCGTGCCGTTCTCGAAACCGTCGACCTCCACTCCCTGTTCATTGATCCTCGAGTACGGTTGCTCGTGGATCCCTCGCCTGAGGAACTGCGCTCCGTCATCTTTGAGACCTATCTTCCGGCAGTCAGTGGTACCCTCGGAACGATTACGTTGCGCAGCCGGACCACTCTCGATTCTGCGGCCTTCGAATCGCTCGCCGAAGTCATCCGAACTGTTATCGACGAAGTTGCCGACGACTACGGGGTTCAATCCTATTTCGGTAAACGGTGGTTCACGAATATCCTGGCCAATCTTCCTGACGCGGCGAAAGATTCCACGACAATTGGTCCTGTCCGCAAGGCGTGGGTGGTTGCCGCCGGTCCGTCGCTTGAAGATCACCTGTATTCTCTCAGAAACGCAAAAGGGGACACGATAATCTCGACGGATACCGCTCTCCGAACGCTGCTCGATTCGGGAATAGTGCCGGACATGGTGGTAACCATTGATTGCCAGCATGTATCCTATCATCACTTCCTTGGCGGGTTCCCGGGCAATGTCCCCCTGGTACTCGACCTTGCCTCCCCGCCCGTGGTCGCGCGCCGGGCCGGGCGACGGGCATTCTTCTCGAGCGGTCATCCCCTCTCCCGGTACGTTGGCCAGAAAATGCGAAATTTCCCGCTCATAGATACAAGCGGCGGAAACGTCACACATGCTGCTGTTTCGCTCGCAGATAGTCTCGGTGCCCGGGAAATAATGATTGTCGGTGCGGACTTCTCCTACCCCGACGGAAAGACCTACGCACGTGGTACCTATCTCTATCCGTACTTCTCTGCAAGTTCGAACCGCCGAAGGCCTCTCGAGTCGCAGTTTTTCTCTTTTCTGTTTCGTGGCGGGCCTGTCGGACGTGAACGAACCGATGAAGGTCTGCGTTATACAACGCGCACCCTGAGCAACTACCGGGATCGGCTGAATGAGCTTGTCGCAGGGCTGAACGCGCGGGTAGTACCCGTACCCGGCAAGGGCCTTCCCGTCCAGACACACGAAGGCAGGAACGCAGGAGAGCGGGACACGCGGACTATCTTTGCACCAGGGCCGACGAAGACTTCCTGGATCGAATTCGTTCGCCGGTATTCGGAGGATGTCGCCGCATTGCCCGTTCCCGGCGAAGGCTGGGGAAAATACTACAGTACGTTGACGGTCGAGGAACGTTCTCTCGTTGCAACCATTCTTCCGGTTACGGCGGCAATTCGTCGAGAGCTGGCTATTCGCCCACCGTCGGGGAGGTCCCCGGAAGACCATGAAATATCGCTCGCGGACCTGTTCGAGCGAACGCAAAGCTGGATCACGGCAGCGCTTGCACGGACGGTCCGGGAGGCTGATAGATGATGGCCGAATAACCGACAAAAGAGCTCGATGGGCCACGATCAAGGCTCGTATGGTATCCGAGAAGGCATCCTGCCGAGACGCCCCGCGTGCGAGCGAACTCCATCGCCGCAACCGCGCCGCCAATCGAGCATGCGGAATGGGCTTGCGTGGCGTAATGGATTGCGCTTTGTCCATCCATCCGGATCAGACGATCAATCATGCCCGCATCATTCTCTTCACGAACCCACCGGATCGCCTTCTCGCCCATCCCGGCAGGTGTGAATCCGTACTGGGGACCGTAGTGTGTGAGGTCAGTTGATCCAATGACTGCTACCCGTTTCCCTGCATGTTCGGCCGCCTCCGCGATGCTCCGTCCGAGAGCAACGGAAATCGATGAGGCCGGCGCCCTCATTGCAAGCACCTGGATGCGCGGAAAAAGCGCCCGTATGAGGGGGAGTTGTACCTCCACGGTATTGTCGCCGATCGTGTCGGAAATGCACTCGATTCGGTCCTCGATTTGGCGCAGCAAAGACAAATCCGCGGTAAGGTTTCCGAGGGGCGTTTCATACTCGTCCTCACCCGCCACCATACAGCGGGCGTCCGAGGAGAGATGGCCTCCGACAACCACGACCGTCTCAACATCGGAACTAAGACGGCGCATGACCTGAAACGCGAGGTCCCCGGAAAAATACCACCCCGCGTGCGGAACCACGCCTGCAACTGCGGTCTTCTTTTCGACCGTGACATCCGCGGCGACCCAGTCCTCGATCCATTCCCTGATCTCTCCCGGCTTTTCCGGATACCAGCCGGCCGAAAGAGACCGTCTGCGTACGGTCATATTCCTATTGTAGACCTCAAAGCGAGCGCCGAAAAGAGAGGAAATAAAAATCAGTTCACATTTCCCGAGTTTTCCGTATAATGTGCTATATGGGACAGAAGCTCGGCGTGGTGTACACGATTATCACGATTCTGTTTTTCGCGATCCTTGCGGTGATCTTCGTGCTTCGCCTGAACGTCACCCGCGACGAGAACCTGAATCAGGCATCGGCAACGGTACAGCTGGTGCGGCAGACCGCACAGGAAGCATTCACCAACAAGTCGGTAACGCCCCAGCGTTTCCGTGATGCAATGCGCGGAATCATAAAGAACGATCCAGCCATCCAGCTGCTGACCGTCTACAGCTACACCGGCGGCACCGAATATCTCTGGGCCCGAAACCCATCACTTTTGCCGTCAAAGGGAACGGATGTCTCAAAAACCGTCGGTATTCCGGAGTTTCAGTACAACGATCTCACCAGCGCGAAGATCTCCGACAGTTTCGATGGATCAGACGGTCGGAATTATCTGGTCGCAGGGGTCTTCACCGTTATTGGAAACAGCGATGTCTATCCACTTATCCGCGACAGCCTTGTCCTTACCCTGTTGTACGCGATGGTCACGCTGCTCATAATGGTGCTTCTCATGGTGACACACAAGCGGGAAGAAGAGGTTCCCCTCGAGCATTCGCCCGAGCCCGTCTTCAGGCATGTAACCGAAGCGGAGACGGCAGACGAACAATTTCGGGCACCGGTGAATGCCGGAATGATGAGCTCGGTCGCCCCGGAACCGATCACAGAAGACGCGCAAGAGCCGCAGCCGCGGTCAGACGGCGTTATTTCCCGGCGCACCGGGATCAGTTACCGAAATCACCTTGACCGCCGCCTTACGCTGGAGCTGGAACGAGCGGCGTTCAACGAACAGGATCTTTCGGTGGCTCAGATCCGTTTTCCCGGGATATCGGCCGAACCGGCACTCTACGGACAGGCCGCAAATCTTGTCCTCGCCCACTATGCATTTGAGGATCTCACCTTCGAATTCGATACGGAAACATTCTTTGTAATTCTCCCCAACACCGAACTGAATGTGGGTATTAAATCTGCGGAGGCATTCCAGCGCAAGGCCGCGCCATTCGTGCGGCAACACAGACTGCCACCCGTACAGATTGGTTTGAGCTCCCGCAACGGACGACTCACCGATGGTCCTCAGATACTGAAAGAGGCACGCCAGGCGGTCGCAAAGGCGGGTGAAGACTCGTCGAGCCGGATTGTCGGATTTCACCCGGATCCACAGCGGTACCGGGCCTTCATTGCCGGAAAAGACGGATCACCGGACTAGGAAACAGCCGCTCTACTCCTCCCGAATCCATTCAGTTGCCGCCCGCCGTGCCGCCGTTCTGAGCCGCTGTGCCCGTTCGTGCCTCGAGGTCGTCAACGGGCTTCAGGAGTCTCTCGAGATACCAGCGGCTGATCCGATAGGTGAACGTCTTGCCCTCCGCGTCTGTTTTCACACCGGGGCCGTGAGGCCGCACGTAGAAAACATCCTTTGCGGCACTCTTTCCGATACTGAGGGTGAAGGCACTTCCGTTTCCGCTTACCGCCCTGACCTGAATACCCGGGCCGTCCACACCCGTCCCGGCAGTCGAGGCGGCGGCTGGATCTACAAAGGAGCTCCCGGTCAGATTTGCAAACTCCCGCGCAACGGATTCCACCTGCGGCTGATCGAGGGTAATCGACAGGTCTCCCTCGTAGAACCAGGTATTCGGACTCTGAGCTGTCTGCCTCCTGACAAGGCGGTACCCGGTTGAGTGAACACTCGGCGGCAGCCGTGGATCCGGCTTGCCGCTTATCTTGACCAGCCCGCGTTGCTGGGGTGAAATTCCAGGCTGAAAGCTCACATCGATTTCCTGAATATCCGAATATCGGAGGGTACCTGGAAAGAGTCGCAAATCATCCCACCCGTCTGCACCACGGGTCATGTAGTAGTTGAGTGACTGGTCGGCAAGATAGACTGCCGGGTCGTTCCCTATGCGGACATAGCCGCCCCCCACCGCGTCTTTTCCATAATACATTTCAAGGCGCGGCCCGCGCGACGAGACTATGGTCACCCGGTGAGCCGCCGATTTTTCCAGCTGGAAATCCGGGTAGAGTGCCGGATTTCGTGTTACTGTCCGTGAAGTTTGCAGCCTGGCGAGGTCGGACAAAAAACTGTTGATCTTCGACTCGTCGGCAGGAAACGAAATCCCTCCCGACTTTACCGTCCACTGCCCCGAGGCGTTCTTCGAAAGCTCCACGACCGATTCAGAAACGCTCCCGGCGCTCGATTGCGCGGTGTCAGGCGTGGCGATGCTGATGGATGTAACCGCATCGGCCTGCAATGAGGGAAAGACCTGCTGTACGGTGGTACGGAGACCGCGGGTCTGCAATGAGAATACCGCGCCGAGCACCAGTGTTACGCCGAGGAGGCCGATGAGAGCCGACAGAATCGTCACTCTCCTGCGAAAATCCATTACGCCTCTCCTTGATGCGTATACGCACGTTTGCGTCTGCGGTACATCCGGGCAATCCCGAAGACGATTACTCCAATCGGTATGAGAAAAATGTTAATGAACTCGGCAACGAAGACCGTGAACTGCCGAAGCGCGGGATTCTGGATGGCATTGAGGCGAAGATCGCGTGTGGCGCGAGTACGGATGCTCAACAGGGCGTTCTCGTTCGAGAGCCAGTCCGCTGCATTCGCCAGGAATGTCATGTTGTATCTGCTGTTTGAATACTGCACGATATCGCTCGCGAACTGTGCATCGCCGATGACGACAATGCGGGAGGATTTGATATCGGGTATGATCTTTTTCCAGTCGCGCTTCACTCCGGCGCGAGTCGGAATCTGTTTCCCCGCAAAATAGCTCTCAAAATTACCTTCGAGCGTGGCACCCACAATGTACGGTCCCGGGGTACTCGCCGCATCCTTGCGAAGTGCGGCAGGATTTGTCGGGCTCATTGAAAAGGGTGGTTTCATGAGCCATGAGTCTGAAGAAGTGCTCAAGAGCGGTGTATCGGTGACCCCGGAGCGCTTTTCCAGTTTCAACGGACTGGCCCAGTAGAGGTCCAGCCCGGCGAAATGTGCGGTCATTGGATTCGACGCGTTCACATCCTGTTTGAGGATGGATATCCACAACGGATACGGCTCGAGTGTCTGAACCATCACGTTTCCCTGAGGCTGCCGAATCGGAATTCGTCGTTCATGCTTGTCCAGGACGAGATTCTGTTCAACCTGTACACCGTATTCCTTCAGCATAGAGAGCAGAGGGGAGTTGCCGGCCGGCGTAGAGGCAAGGTTGCGCGAAAGATCGACATTCACGCCGTCAACCGCAAATAGCGCCTTTCCGCCGTTCATGATGTACTGATCGATGGGAAAGAGATCGAACTCATCGAGATCCCGATTTCCGATTACGAACAACACTGATATGTCCGGAGGAATCGTCTCCCCCGGCTGAACCTGACGTACGGAATAATTCCGAGACAGCGCGGTCCCGAGCATCCGATAGTTCTGATTCAAGGTCTCTCCGTTGTCTCCAAGGAGAATACCGACCACCGGCTGCGTATTCGTGGAAAGGTGCATTATGTCGGAGGTCAGGTCGTACTCGAGTGTCGAGGTATCAAAAACAAGCGGTATTGCCTTTGAGCGGTTGAGATAATTGATGACTATTCCACTGTAGACGGTCGCAAGACTCTGCTGGTCCTGCTGCACAACCTGGATCTGCTCGGGGACAACGCCCTCCGCCTGCACCTGCTTTTCAATTCCCTTTTTTGCAGGATCCACCACTGAAATTCGCACCTTGCCGGATGAGTGGGCGGCGTACTCGTAGAGGAGATCCTGAATCTGCTGGACTTCCGGGGTCAACCCCTTCAACCGGTCGGACACGTAGTAGGTTATGCTCACCTGGTCCTGCAGACTGGAGAGCATCCTGACCGAGACCGGCGAAATCGATCGGATATGGTTCTCGGTGATGTCTGCTCGGAAAAAGAAGCGGACCGAATTCAGCGCAAGAAGAACCACCGCCGCAGCAACGAGGGTTACAATGATCTGTTCCTGAGTTCTCCGTGACATGCCGACTACCTCCACTTCCGGAAAACAAGAACCTTCATATTCAGGTACAGAAATACAAAGGCCAGCAGCAGGTAGTACACGACGTCCCGCGAATCGATCAGTCCCTTGATGAAGCCCTGAAAGTGATAATCGAGGGAAAAGTAGTTGAACATTTCCGCCAGGCCCGGGGGCACCGGAGCAATGGAGTTGATGCGATTCACGATGGTGAGGAAAAGAAGGACTACAACGCTTACAATGAACGCAGTGATCTGATTCGTCGATACAGAGGAAATAAAAAGACCGACCGCAATTCCGGCACCGCCGAGAAGAAGCAGGCCGATGTACTGACCGACGATTTCTCCTCGTTCGAAGCTTCCCAGCCGGGTAACCGTGAGCGGAACCGGTACGGTGAGCAGAATCATGATGAACAGGATGAAGAAAGAACCGAGGAACTTGCCGACCACCAACTCGCCTTCACGGAACGGGAGGGTCAACAGGAGTTCGACTGTTCCCAGCTTGTTCTCCTCTGCCCAGATGCGCATGGTGATGGCGGGAAGAAGAACAATAAAAACCAGCGGCATGACCGCGAAGTAGATCCGCAGGCTGGCCACATCCTGTGCAACAAACTGCTGGATATAGAACAGCCAGACTGAGGTAAATACCAGAAAGAACAGAACCGCAATGTACGCAATTGGTGAATTGAAATACGTCCGCAGCTCCTTTCGCAAAACCGCCACAACGTTATTCACCGGCAATCTCCTTCGTGTCAGGACGCGTGGTTGTAACCCGGGCAAAGATCTCCTCCAGACTTACCCGCTGCGGTGTCATCGCCAGAATCTTGTAGCCTCGGGAGACGGCCCAGTCAAAAACCTTCTCTCCGTTATCGGGAGATGCTTTCATGGAGAGTTGGACGGAAACCACTCCATCTGACCGGCCGGATTCGGCATTGATTACCCTGTTCACACCGGGAATGTCGCGGAGCTCTTCTGCAATCGACGTTGTCGTTCCCCCGCCGGATGTTGGGCGTGGAATCTTCAGTTCAACACCGATTATGTCGTCGCCCTTCATCTCCCTCCCGATCTCCTCGGTCGTTCCTTCTGCGACAATTCTACCCTCGTTCAGGATGAGCACCCGGTCGCACACCGCCTCCACCTCCTGAAGGATGTGCGTTGAGAGGATCACCGTCTTCTCACTGCCAAGACGGCGAATGAGCTTTCGTATCTCTGCAATCTGGTTCGGATCGAGTCCGCTTGTCGGCTCGTCCAGGATCAGGATTGACGGGTCGTGGAGAATCGCCTGCGCGAGTCCGGTCCTCTGCCGGAAACCCTTTGAAAGCGTTGAAATGGATCGATTCGCTACCGATCCGAGGCCGCACTCCTCGATTGCCCAATCCAGGCGAGCATTCTTCGGAGACTCCCTTCCCGGATACCGCACGTCCGCTATGAACCCCAGATACTCGAGAACCGTCAGATCACCGTACACCGGCGCGTTCTCCGGCAAGTACCCGACCGACCGTTTCACCTCGAGGGCATTCTCATAGATGTCGAAACCGTTCAGTTGTACCCGTCCCGAAGACGGGAAATGGTAGCATGTGAGAATCTTCATGATGGTTGTCTTTCCCGCCCCGTTCGGGCCGAGCAGACCAACAATTTCGTTGTTTCCGACCTGGAACGAAACGTCCCGGACGGCAGAAAATGAGCCGTAGAGCTTGTCCACATGCTCCACTTCGATCATTGATTCCTCCGCTTTCTTGAGCCTCTACGGCACTAGTCCTCGTTCGGGATGGCAATATTCTGTCGGTCCCGCGTCAGAAATGTGTCCGGAAAGTGTTGCCGTGCCTCGTGCAGCAGTTTCTTCAGCTCACGCTCGGTGTAGCGGGGACTATAGTGAATGAGACCCATTTTCTTCACTCCACCCGCCTGCTGCGCAATGCGCCCCGCATCTTCCGCGGTCATATGGCGCTTCGAGTGCGCGCTTTCGGCAAGATCACGTTCGAACATGCCCTCGCAGATGAGGAGGTCCGATCCGCCGACCTGCTCAGGAATGGCAGGTACCGGAAGGGAGTCGGTAACGTAAGAAAACTTCCGTCCCCGCCGGGCAGTGCCCATGACTTCCGCCGGTTCAACGGTCCGTCCGTCTTCGAGCGTGACAGGTTTGCCGTTCTGGAGCATAGACCACATCGGGCCCCGCGGTACCCCGAGTTCACCCGCACGCTCGGGGTGGAACACACCCGGACGCACGTCTTCTTCGAGAACGTACCCGACGCATACCCGGGAATGCTTCAGAGGAAACGACCGGACATGAAAACCTTTGCCTTTGTATACGATCTGAGGCTCCAAAGGGTTTTCTATCTCCTGCACAACTATCTGGTAATTGATGTACATTTCCAGAATCTGCCGGTTCATCTCCACAAATTCCCGAATTCGCGGCGGTCCAATGATGTATAGCGGCTCGTTGCGTTCGACCTGGGCCGAGAGCATGAGAATTCCCGCCAGACCGGTTATGTGGTCGGCATGGGTGTGAGAGATGAAGACTACAGAGATCTTCTTCCACTTGAGGTTCAGGCTGCGGATGGAAACCTGGGTTCCCTCTCCACAGTCGAAGAGAAATAGTTCTCCTTCACGTCGGAGGAGTACCGACGTGAGATGGCGTCCCGGCAACGGCATCATCCCGCCGCAACCGAGTACGAATGCTTCCATGTTCATTGCAGGTTAAAATAGCAAAACGGGGCGATTTACAAAAGGGGTAACGGTTGCCCGGACGTAATCACCGTATTCCGCGGCAGGAGCGCAGCTCCACGGATTGAGGCATCGTCCCCGAGGCGGGAGATGACGACATCGAACCCGGAAATCCCTTTTTCCAGCGCTGCCTGCACGCCGCCGGCAATTGGCGGGCAATCGGCGAATCCCGCAATCCGTCCGCCGACGACTATTCGATCCGGGTCCAGTCCAACTGCGAGATTCAGGATACCGGTCACCAGCCCATCCGTGAACCGTTCGAACGCGGCCGTTGCAGCTGGTTCCTCCCCGCGCAGCGCTTCGATGAACTCCTCGAACTCGCGCACCGGGGAGGACCCTCCGTGCTCATGGTATTCCTGCACGAGCGCAGATATTGAAGCGTATCGTTCCCAGCAGCCGCGGCGCCCGCATGAGCACTGCCTCCCACCGGCAACGATGGTCATATGACCGAACTCCCCCGCCTTCCCACTGGAGCCACGGTAGAGACGACCATCCATTACCACCCCTACACCGATGCCCTGCGTCACCGAGACGTACAGGAGATGTCTGAGATCACCGTGACCGCCAACGTGCAGCTCCGCAAGCGCGGCAAGATTCGCCTCATTATCGATCCAGACGGGAAGTGCGAGCCGGTCGGCAAGGACGGCGAAGCTCGTGTTTCGCAGCCCCAGATTGGGCGCAAACTCCAGTTCGAGCGTGTCCGGATGGACGGTACCGGGCAGCGACAACCCGAGCCCCACCACGCGCGAACGGGAATCGGAATCCTGCGGCATGACAGCCGAGCAACAGACAACAATTCGATCCACGAGCTCGGCCGAAGAGAGGCCCGGGTTGAGCGGAACAGTAACATCGCTCCGAATGCGGGTGTCCAGATCGGTCAGGACCGCACGTACACAATCCGGACGGACGTCCGCCGCCATCAGGAACCGGGAATCCGGCTTGAATCGGACGAGACGCGGCCTGCGGCCGCCGGTCGAATCGGCCGCGACCGACTCGTCGAGGTATCCCTGGTCCGCGAGTGCTCTCACATGAGCGGTAATTGCAGGAATGCTCCTTCCCAGTGCATGCGCAATTTGCGGCTTCGTGAGCTCCCGATGTTTCTGAAGGAGTCGAAGCACGGCGGATCGAAGGCCGACCGAACCCGGTCGGCCTGAATGGAGTTCAGATCCGGGAAAGGTACTGATTTACTATGCCTTCAAGCATTTCCTGACGACCGGACACGTTCGAGATCTGATCGTGATCCATCGCGTAGCGTTCGAGCTCCTTGAATCCGACCTTTCCGGAGGTAATCTCTTTTCCGATGCCGCTTCCCCAGGAGGCATACCGCTCCTCGACGAATTTCTCGAGCTCACCGCCCTTCAACATTGCATGAGCAGTCTTCAGGCCACGAGCCCAGGTATCCATTGCAACAACGTGGCCGTGGAAAATGTCGGACGGCTCAAATGAACCGCGGCGCAGTTTCGCATCGAAGTTGAGCCCACCCTTGTGCAGACCGCCGTTCTTCAGGATTTCATACGCGGCGAAGGTGGCCTCATACACATCGGTCGGCATCTGATCGGTATCCCATCCCAGGAGATAGTCACCCTGGTTTGCATCGACACTCCCGAGGATGCCGTTGGCTCGCGCATAGTGAAGCTCGTGGGCAAACGTGTGACCGGCGAGGGTTGCATGATTCATCTCGATATTCAACTTGAAGTCATTCGCGAGTTCATATTTCCGCAGAAAGGCGGCGCATGCGGCGGCATCGAAATCATACTGGTGCTTTGTCGGTTCCATCGGTTTGGGTTCGATGAGCAACTGCCCGTCAAATCCGATCTCCCGGGCGTAGTCGCGGGCCATGTTCATGAAGCGCCCGAGGTTGTCCACCTCACGTCCCATATCGGTGTTCAGGAGTGTCTCATACCCTTCCCGGCCACCCCAGAAGACATACCCGGAGCCGCCAAGATCCTTGGTGACCTCCATGGCCTTCTTGACCTGAGCCGCAGCGTAGGCGAATACCTCCGCGTTTGGAGAAGTCGCAGCGCCGTGGACGAAGCGTGGGTGAGTGAACAGGCACGCGGTTCCCCACAGGAGCTTCACGTTGGTGTCCGCCATGAGCTTCCTGGTCAACCCGATGATCTCGTCGAGGTTCCGGTTCGTCTCCTTCAGGGTATCTGCTTCCGGGGCAACATCCCGATCGTGAAAGCAGAAATAGTCGATCTGCAATTTCTGCGCAATCTCGAAGAGCGCCCTCATCCGTGCTCGCGCCTGTTCCATCGGGTCGGAGATGGACAGCCAGGGTCTGATCATGGTTGCACGGCCAAACGGATCAACACCCCCGCCGGTCATGGTGTGCCAGTAGGCGAGCGAGAAGCGCAGGTGCTCCCGCATTGTCCGGTCTCCCACCTTCTCGTCCGGGTTGTAGTACTTGAATGAGAGCGGATTGCGTGATTCTTTTCCTTCATATGGGATAACTGGAATATCGGCGAAAAACTCGTTCATGATATCCTCCTGCGACCATGATATACCCGTCCCCGCCGCAGCGCAAGAAACTTTTTAAAGCTACCTTAAGAAGTCCCCGGACATCTCTCCTCCGTTGGATCCGGGCACAAAAAAACCGCCGGAGATTGCGGCGGTTTGCCGGAGCTTACGGCGGTTCTGTCCTTGCAGCGTGCGGACTAAGGAGTAACGTCCTTCTCATAGTCGACGGTATCGAAACCGAAACCGTGTATTTGCAGGAAATCCTCCTGATACTGTGCAAGGTCCCCGATTGACTTCAAATTCTCAGTGGTCACCGTTGTCCAGAGGCGGCTGATTTCGCTCTGCACGTCCTCACGCATCTCCCAATCGTCCAGTCGGATTCGCCCGTGAGAATCCACTGCGGTCTCTCCTTCGGCGTAGAGACGGTCCGCGAACAGACGGTACATCTGCTGAATACATGCTTCATGGATATTCTTTTCTTTCATGATCCTGAAGAGAATTGAAATGTACAGGGGAACAACCGGTATGACCGCGCTCGAACGCGTGACCAGCGCCTTGTTCACCGAAACATAGGCGTTCCCGCCCACCGACTCGAGCTGCGCGGTCAGTTCCGCTGCAGTCCGTTCGAGATCCTCCTTCGCCTTCCCGATAGTACCCTCCCGATAGATGGAACGGGTCAGCTCGGGGCCGATATAGGAGTAGGCTACAGTCTTCACGCCTTCCGCGAGGACTCCCGCTTCGAGCAGAGTCTTCAGCCAGAGCATCCAGTCTTCGCCACCCATGACCTTCATGGTCTGACGTGTCTCCTCCTCCGTCGCGGGGTCGACCGACATCTCCTTGATTTCTCCAGTCATGGGATCAATTGATTTCGCTGTGTAGCTACTACCGATGGGCTTCAACACGGATCGATACATCTCTTTTGTATCCGGATCGGTTCGAACAGGCGAGGCCAGACTGTAAACAACCAGATCAACTTTTCCGAACAGCTCCCGGATGCGGGAAACTGTCCGCTGTTTCACCTCGTGAGAAAATGCATCGTCATTGATGGATTCCGCCACAAGGCCCGCTTTCTTCGCCTCCGCCTCGAAAGCGATAGTATTGTACCATCCGGCAGTGCCGGTACGTTTTTCCGACGCTTCCCGTTCGAACGCAACACCGATGGTACCCGCACCGCAACCGAAGGCGGCGGTTATTCGGGAGGAGAGGCCGTAGCCGGTTGATGAGCCGATGACGAGCACTTTCTGCGGGCCATTCTTGATCTGTCCCCTGGAACGGATGTACGCAATTTCCCGTGCCACATAGGCAGCGCAGCCTTCGGGGTGAGCGTTCATGCAGAGATTATTCCGGATCATGGGCTTGATGACCATGCGTTTCTCCTTGGACTTAACTATTGTCCGTACCCTACCCCAAGACGTCGAAAAAGGCAAGCAAGAGCATCGGTGGGTAGTTTCATGGCCCGGTCAGCGCACCGTGGCTCGAATTAACGCTCATTTGGTGTTGTCGGAAGCGGCAGAATTGGCGATGATTACCGGAAATGGTGTATCTGTTTCAAAGGCAACTTGGCATCAGGCTCGCTGCGTGGTCGATAATAAGCATCGTTACGGGAATTGTGCTCGTTGCGGCCGGAAGTGGCTTTCTCGATGGGTTCGGACTCCAGGCACTGATCTGGGGAACAATAGACGGCGTCATCGCAGCAATCGGAATGATCGCGGGGGTGCGCTGGTCCCGCGCACCCCACGACATCGAGCAGGCGGAGCGGGCGCTCCGGAGGCTGTATCACATTCTCCGTATCAACACGTTTGCTGACACCCTGTATGTAGTTGCCGGAATACTCGTGGCTGTCATCTGGGGCAACCGCGGCGCATTCATACTCGGGACCGGGTGGGGCATCATCATTCAGGGCACTTTTCTCTTCGCGTATGATCTGGTGCACATCATCCTGTTCCGCCGCAGGCTCCCGGATGATCCACAGGACGTCCGTTGACTCACCCATGAGGACGGAGTAAGTTCAAGGTATCCGGGAGGCAACATGGATATCGCTGTTCAGCAGTGGGGCGACCTTTCCGCCCAAGACAGACTCAGATATTTGACTCGGTCCGAGGCGGACATATCCGATGTTACCCATAGTGTCAGCGAGCTTGTTGATGCGGTACGACGGGACGGCGACAGCGCCATCAGAGACGCAACGCTTCGATTTGATAAGATAGACCTCACGGGTACACCCCTTGCCGTGGAACCCGCAGAACTCGACGCCGCCGAGGCTTCCCTG
Organism: uncultured Spirochaetales bacterium; assembly: GCA_964553615.1. Taxonomy (GTDB): domain Bacteria; phylum Spirochaetota; class Spirochaetia; order DSM-27196; family DATKUC01; genus DATKUC01. The sequence continues at coordinate 9,970 of CAZKMA010000024.1, read as the reverse complement.
GACGGGAAGGTTCGAAGTGCGCTCGACTACGCCATAGAGAATGTCCGCCGGTTTCACGAAAACCAGGTGGAACAGGGGCTCCAACTGCGGGAGATCCGCCCCGGTATTCTTGCCGGAGAGCGGTCTCGCCCTATCCCGTCAGTCGGGCTGTATGTGCCCCGAGGCCGCGGCAGCTTCCCTTCAATGCTCTACATGCTCGCTGTACCGGCTGCAGTGGCAGGGGTAGCGGACATTGCGGTAGTTACTCCTCCGGGTCCCGGTGGTTCTGTAGACCCGGCATGTTTGTATGCAGCCCGCGCATGCGGGGTTCATCGGATCTACCGCGTTGGAGGTCCCCAGGCTATCGCCGCACTGGCATACGGGACCGATGAGGTACCGCGTGTGCACAAGATTATCGGTCCAGGAAGCGCTTACGTGTCGGCGGCAAAGCGGATTGTGAATGGAGACGTGGATGTCGGTCTCCCGGCAGGCCCGTCGGAGTCGATGATCATTGCCGACCGTGATGCGGATCCGTTCAAGGTGGCGGTGGACCTGATCATTGAGGCCGAACACGGTGCCGATTCTTCCGCAGTGCTTGTTACCCCGAGCCTGCCGGTCGCGGAGGCTGTGGCGACAATAGTGCCGGAGCTCATTGCCGCGTTGCCGGAACCTCGCAGAACATTCGTGTCCGAAGTCTTTTCACACTACGGAGCGATTTTTCAGTGCAGCGACATCGAAGAAGCCGCAGATATCGTAAACCAGTTTGCTCCCGAGCATCTTCAGATACAGACGCTGAATCCCTGGGAGACACTGTCACTCATAGAACATGCGGGCGAGATTCTCCTTGGCGATACGACGCCGTTTTCGGTTGCCAATTATCTGGCGGGAGCAAACGCGGTCCTACCGACCGGTGGAAAGGCTCGCACCTATTCGGCGGTATCTGTCAGGGACTTTGTAAAGTACTCCTCGGTGGTACATGTTACCGAGAAGGGTCTGGCTGAGGCCGCGGACCACGTAATCGCACTTGCCGACTACGAGGGTTTTCCGGCTCACGCTGGAGCTTTGCGCAGGCGTTACGAAAAAGGCTGAGGCGGATTCCGAAATACGATGGCTCACCTGGACAGTCTCGACAGTGCGTTCAACTACATTGAATCGTTTACAAATCTCGAACGACAGCACAAGCCTCGCTCCTACCGGCTCGAACGCATGAAGTTCCTGCTCGACGAGTTCGGCCATCCCGAAACGGGGCTGAAGTTTATTCACGTGGCTGGTTCCAAGGGCAAGGGGTCGACTGCCACCTTCATTGCATCCGTTCTCGAGCATGCCGGGATAGCCACCGGGCTGTACACATCACCCCATGTCGTGTCGTATCGTGAACGGGTAACGAGGGCCGGAACGCAGTTCTCCGATCAGCTCTACCTCGATCTCATCAGGGAAATCAAGACAGGCGTAGACGAGATAGAGAAGAAATACCGGGACATCGAACGTCTGCCAACAACCTTCGAGCTGCTCACACTGCTCGGCTTCATGGCGTTCCGCCGGACCGGCTGCTCGTGGGCCGTCATAGAGACCGGCATCGGCGGACGGTTGGATGCAACAAACATCATCCGATCGGAGGCGAGCGTGATTACGCCGATCGAGCTCGAGCACACCGATATCCTCGGCAGTACGATTGAACAGATTGCAGGAGAGAAGGCCGGCATTATCAAGGCGGGCAAACCGGTCTTTGTCGGTGCCCAACTCTCTCAAGCGTTCAACGTTCTGAAGGAGCGTGCCGGTGAGCTCGGCAGCGAATGTGTACCGCTTACGGACTGCGTTCAGAGTTTTGCGGCGGAAACGACACTTACGGGCACCCGGTTTTCGGTGGAATTCGCAGGCGGAGCCTCATATCGGGCAACTCTCCGCCTTATCGGAGCCATGCAGGCAGAAAACGCATCGCTCGCCGCCCTGGTTGTGCACTCGCTCTTTCCGGAGATCGACTCGCGGACCATTGAAGAGGGTCTGGCCGACACATTCCTTCCCGGGCGAATGGAAATCGTGCAGTCGAATCCTCCGGTTCTGCTTGACGGGGCACATACGGCCGCTTCAATTCGGAAGGTGCTTTCTACCTTCGGCGAGCTTCATCCGCATCAGCAGGGAGTGCTGGTATTCGGCGCGGTGGACGGCAAGAACTTCAAGGCAATGGCAGAATTGCTCGGACCTGCGTTTCCTGAAATCATTGTTACTACTCCCGGATTTTTCAAGCAGTCGCACCCGGGGGATGTCCATGAAGCGATAAGGCAGTACAATCCGGCCGCAGATCTCATCCTGGATCCCGGCGATGCAATTCGTGAGGCAATCCGGCGTTCAACTCTTCATTCGCCGTCGCTTCCTGTTCTCGTAACCGGTTCATTCTACCTTGTTGCAGATATTCGGGCCCGACTGAGCAGTCCGGCCGCGCAGGAGGTAACCAATGAAGTCGCTTCTTGAAGGACGTCTCATCGTGATGAAGGGAGACATTACCCGGGAAAAGGTAGATGCCGTCGTCAACGCCGCGAACTCTTCGCTCATGGGCGGCGGAGGAGTCGATGGAGCGATTCATCGCGCAGGCGGCCCGGCGATTCTCGAGGAATGCAAAAAGTTGCGGCAGGAACGATATCCCGATGGGCTGCCGGCCGGCGAAGCTGCGCTGACTACCGGCGGACGAATGCCCGCCGCTCACGTTATCCATACCGTCGGGCCTGTCTGGCATGGCGGGTCCCGCAATGAGGACGCCATCCTCGCCGGAGCATACCGGAGCAGCCTTGCGTTGGCACATGAGCAGAGATTCGGTACCGTTGCGTTTCCGGCAATTTCGACCGGAATTTACGGTTTTCCGCGGGAACGAGCGGCAAAAATAGTCATTGCGACAATTAGGGACTTTCTGAATGGGCACGAGACGCCGCATGAGGTCAGGCTGGTCTTCTTTTCCGAAGATGACATGAGCCTCTTCCTTTCTGTCGCTGAGTCACCCTGAACACTATGTCGCTGAACTGGAAAGAGATTGATCTGATCCTGGAGGAGCTCCAACTTCCCGGCTGCCACATCCAGGGGATCCATCAGCCTTCCTTTTCGAGTCTTGTTCTTGAACTCTATCGACCCGGCGAACCATTTCTGCTCTTCATCTCACTCGCCCCCCGGGCAACGAGAATCCATCGAATGTCACGTTCAATCCGCAAGGCGAAGAAGACGCAGCGGTTCGCCGAGTTCCTCCGCTCACGCATCCGCGGAGGACGGATTTCCGGCTGCGAGCAGCTGGGAAATGAACGGATAATCCACATTGATGTCCGCCGGGGAGATGAGGAGAGCGTGCTATGGATACGCCTCTGGGGCGGCGCGGCCAATATCGTCGTCTGTGACTCCCGCGGCACCATCCTGGATGCACTGTATCGAAGACCGTCGCGAGGAGAGATCTCCGGAGAGAAGTTCAATCCGGAGCAGGAAATCTCACGTGCTATGGAACGGTCCGGCGAACGACCGGCGAAAGTGTTCGAGATCAGGCAATCGGAGGGAAGCGGGGATTTCAATGCTCGAATAGAGGCGGAGTACCGTCAACGAGAGGAGGACCAGGAGCGAATCCGGCTGAAAGACCGATTGAAGCGGCTCTACGCAGATCGGGACGAGCGAATACAATCAGCCATAGGACGACTGCGGCTCCGTCTCTCCGAGTATGAACGTGCCGAGCAGCAGAAACTGTACGGCGACCTCATCATGGCTAATCTCCATCGTATTACGCGTGGAGAGGAGTGGGTGAACGTTCAAAACTATGAAGACGAGGGACGGGAGATCCGCATCCCACTCGAGGCTACCCTCTCTCCTGCAGCAAACGCCGAAAAATACTACGAGCGGTACAAGAAAGCGCATTCCGGTCTTGAAATAGTGCGGGATGAGATCCGGCATCTTGAACTCTCTCTCTCCGCCCTTTCATCGGAGGCTGAGGCAACTCTTGCCACCGAGGATCTCCCCCGCCTTCGCGAGCAATACCGGGAGATGAGTCGGACTCTTGCTGACGAAAAACAGGGAGGAGGCAAAGAGCAGGTTCTTCCCGGTCTCGAATTTCGTTCCGGGCCGTACCGCATCCTCATTGGCCGGTCCGCGACGGAGAACGACCGGATGCTGCGCCATGTCGCGCGCGGAAACGATGTCTGGCTGCACACACGGGACTACCCCGGGGCGTACGTATTCATCAAACATATACCCGGGAAGAGTATACCTTTAGATACACTCCTTGACGCCGGCAACCTCGCCGTGTTTTACTCAAAGGCACGGTCATCGGGCTACGCCGAACTCTACTACACGCAGGTGAAGTATCTGAGAAGACCTCGAGAGGGGAAGAAAGGACTCGTCCTCCCGACGCAGGAGCGCAATCTGTCTGTTCGGCTCGAGACGGAACGCCTTGAGCGGTTGCAGATCGACAAGCCCCGGGAGTAGTCATACAGAATTGAGCCGGACAGGAAATTGCTACAAGATGTACCCGTTGTTGCATTCTGTCCGCGCATATCCCATACTAGAGGTATGGTTCAGGAGCATATGGAATTTGGTACAATTCGCGAACCAATCGTAGAAGGTATCTTTTATCCGGACGAGCCAGACGTTCTGGAAAATCGAGTGCGCGATCTTCTCCAACGCTCCGAAACGCCTGCGGGACTCGCTTCTGCAATCATTGCGCCCCATGCAGGATACGACTACTGCGGAACGGTGCTTGCGGACGCGTTCAAGGCGTGCGCGGCACGTGACATTCGGCGCGTCGTTATCATTGGTCCGGTCCACCGGGATCCGGAGGATGCGGTATTTCTTCCGGAATCCGGCTGGTTTCGCACGCCTCTCGGGCTGATCCCGGTGCATACCGAATCGATCCGGGCACTTGAACGGTGCAGCCCCAGGCTCATCCGCAACGACATTCCCCATCTCGAAGAGCACTGCATCGAAATCCATCTCCCGTTCATCCAGTACCTGTTTCCTCGTGCGGCAATAGTCCCGATTCTCGTGGGAACGGCGAGCGCGCAGAACACACTGACCCTTGCATCCGCCATGACGGAGGTGTTCGGCGCGTTTGGGCGCAAGGACATTCTCATCGTGCTCTCGGTTAATCTCACCAACTATCTGGACAGCACGATTTCGCAGCGTGAAGCAGGCCGGCTGATAGACATGATTCTTTCCTCGGAAGGAGACCGCATCAGGCTTGCGCACGAGCGTGGTGAGCTGACCACCTGCGGAGCAGGCACGCTCGCCGCGTTCTTTGCCTACGCCGATGATGTCGGTCACGTCGAATTACTCGGGCGCGGCGCATCGAGTACGACCAACCGGGATAGGAGTAATACCGTCGAATATGCCTCAATCGGAGTTTACTGAGTTCGAACTGTCTCAATCCGACCGGGAGACGCTTATCCGCGTTGCCCGGGAAGCAATTGCGTCACGGTTGAAGAACCGGAACCCAGCCTACGGTCCCGTTCCGCCGGCACTGAGGCGAAAGTCTGGAGCGTTCGTTACGCTCCATCTCCTGGAAAACGGCGAACGCTGCCTGCGCGGATGCATCGGCTACATCGGCACGTCCTTCGAACTCGTGGATGCAGTAAAGCGCGCAGCGGTTGGCAGCGCCTTTGACGACAGACGCTTCCCTCGCCTCTCCCTTCCCGAACTTGACTCAATCCGGATAGAGATCTCGGTCCTGAGCCCGTTCCGACAGATAACCGACCGAGCGACAATCCGACCCGGTACCGACGGTGTGCTGATTCGCCGCGGCGCGCGATCGGGACTTCTTTTGCCGCAGGTTGCCACGGAATATGGCTGGGACAGGGAGGCGCTGCTCCGTCATACCTGCATGAAGGCCGGCCTGCCTGCCGACGCGTTTCGGGATTCGGACACCGAGATCGAAGTGTTTAACGCGATCGTTTTCGGCGAGGAGGACTTTCCTGTTCGTGGCGATTGACCCACTCCCATGAAAAGCGCGATATTTACCTCAGATACACCCGCGGCGCTCGACGTCATACCACAGGCAGGAATGCAATGCAAGTCAAGACCATGGCAGAAGGACTCCTTACAATTGAACGCAACGAGACTACGTATCTTGGCATCGCAACGCAGATTTCCGGCCGGAGTTTTGCGGTACAGCAGCTGACCGCGCACAAGCGCAGACCCGGCTGGATTGTTCGTGACAATACCATTTCGGAATGGCTGCCGGGCGGTTTCCTCGAGCATAACCAGCAGGTAGTGATGTACGGTCCGTATGAGGAAGGTGTCACGCTCGAGGAGTCTCTTTCAGGAGACCCGAAAGAGGTACTTGAACGACTCGAGCGTTTTGCCCGCGCAATACATCTGCTCGTGGAACGGCAAATTCCGGTGGGCCGGTATCACACACGGGGAATCATCTTCCTGAAAGACGGTGCCACGCTCTTCCTGCCGCAGGACATCATGGACACAATCCGGGATCATGAGCCGGTTACCCAGCGCATTACCTACTACGAGAACACCAACCACCCGGACCTCGAATCGGTGGACAATGTCTCGTACGCGCTTGCATCCCTCACATACCGGGTCCTGACGGGCGACTATCCATACCGCGCGGAGAAGATCGAAGACGTCCATATCCGGATACGGGCAGGTTATTCGCTCGATCCGGTCTATCACGAACCGCGCATCCGCGAGGACGTCTCGAACTTCATCATTGGAACTCTCAGGGATCCCGAGCACAACATGCATTCACTCGAACAATGGATCGAGAGACTCGCGGACTGGAACCGGAACGGAGCGTATCGCGAAGTAACCGAGCAGGGCCGGGCGATGGTACTGCAGCAGGCGGAGGCCACCTGGAAACGGATGACCCGCGCGTTTAACCGGAAGGAGTACATCCGCAAACACGGCAAGGCGACAGTTCTGATCATCGTTATGGTTCTCATTGTCGGAACCATTCCTGGCACTATCATCAGCAAGGCGCTGCAGCCGAGGTCGACGCACGGTTTCTCCGCAGAGAAGGTTGTGCGCACTTTCTATATGAGCATGAACACGCTCGACCAGACAACCATGCAGGACTGCGTTATCGATGGAGCCGGAAGCGCAACAATAAGTCAGGTAATGAACCTGTTCGTTACCTCGCGAATGAGAATGTCGGTGGAGATGCACTCGGGGATCCTTGATGCACAGAAGTGGGTAGACGCAGGCAAGCCGGCGTTGAAGCCTTCCTCATTCGTCTACGGAGTCTCGGACCTGAAGGTTACCATGACCAGCCAATCTCCGGACCACGTAGTTGCTACAGCAACCTACATCAAGTGGCAGCCGGATTTCCCCCAGGAACCCACTGCATCTCCGTCCAAGCAACCCTCGGTGATGAAGAGCGTCGCCTTTCAGCGAAAAGACACGCTGTATATGAAAAAGGACCGAGGCGACTGGGTAATCTACAAGATTCAGCAGAACACGGATAAGCCCATTCCTGCAGACACGGTTCAAAGCACCCTGAGCTGAGCCGCGTTCCTGAACTGCAGGATCATCTTCGTGCAGCTTCTCCTATCAGATAGACGATCAAACCGCTTGCAAGCAGAACCCCTCCTCCAATAAGTGTATAACCGGAGATAGTGGTGTTGGTCGACGGCGTCAGCGCAGGGAATATTGCGGGACCAAAGAAATAGAGAACCGTCCCGGCAACGCCCACGACGACACCGCCAATAGAGACGCCGAGCCCGATGTTGCGAACGGTGTGGCTCTCTTTCGGGTGCGGTGGCATAACCTGTGACAGAACCGTCCCCGAAGGTTCCGGCTGCGGCTGGTTTCCGGAAGCCTCCGCGGGTCCCGCCGAAGATGGAGACTGAGCGCCCTCCTTTGCCGGCAATGTCGGCGCCGGCGATGCCGGAACTGCCGGCGTCTGTGCGGTCGGAGTCTGGACCGGACCGGCAACGGATGAGGTTTCTGCCGATGGATGAGTCGACGACCACTCAGCAACAGCGGACTCTATGTTGGGAAATCGTTTCACGGCGTCCTGACGCGTCATGGGTTCGGTGGGTAGTTGACCGCCTTCCCAGTACGCCGATAACGCGCGGGAAATATCCTCGGCCTGAAGAGGAGCAATGCCCGCCCCCGGATCCACGACGACCATCTTTGCAGGACCGATGGAAACTGCCGGAGTTGACCGATCCGAGCCTGGCCCCGATCGGGTCACTTTCACGATTCCGGAAACGCAATAGACCTTCGTAACCGGCTGCGCTCCCCCGTTCTGCACAGCCATCACATCGTATCCGAAATCGGCGCCGGTGACATCCGCGACGGCGGAGGCTCCCTTTATCGAAAACGGCACCGCACTCTTTGCAGATGGCGTACCATCGGACAGGTGGACCCGAGCACGGAGACGCCCGTAGACAAGGTCAAGCGAGCACGCGCCGGAGGTATCCAGTGAAACCAGACGGAACGTGGTGTTGGCTGCCACCGAAAGTGTCGACAGTGATGGAAAAAACTCGATTTCAAGCGAGGTTTCCGGGCCCGTCTGAACGAGATCGCCGGCGAAAAGCGGAATGCCCTTCGATTCGGACTGCGAAAGGTCGAAGTCCGTAAGATTCCCGTCGCGATATACGGCGACATCGGATCCTGCGGCCTTGATTATCAGGCCAAACGGCGCTGGTCCGGCATCTGTCTGCGCCGAGAGATTCGCCAGAGACACTGCAACGCTGAACGCTGCAAGGATAACCGACATCGTGTGTGTCATGAGTTCGAATTCTAACCCTATGCCGGCCCGGAATCAAGAAGCTTTTTCGCCCACCCTCAACCCTGAATGGGAGGATACCGTCTTCATTGATATTCATCTCCGTTCTCTGTATAGTTTAGTTCCACATGGAGCAGATTCTCGGAGAGATCCGGCTACATTTCACGGATGAGGACCTCAATGAAGAGCTGAAACGTGCGCAGCCAGTCGAATCCGGATACACGCGCCACTACAACCAGGGAGAGGACTTTTTTGTCCGTCTGCCGGAAACGTTTCGGATACCGCAGATCCCGGTCCATCACGATGTCCGTAAACTCCGGCCGGAAGACGAGTATCTGAGGCGCATTCGCTCGTTCATCTCTCGACTGTGCAGCATTGCCCCGTCGATCTTTGCCGACACAACCTATCTCTTCGATCCGTCCGAGACTCTGCGCCCGGGATTCTTTCACCTGTACCGGATTAAAGACCAGACATACCTTTACCTGCTTCGCCTCGATCTTTCCTACAGACCTCAGAGCTACCAGATCACTACCCGAGGGACGAACGACATGACCCCGGAGTACGAGACCGACCAGCTCTTCCTCGAGGCGGATCTCATTCCACTCGACCAGGTCATGGTGGAAGAGGGGCGCATCCGCGCATTCAGGATACGGCAGTCGATTTCCCAGACATGGATCGGAGAGACAGGACGAGGGTACTTTGTCCAGGGCATCTGGATTGACCGGGAACTGACCAAATTTTTCACCCGACTCTTTCTTCCGGAAGGAGTTCGAAGTTACCCATATTATCCGTTCAGCTGTAAGTACCGGGCAATCTGCTTTTCTGTCATCGATCCCTCGCCCGGGGGAAGAAAGGCATCACTTCCGGTCCTCTACCGTGCGACCGAATTTCTCACACCCCATATGGGGGAGATCCAGGAGGCGCTGCGTGCCGAAGAGTTCACCGAGGGGCTTCCGAGTTTCAAGCGGCTGAAAGAGCAGCTGCCCGCTGAATGGAATGAGACTTTTCATGGAATTCGCCTGAAGGCGTATCTGAACGAACTGGATCTGAAGGAGTACCGAGTCGAACATGACGGGCTCTGATCTCAGCGGCACCCGCGTTACGGTGATGGGTCTCGGACTCCACGGTGGCGGAATCGAAACAGCACGATATCTCTGCCGTCACGGCGCAATCGTAACCGTCACCGATACACGTCCGGAAAGTGTCCTTGCCCCCTCGGTCGAGAGGCTGGAAGGCAAGACGCTTGAGGAACTCGATGCCGCGAGCCCGCCGGCGAATTCGCTGGTG
>CAZKMA010000023.1:37468-66003 GCA_964553615.1 uncultured Spirochaetales bacterium | reverse complement strand
TCCCCATGGGGACACTCACCACCGAATCGGTGTATACTCGCCTCCTCACTGCGCTTCTCGTAGCCGAAAGCGACGAGGAACTTGTTCAACTGATGGAGGAATCGTAATGCGCGTACTGGCCAGAGATCTGTCCGCCCATGTTGGTCAGGAAATACGTCTTTCCGGATGGGTCCATAGAATCCGGGAGCTGGGTGGAATCTCCTTCGTCCTGCTGCGCGATCGCAGCGGAGTTGTCCAGCTCGTATATGACGGCAAGGCCGACTTCTCGCTCGAATCGGTCATCGAAGTAGCCGGAGTAGCACAGGCAAACGAGAAAGCCCCTTCGGGTACCGAGCTCAAAGTCACGGAGACCCGTGTTCTCGCGAAAGCGGAGACGGATCTTCCGCTGCCGGTGAACCAGGAGCCGGATAATCTCGGACTAGATGCGATTCTCGACAACCGGTTCGTGAGTCTTCGCATACCGCGCCTGCGCATGATTTTTACCCTCCAGTCGGCAATCCTGCAGTACTTTGCCGAGTATCTCCGCGGCCAGGACTTCACCGAAATAAAGTCCAGCAAGCTCATCGGAACCGGGACCGAAGGCGGGACCGGACTTTTCAGCGTGGACTATTTCGAGAACAAGGTCTTTCTTGCGCAGTCACCACAATTCTACAAACAAGCCATGGTTGCATCCGGAATGGAGCGGGTCTTCGAGATCGGTGCTGCATATCGCGCCGAAAAACACGATACTCCGCGTCACCTGAACGAGTACGTCTCGTTGGATGTCGAGATGGCATTCATTGACAGTGAGCAGGACCTCATGGACCTCGAGGTCAACATTCTGCGTCACGTCTTTCAGGGTGTGAAACGGGATCATGCGGACATCCTCGACGCATGGGGAGCCGATGTACCGACCCCTGAACAACTCAACGGCATTCCGCGCATCGGTCATGATGAAGCCAAAGCCATCATCACCAAGCGCCTTGGGCGGCGTGTATTCGAGATCAATCCCGAGGGAGAACGCGAGCTGTGCGAATGGGCTCGCGAAGAATCCGGGATAGACGCGGTGTTTGTTAACGCGTTTCCGCGCAAGAAGCGCCCCTTCTACACCTATCCGGACGGATTGAAGACAATGAGTTTCGACCTGCTTTTCCGCGGGCTCGAGATAACGACCGGCGGGCGACGAATCAACGAATACCCGATGCTTCTTGAGACCTTGCCGAAGTTCGGATTGACTCCTGAGGGGCTCTCCGACTATCTGCAGATCTTCCGCTACGGTTGTCCGCCCCACGGCGGATTCGCAATTGGTCTTGAACGATTGACCCAGAAGATTCTGGGACTTCAGAACGTGAAAGAGGCCTCTCTGTTCCCGCGCGACCGAAAACGTGTGCGGCCCTGAAGTATCACGAAGCGTGTTGATATGATATGCCCGGATCCCGCCGGGCGCATGCTGGACCGTGAAAAGCGTTCGTTCGCGATATCTCCAGACCTCCAGTCGCTCGGATAGTGGTCACATCGGGCCTTTCGAAACATCAACGCGCTGATCGAGCTGAAGTCTGCATCCCTCCGCCGTTTCAATGAACCGGTCTCATCAACACGGTTGTTGATACTTCAGAGGTGCACCACGAACTTTTGAATGCCGTCCAGAAGCATCTGTACCGCCATTGTAGTCAGAATCATTCCCATGAGCCTCTCGAGTGCATTCAGGCCACGGCTTCCAATGGCACGATGGAGCGTATCTGAAAACTGCAGCACAATGAGTGATACCGCCCACGCAAGCGCGAGTGCGCCGAGCAGCATTCCGAGCCGGTCGGGATGTCCCGTGGAAAAAAGAATGATTGTCGCCATGGAGGAAGGGCCGGCCACAAGCGGAACGGCAAGGGGAACGATGATCGGTTCCTCCTGTGCGTGCTGAGCGCCGCGCACGGGTGATGGAAAAATCATTCTGATGGCAATGAAGAAGAGGATAATGCCGCCGGCAATGGCGAGTGCAGGTTCGGATATGTTCATGCCCGCAAGAATGTATTTGCCGAAGAAGAGGAAGAGTATCAGGATGGCAAGCGCTATTCCCATTTCTCGCAGGATAATGATGCGTCGACGCGTGCTGTTGTAGTCTTTCAGCAGGGACAGAAACACCGGAATGTTGCCAAACGGATCCATGACCAGAATGAGGGTGATTGCAGCCGAATAGATGGTCATTTCTTTATGTGCCGTATCTTTCTGAAGATATTTGTCATGATGTCCAGCTCCCGCGGGCTCATGGTTGCCCTGCTCATGATATCACGCAGGAATACGCGTGTCGGCTCGCTGTCGGAAATACGAAAGAAACCCAGCGCGGTGAGTGAATCGACCGCTGCGCCTACCAACTGATCGAGACGCCTTCGGTCAACGGGTCGTTCGGCGCCGAAGACCGCGGATTCTACGTCGATGTCGATCGAATCGTAATGGAGCAGTGCGGCGGTGCGGAAGATGGAGTAAGTGACAACCTGCACCGCATGGGAAAGGTTCAGAGAGGGAAACGCGGGTGATGAGGGAATGTTGATTGCGCATGAGCATTCGGCAAGCTCTTCGGTTGTCAGACCGTGCTCCTCGTTGCCGAATACAAGGGCAACCGAACCGGGAACCTGGAGGGAGGTTCGGGATGGTCCGCTCAGGGTTCTCATGGCGAACTCTTCCGGAAGGAAATGGGAGTGTTTGCGGTTCTTCCCGCCCCGGCGTGTGACGCCGGCCGAGATCACGCTTCCCTCGAGCGCTTCTCCGAGCGTTGCAAATCGTCCGGCTTCATCGAAGACTTCGTATGCGTGCACGGCCATGAATCGGATTTTTTCCGGATCGAAGTTGAGTATTCGTCCTGCTATGTCGAGCCGCGTAAGGCCCATTGTCTTCATGGCGCGACAGACGGCTCCAATGTTGTAGCTGCTGTCCGGGTTGCACAGGACAACTCTGAACCTGTCGAGCGCCGAGGTGTGTGGCGGAAGGTGTGTTTCCATGATTTCGAGTATACGGGATTCTTTCTCGTGAGTCAGGGGCGCCGTTTCCGGATTGCTTTTCGGGCGCGGCGCACGGCGTGAACTGCATGGGCCGGCAACGGTTGGCCCGCGTACAGGTGTCGAATTGCCATCTGCATGACTTCGCTTACGGGCCCGCTTGAACCGTCGAGGTGCGTGGTTGTATGTTCATTCCACGCGAGCCAGCCGATTTCTGCAGGATTCGGAATTCCATGCTTTCTCGTTGCAATTCCCACGGTCTTTCTCAGCGACCGATAGAATCTGACTTCCTGTTCCGATGCGCCGGTCGGATTGCGACGCAGCAGGATGAAGGCTGCCGCCAGGAGAAGGAGAGCCCCGACCGCGGCAAACAATAGAACCGGTGGACCCACGGTGTTCGTTTCCGGCGGCTGGACCGGAGCGGTGTCGGTGCCCGGTTGCACCGTAACGCCGAGGATCCCCGCGAGTTGTCGCGATGTATTGCTGTTGTCTTCAATGCGATAATCATACACCCATGCTCCATCGGCGGCTCTGTGGTAACTGGCCGGATCCACTGCGGGCGTAGCCTCCCAGGTGCTCCAACCCTTGCTGGGAAGCCAGACCTCCGGCCACGCATGGGAGGTGAGTCCGGTAACGGTGACGTTGTTCTTGTCGGCGGGTATGTTTGCAAGGTACCCCGTTGCGTACCGTGCCGGGATTCCATTGATGCGTGCAAGAATGACGAACGCGCTTGCAAACTGGACGCAGTATCCCCCGCTCGATCCGAAGAGGAACGAGGTAACGAAATCCTTCGATACATTGCTTCGTGCGGGAGTGAGTGTATAGGTGTAATTTTGCGCGAGGTAACGTTGTATCCGCCGAAGGGTATCTTCCTGACTGGTGGCTCCCTGCGTGACCTTGTGTGCGAGCTCGGTGAGGCGCGGAGGCAGCTCCTTTGGGAGCTCCAGATATGCTTTTCGCAGTTCGGGTGCCAGGATTGGCATGATCTGTGTAACCCGCAGGAGTGTCAGGGTCCGGTCCGTGGGCAGCGGCGATGCGATGCGGAAACCGGTGTCGTAGTTGCCTTCAACTATGTCGTTTGCTACTCCGCGTGCGTAGAACGCGATGGTGTCCAGAGTCATGGGAATCAGGTCGATATTGCCCGCCAGGATCCGAATGCGCATGCGTGGTGGGTTGAAGCGGTCGGTATACGAAGGACTCCGAAATCGCAGCCCTCCGTGAAGTACCTGTCTCGAAATTTTCCAGGATGTCCCGTCGTAATCGTCAAGCACGCTCATGCGCAGGTATATGGTCTGGCCCGGTGTACCGTAGACGTCGAAGATAGGCTGGCCTGAAAGCGATGGATATCCGCCGAGCTCCTTCTGCGTGAAGTCCCGGCTTGCGCGCGCCATATCGTACAGGAGTGGAAAGTCGGGATTGAAGGAAATAACGGCCTGTCGGAGCGCAGGAGAGAGCTCTGAATCGACAAACGAGCGACTTGCTTTCGTGGGAAGCCCGGAGAGCAGAAGTGCAAGACCGAAGGCGAGCGCGCCGACAGAAAGCAGATAGCGCACCAGGTGCCTGGCGGGCACTGTCTGTCCATGCTGGAGAACCATTCGAACGATGAGCATCAGGATGATTCCCACGGTAAAGAGGACCGAGAGGAGTGCCTGCTGGGTAACGACCGCTGCGAGGAACAGCAGAAAGATCGCCAGAGAAGCAAATGCCCAGCCGATTCCAGCGGAGATGACCGCAGGGATCAGAAGGGCCGCGAAATAGGTGCTGACCGAGACGAAGAGATTGGAAACGGCGGATGTCCCGGTGTTCTGACCGGAAACGAGCGAGGCAAACCACGCCTCGTACGACCGGAATGGGGTTATAATGATGGATCCGATGAGCAGAATTCCGCCGGCCAGGAAGACGAGGCCGTGGATCAGCTGCCAGCGCAGCGCAGGGTCAGTGCGTCTCTTGACTGCCGGGATGGTAAGGACGGCAGCAATCAGGATGATGAACGGAATGCCGATGGTGGCCGATAGCAGGAACCGTGCCGCTATTCCGGTTGCGGGTACACCGAAACAGACCACAGCAATCTTCAAGCCTGGCTTATCGAGAACGCCTTTCATGCACTCCATCCTCGAGGACTGAGGGTATTTTCTCCGCATCATCGATCAGGTAGAGCTCGACCCGGTCACCAAATACGCCCGACGAGCTTGTGTCGGCAAGCTGGCGTTCCACCGGTGTCATACCTGCGACATTCAGCACAAGCCGCAGATCCGCAACAATTCCGTTATCACACGCACTGCGCATGTGCTCATCGAATCGATGCGTAACAACGATGACCGCCTTCCTTTCGAGCAGCCCGGCCCGGGCGTCGGCAGCCAGAAGGTTGACGAATTCGGCCGACAGATCAAAACGGGTGCCGATGGCCTCCCGGAGTACGGCGGTAAAATCTTTTGCGCCCGCGGCCGATCCGGCAAGAAGCTGTTCCAGCTCGCCATTTCCGGGTGCTCTGCATGTGACCGGTATTCCCGACCGGATGAGATATCTGCCTATGGCAAGAAAGATCTCGAGCGATGTGTCTTCCTGTTCCCGCCTGTTTGTGCCTGTTCCTCTTCGCGTGTCCAGATAGAGTGCCGCACCGTTGCGCTGCTGTCGCTCAAACTCACGCAGGAAGGGCTTTCCGGTGCTTGCAAACTTTCGCCAGGAGATGTGACGAATGGATTCTCCTTCCCGGTATTCCCGCAACTGCATGAAAAGGGCCGGGTCTTCCGCCCCGTGTCCGTTCCGTCCGCCGATTCGGCCCAGAATGTCCTCCACTACCGTGGAAAAGGCTCGAATTTCGTAGAGCTTCGGGTAGACCCGGAACTCCTGTGGTTCGAATACGCGGGACAGATGCAGAAATCCAAGCGGATCCGACTGCCGGATAGCGCTGACTCCGATCCGGTACACGCCTCGGTGTTCGTAGCGTAGCGCGAGATGGGTCGTATGCCCGGTCGTTGGGGGGAGATGGAGAGTCAGCAGATCCGTCTGCCGTTGTCCCGGCATGCCGGTGAGTTCGACCCGGATTCCGTGTGCGGGCACGAGCGAGGGGTTCACGACGACCATGGATACGGGAACCGTTTCGCCCCGAACCGGCATGGAATTTCCCCATCGCTCCTCAACGCGAAGGAACGCGAACGGGATGATTGTCATGGTAACGAGGGCAAGGGGAAACAGAATCAGAAAGATGAAGATGAACAGAAGTGTTGGTCCGAAATAGATGCCGGCGAGAAAGCTCAAGGCAAGGCAGAGGACATATACGCCGAGAAGACGTACGTTTACTTGCATCAGATTCCTACCGGAAGGCGGCACTCCTTTGTGATACGGGCAATGACTTCGGAACCGGACAGGGATCCGACCCGAGCTTCCTGCGAGAGGACAATGCGATGGGCAAGAACGGGCACTGCCACGGCTATGATGTCTTCCGGCATGACGAAATCCCGCCCCTGCATGAACGCGTGGCCCTGGCTGGCGCGCTGGAGCTGGATGGTTGCCCGGGGACTTGCCCCCAGTTGAATGAGGGTTGATTCGCGCGTCTTGCGAACCAGTTCAATCATGAAAGTACGTACAGGGTCCGAAATGCGTACATTGCGTACCAGGCGATGAATTGAGATAAGCTCGGCGGGGGTAACGATTGCCTGCAGATCCGGAACAGACTCTTCGGTCTGAAAGCGTCGAAGAATCTCCTCCTCACCTGCGTGGTCCGGATAGCCGAGACTGAGCGCTATGCCGAACCGGTCTATCTCACCTTCCGGGAGCTGGAAGGCACCCATGAATGTGGAGGGGTTCTGGGTGGCGATAACCACGAACGGCTCCGGGAGACTGTAGGTATGTCCGTCCACGGTTACCGACTGTTCCTGCATGGCCTCGAGCAGGCTTGACTGGGTGCGGGGCGATGCGCGGTTGATCTCATCCGCGAGAATGAATTGATGCATGATGGCACCGGGTTTGAAGATGAACTCCTGCGTGTCCTGTTTCCAGATGGTCATTCCGATTATGTCACCGGGAAGAAGGTCCGGAGTGAACTGAATGCGGGAAAACTCGAGGCCGAGACTCGCACTGAGCGACTTTGCCAGTGTGGTCTTGCCGACACCCGGAACATCTTCGATGAGGACATGCAGGTCGGCTATGAGCCCGGTCAGAAGCAGATCAACGGTCGAACGACTGCCGACGAAGACGCGGGTTATACTTCCGGCAATGTCCTCGATTTTCCGCGCGTACTGTTCAACTCCGATCGAACTCATTACACGAGCTCCTCCAGAACGTAGACGTAGTTTTTATCGGTGCCGAAGATTATCCATTTGCCGGCAATGACCGGCGGGCTCAGCAGAGCACCGTCCAGCGGCATCTCCCAGATGACCTTCCCATTTCGCGCCGAAAGACAGACCAGCCGCGGCGGAACCGGCTTTCCGTTCGGCCGAAACGCGGAATTGAGCTGTTGCGGCGTACCGTCGTTTGGGGGCGGGGCGAGTCCCTCGTCTCCCCGTACTCCGACATAAACCCGATCTCCTGCAACCATCGGTGCGCTCGTTGTGCGGTAATTGAATTGATGGCTCCATGCGAGAGCTCCTGAGTGCGTGTCGAATGAGCGAAGGATGGTATCGCCGCTCGCGTAGATGACGCGGTTGTGCCATACCGCCGGCGCCATGAAGTCGAGAATACTCAGGTTTCTGTCCAGCGCGTTGTAAAGGTCCGCGGGCGGGTCGTTTCCGAATACTGACTGATCGTCATAGTGCCAGAGCATCTGTCCGGTCATCCGTTGAAACGCGTAATAGTCGTACTGCCAGTGATCCCCGAAGAAGGTACACGTAGAAATGAACAGCCGGTTTCCCGAGATTGCAGGAAACGAGTACCAGTGAGCGTTGATGACGCTTGCATCGAGGAGCCAGTGATAGGTGTGAGTCTTCAGGTCGTAGGCACCAAGAGTTCGCGGATTGGATACCGGACCACGGGCGAGGTAGATGATATTGTCGTATACCTGAAAGGTGTCCCGGTGCCAGACCGGATTCTGGATTTCGTTGACCAGCTTGCCGTCGAGCGAGAGGAAGAAGAGACTGCCACCGTCGCTCGAAGCGATGATGAGGTTGTTGTACCGCACGACCGTGGATTGGACGGTTCTTCCCGTGAAGTATGCCCAGACCTTCTTCCCGTCAGCGCGCGAAACCGCGTACACATTCCCGTCGTTTGATCCGAAATAGACGTTCTTGTCGTCCGCGTAAGGTATCGAATTGACCGGCGCGCCGGTCTTGAATACCCACTTCATGTAGCCGGTTTCGAGGTCCATCGCGTAGAAATTCCCGTCGGTGGACCCAAAGTACATGACATTGTCACGGATTACGAAGTTGTTGAAGGCAAATGCCTTCTTGCCGTCGGTCTGAAGTTGCAGCTTCCATTTGATACCGATCGGTGGATGGATGCTGTCGGCGGTCTCTCCCCGGCCTCCCTTGCCGCGAAAGAGTATCCAGTCGCCGTTTCCTGCGCAGGATGCCAGCAGCGATACCGCAAAGATCGTCAGCGCGACAATGGGAACCATAGATCGAAGACGAGAAACCCTGATTGCTTGCATTAGTAGTACAGACCCCTCAGACTGAATATTCGCCGCAGCCATTCCTTCAGGCCGCGCTTACGGCTCTCGCGAAGTGCGGACCGGTAACCGGTGCTGAGCCGTTCCCAAATCTGGGAGTTTTCAACATCGGACGATTGTTCACGGTAGCGAAGCCGGGTGTACGCTGCAGCGAACTCTTCCACTTCCGGATGAATCTGTGCGTATTCCACCGGAGTCTTTGTTGGAGGCTTGAGGTGATATCCCGCGGCGGCAAGCTGCATCAGAAGGACCCGATACAGCGCCCAGGCTCCGCGGCGGCCTTTTCGCCGCGTAAGGATAAGCAGCGTGCCTTCCCGACCGTAGCGGTAGACATAGAGCAGTACAACGATTCCGATTGCGATAGCCAGAAGGACCTGCAGCACGAGCAGCCACGGGAACTGGGTTACGGCGACAGGCTCCTGTTGTGGCTGAATGAGCGGGATAACTACCTTCATGTTGTTCGGGTTCTGCCCCGGCGGGGGAGGTATGGCGAAGGCCGTGGACTCGAAGTCCACCCAGCCATAACTCGGCAGATAGTACTGCACCCACGAATGACGGTGAGCCGTAGTCACCAGAAAGAGGTCCTTCAGCGGGTATTTCTGCAGCTCAGGAATGCTCTGCTGCAGGATGTAGGTCCCGCGCACATGCGACTGCGTCTGGAGGGAACGTGAGGCGAGGTAACCGGTCACCACGCGTGAGGGTATGCCGGCCATCCGGCCGAGTATTGCCGCGGTATTCGAGAACTCGGTGCAGTCCCCGTCCTTCGTAGTGGTAAGAAATTGCTCCATATGAGCCACGGACACATCATCGGTGAATCCGATCCGGTACTGGTAGGTCGAGAAGCTCTTCAGGATCGCCATGATCTTGCCGAAATACGTGTTGGTGCCGTTCAGCGTCTTGTCCAGGAATTCCCGAAAGGGTTTGCTCTCTGATGCAGACAGCGGAACCGAAAGGTAGTCCTGAAGTGCGAGCTTTGTCTCCGGGGACAGGTCTCCCAGCCCTCTCCAGGATTGCACGTCCGGAACAGTTACGCTGCTCACCGTGTCGTAGAAGTAGCTGAACGGATAGTATTTGTTCTTCAGTACGGTCGGATCAATGGTGTCCGGCAGGTATGGTACCACCCGGTCGGGGATGGTTGAAAAGAAATGCACTTCCCACGGCTGGCGTCCCAGGTCCTTGTTCTGCTGCGGATTCTTCCACGTGCCGAGCAGTCGCGTGGTGGTCAGGTCGTTTAGCGGGTTTGTCCCGGTTTTGACGAAACCTTTCACCGGATCGAGGGTCCCGTAGTAGGCATCTGCCGCGTAGACCGGACTGTGGGTGCTTTCAACTATCATGATAGCGCGCTGACTGCTCTGTCCCTGTCCCGACCCGGTTCCCTGCTGCCCTTGTGTGGGATTTTGCCACTGGTCGGCTGGAACCCCTTCGAGGCCGCCCTGGCCGTTCTGGCCCGGATTGTTCCCCTGTCCCAGTCCGTTCCCCGGATTCAGCCCGAACTGCCGTCCGTTCAGGCCGAAGGGATCATATTGATCGCGGTTGTTCAAACCGCCGTTCCCGGGCCATCCCCTTCCGGTCTGGTCGAGCGGGATCGGTTTCGGGTTTACCTGCCGGTTCAGGAGATTCGCCACAACAGTATGTTTGACAAAGTTGGGCGGAATAAGGAATGCCATTGCAAGAATCACCGGAATTCCGACCCCGAGGTACACGGCGATTTCACGCCGTGACCGGCCCGAACCTCCGGCATTCGCTGGACCGCGTGCGGTCGCTCGCTGGGAGGTGAAATACAACACCAGACCGTGTACCAGAAACGCCAGGATTGTCAGCGTCATGATGAGCTGTGTGAGCCCGGTCGTTTCCCGTGCAACGTCCACCGATGCCTGGGAAAATGTCAGCATGCGATAGTAGATCAGCGCAAGAAAAAACTGTTCAAGGACAAAGATTGCCCGTGTCCGAGCACCCAGATGGAACGCGAACGAGGTAAGCGCAAAGGCCGCGGTACCGGCAATGATAATGAGCCAGAACGAGTCGAACCCCGGCACAATCAGCACGGTCAGGATGACGGCGCCGAGCGCCGTGCCTATCCACGTTCCCAGCCTGACACGAGGCGGGGCAAGAAAGTACGCAATTGCCATCTCGACCGGCACAAGGCCGAACCAGATCAGGGCGCTCACTCTGTCATACGGAACAACTATTGCTGGATTGATGAATGGCAGGGCAAAGGCCAGCAAATACAGAACCAGACGGGAAAAAAATAGGATCGTCATAACGGTCTGCGATCCTCCTCACAACCATGATACTTCAACCTGTTCTAGTTGACAAGACTGCTCAGAGATACGGGATCACGTTTCAACAATTACCGTGCGCTCAATCAGCTCTATTCCGGTATCGCCGAGGACGGCCGGGTTTCTGCGGGACCGTTCAAAGGTAGGCATGACACTCAGCGGCAGGAACGAGCCGAGGGTTGCAAACATGTCCTTTCCAAGCAGGCTGAAACGCACCGCATTACCGGTATCCGTCGGTTTCGGAGGCCCAGGCTTGACCGCAAAAAACCTGCCGGATCCACGGGGTTCCCGCGAGTCGAAGACGGTACGGTAGATGGTCATTCTTCCCCGCTGTCGGGTTTGCAGGAATGCGGAGAGTCCATCGTCATAGCCGGTGGAGAAGATCGTGCTGTCCTTCTCCTTCCCCTGCTGTACCTGACCGTCCGCTGTTGATTCGGGTGCCAGCAGAAACGCCGGTTCGGCGTCCAGCGTCAGATCGCTGATTGCAGAGCCGAAGGCATGGATATCCTCTTCGGATTCGAGAATGACCTCGCCCCTGCCTGTCAGGACGCGAAAGTGAAACTCCGGATGTTCACGCTTCATGCGGAACAGATACGCGAGCAGCCAGCTTTTCATGACATTCAGATGTGCCAGTGACTCAATGGATTCACGGTTCTTCAACCGCTCGGCCGGCAGAAAGTGGCGAACGTAGACGGTAAGCAGCTGGGTCTGTTCCTGCGTTACCGGAGATGTGCGGGTGAACAGCTGAGTGAGCCGGGAGGACGCCTTCCAGTTTATGTCTCGAAACCGGTCACCGGGAACGTATTCGCGCTGATAGTAGCGTTCCTCGTCAGGTTGCTTGGTTCGGCTCGTTTCCCGGTCTCCGCCTGCCGCCTGAATTGGCGGTATCTGACTGCCGGGAAACGGGGCGGCCTGAACCGGAAGAGAGAACTCTTCGGATTTTCCGAAACGCGACTGGCTGAGGCCGAATATGTCACCGACATGAAAACTGGTACGGAATTCGATTCTGCCGCACAGGGGGAAAGAGAGCGGTATCTCGATCCGGCTCGGGTTTTCGGTTGCGACATCCCGAAAGAAGGACAGTCGGGATCTTCTCCCCGCAATGAGTCTGCCGCGCAGCGTTGTGTGGAGTCGGAAGAACAGAAAGGGCGCGGGTCCGTCCACGGCTGCCGTCGGATTGGGTCCGGGGGTGCGTGCGTACAGAGTCGGGGAGAAATCCCACGAAACCTCTGCGCGGGAAAGTCGGGTGGCCTGCCATCGGCCAAGGAGCGCAAGAAGGATGAGAACAAACAGCGAAACCAGAGATATTACGAGACCGTACGCGTTCTTTCCCACCACGCTGCTGCCGAGAAGGTATACGGCAACAACAAACAGGATGGTGCCGGATGTTCCAAACGGATAGTAACCCAGGAAACGATTGCCGGCATTGCGCATCCGTTTGACAAGGACTCTGTTCCCGGAGCGCCGTTCACTCGTGCCGGATTCGACGGTCGTCTGTTCAGACATCTGAATCCCTAAGGTCGCCGTTCGACCGGAACCGTACTCAGAATCTCGTCAACGACCGGCTGAGCGGGTTGCGCCGGATTCTTCATGACCAGGCGATGTGTGAGCCCGGGCCCGAGCACCTCTTTGATGGTATCGATGGTAACGTAATCTTCGCCGCGAATGAGGGAGAGCGACCGTGCGAGCCGCGAGATCTTTACCCCCGTGCGTGGACTTGCGCCCATGAGAACCTCCGGGTGCTCACGGGTGCGGCGAACACACGCAACCACGTAGTCGATTACTTCAGCGCTGATCGCAATCGAATCCACAAGGGTCTTCCAGCCGAGGAGCTTTTCGTAGCCGATAACCGGGCCAAAATGCTTCCAGGAGTCGTCCCTGCCGTGCTGTTTGACTATTTCCGCCTCGTCGAGCTCGCTTGGAAATCCCATGGAGAGCTGAATCATGAAACGGTCGAGCTGCGGTGCGGGGAGCGGGAAGAGATGCGATCCTTTGAGGTTCATGGTTGCAATGATGAAAAAGGGATCGGAGAGCAGGAAAGTCTTTCCCTCGACGGTGACGTTCTGTTCCTCCATCGCCTGAAAGAAGCTTCCCTGGGTCTTCGGCGTAAGCAGGTTAATTTCGTCGCAGAGCACGAAGTGAGCAAAGAGGGGACCCCGATGGAACAATAGGTCGTGACTGGAGCCGACAATGCGATTGTACCCCAGAATATCCTGCGGGAGCAGATCGACGGTGCACTGGATACGACTGAAGTCATCCATCGGAACCGCCTCCGGTCGTCCGGAGCCGTCACTGCCGTTTCCGGGAGCGGGATCCGGTTGCCTCCCGTTCGAGCCGCTTCTGTTCCAGTCGATTGAACCGGCGAGTGCGCGGGCAAGCGACGTCTTGCCAACACCGTGCGAATCAGCAAGAATTACGTGTCCGCCGGCAACATTGGCGGCGACGAGGTATTCGAGCTTTCGATTGTCGATGTAGATGACGGACTTGATATTATTGATGAGGTCGGTCACCTCATCTTTCACCGCTAAGGGCGTGTCGGTATTCATTGCTTATATAGTGGAAACGACCGTGAACAAATGTCAAGGGAAAGAAATGGGAGAAATGCACGACCCGTTGCGACAGAACGGGAAACGAAATACCTCCGGGATTACCATTCGGGAGATGGAACTCGAAGATCTTCCGAAGGTTTTCGCGCTTGGAGAAGCGCTCTTTACCGCGGAAAAATGGCCGAATCTCTACCGCACGTGGGATGAATATGAGCTTGTAGACATGTTTTCCTCAGACGGTGAGTTCTGCCTGGTCGCCGAGCTTCACGATACGTTAGTGGGTTTTACGCTTGGTACACTTCTCGAAAAACGACGAAGTGCCTGGGCATATGGCTATCTTGTGTGGCTTGGCGTAAGTCCCGGGGTAAAACGATCAGGAATCGGTACCCGGTTGCTGAACCGGATGACCGAGCTTTTTATTGACAACGGCGCGCGGATGATGATCGTCGACACGGAAGTAGAGAATGAGGGTGCGATCCGATTTTTCAAGAAACAGGGATTCGGCCATGAAATAGCGCACCTCTATCTTTCCCGGAATCTGACCACGCATCCGGGCTACGTGAAAAAACGGGAAGAACGGATGCACGGAAAGGGACACCGGGCCCATCCGTCTTCGCTTCCCGGTGCGACCTTTCCGAAGCCGCCAATGCCAGATGCGGCTGAGGATTCGTGATTGGCTGCGGTGAATCATCACAGCCGTCCGAGCGGCCTCAATACGTTTCTGTTCGGTGCGGATTACTATCCGGAACAGTGGGACGATGAAGACCGGGCGCTGGATCCGAAGCTCATGCGCGCAGCCGGTTTTAATTGCGTCCGCATGGGGGAGTTTGGCTGGGACCGAATTGAGCCGGAAGCCGGCCGGTATGACTTTTCGTTCTTCGACGCCCAGATCGAGAGACTGGCTGCCGAGAAGATATATACCATTCTTGGTACACCGACCGCCGCACCGCCCCGGTGGCTTACCACCGCGCATCCCGAAACGCTTCGGCTCAATGCCGACGGCCGTCCGGTGAGTCCCGGCTCGCGTCATCGCGCATGTTGCTGTTCGCCATTTTATCGCGAGCGAGCCCGGATGCTTGTGGCCGCACTCGCCGAGCACTACCGGCACAACGACGCGGTAATCGGCTGGCAGGTCGATGACGGGTATTCGAATGATATCCGGGAGTGCCCGTGCGAAGACTGCCGGGTACAATTCTGCGCGTACCTTGAACGGACCTATGGGACAGTCGATGATCTGAACAAGGCCTGGGGAACGGCCTTCTGGTCCGGGAGCTACACATCGTTCGACCAGGTGGAACCCCCGCGTGCTGCGGGCGCGGAGCAGCCGAATCCCGCCCACACGCTCGATTACACTCGGTTTCTGGCCTCCGTGCTGGCTGCCTTCAATCGCGAGCAGGTGGAGATCCTTCGCGACGCGCGCAGCGACTGGTGGATAACCCATAACTTTGTTCTGACGCCGAAGGACTTTCTGGGTATGACCGCGGACCTGGATTTTGCCGGGTTCGACTTTCATCCACAGTTTTTTGCTTCCGGGGACCGGGCTGCCGCGGGTGCTTCGTTGCTGGATGCTGTGCGAAGTTTCGGGGGTAACTATCTCGTAACCGGCCTGCAATCCGGACCGGCTTCCGGGGGAGATTTTCTGCAGGATACACCGCACCCGGGGCAGATGCGACTTTCGGCGTACCAGACAATTGCCCACGGTGCCGACGGTGTCCTCCACTTCCGGTTTCGGACCGCCCGTGCGGGGGCCGGACAGTACTGGGGAGGCGTAGTCGGCCACGATAACTATGCCGGAGGCCGTTATGAGGAGGTCTGCCGGGAGGGGCGTGAGCTCTCGCTACTCGGTCCGCTGCTCCTCGGATCGACTCCGGATCCGGAAGTTGGAATCCTGCTCGACCGTTACCTGTCGGAGATGAGCCACGCGCCGATATCCCTTGGCTTGCCTTCGCATACCGAGTGCGCTGCAGCCGTTCATCGTGCATTCTTCGAGTCCCCCTATTCGGCAGGCTATGTAAACCCGGAGGACAGTTTCGCATCATTCAAGCTCATCGTTCTTGCGGGTGTCCCGATCCTGAGCGAGGATCTTGTCCGGCGGATAACGACCTTCGTTGAAATGGGCGGAACTCTGCTGGTGACTTCCCGGTCAGGGATAAAGGACGGAAACGGCAACCTTCTTGCGGAACCGGCTCCCGGTCCGCTCTCGGCACTGTGCGGCATCCGGGTCAGGGAGTTCACGCGGGTGAACCACCCGGATCTGTCTCCGAACGCAATTCTTCTGAGCGCCGCTGCGGGCGGGGCGGCGAGCCGTCCGGCCGGCACGCAACCAGCCCTTCGCCAGAACGGCTGGATCGAATGTCTTGAGCCCACGACTGCCGAGATTCTTGGTACCTGGGAAAGTACGCCGTATGCAGGCTGTGCCGGCTTGACGCTCAACAGAGTCGGCATGGGGCGGGTGATATACCTCGGTACCCTTCCCTCGGCGGCGAATGTCCGGCCGCTGCTGTTCCCTCTGGCAGGGGAGGCGAATCTCCAGCCGACAGTTGCCGCAGAATCATCTGGAATCGAGATTGCGGCAAGGCGGAATGGTATCGAGCGATTCCTGTTCGTCCTGAACCATACAGACGAAACAATTGTTCAGAGGTTGCTCCCGGAAGGACGGATACTGGTCGGCGATGCTCAGGAATGGGATTCTTTGCATCAGCTGACACTGCCAGCCTACGGAGTAGCGGTCATTCGTGTTCAACTCCCGCAAGAGTGATCTACCTTGCCGGGTTTGAGCGCACGTGGGATAATGACTGCGAACCAAAACGCGCAGGAGGGGGGTGGAATGAAGCCAGTTCAATGGGGCGTACTCGGCGTATCGGGACACTTCGTGAAACGAGTCTGGATACCGGCACGTAATTCAGCAGAGAGCAGCATAGCAGGTATTGCATCGCGGAGCGCCGATCGTGCGAAAGAGGCGGCAACGCAGTATGGCATAGAGAAGAGTTACGGCTCTTACGAAGCGCTTCTTGCCGACGAAAGCATCGAGGCAGTCTATATTCCGCTGCCGAACCATATGCATCTGGAGTGGATCAAAAAGTGTGCAGATGCGGGAAAGCACATCCTGTGCGAAAAGCCGCTTACCATGAACGGTGCGGAGGCGGAGGATGCCGCGGCCTATGCGCGCCGCAAAGGCGTGCTCCTGATGGAAGCGTTCATGTACCGTTTCCATCCGCAATGGCTGCGCGTGCAGGAGCTCATCCAGAGCGGTGAGATCGGGACAGTCACCGGTGTGGAGTGCGCCTTTTCGTACAACAACAGCAATGCTGCTGATATTCGCAACCAGCTGGAGACCGGCGGAGGAGGACTGATGGATATTGGGTGCTACGCGGTGTCGAGCGCCCGATTTGCTGTGGGTCGCGAGCCGAAGCGCGTGGTCAGTCTCGTGCAGCGCCATGCGACGTTCAAGACCGATATTCTGGCGTCCGCAATAATGGATTTCGGTGATATTCATGGAATATTCACTGTGGGCACTCAGACCTATCCGGATCAGCGGGTGGATATCCGTGGAACCGGAGGGGTAATAACTGTACACCTGCCATTCAACGTCTATCCGGACGTTCCGGTCCGAGTAACCGTGAACTGCGGCGTCGGAGCTCGTGACATTCTCAGTGGTCCGGTCGACATGTATGGACTTCAGTTCGACGCGTTTTCCCGAGCGGTGAGAGAAAGGCTTCCGGCGCCCACGCCACCGGAGGATGCAATTGCCAACATGAAGGTGCTGGACGCCATCTTCCGCTCGGAGACATCCGGCGCGTGGGAGGCGGTAAAATAGGCATTCCCTCGCCATGGCGTCTGCGGTCGCTCGAAAGGCAGAGGGCGTGGCGTGAAGAGAACTATCCGGCAGCCGAGGACGAGACCGGGCTCTCAGGGGCCCGGCACATCTTCTGTGGGTCCCGCTGGGAGCTCAATTTCTATCCGGGCCTGTACGACTCTTTGCGTGAGACGATTTTTGCGGTTCCGCCCGCGGAGGGATCCGCCGTGGTGAACATGATGAATCCGTGGGTGCTCGCCATCAATCTTTTCCTGCCGTTTCAAATTCCGACCATGCGTCCGATTCTTTCGGACTTTCTCTCCCGGATCTGGGGCCGCCGGCTCGATGTCGAGGAGATAGTGCCGGGAGAAATGGAATCCCGGACCACGGATACCGGTGTCTTCTGGAAACGCGTTCTCCCGGTACCGCACATTACCATCGGATGCAGAGTGCCGGATGGACGAAGAGTGGATGTTCTCGCGCTTGCCGGTGGCGGGCCCGACGGGTTTCAAATGTGTGCAGGGTTTACGGGGCACATCCAGGGACGGCATCGAAATCCCGACCGTGCTCGCTGCATGGACATACGACCACTCCTGTCCGGCGACGATTCGCTCTGCTTTCTCACCGAATCCGGTTGGTCCGGATGGAATGGGCTCATACCGATTGCTGGCGAACTCGAGCGGCAGGAGACCGCGTACGCGCGGTACAAGACTCCCTACGTGCGTCGCAGGGTTGCGTGCCCGGGTACGAAAGGACGGTTCGATCTTGTTCAGGCCCTTGCCCGAGTGTCCGTCCTCCGGAGTGAAGGGAGGGAGGCGTTAGTTCTCTTTCTTACGGATTCTCGATCGTCGCGAATCCGTGCTTTGCCCCCGGACCTTGCGCCGTTTCGGATGCACGGAATGCATCATGCCACACACCAGGAGTTGGTCAGGTTTGCCGAGCAATTCTCCAGCACGAACGCGGTGCGCGAATGGGCGCAATACATGCGTGACCGGTATTTCGGATTCGACGGCGGCAGTCCCCTGCGGCTGAATCACACCGCCGGATAGCTTCTATTCCACCTGTCCCCACGGAATCTTCACGTCGATCTTCCTGGCGAGGGCATTCATGTCCGCGTCGGTGTGATACATCTCATGCGGTCTGGTAACCGTGAATCCGGTATCGGCGCGCGTAAACTGATACATCTCGTGATGGGGCGCTGCTACTCGCATTGGTTGTCCGTCGTCGGCGGCCTGCATGTCCACAACGCCGTTGCACGCGCAGATATCGGTTGTGTTCCCGTCTATGACCTTCACGAAGAATGTGGTCCCGCGCACGCCTCCGACTGCACTCGGGGTCCGTACCAGAAGTTGGCCCGAACCGCCGAGCGCGGAGAGCCTCGCAAAAACTCCGGAGAACGTTCCGGTGTGCAGATCTATCCGTTTCACATCACTGGAAATCTGGAACACCGCAACCGAGTTCTCGCTGAGGCGGATGATGTTCTTGCTGTTGAAAACGATTTCGATCGACGACTGGTCGCCGGTCTGGATCCGATCTCCAAATTGAACCACCTGGCCGAGCTCCACCGGAGCGCCGTTTATCGAAGCGTTGCCGTCGAAGTACTCGACCACCCCATGCGGTTTCTCCCCCGCAGTCCCGGTCTCCCCGGCACCTCCGGCAGAAGCGGTGCCGGCACAGAGCAGGAAAACCAGGGCGGCAAGAATCGAGTTCCTGAGTGCTATCTTTTTCATGCTCCCCCCGTCTTTCAGAGAATATCCCGCTTTCCTTGCCACCACAACAGATATTCACGGGTGGGTCGACGGCAGAATATCAGAACCTGCGGTCAAACGGCCGCGGGTACCTCATACGAATGAGCAGCAGAATGGGTACAACGACATAGGGGAGGTTGTACGAAAGGAACTTTGGAATGTTCTGGCATCGCCAGGCAGGCTCTCCGAAGAACTCGACCCCGAAGACGATGATTCCCGTAATTGACGCGATCATGGTTGCGTAGATAACCGCCGGAAGCTGGATCCAGTTCTTTCCCCGTATGAGCGCATAGGCCAGTACCAGGTAGAACGGGCCGTACAGGAACGCAGAAAGTCCGGTTACGAAGCGCATCCAGACCGGAGGGTGAAGAAACAGCGGATCGCATCCTGCCGCATACCAGTAGTTGGCGCGACCGAGCAGCGTGGGCGCGTCGGGCGCCATGACAATGCCGAGTGTCGGAATGGCGTCTGCGATTGCAGACGTCAATGCAAACATCAGAAACACCACGGTGAAGAAGATGTCGACCGGACGCTCTCGCAGTGAGAGGGGG
Source organism: uncultured Spirochaetales bacterium (assembly GCA_964553615.1). Taxonomy (GTDB): domain Bacteria; phylum Spirochaetota; class Spirochaetia; order DSM-27196; family DATKUC01; genus DATKUC01. The sequence continues at coordinate 46,515 of CAZKMA010000023.1, read as the reverse complement.
ACTCCCGGGATGCTGTTGTCCATGGAAGGGCCTCCTATTGTGTTCGCAGATTATAGCAGAGCCCGCGCCGTTCGTGTGATCGAAAAAGTTTGACAGCCTCCCAAAGTCATGCCATACTTTAGTTGGTTTTAAAATCAACTAACCTGTGGAGGGTGAAGAGTCGATCCGGGTGCATGGAAGCTGCCCGTTCCGATTTGGCTAAAACATGGCGGTGCATGCGAAACGGAACAAGTTGATCAATTTCTCGCGGATAATGCGTTCGATCTGGATGAACCCGGGAATCAGCCGCATAGAGGTTGCCCGCAAGCTGGGTCTGGACAAGTCCACGGTTACGAACCTCATGTCTGAGCTCATAGATATCGGTGTTGTTCAGGTGGGTGACGAACTCGATGCGAGTCCTCACGGAGGTCGCAAGCCGATACAGCTTGCGATAAACGGCGACTTTGCCGCCGTTGTCGGAATTGAGTTGCAGACAGACTACTATCAGGCAGTTGTTTCGAACCTGTCCGGGGAAATCCTCTACTCCGAGGCGGATCACCTCGATGTTTCCCGGGACACGCTTCCGGACCGATTCATGGAAGTCTATCACCGCGTAACTGCGGAGACGGCAAAAACCGATGTTCCCATTCTCGGCGTAGGACTCGGCATGAGCGGCATCATTAATCCGCACAAGGGCATCATCGTCAAATCGATTCCGCTCGGAATAACCGAGCCCTATAGTTTTGCACGAGAAATAGCCGGATCTCTGGACGTACCCGCGTTTGTCGAGAACGACGCGAACGCCTGTGCATGGGGCGAGCTTGCCTTTCACAAATCCGAACGGCTTCGCAACTACATGTTCGCCCTGGTTGAGTTTCGCCGCGGTGATTACGGAAAGTCCGAATACGGCGGAATCGGCGTTGGGCTGGGAATTGTCATAGACGGTCGAGTTCACTACGGATCTGAATTCTACGGCGGTGAGTTTCGCAGTGTGTTCTGGAACGGCAGGAACATGGGACAGCTCTCGCTGCCGCTTTCTGAAGCTCGCCATATCGGTACCGACAGGGAGATTCAAACGAAGTTCTCGAGGGAGCTTGCGAAGAACATTGCCCTGTTCGTAAATACGCTCAATCTGAATCAGGTCTTTGTGGGCGGAGATCTGCAGAGCTATCAGATACCGTTTGATCAGATTCTGATTGAAGAGATCCGGAACAACTGGGTGTATGACATCGAAGACATACACTGCACGGTCTCCTACTCATCGGTGGGAGAAAAAGCGGTGGCATACGGTGCCGCGGGAATGTTGCTCGAACGGATGTTTACGAGCCGCCACCTGCTTGCCACCGAAGAACGGACGATTTCGGGGATGACGAGTCTCCTCGATCGTCTTGAACCAATCGGGAAACGTTCCCCTGTAGAGGGGAATTAGAATTTCAGGAGGTACACATGAAACGTATTGTGTCACTGTTATCTGCGCTGCTGCTGCTTTCCGCCGCGTTTGCGTTTGCAAACGGCGCAAAAGAGAGTGGAGCCGCGTCCTCGGCATCGAGTGGCGGAGCCATCACGCTATCGATGTATAACTACAATGACGTTACCTCAGCATCGGGCAAGAACTTTGATGTGGTATTGAAAGCCTTCGAACAGAAGTATCCCAACATCAAGTTCAAGATCGAAACGCTGTTCAACGAGCCGTATCATCAGAAACTCCAGGCGCTGGCGGTTTCCGGTGATATGCCTGACGTTGTCTATCTGTGGCCGGGAGCCCGGACCGGATATGTCACCGGTCGTGGACTCATTGGCGATCTTCGTCCCTACCTGAAGGGCAAAGAGAGCGACTTCATGTCCATGGCGGTTGCACCGCAGGGGAAAAACGGAGAGATTTACGAACTGCCCCAACAGGTCACCGCGACACACGTCATGTATGCGAACGACACCCTCATGAAGAAGCTCGGCCTGACCTTCCCGAAGACCTTTCAGGAGCTTCTTGCTCAGGGAAAGAAGATCAACGCCGCCGGATTGGTCCCAATTTCAATGGCGAACAAGGATGGCTGGCAGATGCAGTCCTGTTTCCTCAGCACGCTGACGGCGAGAGAAGGTGGCATGCAGTGGATGACCAATGCTATTGATCAGAAAGGCGCCAGCTGGACGGACAAGCCGTTTGTCAATGCGCTGCAGGTTGTAGACACCCTCCACAAGGACAACATGTTTCCCCCGGGGCTCAATCAGATGGACTACAATCAGGGTACCGAGCTCTTTTCCAACGACAAGGCGGTATACTACATCGACGGCGGCTGGAAAGTTCAGGATCTTATCAAGCTGTTCACTCCCGAGCAGCAGAAAACCATCAGCCTCCATACCTTTCCCTCAATTGCCGGACAGCAGGGGAAAGCGGATACAACCTCCGCAGTTCCGGGAACCGGTTACGGCATGAGCGCGAAGCTCTCCGGAGAGAAGGCGAAGGCCGCGTGGGACTGGATCTGGTTCTATTCGGGTCCGGAAGGTTCGGCGATCCACATGGAGCAGGGATTCATTCCTGCGTACAAGATCGATGCGTCCAAGTTCAAGCTGGACCCCCTGAACGCCGAGCTGGTGAAGTTCCTTTCATCACGAGACATGACCTACGTCATGGATAACAAACTTGGCGCCCAGAGTATGGCCAACGTACTGCAGCCGGATCTTCAGAAGATGATGTTCGGACAGCTTACCCCGACACAGGTGGCGGCGAATCTCCAGGATTTCATCGCCAAGAACGGAAACAAGTAGCGGAAACATCGATTTTCCGATCTTCGCCCATGACTCCCCCGGTGCAAATCCGGGGGAGTCGTTTTCGAGCGGAACGGGGAGACGCCTATGAATGAACGAGCGCTCAAGCGATTCAGTTACGCGGTGCTGACAGGTCCGGCGATTCTGGTGTACGCCGTCGTCATCGTCGTGCCGATTCTCTACAGCCTGACGATAAGCTTCACCGAGTGGTCCGGCTTCGGGGTGCCGAAGTTCACCGGGCTCCAGAACTATGTGACGATGTTTCAGGACCCGGTTTTCCTGCACGATCTGCGCAATAACCTGTTGATTGTTGCTGTATCGGTTTTCGGTCAGATACCACTTGGCTTTGCGCTTGCGTATATCCTCTTTCGCAAGATGGTTCGCGCAACGGACTTCTTCGAGACGATGATCTTTCTTCCGATTACCCTCTCCGCGGTAATTGTCGCGGTGCTCTGGAACCGCATATTCTCACCGGTCGGCATCTACACGACTCTCATGCGCACCATCCAGCACAATCCGAGATTCGTCCTGAAGATTTTCGAGAGTGAGACCTGGGCGATTGTCCCGATCCTGTTCGTCATCCTGTGGATGTACACCGGGCTCTACATGATCATTTTCCTTGCAAACATGCAGAAGATTACCCGTTCCACAATCGAAGCGGCACTTCTCGACGGGGCAAACGAGCCACAGATCCTCTTTCGCGTCATCGTCCCCGCAATGATTGGTGTTCTGTTTACGACGGTTGTCTTTGCGATCTCCGGCAGCCTCACCAGCTTCACACTCATATTTGCAATGACTGCCGGCGGGCCTGCGCACTACACCGAAATCATATCCATCTACATGTACAACAACACATTCAGTTACTACAAATACGGGTTGGGTAACGCCGTCGCCGTTGTGACCGTTATCCTCAGCGTCGGACTCATCTCGCTGGTGAGAACCGTACTCGGCTTCTTTGAGCGAAAGTTTGGGTGAGGGAGGGCAAAGATGAATAACACCTCCAATTTTGGACGGATGAGTCCCTGGGGAAAGGTGGTCGCCTATACGGTAATGACCGTCTTTACGATTCTTACAATAGGCCCGCTGTTCTGGTTGTTCTACTCCTCGTTCAAGTCGAACGCAGCAATAGAACGGAATCCGCTCTCGTTCCCGATTCACCCGACGTTCGAGAACTACCCTCAGGCGTGGGAACTCGGGCATCTGGGAATCTACGCAGTGAACAGCGTCATATACGCCGCCGTTGCAACCACGCTGACTGTTCTGTTTGCTCTGTCCGCCGGGTATGGATTCGCGAAATTCCGGTACCGCATTACCAACTTCTTCTACTTCTTCTTCATGATCGGGCTTCTGGTTACGGTCAACTCGGTCATTGTACCGCTGTTCATCATGGAATCGAAGACAGGAATCGGCAACACCCGCTTCGGCGTAATTCTCCCCTATATCGCCTTCGGGCTGCCACTCTCCATATACCTGGCAACCACCTACGTGAAAGGGATTCCCGATTCCCTGGAGGAGTCGGCACGGATGGATGGGGCGGGTTATTTGCGCATATTCTGGAACATCATTGCTCCGGTTTCCCGCCCCGTCGTGGCTACCATGACGATTCTCACGTTTCTGAACAACTGGAACGAGTTCATTCTGGTGTTCATCCTGACGAGCAAAGAGACGCTGCGAAGCTTGCCGGTCGGAATCAACTCCTTCGCGGGTGCTCTCGGTGCCAACTACGGATATCAGTTTGCCGCTCTGGTCATCGGGACCATTCCAATGATCGTTTTCTACATCTTTTTTCACGAAGAGATGGCCAGAGGCTTTGCCGAAGGCGCACTGAAGGAGTAACTCGTGGGCCACGATCAGACAGCGTTCGTTCTGGCGCCGGTGCCGCGGTATCTGGAGCTCACCGGAGGCGTATTCCATCCATCACGGCCGCTGGTGGAGGCACTTGCCCGCTATGATGCGAATCACGGTCCGGTGCCCGGGGTCGAGGTCATTGTCGGACGCACCGTATCGGACACCGGAGTGAACGCGCCGTCGAAGCGTGACAGCTACGAACTCGTCGTGACTCCCGACCGGGTTACCATCCGCGCAGAGGCCGCACCGGGGGCCTTCTATGGCATGATGACGCTCCGCCAGATCGTTCGTCAGGTCATGGCCGGATACAGCACAACGAACGGGGCCGTTCTCTGTCTTCGCATCCGGGACTGGCCCGACTTTGCCAACCGTGGAATCATGCTGGACATCAGCCGGAACCGGGTCCCGACAATGGAGACGATCTTCCATCTCGTCGATATCTGGTCGGAGATGAAGATAAATCAGGTTCAGCTTTACACCGAACACACCTTTGCCTATTCCGCCCATACGTCTGTGTGGAAAGACTCGTCACCGTTCACTGCCGACGAGATTCGCACGCTCGACCAGTATTGTCGTGACCGATTCGTGGAGCTTGTCCCGAATCAGAACTCGTTTGGTCATTTCGAGCGATGGCTGGGGCATGAGGAGTACCGCCATATGGCAGAATGCCCCGACGGCTGGATGGATCCCCACGGGGTTTTCAGGCCCCATCCGTTCTCGCTGAGTCCGGCGGTGCCCGAGACACTTCCCTTTTTATCCGATCTGTACGACGAACTCCTTCCCGCGTTTTCAAGCAGGCAGTTCAATGTCGGATGCGATGAAACCTTTGACCTCGGCCAGGGGCGAAGCGCAGACCTGTGTGGCAGGCAGGGAACCGGTAGGGTCTATCTGGAGTTCCTGAAGCGCATACACCGGCTTGTCGATGAGCGTGGCCATACCATGCTGTACTGGGGCGACATCGTTCTTCATCACCCCGAACTACTCGGTGAGCTTCCTTCGAATGCAGTCGCCCTGACCTGGGGATATGAGGCGTCGCACCCATTCGAACAGGAGTGCAGCACGTTTCGGGATTCCGGCGTTTCATACTACGTCTGCCCGGGCACCAGTGCCTGGAACTCGGTCGGCGGCAGATGGACGAATGCACAGGAGAACATTCGAAATGCAGCACGGAACGGTCTCCGTTCACAGGCTGCAGGCGTCCTGACAACCGAATGGGGGGACAACGGGCATCTCCAGCAGTTCCCGATAGCGCTTCCGGGGTTCATCTACGGAGCAGCGCTCTCCTGGACGGCCCGGGAGAGCGATGATCTTCCTTTGGAAGATGTGCTTTCCCGCCATGTCTTTCTTGATGCGGGCGGCAAGCTTGCCGGGGCACTGCTCGCACTGGGTCGCGTACCTGATACGCTCGGTCCGAGCCTTCATAACGGTACCATTCTTGCCGCGATGCTTCTCGATCCACGGTATCCCTACTATCGAGAGCGATATCGGGAGTTCCGTGATATTGATTTTGCCGCCTGCGGCCGGACTATCGAGGCCGCACTCGAGGCTGCAGCCGGATCGGACCCTGCGAGTGCGGACGGTGAGACTCTCCGGGAAGAGATAGTGTTCACCGCCCGGCTCATGAAACACGCCTGTAACGTTGCTGAGGCGCGTCTTTCGACGAAGGACGGCACAGTCCGCGAAATAGCCGCCCTCCGTTCTTCACGGAAGGAAGCGCTTGCCACGGAGCTTGCGCCGCTCATCGACGACTTTCGAGTGCTATGGACCCGTCGGTCCCGTCCGGGTGGTCTTGCCGGGAGCGTCTCCCGGTTCGAAGAGCTCCTTTCCCTCTACAATACCGGAGAGCGCCTCCCTCTTCCCCGTTGACCGGCACAGGGTGCTGGTCGAACCATCTGTTTGCCTGTCGGTTTACAGATTGGCAGGGTCAACGTACAATGGGCCCTGGAGCCGGCAAACGGTTGCCCGAAGAGGAGTGTCCCCATGACGATAGAACTCGCCTATGGACGCGGTCGTCTTCCGGTTGAACTCCCCGACGACACGGTCGTAATCCTCCCGGAGGATGTTGCGGGACTTCCCGATGAGCACGCCGCTTTCACGACCGCAGTACGCAATCCGACCGGAAGCAGGCCTCTGAACGAGCTTGCGGGTCCCCGAGACACTATCGCCATTGTCATTGCCGACATAACCCGGCCATGTCCGAGCGAACGGCTGGTCCCCTGGATCCTCGAAGAGCTTGCCCACGTACCGGTCGAGCAGATCGTGATAGTGAACGGCACAGGATCCCACCGTGCAAACACGCGGGATGAACTTGTCTCCATGCTCGGAGAGCAGGTAGTGGACAGCGTTCGCATAGTAAACCACAACGCATTCGACGAGAGCACGCTCACGAAGGTCGGTACGACGAGCTTTGGAGGCGATGTGTGGCTGAACAACGATTACCTCCGTGCGAATGTCCGGATTGTGACCGGCTTCATAGAGCCGCATTTCTTTGCTGGATTCAGCGGAGGTCCGAAGGGCATCGTACCGGGAGTTGCCGGCATAGAAACTATCATGCACCTTCACAACGCACGGATGATTGGGGATCCGGAATCTACGTGGGGTTCTCTGGAGCCGAACCCCGTGCAGGGCGAGGCACGGGAAGGAGTGGCGTTTGCACCGCCCGACTTCCTCGTGAACGTCAGCATCAATTCCCGGCGGCAAATTACCGGCGTCTTTGCCGGACACTATATTCAGGCTCACGAAGAGGGGTGCCGGTTCGTCGCACGTCATGCCACGCGGCCGGTGGACGGCGAGTTCGACATCGTTGTTACGACCAATAGTGGATATCCGCTCGACCAGAACCTCTACCAGACGGTCAAGGGAATGAGTGCAGCTTCCCGGATAGTGAAAGAGGGCGGCGTCATAGTTGTTGCATCGGAATGCAGCGAGGGTTTTCCCGAGCATGGAAACTTCCGGACACTCCTGCGAATGCGGAATAACCCGGCGGACCTTCTTCAAATGATAGAAGATCCCGAGTTTTCGATGTTTGACCAGTGGGAGGCACAGACTCAGGCAATGGTAGCCCGACGGGCGAGAATCTGCCTCTATTCATCCATGTCCGATCAGGACGTTCGATCTGCCATGATCGAACCCGTATCGGATGTAACCGAAACCGTGCGCCGGCTGCGAGCAGAGTTTGGGAATGGAGCGCGGGTTGCAGTTCTTCCGGAAGGGCCGCAGACAATTCCCTATGTCGCCGAACGGACGAACAAATCTTGATTTGCGGCGTTGGAACGGCTATGGTGAGGTGATGGGAGACGGCAGCCGACGATTTGAGCTCAAACCCATCCGACAGCAGCGGATCTATCAGATAATCATCGCCCAGATTATTGACCTGATCCGCCAGGACAAGCTTCGTGTCGGCGAAAAACTGCCACCCGAGCGAACACTTGCCGAAATGTTCAACGTGAGTCGGCCCTCCGTTCGCGAAGCGTTGCGCGTCATGGAAGTCATTGGACTGATCGAACGGAAACCCGGCGGCGGCTCACACATCACGGATCTGAACATTGCCCACTTTCTGAACATGATCTCGCCAATCTTCCTCCGGCACGCGGGGTTCGAGATCGAGCTGCTCGAAATGCGGTTTCTCCTGGAGATACGCGCGGTCGAGCTTGCGTCGCGTCATGCGAGCATGAACTACCGCGGAGAGCTCGATGAGCACATTGCCCGCATGCAGCACGCGTTCGACGAAGACGATCTCGCCGGCCAGTCAGAGGCGGACATAGCCTTTCATCGCACCATCTTCAAGCTGAGTGACAACTATGTGCTCCAGAAAGCGTCCGAGTTCGTCGTCTCGATGCTGGAGCGATCGGTGACGTATGCGCGGGGGATAATTCTCGAGGGGGGCTACGGTTCTGAGCGGCTCCTTGAGCAGCACGTCTCAATCTGGGAGGCGATACGGAGCGGCGACCCGGTACAAGCACGGAAGGCGATGGAAGAGCACATGAATCTGGTTCTTGAGTTTCATATGCGCCAATCAGACGAGTCTCCCGACACGCCTGCACCCGGGTAAGATCAGCCGCGGTCCCCAAGGGCATCCACCGGGTAGGGATGGCCGAGCCTGCAACCCCGGCGGGGGATATCAACACGCTGCGTTATACTTCAGGAGACCCCCTTTCCTGAATCAGAGTGCGAGGTAGCCCGAACGAATTGCGGCACCGACCGCTTCGGCACGGCTTCGTACCCCGAGCTTCCCGTACACACCGGACACGTGAAACTTTACGGTATTTTCGCTGATTCCGAGTTGGGCCGATATTTCCCGGTTGCTGAGGCCGCGTGCGAGTAAGCGGAGTGTCTCCAGCTCGCGTGGCGAAAGGATGGTGGTGCCGTGTTCTCCCGAGTAGAATTCGCGGTCCGCCGCGTAGGCCCCGCGGTCCGCCGCGTAGGCCCCGCGGTCCGCCGCGTAGAGTTCGCGGTCC
>CAZKMA010000023.1:34568-37368 GCA_964553615.1 uncultured Spirochaetales bacterium | reverse complement strand
CGCGGTCCGCCGCGTAGAGTTCGCGGTCCATTACCAGGAGTCCGGCTGCGATTGAATGCACTGTTTCGAGCAGTGTCTCTTCCCGCAGGTCCGAGCCGAGCCAGCCCCACGCCGCCGGATGCGAATCGATCCAGCCCCGGATTGCCGGATCACTGCCGATCACAAGCAGTGCGGGATCTCCGGGAAGACGGTGATAGAATTCCTCAACAACGGATTCACCCGGGGATCCACTGCCGGCCAGGTCCCAGATGAACAGATCCGCCGCAATTCTCCGAGGACCGAGCTCACTCAGATTTGTGGACCGCAGCACAACCCGGATTTCCGGGTCACGTGCGAGCGTTGCCACGAGCCATGCACTTCGCCCGGAATCGAATGACAGAAAGGCGACAGTTATCAGCCGGCTGTGCCGCGCGTATGCCATCGACTCATTCTCCTGAATCCTTCCCGCATTGCCCGGTGCCCGGCGTTGTGCCAGGCGTGGTGACCGCGGTGCTCCCCGGGTCCGTCAGTGGCAGCTACCAGCCTGGCCTCGATCTTCTGCAACTCTCCTCCACGAAGGATTTCGATTGCGACCGGCTTCTCGATTCCTGTCTGGTCCAGTTCCCGAATCAGGTCTTCGTGCGACCGAAGCTCCCTGTTTCCCAGGGCAAGCAGTATGTCTCCGGTTACGATGCCGGATGTTTCAGCCGGAGACCCGGTCTCCACGGAAACAACGAGCAGCCCGATAGCCTGTTGACGGCCGATTTTGCTTTGCTGTGCCGCCGTTATGTCCGCCTCCTGGCTTCGAACTCCGAGATAGGCGCTGATCGGCAGACGGTGCTCGGCAATCTGTTTTGCAATTTCGAAGGCCGATTCTACCGGTATGATCAGCCCGTCGGCGGATACGGTGTGAACACCGACCACTTTTCCCGCCATATCGACGAGTGGAGCTCCGGCGAATCCCGGAAACGGAGCGCTGTCCGTCTGGATGTATCCTGAGATATCCCTGCCCGTGTTGCCGGAGAAGGGTCCTCCGGCGCACCGGACAAGTCCGAGCCTGGCTTCCACGCCGTCGTAGGACGGAAGCGCAACGCTTGCGACGAGTTCGCCGACGGAAACCGGATCCGTACGGTGTTCAAGCTCGGCTGCAGGAATCGGGTCGCTTGTGCCCACGAGCACGAGGCCTGTGGCGGGATCTTGCCCGACGACAGTTGCCGTGAAGTCCTTGAATGTCTTCTGGCCTCCGGCTCCGGGTGTGGATGTGAGCACACGGACACGCACCGTCTCTCCGGCGGCCGCGTAGACGGCCGAAGTCAGGACGTGATGTTCATCGTAGCGCAATCCTGATCGGGCCTGCGCATGCTCCGCATCTACCTGCACGACTCCGCTCGCAACATGCCGAACCAGATCTCTCATTGAACCCGAAAGGTTCATCAGGACCTGCGCGCTGTCTTCATTGAATCCCTTTTCCATGTTTCTCCTCCTCAATCACCATGAAGGTGACAGAGTGAATGTACGACCGCGGGCAGGCGCCGCCGACTACCCGTTCGGGTAGGCTCGTTTTCCGGGCGCTTGCCGCAAGTGTCTCCTATCGGTACACTACCCGGGTACCTACCATGATCCCCTGGAAGAAGAATCTATATGCCATCTGGGTCGCCGAGCTTCTGGCCATTGCCGGGTTCAGCGCCTCAATGCCTATCATCCCGTTTTACCTGCAGGATCTGGGCGTGAACAGCCCGGATGACCTCAACTACTGGAACGGTCTCATTCAGTCGGTCTCCGCAATAGCGATGGGCCTCGTTGCGCCTGTATGGGGACGGTTGGCGGACAACTACGGACGACGGCCAATGCTGCTGCGCGCAATGTTCGGTGGCGGACTCGTGGTACTGCTGATGGGATTTGTCACCAGCCCATGGCAACTTCTGGTGCTTCGAACTGCGCAGGGGCTTCTTGCCGGTACGGTCGGTGCGGCAACTGTTCTCGTGGCCGCGACGGTCCCGGTCGAACAGACCGGATTCGGAATGGGTCTGTTGCAGACCTCGGTATTTGCGGGCGCTTCGATTGGACCCATGATCGGCGGTTTCGTGTCTGATATTGCCGGTCATCGTGCAACGTTCTTTGTTACCGCCGCCTTTCTCATGGTGGCAGGCATTGTCGTAACTGCGGTCGTGCGCGAGGAGTTCGTGCCGCAGCAGCAACATGGCAGGTTTCTGCAGAATCTTGTTCCTGATTTCGGCCCAGTGCTCCATTCCCGAGCGCTCATGGCGCTACTCTTTGTCGGATTTGCCATCCAGATTGCGAACGCGGTGGTGAATCCGATTCTCCCCCTGTTTATTCAGCAGATTTCATCCGTACGTTCCGCCGTTGCCACGGAAACCGGGCTCATACTGGGTCTGAGCGCGCTGAGTGCTGCCCTTTCCGCTGCGATTGCTGGAAAATTCAGTTATCGCGTAGGGTACCGGAAGATGTTGGGTGCAATGCTTGTCGGGGCTTTTCTTTTTACGCTTCCCCAGGCTTTCGTGCACAGTACCATGCAGCTCCTGGTGCTTCGCGTGCTTGGCGGATTGTTTCTCGGTGGTGCGCTTCCATCGGTAAACGCACTCATTGCCGAAAACACCGATCGTTCTGCGCAGGGAAGTGTCTATGGTATAAACACCAGTGTGAGTTCGGCCGGGATGGCGCTTGGCCCCGCGTTGGGGGCAATTGTTGCGGTTGCGTGGGGATATGCGGCTGCATTTGTCGCAACAGCCGCAGTACTCCTGCTCACCGCATTTTCAATTGCCGCACTGGCTGCAAATCGAACCAGAGGCCGAAACGGCCA
>CAZKMA010000023.1:15723-34468 GCA_964553615.1 uncultured Spirochaetales bacterium | reverse complement strand
AACCAGAGGCCGAAACGGCCAGGTCCGCGGCCGCATAGTGCCGCGGGCATGACAACATGCGGACTACTGTGCGTATGAACCGGTAATATAGTCCATCAGCGCTTTCTTCTCGTATTCGACATTCGAGAGAAGCGCCTTGACCGCATCCCCTATTGAGAGCATTCCGACCAGATTGTCTCCGTCCATGATCGGAAGGTGGCGAATCTTGTGCGTCGTGAACATGTTCATTGCGTATTCCAGCTCGTCGTCCAGATGACCGATTATGAGCTTTTTCATCGGCGTCATTATTTCGGTCACCTTGTGGTCGGTCCCGCAACACTCGATGTTCTTCAGGATATCCCGCTCGGAGACGATGCCGTCAATTGCACCCTTTTTGTTCGTTACCACCAGCACGCCAATGTGCCTGGCATTGAGCTCGTGCAAGACGTCCTTCACCGTGGCAGTCGGCTGTATGGTGAAAACTTCGCCGCCCTTGGACTCCAGAATATCGCGGATCTTCATACTTCCTCCTTGCATGCCGGTTTGCTCCGGCCCGCACCGTAAATGGTATTGTGAAGCGCGGTAGTCCGCGCTTCCACTCCGTCACACCCTCTGGCGTGGTTCGTAGTGTGTGTGAAGCAGCTCGTGTGACTTCTCGGAAAGAGGATGATCAAGAAACTCGGCGTATAGCGTCTGCACATCCGGATTGGTGTGCGACGTACGCATAGTCTTGCCCTCGTCTTCCCGGAAGATCGCATCCATCCTTGCCTGCCGTACTGCGTCGTCCGTAAACCGCGGCTGACCACCACCGCCGATGCATCCGCCCGGGCAGGTCATTACTTCGACGAAATGGTACGTTGCTTTGCCGCCTGCTATCTGTTCAAGCAGTGTCCGGGCGTTGCCGAGGCCGTGCACTACGGCCACTTTCAACTCGACTCCGTCCAGGAACTTCCAATCCGGCAGCGGATCCGCAATTGCTATCGCCGCTTCCTTGATTCCCTCCATTCCTTCCACCGGCAACACATGGAAGTTTTCTCCGGGAACCTGTCGACCGGTTACGATCTCGTACGCGGTGCGAAGGGCTGCCTCCATAACGCCTCCGCTGTTGGCGAAGATGTCCGCAGCACCGCTGGAGATTCCGAGTGGAGAATCCATGGCGCCGTCCTCGAGCGACACAAAATCAAGTCCCGCCGTGCGTATCATGCTTGCAAGCTCTCTGGTGGTTAATACATAGTCTACGTCACGATAGCCACTTCCGTCCATCTCCGGACGCTCGCATTCGAATTTCTTTGCAGTGCACGGCATAACGCTGACGACGACCATCTTGTCCGGGCTCACCCCGATCTTGCTTGCGTAATAGGTCTTTGCTATTGCTCCAAACATCTGCTGCGGTGATTTGCAGCTCGAAAGATTCGGCAGGAACTGGGGAAAGTAGTATTCGGCAAATTTGATCCAGCCCGGTGAGCAACTGGTCATGAGCGGCAGAGCAGGTTTCCCGTGCGAATGGCTGCCATTCCCGTTGGCCCCTGTGTCCACTTCGGGTTTGAGAACGGAGCGAAGCCGGGTGAGCAATTCGGTGCCTTCCTCCATAATTGTCAGATCGGCGGCGAAATTGGTGTCGAATACCGCGTCGAACCCGAGTCTCCGCAGCGCGGTAACCATTTTCCCCGTGACGAGAGTTCCGGGAGGCTGGTCAAAACACTCTCCGAGCGCAGCACGGATCGCTGGAGCTGTCTGAACTACCACGTACTTCTCGGGATCTTCCAGTGCAGCCCACACCTCATCGGCACGGCTGCGCTCGGTTATTGCACCGACCGGGCAGACTGCCGCGCACTGACCGCATTGAACGCAGGCGACACCGGACAGCGGAAGCGCGAAAGCGGGTCCGATGACCGTGGCGTACCCTCGTCCCTGCGGGGCGAGTGCACCAATGCCCTGCATGCCTGAGCAGACGGACACGCATCGACGGCACTTGATACACTTGCCGGAGTCACGAATCAGGGCTGGCGTGGATTCGTCGGTAATGACTGCAGGTTTTTCTCCGCGATATCGGGGCTCGCGTGCACCGAGCGTTCGTGCCAGCGCCGCAAGCTCGCAGTCGTCGCCGCGCGCACAATACTGGCAGTCTCCCTCGTGTTCGCTGAGCAGCAGGTCCATGACAGTTCGGCGTGCCTCGCGGACGCGTCGGCTGTTGGTCTTGATCTTCATACCCTCGGCTGCGGGCGTCGAGCAGGCAGCCATGAGAGTCTTCCCACCCTCCACCTCGACAACGCACATTCTGCACGCGCCGAGCGGCTCAATTCCGTCCAGATGGCAGAGTGTCGGAATTTCAACCCCGATGCTTCTTGCTGCTGCGAGGATGGTGGCTCCGTCGGGTATCTGTACCGGTGTTCCGTCCAGGTAAATATTAGGCATGAGATACCTCCTCAGTGTGTGCATGGTCGTTTCTGACAACCGGCTGCTTGCCGTAGTCGCATCGCAGACATCGTGATGCCTGTCGAACCGCCACCGATTCGCACCATGGCAGTTCAACTTCGTCGAAATTGGAACGCCTCCGCTCGACCGGGATCGAACGGACATTCTCTCTCGGATAACCGACCGGATCCGAATCCGGATCGTAGTTTGTCTCGACGACCTTCTGTTCGCGCCAGTACGCATGTTCTTCGCCGGTCAGGTAGCGGTCCATGCCGACTGCCGCACGTTCTCCGCCGGCAATTGCAGTTACGACCGAAGATGGTCCGGTAACTGCGTCTCCGCCCGCGAAGATCCAGGGAACTGAAGTGGAGCCGTAGATCTGATCGGCGAGCAAGAATCTGCTTGGGGAGAGGGACAGCGCCTGATCCGAACGGAGGACAGAATGATCCAGGCGTTGGCCAATGGCGATGATGATCTGATCCGCGTCCAGAGTGAACGCGCCGTTGGACGACTCGGTTGCCCGCCGCCGTCCGCTTCGGTCGAACTCGCCGAGCTGCATGGGAAGACACGCAAGTCCGATGACGCCCTTTTCTCCGGTAACAACCTCCACCGGCTGTGTCAGATCCAGGAGCGCTACTCCTTCGTGGAGCGCTTCCTCGATCTCTTCGGCGTATGCGGGCATCTGTTCCTGAGTGCGCCGGTAGATGACGGTTACCCCTTCAGCCCCCAGGCGCAATGCCGTTCGCGCTGCATCGATTGCGGCGTTTCCGCCACCGATAACGATGACATTTCGACCGACGGGAACCGATCCGCGGATGTTGTATTGCCGCAGGAAGTTCGTTGCGTGCACGACGCCGCGGCTCATCTCTCCGGGAATCCCCAGTGACACCGATTCAGGAGCGCCGATACCGAGGAAGAGAGCCTCATATCCGTCCTCCCGCAAGTCTTTCAGACTGAAATCCTTCCCGAGCCGCTGATCGGTGCGGATTTCCACTCCCAGCGCCTCTATCATTCGGATTTCCCGCGCAAGGGTTTCCCGGGGCAGACGATAGGCAGGGATGGTTTGTGCAAGCATGCCGCCCGGTCGCGGCTCTGCTTCAAGAACCTGCGGTTCGTACCCGAGTCGTGCAAGGAAGTACGCGCAGGAGAGTCCGGCAGGCCCGCCACCCACGATCGCGATCTTCCGTTTTGCGTTCACGGCGTTTTCCCAGACCATCGGGTGCTGGATGGTAACCTCCTGGTCGACCATGAACCGCTTGATGCTTCGGATGGCCACCGAATCGTCCAGGCTAGCTCTGCGGCACCGATCCTCGCACGTGTGAAAGCAGACCCGTGCACAGACAGCGGCGAATGGGTTCCGTTCACGATGGAGGGTCAATGCCTCCGCGTACCGCTTCTCGGCTATGAGCGAAACGAATCCCGGCACATCGACACCCGCCGGACAGGCGCTCTGGCAGGGAGCACGCACCAGTGCGGAACACACACCTGCGTCGCAATGCTTTTGCAGGATATGTTCTTCATACTCGTGGCGGAAATGACGGAGGGTAGAGAGAACCGGATTAGGCGCGGTCTGTCCAAGGCCGCACAGGGCGGTATCCTTGATCTGCGTGCCGAGCTCGATAAGGGTATCGATATCTTCCATCTGCCCCTTGCCGGCGCATATGCGTTCGATGATTTCAAGCATTCGCTTGGTTCCAACCCGGCAGGGCACGCACTTGCCGCAAGACTCCTCCTGAACGAACTCCAGGAAGAATCGCGCAACGTCCACCATGCAGCTCTCCTCGTCCATGACGATGAGACCGCCGGAACCCATAATTGCTCCAAGCTCCTGCAGCGGCGCGTAGTCCAGGGGCACATTCAAATATTCTTTCGGTATGCATCCTCCCGATGGTCCTCCGATCTGAGCTGCCTTGAAACGTTTTCCGTTCTTGATTCCACCGCCGATGTCGTAGATGAGCTCGCCGAGAGATGTCCCGATGGGAACCTCGACAAGCCCCGTGTTGTTGACCGTTCCCGCGAGGGCAAACACCTTCGTTCCCTTGCTTGCCTCGGTACCCACAGACGCGTACCAGGAGGCGCCGTTCAGGATAATGGCGGCAACGTTCGCGTACGTTTCCACGTTGTTCAGGAGGCTCGGTTTTCCCCACAGTCCTTTCTGGGCAGGGAAAGGAGGTCTCGGCCGTGGCTCGCCTCGTTTGCCTTCGATGGAATGCATGAGCGCCGTCTCTTCGCCGCAGACGAATGCGCCTGAACCCATGCGGATGTCGAGGTCGAACGAGAACCCGCTTCCGAGAATGTCCGGTCCGAGGAGTCCACGCTCTCGTGCCTGCTGGAGGGCCTTGCGCAACCGGGCGACCGCGAGCGGATACTCCGCGCGGACGTACACGAAGCCGTCGTGCGCGCCGATCGCGCGTGCGGCTATGATCATTCCCTCTATAACGCTGTGCGGATCTCCCTCAAGGACACTTCGGTCCATGAACGCGCCCGGATCCCCCTCGTCGGCGTTGCACAGGGCATACTTCACATCGCCTTCGGCAGCAGCCGTGAGCTGCCACTTGAGCCAGGTCGGAAAGCCGGCGCCGCCGCGACCCCGCAGACCGGACGCTTTCATTTCCGCAATGATCTGGTCGGGTTCCATCGAGGTCAACACCTTCTCGAGCGCCGCATACCCGTCTCGTGCAATGTAATCTTCTATGTTCAGCGGATCGATGAGTCCACAGTTTCGCAGGACGATTTTTCGCTGGTCCCTGAAGAAGTCGTTGTCCGTTACCGTGAGCACCGTTTTTCCGTCTGCCGTGTTCCGGTGCGCAAGCCGCTCCACCGGCTTCCCGCCAATCAGGTGCTCCCGGACAATTTCCGCCGTATCCACCGGCGCGAGATTCTCGTAGAAATACCCCTCCGGCTCCACCCGGATTACCGGTCCACTGGCGCAAGGCCCAAGGCAGCCGCTTTCGACGACGGGAATCGAGAGATCTTTCTCCTTCAGGTGGGCAAGGAGGGCTCGTTTCACTTCGAGCGCACCGGATGCGATGCAGCTCGCGCCTGCGCACACGAGAATCCGACGTTCTTTCGAACCAATGGCCGCGCCGTGGCCGACGAGTTTCTTCCGCAATTCGCGCAATTCGGCAGCGGAGGTGAGCAAATCATTCATCATCGGATCCTCCCTCGGCAGATGCATCCAGATACGGATCTATTACGTCCCGAATCCGGGCAGGTTTCACGCGCTGATGCACATCATCGTCTACAAGGACCACCGGTGCGAGACCGCAGGCGCCGAAACAACGCCCGACCTCGAGGGAGAATTGACGATCTTCCGTCGTCTCTCCTACGCCGATACCGAGGGTCTTCTGCATTGCTGCGAGAACCTCTTTGCCACCCCGGACGTAACACGCGGTCCCCAGGCAGACGCGGACAACGTGTTTGCCGCGCGGTACTGTAGAGAAGTAGGAATAGAATGAGACGACTCCCGTCACCTCGCTGTAGGGGATTGCGAGCTGCTCACTGATGAACTTGATTACGTCTTTTGGCAGGTAACCGAACAGATCCTGTGCAAACTGGAGCACCGGGATGAGTGCCCCGGGGGTTGATTTCCAGGATTCGACGTTCTCTTTCAGACTGCTCCAGCGTTCGGGATCAGTCTCCAGGGCTTCAGACCCAGCAATGGCCATCGGTATCGCTTCTTTCGGCATGAGTGCCTCCTTGAAGTATCATTCCGCGAACCGATACGGTTCACGCATATACCTCGGGTTGAACCGGGCCGTTTCGGGCAATCTCGGCCGTTCCCGAGGGAAAAGCGTCCGCCCGCTCCGACGGTCGCCGATTTCCGATGGTCAAATATGTAACTTTATATCGATACATTATCACAGAAAGGATTCGCTGTCAAAACCTGATTCTAACGTTCGTTGGCGTGCTGGACAGTGGACATCCACGGAGAGATACGGGAAAATGCGCCTATGAGAGGCGAGACGATATTCCGCAGGACGCTGAGCAGCACATCCTCCGTCGTGATTTTCCTCATTGCGGGGATATTCATCACATTGTTGATAGGGGCGTGGCCTTCGATCATCGAGTTCAAGCTGAACTTTCTCATCAACACAGTCTGGGATCCGGTGAAGGGGAACTTCGGTGCTGCAACGTTTATCGTCGGAACACTCGCCACCGCCTTCATGGCACTGATTATCTCCACCCCGTTTTCTCTCGCTATCGCACTGATGCTCGGCGAGTATTATCGAAGCGGGCTGTTTTCCCGCATAGTGCGCATTTTTGTCGATCTGCTCGCGTCCGTGCCGTCGGTCGTCTATGGGCTGTGGGGTCTGGCAGTACTCGTGCCGGTCATCCGGGGCATAGAATCACATATCGGCGTTACTCCCTACGGGGTTGGAATGTTCACCGCCTCCATCATTCTGGCCATCATGATCCTGCCCTACAGCGCCTCCATCGCAATAGAGGTCATAAAGTTGGTTCCCGAGGATCTGCGATCCGCCGGTTTCGCGGTCGGTGCGACGCGGCAGGAGATGATCATGAACGTGGTATTCCCCTACGCTCGCTCGGGTATATTCGCCGGCGTTCTCCTGTCTCTCGGCCGCGCCCTCGGTGAGACGATGGCGGTAACGCTGGTCATTGGCAATGTGATCCAGTTGCCGAAGGACATCTTCAGTCCGGGGAATACACTTGCAAGCGTTATTGCGAGCCAGTTCACCGAGGCCAGCGGATCGCTTCACCTGTCGGCGATGATTGAACTTGCGCTCGTCCTGTTCATCCTCACCACCATCATCAATGCGCTGTCACATCAGATCATTATCCGGCTTGGCGGGGAGGTACGCGCATGAGTGAATCCACGGTCACGATTGGCGCGATGTACAATCCCCGCGCAAGGCGGCGAAATGCAGGGAATTTTGCCTTCAAAGGCCTCGTGCTTGCGCTTGGTTTTCTTGCCATTGCGCCGTTCTTCGTCGTTATCTTCCACGTTGTCGTGAAAGGCGCCGGGGCGATCAATCTTGCCTTTCTTACCCAGCTGCCGAAGCCGGTCGGCGAAAGTGGCGGCGGCATGATCAACTCGATTACCGGTTCGCTCATCATCATTGCGCTGTCTGTTCTTCTCTCGGTTCCGTTCGGCATCCTCGCGGGCGTCTATCTCTCCGAAAACAAACGCTCGGGCCTGAGCTCGACAACTCGATTGCTGGTGAACGTGCTGCAGAGCGTGCCATCCATTGTCATTGGCATTGTCATGTATACCTGGATTGTCGTGCCGGTCCGAAGCTTTTCAGCCTTCGCGGGTGGCATTGCGCTTGCTGTGATGATGTTGCCCATTGTGATCAAGTCCACCGAAGAGGTGTTGAACCTCGTGCCGGCGGGCCTGAAGGAGGGAGCCCTCGCCCTGGGGGCCCCGTATCACACCACAATCCTGCGGATGATTCTGCCAAGCAGCCTCGGCGGGATCATGAGCGGAGTCATGCTTGCGGTTGCCCGCGTCGCGGGCGAAACCGCGCCGCTGCTGTTTACCGCATTCGGAAATCCGTACATGAACTTCAATATTCTGAAGCCGGTGGATGCGATTCCTCTGATGATATACAACTACGCCAAGAGTCCCTATGAATCGTGGCTCCAGATGGCATGGGGAGCATCGCTCGTCCTGATTGTCATTATCTTTCTCATGAATCTTGCTGTGCGTTCGCGACGGGAAAGCGTATAATTGACCGATTTCGTGGGAAAACACAAAATGTAATCAGAGGGACTCGATGTAGTACCCGTTTTGTGTTATATTCACATCAGAGAAATCCGGGTCCGAGGTGATGAAATGCCCAACTTTGCAACACGACTGAGGGAGATTCGCAAGGAGCACAAGCTCCGGCAGAAGGATCTCGCCCAGGCGTTGAGCCTTGCACAGACAACAATTGCTAACTATGAACAGAGTACCCGTTTTCCGGACGAACAGATCCTCTCCCGGATCGCAGACTTCTTCGGAGTATCGCTCGATTTCCTCCTTGGCAGAACGGACGTACGTCTTCCGGTTCTTCCGGCAGCAGGGCAGGGGGGGCTGGCGGGCAGATTCGAAGGGAATGCTCGAAAGTATCTGGACGCGCTTCTCTCCGGCGATCGGGAGATCGCCCGGGATATTCTGGCAGCGGCGCAGGCGAACGGCATGAGTTACCGCGAAATCTACACCGAAATCTTCGAGCGTGTCCTTATCGAGGTAGGGACGCTGTGGGAGACCGGCCGAATCGATGTATTTCAGGAACACTTCATTTCCGCCATGACGGAACTCTTCATGGGTGCCATTTCAGAGCAATTTCCCTCGCCATCTCTACCCTACACCGCCATCGGGATTACCGTCGGCGGCGAGATGCACCACATCGGCATGCGAATGGTCCTGGATTTTCTTGCGCTTGAAGGATGGAACACCCGATACCTCGGCACCAATCTGCCGACAACAAGTGTTCTCGAGGCCTTACGGGAGACGAGAGCAGATCTGCTGTGCATTTCGGTGACCATGGCCTACAATCGAAATCAGCTCGCCGACCTGGTCGAGGTGGTACGGTCTCATCCTGAATGCGGCAACATCCGGATCCTCGTGGGTGGTCGTGCATTGAACGAGGAACCAACCGGCTGGCGCAGCATACCGGTGGACGGGTACGCGGCAAGCGCAGAAGAGGCAATAGAGGCCGCTACACGACTCGTGAAGTATCAACAACCGTGTTGATACTTCAGGGGTCATGACTTCCTGACGAGTAGTGTTTCCGCTCCTGGAGCTATAAATTCACCGCATTTCGCCAAATTGTACACAAATCGTGATAATTTTAGGGAATAACTGATCATTTTACTGGACTTATTACACAATGTGAGTTATGTTATGGCAGAGGATTTCAGGAGGTACTGCAATGAAATCGCGGACCGTAGGAATAAGTGACATAGCAATCTACATACCTCATTTGCGTATGGATATGGATCGGCTTGTTGAATACCGGTTGAAGACTCTTCCAGATATGAAGCGACACTATGAACGGGCCACACGCACAACAGGGCAACGATCAATCCGATTTCCCCATCCGTGGGAAGATCCGGCCACGATGGGTGCGCAGGCCGCTCTGAAACTGCTGAACGGACGAGCCGCTCCGGACCCTGCGTCCATGCGTTACCTCGCCGTCGGAACCGAAACGCCGATGGATTATTCAAAACCGCTTTCTGCGAATATACAGGGCATGCTGCTCAAAGCAGGCGTTCCTGTTCCCTCTACCCTTGCCAGTTACCAGGTTCAACACGCTTGTGCGGGAGCGACACTTGCGCTCATGGGAGCAGGTGGACTGCTTGCGCTCGGCGGAGCGGAGAACGAGTACGCGGTGGTCGTTGCCACCGACATTGCGCACTACGAGGCAAAATCCACGGCAGAAGTGACCCAGGGAGCTGGATCTGTGGCACTGCTTGTAGATCATGATCCGGCACTGCTGGAACTGGATTTTGTGAACATGGGGTACTGTTCTCAGGACGTGGATGATTTCTTCCGTCCCCTCGGATCCACTGAGGCGAAAGCGAAGGGACGTTATTCAATGGAGTGCTACAAAGACAGTCTGGATGGGGCGTTGAATGACTACGCAACGCGCAATCAGACGACCGTGGAGGAGGTACTCTCCACAACCGACTACTTTGTTCTTCATGCACCGTTCCGGAACATGCCGGGAATGGCAATAGAGAAGATGTTTGAGCGTTATCTCGGGTTGGACCCGGCGGCCGCTCAGGAGCACCTCGCGTCGCGCGGGTTCTACGAATCGCTCGATGTTGTTGCCGACGTGGGCAACACCTATACAGCTTCGTCGTATCTCGCGCTTGCGGCGCTGTTGCAGAATCGTTACCAGGCCGAAGGCGATTCAATTATCGGCAAAACCATTCTCATTGCATCCTACGGCTCAGGCAACACGATGATTGTCATGTCCGCAAAGATCGCGCGCCGCGCACCTGAGATTATCTCGTCCTGGCCTGAAAGTCTTGTGAACCGCGGGACGACGAGCTCCGTGCGGGATTACGAAATATGGATGAATCTCCCATATCTCGGAGTGGATGGGCCTGTGGCGGACGATCAGATGGAAGTGCCGGCAGACGCTTTCTACCTGTCCCGGATACGCGAAGATGGATACCGCGAATATGAGTTCGCGCACGAACAGGTGAGCTGGAATGCAGTGGACACCGTTCCGGAATCCGTTGCTCGAGCGAACGCAGTTTCCTTCCGGGAATACATTGCCAATCCTGCCTGAACTCAAGATGTAATAATAAATGCAAAAATGGTCCCTTTGCGGCGGCATCCACCTACCGGATTGCCGCCGCTGTTCTTTTCTACTGGCGTCCTGATCTGATAGCCCGCTGTCAACACGGTTCGTTATACCCCAGACTCCTTGAGTCGAACGAAACCAATGGACAATACAAGTTGTATGGGAGACTTGAGGTTTCATGCTCTGCACATCCCGATCCGCGCGGGCTGGATTCCGGACAGTCTGACCTCGTTCCGCTCCAACGTTGTAACCGAACGTCCGGACGGATCCGGTCGAGTGGCGGCGTGCGTAACGTACGATAACGCGTTGCTGGCGTGTCCTGCACGGTGTTCCCGGGGATCATTTTCCGATGCGGGTCGAGATGAAGCGCATGGCGCCGGGACACACCAACACCTGGTATCTCGAGTCCGGGAAGTGCGAGGAGGCGCGGATCTCTCACGAAATACTCACCGCCGCACTCGAATCTCACGAAATTGAGGGCACAGTTCGGTTGTTACGGGCTTCGACTTGACGCTGGCTACCGGCAATATTAGTATTTCCCTAATATTGTGACTGCTGGCGAGATATGGCAATAATCGACAAACTACCGATCTACTGCGTTGGGCTGAACCATCGGACGGCCCCGGTTGAGCTCCTGGAGCGCGTTTCCGGCAGCCGAGATGAGCTCATTACGAGAACGCAAAACACCTTGCGGGACATGCTGCCTGGATGCCGGCTCGAGACTGTTGCCCTTTCAACCTGCAATCGCTTCGAAATTTACTGGGCATATACACCTGCCCCTGGCGAAAGCCTACAACCTTCGAACTTGGACCAGGTTCAGGCAATAGCGACCCTTCTTGCAGGCAGCCTTGCCGGCAGTAATGAAACCACGGACTCTCTGTACCGATACTCGGGACACGCGGCATGGGAGCATCTCTTTCGCGTATCCTCGGGACTCGACTCGGCCGTTCTGGGAGAATACGAGATTCAGGGCCAGGTGACGGCGGCTTTTACGGCCGCACGCGAGGCAAAAACCGTGGGGCCGGTCCTCAGCGAACTCTTTGAATCGGCAATTCGCTGCGGGAAACGTGCACGTGCCCAGACCGCGGTCGGCAAGAATGCTGCGAGCGTGAGTTCGGTGGCTGTTCAGCTTGCCGGAAGCGTAGTGGGCGATTTGTCCTGTTCGTGCGCGGTGGTCATTGGTGCAGGGCAGACAGGAGGGCTTACGCTGAAGGCGCTCTCCCGGCGCGGCCTTCGCGAAGTCCACATGGTAAACCGTACACTCGAGAATGCAGTTCGGGTTGCCGCGCAGTGGGGTGGATGCGCCCATTCGTTCGATTCCCTCGCCGAGCTCACACCTCGCGCCGACATCATCATTACCGCTGCAACCACGCCGTATCCGCTTATTACCCGGCAGATGATCGAACCGGCAATGGAAGGAAGAGGAAACAGACCGCTTGTTATCATCGATATTGCCGTACCACGTAATGTGGCGCCTGATGTGACCGATGTGCCGGGCGTGCACCTCTTTGATGTCGACGCAATCAAGAATACCGTTGCAGAGAACGCCCGGGAGCGGGAACAAGAGATTCCAAGGGTCGAGAGAATCATCAGCGAAGAGATCGACGCAACAATTGGACGAATCGGGGAACTGCTTGTGCGGCCGGTTCTTGCCGGCCTGTGGCAACGTGCCGAGGACATTCGGGGAGATGTGCTGGACAACGCACGCAAGGAAATGACCGGGATGCCCGACGATCAATGGCTTCAGGTTGAACGGATGGCACGCTCGCTCATGAAGCGGCTTCTCCATACTCCTGCGCGTCGCCTGCGCGATGAAGCCGGGGGAGAAGATGCCGCCGGACATGCGGCGGCGATCGAATACCTTTTCGATCTCGACTATGCCGAAAAGTCTGCGTCCCCGCACCTTTCCGCGCGTGAGAGTACCTAGTGTGGCTCCTTCATCCCAGGCTCCGTTCAGAGTTGGTACCCGGGTTTCGGCCCTTGCCCGGACACAGACCCAAACCGTCGTCTCTCTGCTCCGGAGCGCGTGGCCGCAGGCAGAGTTCGAAACGCAACATTTTTCGACTCGGGGCGATGAGGTAATCAACGTTCCGCTCCCGTCAATTGGCGGCAAGGGGCTGTTCACCGAAAGGCTCGAACAGGCGCTTCGCAATCATGAGATAGATTTTGCAGTCCATTCGCTGAAAGACCTCCCCGTGGAGCCGGCGCCGGGCCTGGCTATTGGAGCAATTCTCGAACGCGCCGACCCTTCCGACGTTCTGGTAACTCCCGCCGGGATGCTTCTCGAAGATCTTCCTCACGCGGCGATCGTTGGGACTTCAAGTACACGCCGGCAGGCGCAGATTCTGGCGCTGCGCCCCGATCTTGCCGTTCGCTCGATCCGGGGAAATGTAGAGACCCGGGTGGGAAAGGTGATTAC
This sequence comes from uncultured Spirochaetales bacterium, assembly GCA_964553615.1. Taxonomy (GTDB): domain Bacteria; phylum Spirochaetota; class Spirochaetia; order DSM-27196; family DATKUC01; genus DATKUC01. The sequence goes on along the minus strand of CAZKMA010000023.1, from coordinate 21,394 downwards.
CGGCGAATACGACGCGGTAGTCCTCGCGGCCGCGGGCATTTCCCGACTCGGTCTGAAAGATATTCAACTACAACCCATTTCGTTTCAGATCATGCTTCCCGCTCCCGGTCAGGGCGCTCTTGCTGTTCAGTGCCGGGATTCCGACGAACGGGTTCTCTCTCTCCTCGCCGCACTCGAGGACGCACGGACGCGGAGTGCGGTGGTGGCCGAACGCGCCTTCCTGAGTGGACTCGGTGGCGGTTGTTCTGCACCCATCGCCGCCTTTGCCTATCTCGCTCCCGTGGAAGCAGGCGGATCATCGATCAGTCTGCGCGGCAGAGTTCTTTCGCCAGACGGCACTCGTTCCATTACGGTTGAAGGCAGCGGTTCCGATGCGGCCGAGCTCGGGAAAAGACTTGCCGTGGAGGCCGGATCGCGCGGTGCCCGCGCAATCCTCACGGACTTCGCAAGTCCTTTGTACTCCGATCCGGCGGCTCGGCCGCTTTCCGGACGGCGCATTGTGGTAACGCGCGCTGCCAACCAGGCGGACGAGGCAGTCCGGGAACTCGAATCCCGCGGTGCGCAGGCTCTCGTGGTCCCGACAATCCGCATAGTGGCTGAAACAGGCGGCCGTGAGATTGATGCCGCACTGGACAATCTCGAATCCTACGCCTGGATCATCTTTTCGAGCACGAATGGTGTGGACCAGTTCTTTGCCCGACTCACCGAGCGAAACAGGATTGTTCCTCCGGGGACAGTCCGAATTGGAGCCGTCGGACCATCCACGCGCGCGGAGCTCGAACGACGGGGAGCCCGGGTAGATTTTGTTCCCTCGGCATTTACCTCCGATTGTCTCGGCCGGGAGCTACCCGAGGTCCAGGGCGGGAGGGTGCTTTATGTTACGGCGCGCAACGGGAGTTCTGACGCCGAGCGTGCTCTTGTCGCCCGTGGAGCGGATGTATACCGTCTCCCGGTATACCGCACGGAGATTGCGGAGCTCACTTCCGACCAGATCCGAACGCTCTCCGCGGGCGTGGACGCCATTCTTCTGACCAGTGGATCGACGGCCGACGGAATTGCAGCAGCGCTCGGCGCAGACTCCGCGTTCCGCAAAGCGTTTCTGGAGACGAAACCCGTTATCTGCTGTATAGGACCGTCTACAGCGGCCGCCGCACGCCGGAGAGACTTACCGGTGAATATCGAGGCACCCGTGCACACAATCGCAGGCATGGTGGATGCGCTCGAGCAATATTACGGAGAACGAATACATGGAGCATGAACGACCGCGCCGATTGCGCAGTTCCCGGGAGTTGCGTCGGCTGGTGCGGGAAACCGCATTTTCGCCGGATAACCTTGTCCTCCCGCTTTTTGTCGTGGAGGGATCGAACCGCCGCATGGAGATATCTTCAATGCCGGGGATCTATCAGCTTTCGGTCGACCGGCTCGCGGCGGAGGCACGGGAAATCCACGAGCTCGGAATACCCGCGGTTCTCCTGTTCGGCATTCCAGCCCACAAAGACGCTGAAGGTTCGCAGAGCCACGACGAACACGGGGTCGTTCAGCAGGCGATCCGGGAGATCAAGTCTTCCGTTCCCGAACTCCTCGTGGTCACCGACGTTTGTCTGTGTGAGTACACGGATCACGGTCATTGCGGCATACTCAACGTTGGCGGACCGGGGGGCCTTCGCTTCCCGCACCTTCCGGAAGGATATCTTCTCAACGACGAGACGCTTCCGGTGCTTGAACGCATAGCGGTTTCCCATGCCGCCGCCGGTGCAGACATTGTCGCACCGAGCGGGATGATAGACGGGATGGTCGGTGCTATTCGCGGGGCGCTCGACGGAGCCGGATTCACCTCCCTTCCCATCATGTCCTACGCGGTGAAGTACGCTTCTTCTTTTTACGGCCCGTTCCGCGAGGCTGCCGAAGGCGCACCGAAGTTCGGCGACCGCCGAACTCACCAGATGGATCCGGCAAACGTGCGCGAGGCCATGCGGGAAGCGCGTCTTGACGTCGCAGAGGGTGCAGACTTCCTTATGGTAAAACCCGCACTCTCTTATCTGGATGTCATTCGAGCGGTTCGGGACCAGTTCCCCGATATGCCCCTTGCTGCCTACAACGTGAGCGGAGAGTATTCCATGATCAAAGCCGCCGCAGCGCGGGGTTGGATCGACGAGCAGGCGGCCGTCACCGAGGTGCTCACCTCGATCAGGCGTGCAGGCGCCGATGTCATCATTACCTATCACGCAAAGGATCTGGCACGCTGGTTGTAGACCGGGCGGCCGATCCAGGGAGTAGATACTGTGGATAGCGAAACACTCGAATCATTGACCGATCTGCGGGAAAAAGGGCGCATGACGGTGAACGGCCTCATGACGCTCGACCGGAGGCTGTTCGTGCAGTTTTACGGTTTCGGCAATTGCCGCCGAACTGCGGATCTTGTGCGCGCATTGGAATCTTCCGGCATCAACGGCGTTCTGTACGAGGACCTGAATGATCCGTTCGGTGTTGGTCTGGTTACCTACAGCGACGATCCCGCATATTTTGTCTCCCCGGTCCGGGCGTTCATTGGAGACTCGCCCTTTGGTGCTCTCCAGTTCAAGCCCGAATACGCCATGTTTGGAAGAACCTATGCGCGGGGATACGAGGCAGATCTGGTGGAAGCGATCATAGACAAGCCGATCAACAACCTTCAGAACAGCGCGCTCGAGTGGGCGGTCTGGTACCCGCTCAGGCGAACCGGAGCATTTGAGCAGCTCTCAGCCGAGGAGCAGCGGGATATTCTCATGGAGCACGGGAAGATGGGGCACGCTTTCGGCCGGGTGGGCGCAGGACACGACGTCCGGCTTGCCTGTCACGGTCTCAATAAGGACGACAACGATTTCGTCATCGGCGTGCTCGGTCCGGACCTCCACCCGCTGTCGGTCATTGTGCAGACCATGCGCAAGTCCCGCCAGACTTCGCAGTACATCGAACGGCTCGGACCGTTCTTTACCGGGCACGTGCTCTGGCGATCGGCGCCGCAAAAATGAACGAACCGATCCTGATTCGCGCAATGCGCGGCGAGAAGACCGAGCGGACGCCGATCTGGCTGATGCGACAGGCCGGGCGTTTTCTGCCCGAGTACCGGAAGATCCGGGAAAAGCGCTCGATTCTCGAGATCATTGCGCAGCCGGAACTTGCCGCGGAAGTGACGCTTCAGCCGGTAAACCGGTTCGGCGTGGATGCGGCAATAATCTTTGCAGACATCCTGCCCCCCCTTCAGGGCATGGGGCTTTCCTTGAGCTTCGCGAAGGGAGAAGGGCCCGTCATTTCGAACCCACTGCGAACCGCGCACGATATTGATCTTCTGGCGGTTCCTCCGTCGCGTGAAATTCTTTCCAGTACCCTCGACGCGATACGTCTGGTGAAGGCGGAACTCCAGTCCCGCAACGTTCCGGTCATTGGTTTTGCGGGAGCGCCGTTCACTCTCGCCAGCTACGCTATCGAGGGAGGTACATCGCGGAACTTCGCACGGACAAAATGCCTGATGTACACGGATCCTGCTGCGTGGAACCGGCTCATGACCAAACTGGTTACCATCCAGTCCGATTTCCTCCTTGCGCAGGCGGACGCCGGTGCGGCGGCCCTGCAGGTATTCGACTCCTGGGTCGGAGCGGCGCTTGGTCTCACCGACTATCGCCGCTTCGTTGAACCGTTCAACAGACGCCTTTTTGAGCAGCTCGGCAAGGCGGGTGTACCGATTGTGAACTTCAGCACCGGCACCGGTGCCTACATTGAGGCAATTGCGCAGACCGGCGGCGATGTCGTGAGTGTCGACTGGCGATTGCCTCTTTCGCAGATGTGGGAGCGAATCGGTTACCACCGGGCAATTCAGGGCAATCTGGACCCCGTCGCACTCCTTGCACCATGGCGGGAACTTGAGTACCAGGCAGGGATTTTGCTGAAAGATGCGGCCGGTCGCCCCGGACACATCTTCAATCTCGGCCATGGTGTCCTGCCTGAAACGCCCGTTGACAACGTGAAGCGGCTCGTGGAATTCGTACACGAATCGACCAACAGAGGAAGATAATGCACTACCCAATCGGCGTCCTTTTCATGGCCTACGGCAGTCCGAACGCGTTGGAAGAGATCCCGGGCTATCTGGCGGATATCAGGAGCGGTCGCACCACGGCGCATCAAATCGTAGAGGAAATCGGTTCCCACTATCGCCAGATCGGGCTCGGGGAGGGAGGGTATGGCGATGAGTATCGCGGCTCTTCCCCCCTTTCCACCATTTCCCGGCGGCAGGTGGCGGGAGCCGCATCCCACCTCGACCCGGAAAAATATCGCTGCTATCTGGGAATGCGCCACTGGTCTCCCTGGATTGCAGATGCAGTAGGTTCTATGGCCGCAGACGGCGTAACGCACGCGGTAGGCATTGTCCTTGCACCACACTACAGCAGAATGAGCACCGAGAAATATCGTGACCGGGTCCGGGACGCATGCGAGCTGCACCGTGCCGACATCGATTTCGTCTTCGTCGACGGCTATCCGGATGCTCCGGGTCTCATCGACGCCCTTTCCCGAAGTGTTAAGGCAGGACTCGAACGCTGGCCGGAAGCTGAGCGTGATTCGGTCCATGTCGTTTTCAGCGCGCACAGCCTTCCGGAGCGAATACTTTCGGAAGGCGATCCCTATCAGGACCAGTTGTTTCTGACCGCAGGACTCGTTGCACAATCTGCCGGTGTGTCGCCCGATCGGTGGTCATGGAGCTACCAGTCGGCAGGGAAGAGTCCGGAACCGTGGCTCGGTCCCCAGCTCGAAGAGTACATTCCAACACTCGCGGCCCGGGGAATCCGAAACGTCCTGAGTGTCCCGGTTGGTTTCATTTCCGATCATGTGGAGATTCTCTTTGACATAGACATAGAGGCAAAGAAAGCTGCACACCGGTGCGGTATCCATCTCGAGCGCCCCCCTGCAGTGAACGATGATCCTGAGTTCCTGCGCGATCTTGCCCGTATCGTCGAAAAGGCCGCTGCACCGTGGATTGCCGGAGACTCGACGTGAGGCGGCTTCTCATTGCAGGCGGCGGAATCACCGGCCTCGCTGCCGCGTGGCATGCAGAACAGGATCCGCGCATTTCCGAAATTGTGCTTGTTGAGAAGGAGCGCAGACTCGGGGGCAAGATTCTCAGTGAACGGATGAGCGTGCCGGGAAACGGCAACGGGACGGCCAACGGGACGGCCGGGCAATTCCTCCTCGAAGCGGGACCGGAGAGCCTCCTCTCTCGAAAGACGGAAATCATTGATCTGTGCGACGCGCTCGGCATATCCGGGAGGCTGATCGGGACGACCCGTCGAACGAATGGCTCGTTCGTATCACATGACGGTAAACTCTACCCCGTGCCTCAAGGATTCACGGGTCTGGTTCCGGGCAACACCGAGGCAATTCTCTCGAGCGACCTCCTTTCCGACGAAGCGAAACAGCGGTTTCTGCAGGAGCCCACCATTCCGCCCAATCACACCACGACCGATGAATCGCTTGCAACTTTCATGACCCGACGGTACGGCCGTGAGCTCTTCGAGCGGCTTATCGAGCCTCTTTCGAGCGGTATCTATGCCGGGAATCCTGCGCTGTTGAGCATGGCGGCGACCTTTCCCCATCTGCAGACGCGTGAGCGGGGCAGGAATGCCGACGGCAGGAATGCCGA
>CAZKMA010000023.1:0-15623 GCA_964553615.1 uncultured Spirochaetales bacterium | reverse complement strand
GGCAGGAATGCCGACGGCAGGAATGCCGATGGGACCCTGGTTGCCAGCGAGTCGACATCTCCTGCCGAGCCACGGCGTCAGGCAGATGGAACGCCGTATCCGGTTTTCGTGAGTTTCCCGGATGGTATGACGGAGCTTGTTGATGCGCTTCGCAACGCATTGAAGCGGACCGTCATCGAAACGGGTACACGTCTGGTTTCCGTGCAGCGGCACGACGCCAACGGTCTTCGATATGCCGCCGAACTCGACAACGAACACTATCTGGATGTCGATGCTCTGCTCCTGAGCGTTCCTGCATACGAGGCGGCTCCGCTTCTCTCCGGTCTCGATCCGGTCATTGCAGAGGCCCTGCGCCAGATCCAGTACGCATCTACGGTGGTGGTTCATCTCGCTTACCGGAGCGATGATATAGGGGGCAGGCTCGATGGCCACGGTTACGTGGTCCCTGCTGTCGAGGCGGATACCTTCCTTGCATGCACATGGTCGTCAAGCAAGTGGGAGGGGCGTGCCCCGGACGGTCACACACTCGTGCGTCTGTACGCGGGAAGATACGGGAGAGATGGAGCCATCCGTCTGCCGGATGAGGAGCTTGTTGCACGTGCCGGAACAGAACTTTTCCGAACTGTCGGGATCGAAGCGTCACCGGTCGGATCCCGCGTCTACCGATGGATGCGGGGAATGCCGCAGTACAATCTTGGGCATCGGGAACGCGTTGACCGCATTCGGGAACGCGAACGGGCGTTGCCGGGTATATACCTCGCCGGTGCGGCGTACGGTGGGGTGGGCATTCCCGATTGTGTGCGCTCTGCCCGGGATGCGGTTCGTGTCGTATCGGAATACCTGCGTTGATTGGAGGAAATAAATGAGAGTTCGTGTTCATTCGGATGCGTTGTTTCAGCGTGCGCGCCAGGTTCTTCCGGGCGGCGTCGACTCACCCGTGCGGGCGTTTCGGGCGGTGGGAGGTCGGCCGCTTTTCATTGATCACGGGGAAGGGCAGCGCATCTTTGACGCGGACGGCAACAGCTATATAGACTATGTGCTTTCCTGGGGGCCGCTCATCCTCGGGCACGCGCATCCGGCGGTTGTCTCGGCGCTGCGCCACGCGGCAGGGCTCGGGACGAGCTTCGGAGCCCCTCATGCGAGTGAGGTGACGCTTGCCGAAACCATCATGGACTTCATGCCTGCCATCGAGAAGATCCGATTCGTGAACTCGGGAACGGAGGCGGTCATGAGCGCGCTGCGTGTTGCCCGCGCATTCACACAGCGCAACAAGATCATCAAGTTCGAAGGGAACTACCATGGGCACGCCGACTCGATGCTGGTCCACGCAGGATCGGGAGTCGCGACTCTGGGCCTTCCGGACTCTCCCGGGGTGCCGGCGGGTGCCGCCGCCGATACCCTCGTTGCCGGATACAACGATCTTGAGTCCGTTGAGCGTCTTTTCAATGCAAACAAGGATCAGGTGGCTGCTGTCATTGTCGAGCCCGTGGCCGGGAACATGGGAGTGGTTCCGCCCGCAGAGGGATTTCTTGCGGATCTGCGGGAGCTTACTTCGGCAAACGGTGCGCTTCTCATCTTCGACGAGGTCATGACCGGATTTCGAGTCCATCCGGGTGGTGCTCAGGAGCTCTGGAACGTTGTGCCGGATCTGACAACGCTCGGAAAGGTGATTGGCGGAGGTCTGCCGGTCGGCGCCTACGGCGGGCGGCGCGAAATTATGGACCTCGTAGCGCCCGAAGGGCCCGTGTACCAGGCCGGAACGCTTTCGGGTAACCCCCTTGCAATGAGCGCGGGAATCGTAACGCTGCTCGAGCTCAAGGAGGCGGGCGTGTGGGAGGGTGTCGCCGAACGGTGCAGGAGCCTCTGCGAGGGCCTTCGTGGCGCCGCGCGGGAGAAAGGCGTCCCTGTCCAGGTTCATTGCGAGGGAACCATGTTCAGCCTCTTTTTCACCGACGCCCGGATTACCGACTGGCCTTCGGTGAAACAGGCGGATACCCGGAGATTCCGAACGTATTTCGATGCGATGCTGCAGCGCGGCGTATATCTGGCTCCCTCCGCCTTCGAAGCCGGATTTCTCTCCACCGCACATACCGACGAGGATATCGAGACTACCGTTGCCACTGCAAGAATGGCTTTCGAGCGCGTTGCCCGTTTGAATTGACATTTCGGGCGGCGTCTCGCGATCTTAGGTGAGAGGTCCTGTGTTCGCAGCACCTCGAATTTTTTCGAAGGAGATCATCATGTCAGTCGACATTACCTTTCTTGGTCACGCGGGGTTCCGTCTTGACGACGGAAACCAGCAGCTCATAATTGATCCGTTTCTCTCCGGCAATCCGGTGGCCAAGCACCGTCCGAACGACCTTACCTGCCAGTACATTGCGTTGACTCACGGCCATTCGGATCATTTCGGTGATACGATTGAGATAGCCCGAAAGAACGATGCAACGATCATCGCCGCGTACGAGATCTGCAATTACGTGGCATCCAAAGGCATTGAGAAGGTAGAACCGGCCAACCCCGGCGGGCGCATTCAAACCTCTTTCGGCTGGGTCGCGCTGACGCAAGCGTTCCACTCCTCTTCGCTCGACGGACAGTACATGGGTCTTGCGTGCGGGCTTGTCGTGAACATAGGTGGTGTGACGCTCTACCACTGTGGCGACACTGCTCTTTTTTCCGACATGAAAATGATCGGAGAACTCTACAAGCCGGATATTGCAATGATCCCGTGTGGGGACCGATTCACGATGGGGACGGACCATGCAACGAGGGCGGCTGAACTGATCCAGCCACGATATGCAATCCCCATTCACTACAAGACCTTTGGAGCGCTCGCGCAGGATGCGGGTGGGTTCAAACCGAATGGGGTCCAGGTGAAGGAAATGGAGCCGGGCTCATCCTGGAATTACCGCGGATAGCGTTTCCGGGTCGATTATGATCGGCCATCGAGTTTGCGTTGGGATACGCCGTAACGCTCGGCATGCTCTACATTGCCGAGCGGCTCAACGTGAACGAGCACATCGTACACGTTGCCGATCCGCTCGGTGATTTTCTGCTCGGTTTCCTGCGATATCCTGTGGGCTGCGAGCACAGTCAAGGCTCCGTCCACCTCGATGTCCAGGTCGACGATATACATGTTGCCAATCTTTCTGATTCGCGCCCTGTGTGGATGGGAGGCGCCTTTCACTTCACCAACCGCGTCGAAGATGCTCTGATACGTCGCGCGGTCTTCATGGCCTTCCATGAGCTCGGCGTTTGTTTCCAGGAAGATGCCGAACGCCACCTTCATTATCCAGATACTGACAAGCAGTGCAGTAACCGAATCCAGAATCGGGGTCTGCAGGAGGAAGGTGAAGATGAGACCGCACAGAACCGCGACCGAAACGACGATGTCATTGCGCATGTTTTTCGCGTCAGCGATGAGCATTGAACTGCCTGTTTCCCTGCCGGTGCGAAATTTATAGGCGGCGAGAAACGCCTTACCGAGAATCGAAAGTACCGTTACGTAGATGGCCACCGTCTGGGGGATTTCGACTCCCTGGAAACCACGCAGTCGCTGGAGTGCCGAAAGTCCCAGCTGCGCACCGGCGAAGAATATGATAAACGAAAGACTCTTTGTTGCTATGGTTTCGGCCCGGCTGTGGCCGTACGGATGCTCGATGTCCGGCGGTTTCGCAACGATGCGCCCGGCAACGAGAGTAATGATGGATGTGATGATATCGGTTGATGAATCTATGCCATCACCGATGACGGCCATACTTCCGGAAAGAAAGCCCACCACTATTTTGAGAGCAGCAAGGATGCCGTTCCCAATGATTCCTACCCAGGATGCGCGCACTATGGACTGACTGCGAGCGAGCGTCAGCTTTTCCTTCATTCTCCCTACCGCCCCGGAAGGTAACCGCAATGATAGGAAAACGGTATGCCCGCGTCAAGTCGAAGGCTACAGAGCGGCAACTACAAGCCGAAGCTGTTTCCAAGCGCAGCCAGGAGGATGCGGTACTTTGCGGGCTTCACCTTACGGGAGAAAATCACAAACGGATCCTCCCGGATCTGTTCGGCAGTCCATTTGTACATATCGGAAGCAGTCTTGATTGGGATGAGAAACCGGCGGGGGATGTATCGGTAACCTTCTTCCGCTTCGTGCTGCCAATCCCGATATCGGTCTATCTGCGACCGGATGAAGCGAATGAACTCCCGCGGTTGTGAACGCGCGGTCTCTTCCTGCAGATCCGGCAGCGTGGTTTCTGTCAGGGGCAGGTAGCGCCGACCGAGAGCACGGTCTTCCTGAATGTCCCGAATGAAGTTGATGTATTGCATTGCCCGCCCGAGCATTCGCGCAGCATAGTGGCTTTCCGCGGGAAGCCCGAGGATCTGAGCCATGAACAGCCCTACCACTTCGGCCGAACCGTAGATGTAGTCTATGGTCTCGTCGATCGTCTGGTACGTGCTTTTGGTCAGGTCCAGTTCCATGGCATGAAGAAAGGAATCCACCCACTCTGGCTTGAACTGCTTTCGTTCCATGACCTCTACGAACGCGTCTATGATTCCGTCTCCGCTTTCCATTCCCGCGAGCGCCCGCTGGTAGCGCTCGGTGAAGGCATGGAACCCGGAGGCATCCTGAGGAACTGCGTCCACGAAGTTGTCTGCCACGCGAACAAAGCCGTAGAGCGCATAGACGTCGTCACGCGCACCCTGCGGAAAGAACAGGCTGCTTGAATAGTATGTCTTGCTCCCATTCCGGAAGGTATCTCTCTGCACACTTGTCACCGCCATTCCCCACCCCCGAAGTAGAATATGCTACACAAATCGTGAATAATCAAGTGGTTTTGTGCAAGAATAGGGTGTATAAGACACAAAACGTGTAGTTTTGCGGTGAACGAAGTATCCGGGAAATCTCCCACCCACCTTTCGGTTGGTAGACCCGGCCACTCTCTCTGCTCTATCATGGGCCGATGTCTGAATACACGTATGAAAAGTTGAGCCCTGGAATCGGACGGCTCAAAGAGCGCTCGCTGCACGCCGCACTCAAAGAAATGTTGTCACGTTCGGGGGACAGAGTCGAGCAGCAGGTGGGCACTCATGTCATCGACATTGTCCGCGGAAAGACGCTCATCGAGGTGCAGACAGGAAGTTTCGCCAAACTTCGTCCGAAGCTCCAGGCGTTGCTCGGCGCATACCGTGTTCACGTGGTTTATCCGGTTGCCGTCGAAAAGTGGATTGTTCAGGTGGACGCGGGCGGGCGCGAAATCGGCAGACGGCGATCGCCGCGAAAGGGCAAGTTGGTCGATGTTGTGCGAGAGCTCTCGAGCATTGCCGCCTACGCCGGGGATCGGAACCTGACGCTCAAAGTGCTTATGGCTCGCGTCGAGGAGGTTCGTCATGCGGACGGGAAGGGAAGCTGGCGTCGCCGTGGCGTAAGCATTGTGGATCGCCGGCTCATCGAGGTAATCGACACCGTTACCTTTTCGCGAAAGAAAGACTACCTCGTGTTCCTTCCGGATACGCTCCCATCCCTGTTTACCAACGGAGAGCTGGCTGCTGAGGCCGGCATAAACCGACGTCAGGCTCAGGGTATTACCTACTGTCTGCGAAAGATGGACCTTCTTGAGGTCGATGGGAAGAAGGGGCGCGAGCTCCGATTCTGCAGGAAGACATAATGGAGTACTCGATGGACGAACAGGATCTGCTCAGATCCCTTCCGCAAACGGAACAATATGTGGTCTTCAAGCGTCTAACGCTTTTTCTTCGAAGTCGGGAAATCGAAGCAGTTATGGAGAGAATTGCCCAGGGAGATGAGCTCTTCGACGCTCATCTCAGGCTCGGACTGCTTCACAAGTACCGGGGCGATCTGCGGAAAATCCTGCTCGACGGCTGAGACTACCCTTTGCCACACATTGTCTGCGACCAGTCGCCTGCCGAATGAGGCTGATAATCCCAGGGGCGAGGAGAACCGTAATTATGATAATGTGGGCTATGGTCGCAGGGTCTCGAAGGCGGTTCCTGCTTATCCGAGACCGAGTGTGCGGGCCGTAGTCCGTTCGGTCGGGACGAAAGGTTACGTGTTTCAACAACGGAATGACGATTCAGTCTATCCTATGAACTCCAATATAACTAAAAAATAAACAACTGTTGTCCGGAATCGATGTTCGGACTTCCAATTCTTCCGTGACTGAGGTAAGATGCAATCTTTGATGAGGAGAATGTTCCGGTGACCGTTGCGTCACACAAGATCGATACAGCCAAAATTCTTGAGATCAGCGGTTTTGTCGCCGCGATTCTTCTCGTTGCCTTTCTCAACCACTTGAATAATCGTGTGGTTCGCGAGTTCATCTCATTGAATGCAGATCTCACCGTAGCCTTTTCAGATCATTCACAGCTCGAATCGATCTCGACCCGCTTCTACAAATCGATCATGGAAGAGCGGCTCTTCCTTATAAATGGTGATCCCGAAGAGCTCCAACGGTACCAGCTGGATGCGAAACGTACTCGAGAGACACTCCAGGCTTTTTCGAAACACATTGCTTCTTCCAGGCGCAAGTCGATTATCGATGTTGCGACCCTGTCGAACTTCACGCAGCTTGTTGAAAAAAGGTACGAGTACATGGGCGCGCTCATACGCGAACGCCTGCGCGGACACGGTATTCCCCCTGAAGTTCTTGCGCGCGGTACGGACGACCTCCTGCCGGCAATTCAAAATCTGCTGGACAACTGGAATGATTCGGTTCAGAAGCAAATTGCCCATCGAACGGAGTTGACACAGAAAGGAGCCGACCGCGCGCAAACGGTGTCACTCTTCGGCACGCTTGTCATCTTTGCGCTTCTCGGCGGCGTCTTCGTTCTCTTTACCCTGCAATTGAACCAGAGCCTGCGACTTGCACGTGCGCTCGAAAAGGAAACTGTCAAGGCGCAGGAAGCGGATCGCGCAAAGAGTGATTTTCTTGCCAACATGAGCCACGAGATCCGCACACCGATGAACGCCATCCTCGGATTCACCGAACTCCTGCGTGAACAAGTGCAGACGAATCGTCGCCAGACCTCCTATCTCGACGGGATAGAGACCAGCGGCCGCGCGCTCCTGGCGCTCATCAACGACATCCTCGACCTGTCGAAGATCGAGGCGCACAAGCTCGAAATCCGTCCCATCCCCGTCAATCCGCATTCGCTCATCGATGAGGTGCGTGCGGTATTCGAACCACAGATAATGCGAAAGAACCTGAGTTTCGAGGTTATCGTCGATCAGAGCCTCCCGGTCAGTCTCATAATCGACGGTCCGCGGTTACGCCAGATTCTGTTCAATCTCATCGGCAACGCCGTCAAGTTCACCAGTGAAGGGTCAATTCGTGTATCTGTTCGCAGTACACCGGTCGACAGTTCATCGAGCCATGTCGCGCTCCAGTTTGCCGTTGCCGATTCGGGCATCGGCATTCCTTCCGAAAGTATTGAGGCAATCTTCCGGCCCTTCCGGCAGCTCGACAGTCAGTCGAGCCGCGTGTACACCGGGACCGGGCTTGGCCTTGCAATTTCACGGCGCCTTGCCGAAGCAATGGGAGGGATGCTTTCGGCAGAAAGCCTACCGGGTGCCGGATCGACCTTTACACTGAGTCTGGACCGGGTCTCTGTTTCGCCGGTATCCCTCGACCTTTCCCGACATTCCGAACCGCTGCCTCAGATAAACGCAGCCATTGCCGGCGCCACCATCCTGCTGGTGGAGGATGAGCCGCTGAACCGTCAGGTGCTGCGCGAGTTTCTCAGCTCACAACATCTTACGGTACTCGAGGCCGAGAACGGTCAGGACGCCTTGCGCGTCCTCGAGCATCAGAGACCGGATCTGATACTCATGGACATGCAGATGCCGATCATGAACGGTGAAGAAGCAATAGCGGTGATCAGATCCGACAATCGGTGGAACCGCATTTCCATACTTGCCCTTTCCGGGTCTGGGACCCCGGTCGATGGAGCGTTGGAAGTCAACGGCGCCGACGGCCGCCTCAAGAAGCCGGTGGAGCGGGAGGACCTGATTCGTGCGCTGTCCCGGTTTCTGGCCGGAAGTGGAAGATCAGCGGCCAAACTGGTGGCAAATCAGGCGAACGGGAAATCTGGTTCTCAGAACGGAAACACATTGACGCCGCCCGTGGCGCGTTCCGAGCACGCACCGGACTGGACTGCTCGTCTCGCACATTATTTCTCATCTCGAAAAGAGTCCCCCGAAGAACTGGCTCCGCTGTTCTACCGAGAGATTCTGACTGCGTCGGAAGGATCAAGAAAATCCTTGAGCGTGAACCGGACAATGGACGCAGGCCGGAGGATCAAGGATCTCGGTCGTGGATATTCGAGTGCCGTTGTTGCGGAATTCGGTACCGCGTTGTACGATTCAGCGGATCTTGTTGATATCCAGGAGATGACCGGACTGCTCGGAGTTCTCCCGCAGATCATGGAATTCATGGAAAACCGATTTCCGCAGTTGAAGAAAGGCGTTACTGAATGAAGAGAAAGCCGAGCCCAAAAATGAAGACCCCCCCGTCAATCCTCGTCGTCGATGATGTGCCCGAAAATTTGCAGGTTGTCGGAAACCTTCTAAAGAACCATTCCTATGAGGTTCGTCTGGCCACCGGCGGCGAACAGGCCATCGAAAGCGTCCTGAATGACCCGCCGGATCTACTCCTGCTCGACATATCGATGCCCGGAATAGACGGATTCGAAGTGTGCCGTCGACTCAAATCGGACAGAAAGGCCCAGAGTATTCCGGTAATCTTTCTGACCGCCGCACACGTTTCACAGGACCAGATGCGCAAAGGGTTCGAGGTGGGCGCAGTCGACTATATCGCAAAACCGGTGGACGACAGGGTTCTCCTTGCGCGAGTCCAGACTCATATTGCCCTGAAGCGATCGAAGGAGCTCCTCGAGCAGCAGAATCACGACCTCAAAGAAGCAAACGACGCAAAGAACAAGCTTTTCTCGATCATGGGGCACGACCTGAAGAACGTATTTTCCGGTCTCAACACCCTCATCGACCTCATGTTGAAAGACTATGACGGTATCGAACGGGACGAAAAGATCCACTATCTGACCGAGATGCGCAAGGCGTCCCAGCAGACCCTCACCGTCCTGGACGACATCCTGCAATGGTCTCGACTCGAACGGGGCCTCATTACCCCGAACATCCGGGAGATTGATCTGGCCCCTATAATGGACGATGCTCTGGATATCGTCCGGCCACAGGCCGAGCAGAAGGGCATTACGCTGGAAATGGAATGGTCTGAACTTCCCGTGGTCCGAGCCGATGCGGAAATGATGCACGCCGTCCTGCGCAATCTGCTGACCAACGCAGTGAAATTCACCCGACGTAACGGGACGGTCACGCTGACGGCAAAGACTGCCGACGCCAAGCTCCAGATATCCGTCACCGACACCGGTGTCGGAATCCCGGCAAGCAAAGTACCGCATCTGTTTCGCTCCACAAGCGGAGCGGAAATGGGAACGAATGGTGAGGTCGGGACCGGCCTTGGATTGATGATATGCAGGGAGTTGATCGAAAAGCACGATGGACGCATCTGGGTGGAGAGTCAGCTTGGGAAGGGGAGCAGTTTTCATGTGTCCGTCCCCATCCGGGTCGGTAAGGGCTCGCAGCGACGTACTGCCAAATAGCGTCGCATGCTTTCGCCGTCAATTGTCCTCGAGGACCGGTCCTTCCTCGTTGTCTGGAAACCGTCCGGAATGCACACCGCACCGCTTCAACGAGGCGAATCGAATACTCTCCTTGCATGGGTTATTGAAAGGTATCCGGAGATAGCCACTGTTACCGGCCGCAAGAGTGTGGAACCGGGACTCCTTCACCGGATTGATCGGGATACCTGTGGACTTGTGCTGTTTGCCCGAAATGAGGAAAGCTTCGCCCGGTTAATGCAAGCCGCTGCAGACAGCCTCTTCCGCAAGTTCTACACGGCGTTGTGCACCCGTTCATCGGCCCTTCCTCCCGGTTCCAGGTTTCTTCTCCCGTTTCCGGCGCCTCCCTGCACTGTCCGTACCGCCTTTCGTTCGTTCGGACCGCGCGGGCGCATGGTCGCCGCCATCCCGGCGGAAAGCGGTAGACCGACGGATAGCGGCAGACCGCCCGGCACAATCCCCTATGAAACCGAAGTGATCTCAATTGACCCGTGCGACGGTAGTCCGCCGCTGCTGCGGGCCGTGGTTTCGCTCACCCGCGGGTTTCGGCATCAGGTGCGCGTTCATCTTGCGTCGAGCGGGCTCCCTATCGTGGGCGACGAGCTGTACGGCGGCGCGGCGGAGGAGTCGGCGCCGCTTCGGCTCGCAGCGGAGCGGCTGACATTTCCACACCCGCAAAGCGGTGAGACTGTGGAGGTCAGGGGACCTGTCCCCTGGGACTGCGGTCGGACTTGACGATCGGGAAACCGCGTCCTATATTCCTTCAGTCATGGTACGAGAGACAACAGCGCATGTTCGACGCGTTTCCTCCTGGGACGATGTCCCGGACGCCTTTATGGGCGATCTTGCGGAGTGGTCGGACGACGAAGATCCCTTCCCGTATGTGCTTTATTCCCCCACAACTGTAATAGCCGATCGTCTCCTGGGCTGGCGCCGGGCACCCGAACGGCTCTTTGCCTTCGATGGACGACGATTCTACTGGCGGTCCTGCTCCGAGGATGACCCGCAGATCATTCGCGGCGATGCGGCCTGCATTGTCTCGCTGGAATACGGGACATCCGCCGGTTACTCCTGGCTCAGGATTCGCCGTGACACACAGCCGGATTCAGTAATCTTCGAGTTCGATAACGCCTCCATCGGTCCGGTGGAGGAGCTTATCCGCGAGCTGCGTGGGTTGCTCACCGGCGTCCTGCCAACCGCGAGTTCCGCGATCTCCAGTAGAGCATGGGTTCAGGAGAGCGAGCACATGCGCTTTCGGAACGCGTTTCGTGTCATGAGCCCGGTTGGTGATGCGGCGGAATACCGGCTTTTCGAGCCCGCACTGACTTCAAGGTCGCTCGGCATCTTTTCTCGAACAGCCGAGCCTGCACACGCACTGTTCGTTACCGAAACAGAGCTTGTGGCGGTCTCGGATCTGAATGGACATTCGACGGATCATGGCCTGATTCGAACCTTCGTGCCGCGGAGCAGGATCACGGAGGCCGATGTTGAGACTGTCCGTGCCGGACGGACCGAACGGTGCGTGTTGCGACTCGGCGTCCGTGGCAACCCGGTCATCGAAATGGGTTTCTCTCTCCATCACCTCGAAGCGCTGCAGATCCTCGTTGCACGTCTTGCCGGGGGCCGAGCGGACCCGCCGGCACCTCGAAATCAGGAAGCCGAATAGTACTCGAAAAATCGCTTTACAGCCCTTCAGTTTACGCGCCATAATGAGACGGGTAATACCTATGGATTAGGAGGATTTATGAAGAGGACTCTTGCGGTTTTATTTGCTCTGGCCTTGATAACCTTCGGTGGACTGTCTGCTTTTGCAAATGGCAAGACCGAGCAACCCGCGGCAAGCGCCGCGAAGAAGCAGTTGAATTTTGTTTTTGTTCCTGGAGTCGTGGATCCGTTCTACTACACCATGGAAAAGGGAGCGCAGGAAGCCGCGAAGAAATACGGGGTCAATCTGATTGTTGCTGATTATCCGAAGTCGTGGGGACCGGAAATCCAGGTACCGATCCTTCAGGCTACCGTGGCTCGCGGAAACGTTGACATGGTCATCATCGCACCCACGTCGACCGGGCCCGCGCTCATTGCGCCACTCAAGAAATTGTACGATCAGGGCATTGAAGTCATAACCGTGGATACCTTCCTCGGTAACGGTGACTACGCAACGCCCAGCGACTTCTCTTTCCCACTTTCCTACATCGGTTCCGACAACGTGGCCGGTGGAAAGTTGATGGGCGAAGACCTGGCGAAACTAATCGGCGAAAAGGGTGATGTATACATCAATTCGACGAATCCAGATGTGTCGTCGGTCAATGGCCGGGTCGAGGGATTCAAGCAGGGTGTTGCCGAGTTCCCCGGGATCAAGCTCGTCGGCGTCGATTACAATCTGGATGTGCAGCAGAAGGCGCAGGAACAGACCGCCGCGATCCTGCAGAAGTATCCGAAGCTGGCAGGTGTTTTCGGTACGAACCTGTACAGCGCATCGGGTGCGTATCAGGCGGTCGTAAATGCCGGCCTTACCGGAGCCGTGAAGATTGCCTCATGGGATGCGACACAGGACCTGATCAACGCCCTGAAGGCGGGGCAGATAGACATGACCCTGGCCCAGAAGCCGGCCGACATGGGATACCTGGCCGTTGAATGGGGGTACAAGTTCTTCACCGAAAAGGCGAAGGTGCCGAAGAAGGTTCCCACAGGTTTCGAACTGTTTACCAAGGCCAACGTCAACAATCCGGACATGCAGCAGTACATCTACAAGAAGTAACTGCGGAAGTGGAAATCTGAGCATCTGAGAGGGCTGTCCGACCGTAGTGTGGACAGCCCTCCTTTCATAGAAATCCTGCCAGGGAGTCTTGTTGCATGTCGAATGAGAAAGTCTATCCAGCGGTTGACCTGGACAGAAACACCGTCCTGTCGGTGCTTGCGCGAAACTGGGCACTTGCGTTCATGGTCCTCCTCTTTGTCATTTTCAGTTTTACCGGGAAGGGGTTTCTCAGCCTCAACAACTTCCAGATAATACTGTACCTGTCGACGACCTTCGTGCTGCTTGCTGCAGCGGAGACCTTCATTATTATTTCCGGCGGAATCGATCTTTCCGTCGGGTTCGTCATGGGGCTCTCGTCGGTGCTGTCGGCACAAATAATGCAGACCATGTATGCCGCCAATCTTCCCGCCGGTGCAGCGGCCGTGACCGGTACCGTCGTGGCACTTGCTGTCGGAGTACTTCCCGGCCTTGCCAGTGGCATACTCATAGCCCGTTACAACGTTCCGCCGTTTATCGCGACACTCGGCATGATGGGAATCACCAATGGAATCACGCTGTCGATTTGCCAGGGATTTCCGGTAGCCGGAGTTCCGAGAAACCTGGTCAAGCTTGGCAACGGGTATCTGTTCTACCACTTTCCGGGCCTGGGCTCGCGCTTTTTCGCCTGGCCGAAAGGGGTTGAAGAGTCACAGGTACGACAGTTGGTGCGCGTGTTTCCCAACGGCCTCCTGCTCTGGCTCGTCGTGATTGTTGTGCTCTGGTTTGTTCTCAAACGAACCCGTTTTGGACAGCATACCTTCGCTATCGGCGGCAATATGGAGGCCGCCAAGCGTGCAGGCATCAACGTGCGACGTCATCTGATAACCCTGTACGTGATCTCCTCCTTCCTCGCCTCGCTTGCCGGAGTCTACAACGTTTTCCAGACTGGGGTCGGGAACTATACTCCCTACAACGCTTCGTATGAACTGTTCGCAATAGCGGCCGTAATAATCGGAGGTGCAAGCCTCATGGGCGGAAAAGGAAGCCTCATCGGCTCGGTCGTCGGCGTCATTATACTCGCCGTGCTGAACAACGGCCTCTCCATATCGGGCATTCCTGCCTTCTATCGGTTTATCGCGGTGGGCGTAATTCTCGTCATTGCGGTTGTCATGGATCAGCTGTTTCCGGATCGTTTGTAGGACGGTGGATAATCATGAGTGACAGAACGATATCAAAAGCGCCCGGACCGCTGATCATGTTTGTCGGGCGAAGGTGGGCACTCCTCTTTCTGTTGATCGAGACACTGCTCTTCAGCGTCATTGCCGCAGGGTTTTTCACGATCGGGACAATTCAACTCGTGCTTATAGCGGGAATCCCGCTATTTCTCCTTGGCGTTGCGGAAACCTATGTAATCATCTCCGGCGGAATCGACCTGTCCGTCGGGTTTCTCTTTGGCTTTGCAAGCGTGGTCTCGGCCAAACTCGTCGTGGCCTTTCAGTCTGTCGGCTTCTCCGACAGCACCGCGATCCTTTTCGGAGTGCTCGCAACCCTCGTCATTGGTACCATTCCCGGGTACATAAACGGGGTGCTCGTGGCACGGCTGAATGTTCCACCGTTTATCGCGACCTACTCAATGCTATCGGTGACCTATGGTGTCTCCGAGCTGCTTGTCGAGGGATCGCAGGCGGGGAACCTTCCCTACCTTGGAAGTCAAATTGGCACCGGGTACATAGCCTATTTTATTCCGGGTCAGGGGCTATCATTCTTTTCGCACCCGCGAGTAACCCGAGGGACCGAGGTCATTGCTCTCATTCCGTTCATCGTGATCGCAGCCCTTGTCTTTGTGCTGATATTTGCGTATCTGCTGCGGAGCACGAAATTTGGTGCACACACCTACGCAATCGGCGGCAATATAGAAGCCGCCAAACGGGCCGGGATCAACGTGAAGGGACACCTCGAGCGGGTCTACTCGATATCCGCCTTTCTCGCGACGATCTCAGGTGTCATCTATATGCTACAGTACTCTCAGGGGAAGTCGGATGCCGGAGCAACCTATCTGCTTGACTCCATTGTTGCTGTGGTCATCGGCGGCGCGAGCCTGTACGGCGGTGTCGGCTCAATCGGCGGAACCATCATCGGTGCGCTGCTCCTGGCAGTGCTCGAGACAGGCTTGAGAGTGCTCGGCGTGCCGACATTTAACATATACATCATCATTGGCGTAATTCTCATTGCCGCCGTGCTGATAGACCAGTTTTTCCCTGAGCTTGTGGAAGGCGAAACGAGGAGCGAGAATGAGTTATCTGCTTGAAGTCAGAAACATAGTCAAACGATTCGGTGGACTTGTCGCGGTGGACGACGTGAGTCTTGGAGTAAATCCCGGCGAGGTGGTCGCACTGCTCGGGGACAACGGTGCAGGTAAGTCAACGCTCATAAAGGTCATCTCCGGTGTTCACATCCCCGACGACGGTGAGATATTCTTCGAGGGAAAACGGGTGACGATGGAGACGCCCGTTGACGCGCTCTCGCTCGGAATTGAGACGATCTATCAGGATCTGGCGCTCGCGGAGAACCTGAACGTCTACTCCAACATCTTCCTTGGTCGTGAAAAGACCCGGAAATTCGCCGGATTTCTTCCGGTGCTTGACCACGACTACATGCAGAACGAGGCCCAGAAGGTCCTTGATAATCTGGTCATCAAGATCCCTTCGCTGAAGTCCCGAATCAAGAACCTGTCGGGCGGGCAGCGTCAGGCGGTTGCCATATCCCGATCATTGTACTGGAATGCGAAGATCCTCATCATGGATGAGCCGACTGCAGCGCTCGGCGTGGCGCAACAGGGCCAGGTGCTGGACCTGGTCAATTCCCTGAAAGAGCGCGGGATCGGAATTATCCTCATCAGCCACACGATGTTCGACGTGTTCAAAGTAGCCGACAGGATCATCGTCATGCGCCGCGGCCAGAAGGTAGCGGAGAAGCGACGCAGCGAGACAACTCCGGACGAAATTGTGAGCTACATCGTCGGAGCAGAGGTCGTCTGAAGTATCAACAAGCGTGTTGATGAAACCACCCCTTTGAAGCAGGAGCTCCCCTTCGGGTGTAGGGAGATAGTGAGTGCATGCCGGTCATCTGGCTCAAGGCCTCACCGGCATGCACACCCTTCGCCCCTCTGGAGGTGCTCCCGTGCCTGTTCCCCGCTCCTGTCCCTATCTCTCCTGTGTCAACC
>CAZKMA010000022.1:44322-67105 GCA_964553615.1 uncultured Spirochaetales bacterium | reverse complement strand
GCCGCTTCAAGTCCAGCAACATCGCAGGAATCTTCTGCTCGAACGAAGGTACCGTGAGCGGAGTGCTCGCCGCCACCAATGACGGCAGTGCAATCCCGACCCAGTACCCCGGCCTGGTGGTCATCGGTTTCGACGCCGGAAAGGCTCAGAAGACCGCCGTCCGCAAGGGCTACTTCCTCGGCTCGATCACCCAGGACCCCTACATGATCGGGTATGACGCCATGGAGCTTGCCTACAAGGCAGTGAAGGGCGAGCCCGTCTCGAACGTAGACACGGGTGCCAAGTGGTGGGATGCTTCCAACATGGATAATCCCGACATCGCTCAGCTCCTCTACGATTGAGAAATCGAAGTCTACGATTGAGAAATCGCACAAATGACAGGAGGCTCGCCACAACGGCGAGCCTCTTTTTTTGTCCGGACCGCCCGGCGTCCTACGCCAGAGGTAACTCCGCCCGCAGGAAGTAGATGCTCTTCTGCCTCGGTGAATCGGTGACATCGAGTACCGTGAGACCGGCGTCCCGGAGCATTACGCGAAGCTCGACGGGCGGAATGCGAACCTCCATTGGCGGGCCGAAGCCGCCGTCTATGCGGTCTATTTCTATCATGAAGAGCGTGCCACCCGGCTTGAGGACGCGGGCGACTTCCGCGAGCGCCTCGGTGCGGGTATCGATGTCATGAAGCATCATCGACATGAGAACCGCATCGACCGAGCTGTCGGCAAGCGGGACGCTTGCCGCTGGGGCGATAATTCCCTCGACGTTCGAAAGCTGCGCCTCCGTCGCCCGCCGCAGCGTCGTGTCCACCATGGATTTCTGAAGATCGGCCGCGTACACCTTCCCTGCGGTCAGAAATTTCGCCGCAGGGAGCGTGAAGAATCCTGCTCCGCAGCCGAGGTCGAGCATGACGGCGTCGCTCCGGGTAAGAAATTGCGGGAGGATCTCGTCCGGCGGGAGCATCGCTTTTCGATGCTCTTCCCGTGCGAGCAGTACTTCAGGGTCAAAACCTGGAAGAATCTGGCCGCCGAAATGAAGGCTGTGACCGTGTTTTTTGTCCTGCATGATGCATATCTCCTCTGTTGCCGACAATGCGGTTCGGCGCAGTAATTAATCATAGGAAAACCTATCTCCACATGCAAGTGCCAAACGCCGTTCAAGGGCGGGATTGCGGGATAACGGAACTGCGAAGACCGGTTATAACGAGAACCCGGGAACCACAGCGCCCCGGTCGACCTGCAGTCGAAAATGAGGCGTGCGCTGTTGAGGAATTGAGACTGTTTTATCGCGGTGAACAGTGAGAGCGAAAACGCCGGGGTGGATGACCTTCCATGGACGCTCAGATTGCAGATGAAAGATGCGGTGAACTCGTCGCATCCGCTGCGCTTCCGGCGCGCAGCACGCCGTCCAGACAGTAGGAGCGTAACCGGGACAGAGGCTTCAGGTGTCGAACAGTTACTCCTTGAGGAGGTGGACACTCTGACGATGGAACCGAACTCCAATCCGCGTACCCTCAGCGAGAAAACCCTTCTCTTGTGGGTTCATAACCTCCACCTGGATGGTCTCCTCTCCGCGGAGCAATATCTTATAGGTGGCCACTGACCCCGTGTAATGCGCAAAGACCACGGTTGCCGTTGCATCACCTTGTCCTTCCGGAACAAGGTCCACTGCCTCGGGACGCACCACCGCCACTACATGATCTCCCGGTTTCACCCCGGGGATTGCCGGTATGTCCAGTTTGACGTTCTCAATAAGCTGTACCGTGAGTTGCCCCTCGCCGGCTCCTACTACCTGGGCCTTCAGGAAACTCGCTCGCCCAATGAAATCGGCGACGAACCGATTGGCAGGATGGGCATAGATCTCATAAGGAGGGCCAATCTGCTGGAGTTGCCCTCCATTCATTACCGCAATCTGGTCAGAAATGGCCATTGCCTCGGCCTGGTCATGGGTGACGTAGATGGATGTAATATGGAGTGACCTCTGGATGCGCCGGATATGTTCCCTCGTTTCTATCCTGAGCTTGGCATCCAGATTGGATAATGGCTCGTCGAAGAGGAGGACCTTCGGCTCGAGCACTAATGCCCGGGCCAGCGCAACACGTTGCTGCTGACCACCGGACAAATTACCGGGAGAACGCTTTTCCAGCCCTGTCAGTCCCACCAACGACAGCGTTTCCATTACACGTCGTTGTATCTCCGTACGCGATACCTTGCGAACTTTCAGGCCGAAAGCTACATTCTCGAAGATGCTCATATGGGGGAACAGGCCATAAGATTGGAAAACGGTGGCGGTGTCACGACGCTGTGGAGGCAGGTACGTAATGCTTTTCCCCTCCATCGAAATCTCTCCCATCGTAGGGAGTTCGAATCCACCAATCATTCTGAGCGTTGTCGTCTTTCCGCATCCTGAAGGCCCAAGAAGGGTGACCAGTTCACCTTTCGACACCTCAAGATTCATATTGTCTACGGCGATTACCTTTTCGCCCTTGCCCACGAAGGTTTTCGTAAGGTCTTTCAGAACCAGCTCTGCAGCCATGCTACTACTTTCTCCTTAAGAGCATTCTGCTAATCACCACATCCATCAGGACAATCGATCCCATCACGGACGCGAGAATTAGCACACCATATACTGCTGCTACTGAAAGATCTCCGAGATCAACTGCAGCAAGCAACTCTACTGTTATCAAATACCAATGTGCTGAAACAACCATTATTACGGCAGAAATTGACGTTATACAGGCAGCGAACATATAGGCCATCCCTGCCACCAGAGCCGGCGCGGTCAACGGAAGAATCACTCTGCCGAACGTTCTGAAGAATCCCGCGCCCAGATCGGCAGCAGCTTCATCGATCACTGGGTCCAACTGCTGCAGCATGGCTACGCCGTCCCGAACAACCGCCGGAGTTCTCTGAGAAAGGAAAACGAGAATGATGATGACCCCGGTCCCGGTCAGGAGGATTGGACGGGTATTGAACGCAAAGATGTAGCCGATACCGATGACGATCCCGGGGACAGCAAAGTTGATCATGGCGAGAAAGTCGATGAGACCCCGGCCAATGATTCTTTTTCGGGACACCACATATGCAATCGTGATGCCCAGGACACCTCCGATTAATGTGGCAATTGCCGCTAACTCCAGGCTATCGGCCAGATACCGCCACCCTACAGAGAAAGCATAGCGATAGTGGTCCAAGGTAAGCGTATTGTTTATGCCCCATAGTTTTGTAAACGAGCCAAAGATTACGACAGCGTAAAGGACTATGATTGCAAGTGAGAACAGTGATACTACGCCGAACAAACTCCACTTTGCCCGTGGTGATACGCGGACAAGCGCAGCTGACGAAGGCTTTCCCGTAACCGTAACATACGACTTGCGTGATAAGAAATATCTCTGCAACAGGAAAGCAAGCACAGTCGGAACCAGGAGAATAATGGCGAGGGTGGCTCCCAACGGGATATTGTACATACCGGTGATTGCCAGGTAGATCTGCGTAGTAAGAACGGGAAACCGTCCCTGGATAATGATTGGGTCACCAAAATCCTCCAAAGACCTCGTAAAAGTGAGAAGCAGGGCCCCGGCAATACCGGGAGCAGTCAGTGGTAGGGTCACCCGAAAGAACGTGCGCAGTCTCGAGGCGCCCATGTCCAACGCAGCTTCTTCTAAACTGGGCGCGATCCCACCAAGTACGCCTTCGAGGATGAGAAACGCCATAGGAAAGAAGGCAAAGGTCTCAGTTATGATCAACCCGGGAAGGCCATAGATGTTCCATGAAATACCCAGGTACTGCGTCATGAATGCCGTGATCAGTCCCTTGCGACCTATAAGCAAGATGGCCGCCAACGCCATGATGAACGGAGGAGAAACAATGGGAACAATCGCTATCAGCCGGAAGAAGCGCTTTCCCGGAATATCGGTCCTGGTCGTAGCGTAGGCAAAGATAAAACCGATCAGGGTTGAGGTCGCTGCCACGAGCGAACCTACAAGCAGACTGTTGAGGAACGGTCTGATAACATAGCGTTGACCGGAGAAGAACTCGCGGAAGTACTCGGGCTGTAACTTTCCGTTGTAGAAGATACCGTTTTGAAAGATCTTGAAGAGCGGAAAAACTACAAACAAGAGCAGAAACGCGATGATAAATAGTACAACAAACAGCAGAGAACGATTGTTGAGGAAACTCTTTATTTGACGTCCAGTGTAGTGCATCATATGGCGATCAGAAACTCCTGGGGTACAGACGTAAAATGGGGGGCAACAGCATGCTGCCCCCCATTGGACACTCGGAGGAAGAGCTCTAGAAGCCGGTGGTCTGTCGCCACTCGGATATCAGGCGATCGCGATTCGCAGCAACCCACTTGAAATCGTAGTCCACAAGCTTCGGCGGCGTTAGGCCCGGAGTCTGTGCTACAGAAGAATTCAGACCCATGCGATAGAAGGGTTTGAACAGTTTCTGCGCATCGGCGGAAAGCAGCCAATCGTAGAATACCTTTGCCAGTTGAGGCTCGGGGCCACCTTTGATCAGGGCTACGCAGTCCGTCGTATAGCTGGTCCCCTCCTTCGGGTAGGAATACACGATGGGATATCCCTTTCCCATGGCTTCGCGGGTATCACTGAGATAGGTAATGCCAACAGCTGCCTCGCCCAGGCCGACCTTTGGAATGCACCCAGGACCGGACTCGGTGTATTCGAGAATCCGCGATGACAGATCCTTCTCGAAGCTCAGTGCCTTTTTCTCGCCCATCAGGAAAATGAGCGTAGAAAGCCTGGCCAACCCGGTCCCTGACGTATAGGGAAACGCCATGGAAAGCTGTCCTTTGAACTCGGGACGGAGCAGGTCGTTCCACGAAGTGGGTGGGTTGAGTCCGTGCGCTTTGAGGAATTTCGTATTGCTTACGAAACACAGATAGTTGACGCCAAATCCGGTCCAGTTGCCTTCGGGTCCCTTGTATTTTGCCGGCATACTCTGCCATTCAGGGGATTCCTTATATGGCGCAAACAAGCCCTCACTCGCAGCGAGGATATAGGAGTCTGTTGGTCCGCCGAACCATATGCTGGATTGGGGGTTGGCCTTCTCGGCTCGTATACGCGCTAACATCTGACCGGTGGACAGACGTACCCATGCAACGTTGATGTCAGGGTGCGAAGCCTCAAAGGCGCCTACGTACGTTTTCACTTCCTGTTCAGGCAATGAGCTGTACAGATGAAGTGTCTTCGGCGTGGCCTTGCTCGCCGCCTTGGCAGTTGTCGATTGCTCTTTGGCCCCGTTCGCCCAGGCGCCACCAAGTACCATCGCGAAAAGGATGACGGCAATGGTCAACCCCTTCATTCCTTTCATATTCTTTGCCTCCGTAAATATTGGATTTCCCTTAGTTGTCAGAATTTGAACTTTGGCAACTCTAAAGGCAGTGCGCTTGTGAGTACAGAAAAATGGTACAACGTGCACGAATGTGGCGCCAGGGACAATTTGGTTACAATCACCGCAGTTGGGGAGTACGATGACAATCTCCATGTGGCGCAGCGGAGACCATACGGCAGGCTCGTCCTCGTACCCACCGCCCGGGCAATTGCCATATCCTGCAATCTTGTATACTTTGTTTCCCTAAACAGACCATGAATACCGCTCAATGAGAAAGACGGGTTCATGCAGAGGACAAATGCACCATGGCTATGCATCTCAAGTCGATCGGTCGATATGAAATAATCGTGATTTTGTCGATGGTGGCAATTCCTGTTCTGCCACTCACCCTGCTTACTCCATTCGGATTTCTCGCGGGCGTCTTGACCCAGTCGGATTTGCAAACGACGCTTTCCACACCGGTGCCGCTCATCACGAACATCCTCCAGGATATCGGATTCTCCATTGCCGGAGTATCACTCGTGCGCTCCCGATTTCGTGCGTTCGAGCGTGGCACCACCGACGCACTCATCGACCTGCCGCGGCGACTCATTGTCATGTTCGTTTCCTTCGTCGGTTTTTTCGCACTTGTCGCTATCGTCACGATAAAATTCATCGTTGCGGTGAAGTTTCCCCTCATCGGACTGCGTACCGGGATCTTCGTGGCTGCATTCGACTTCCTCATCCTGCCGATCGTGCTGCTCTCCTTGCTCTCCCGGACAGAGGCGGAAATCCGTTTGGCGTTTCCTGAGTACAGGGGTGTGAGTCTTACGCTCCGATCGAAGCTGCTCGGGCTTGTCGGTGCAAGCCTCGTCGGCGTTGTGCTGATGTTCGGGGTTACCAACGAGTCGGCTCAGACCGCAATGACCATTTCCGGCCGGGGACCGGCGGTCTCTCCGCTGGAGCTCAACCTTCTTATTTCATTGGTCTCGCTGCCGCTTGCTGCAATTGTGCTCCTGCGCTCGGTGAATACGGTACTGCGCCCCATTCACGAGCTGATCCGCGGGTTTGCGCGTGGTGCCGAGGGCGATTTCCGGCATACGATGAATGCCGCTACCCTTGATGAGATCGGTCAAACTGCAGTGGCGGCCGACATCTTCTTCCGCGAAATGCGCGGGAACCTGTCGAAACTGAGCGAGACCGCGGACGTGCTTTCGCGACTCAAAGTCGGCTTGAGCGAAAGAGTCTCCACCCTCGCTTCCTCGGTTGAACAGATCGAATCAAACATCGGGAATACTGAACGGGAGATGGAGGACCAGTCATCGAACATGGTGGAGACAACGGCGGCAATAGAACAGCTTGCGCGCAACATCGATGCGCTCAACGGAACCATCGTCCGTCAGCACGAGGTCATCAGCGAGTCAGGAAAGGCAATTGCAGACCTTGTTGGTAACAACCGCCAGCTGCAGCAACAGGCAGTCTCGTCCGCGTCGCGCGTCGGGGAGCTCGTTTCGACCGCCCACTCCGGCCATGCAATGCTCGACGAGATGATCGGGCACGTGAACGAGGTCAATGAGAGTTCGCGTGTCCTTGCGGAGGCAAACAACGTCATCGCGAGCATCGCCGCGCAGACGAATCTCCTGGCAATGAACGCCGCCATCGAAGCGGCTCATGCCGGATCCGCCGGACTCGGTTTCAGCGTTGTAGCTGCAGAGATAAGAAAGCTCGCAGAGGAATCCTCCCGACAGTCGAAGGCAATCGGTGCAAGCCTCAAGCAGGTCCGGACCGCAATCCAGCACGTATCCGGCGGATCCGATGCGGTTCAGATCGGGTTCCTGGAGACCGAGAAAGCGATTGCGGAAGTTCGGGATCTGATCGATTCACTTTCGCGCTTTTCGGTTCATGTTGTTGAAACGACCGACACGGTGTCCAACTCACTCAAAGAGGTCCTCTCGCTGTCCGACGGAATCCAGACAGGGTCTGCCGAAATGAAGCACGGGAACGATGAGATGCTCATATCCGCCACAAATCTCAAAGGGATCACGGCTCACGTTGCCGAGGCGGTGCGGGAGATCAATCAGGGCGCGGGGAAGATTACAGAAGCAGCTCAGGAGCTCAAGGACGACGACAACAGAGTCGGCGAGCTGGTCGGGGAAATCCGAAACAGCATCTCGAACTACCGCGTTTAACGCTGTTACGCCGGACCTGGCCTTCCTGTCTGGCTGAACGATTCCAAAGTGCCCGATTCCGCTCCCGTTTCATGCAGAAAAATCCGTGAACCCCTTGACTTATATATAACACGTGTTATAATAACATCTGTTATATAGATGGAGCATGAGATGACGCAGAGAATTACTTTCAGCCGGGACGTAATTGTTGATACGGCAGTCGAGCTTACCCGAGAGAATGGCTGGGCCTCGGTAACTGCCAGGAGTATCGCGTCGCGTCTTGGTTCGTCGACCATGCCGATCTATTCCGCCATGTCTTCCATGCAAGAGCTGGAGGATGAGGTGAGAACGAGGGCAGAGGAGAAGCTTCTCGAGTACCAGCGTCGCCCGTTTACCGCCGATCTTGCACTGAGCAAGGCCGTTGGCTACGTCGTTTTTGCCCGTGACGAGAAGAACCTGTTCCGGTTTCTCTATATCGACCGCCCGACGATCGGTCGCCCCGTTTCGGAGATGGATGCGCAGAGCCGTGCCGACAGGACCTTCGAGGCACTCACCGCAACCGATGCGCTGCCCGCACTCGCCGAGCAGGCCATGGTAGCTCTTGGCGATTCGCGGGTTCTCAAGAGCTGGATTTTCACCCATGGACTCGCAATGTTGATCGGAAACGGGGTCATCGAACTCACGGATAAAAGAATTGCGGAGCTCCTTGCGGAGGCGGGAACCTCCCTGGTAGGTGGCGCGAATACCCGACAGTCCACGTAAGAGACGGGGACCCGGGAGAAGTAATTGATTTTGTCGATTCGGAGGAAAAAAAGATGGGAATCAACGCAAGTGCACTGAAGACGACCACGCGAGCAGAAGGCCGGAGCGCACACGGCTCACGGCGGACGGATCTGACCGCAGCCGCGCTCGGCGCGCGCTACGACTTCACGCTCAGTCGCAGTCCGCAGGGACAGCGCTTCGAGATGGCATCGACGCTTACCATGAAGGCGCCGAATGGACGAACCGCCTCGAATACGGTTTATCGCTTGAACCTCGAGTGCGAACCGGGGACCCTTGCGGATGGAGATCGCTACACCTGCAGGGAGTTTACCGTGCAGCACGACGAGGCGGCTCCGGTATCCGTCCCCTCGATAGGCGGATGGAGCTACCTCTTCAAACATCTGCCAGGAGAACGCGATGCCGCCGGAAGAACGCTCGGTATTGACCACGCACCGTTCGAACATCTTGTAGATGCAAACGGAACTCCGCTCTCAGAACTCGATGCCTACCATGTCTACAATGCATTTATCGACTTTCACGCGTTGCAGGTCTTCACGGACCCATCATCCGCCGGTGCGGGGATACAGGATCTTCACGAAGTGGGGGAACGGATCGTGCATGCGGCCTCTCACTCGAAACCCGACACTGACCTGGGCGGAAAAGTTGCGTCCGGTTCCTGGTTCGAAAATGGGGAGGTCACGCTCAATTTCGCCGGTATTGGCCGCACGGACAACAGCGTTTGTGCAATTATTATGGTGGATTCGGGGGCCAGTTCCTTTCGGATGCTCATGAAACCCACACCGGAGGCGGAACTGCGGACCGAAGGGAGCTCGCACTACTGGGCGACGATCCACAAGGATCTGAAGACCATGTGGATCCGACGGGCCACTTTGACCGAGCTCGTCGTGAGCGAGACTGTCATGCCGGGGTCCACCGACCCGATACACGGTGTGGCCGAACGGTCCATCGTTGTAACGAACGTGACCGACGCAGCGTAGCGCCGGCCGAAGCGTCGCACGGACACGCGCAGCCATGCTATACTGACACGACAATAAGTGTGTTACCTGCATGTATACAATTCTTATTATTGACGACGAGCCGGTTATAAGAGAAGGGATTTCAGAAAATATCGATTGGCAGAAGCATGGCTTCAGGCTTGTCGGCGCGTGTTCCGACGGGCGCGAAGGTATCCGTGCGGTGGAGGAGCTCCATCCGGATGTGGTGCTTACGGATATCTGCATGCCATTTGTCGATGGCCTTGACCTCGCTGCATTTATTGCGGATCGGTGTCCGCAGACAAAGACCATCCTGCTTACCGGTTACGACGAGTTCGAATACGCCCAGGAGGCGGTCAAGCTCAAGGTCAGCGATTTTCTGCTGAAGCCTATAACTGCCGACGAGTTGCGAACCATCCTGGACCGTCTGCGCGCCGAACTCGATTTGGAGCTTCAACGACGACAGGACCTGCAGAGACTGCACGAGCAGCTGCACGAGAGCCTTCCGCTCCTGCGTGAGCGGTTTCTGAACCGGCTCATTCAGGGAGACGCAAACGATGTAGAACGCAGACTTTCGCTCCTCGAGTTGAGCCTGCCGGGGCCTTATTTCAACGTCCTGCTCGTGGATCCGGACCGGATTGACACCGAGGATGATCTGGCAGCTCTCGTAATCCAGAACACCATAGACGAAATAACCGGAGAAACCACCAGCGAGAGGGAAACCGCCGGCGCGTGTGTCTTTCGGACGCCGGAAGAACAGACTGTGGTCCTGTATTCGGCTGCCGACGAGTCGACTGCTGCGGTCCGGCCGCTTGAATGCGCGGAGGCAATTTCCGAACGGGTGAAACGTGCGAACGGGATTACGGTTTCCATCGGCATAGGCTCTCCGGTGGACAACCTTGCACGGCTTGACGAAGCCTACCGCGACGCCCGGGTTGCCCTTGGGCAGCGCCTCGTCCTGGGCCCAAATCAGATTTCCACGTTCGAACAGATGCGTGGAATTTCGAATGAGCCGGTCCCACGCGTTGAAGAGCATGCGCGCACGCGAGTGGTACGGGAGCTGAAAAGCGGAACTACGGAGCAGACCGAGGCCGCCATAGCCGATTTCATGGCGCTGTACCGGACTGCCGGACGAACGGCAGAAGAATGTTCCACCGGGATGCACCGGTTGCTCGCGGATATGCTCAACGCATTTGAGTTCCTCGGAGTCTATCCCCCGGATATTCCGGAAACGCTCGGAGACCCGTTTGCGCGGCTTGTTACGCTGAAGACGATAGAAGCTGTCGAGCAATGGCTTTACGGGCTTCACAGGAACGTGCGTTCAGTGCTGGCAGACCGAAATCAACAGCATTCGGTTGCGAAGGCACTTGAAGCAGAAGAGTATATAGCCGCCCATTATGCTGAACGCGGACTGTCCCTGGGTTGCATCTGCCAGGCGCTTTCGGTGAGCAAGAGCTATTTCAGCCCTCTTTTCAAGGCACATACCGGCATGACATTTGTCGAGTACCTCACGAACTTCCGCATGGAGCGAGCCAAAGAGCTTCTGTGCGCCTCCAATATGAAGGGATACCAGGTTGCGGAGAAGATTGGATTCACGGATGCCCACTATTTCAGTCTCACCTTTCGCAAGCAGACAGGCATGAGTCCGACGGAATACCGCGAATCGGTTCAGGGGCCGGTCGGTTGAAAGAAGTCCATTACCGCAGCATTCAGACTACCATAGCTCTTGCACTCGGGGCACTGGTCCTGTCAATGGCTCTTACCATGGCGGCCCTCTCATACGTCTTTACCCAGGATGCAGTCAAACAGAACTCGCGGGACTACACCGAATTGCTTGTTGCCCAGATACAGACCAATATAGATTCCTACGTCACGTATATGGAGAACATAGCGGAGGTCGTTCGGCGCAACGAACAGGTGCAGTCATACCTGACGGCACCGGCTACTCTAAGCCCGTCGCAGCGGGCGCGAGACTCGGCGCGCATTTCCGGATTTTTCGGCTCCATTGCGCACACGCGAAACGACATCTCGCTCATTCTTCTTGTGGACACCGGAGGACGGGTCATCACCGACGACTCTCACCTCCGGATGAACCGTTCGGTGAACATCCGGGGGCAACAATGGTTCACCCGTGCGTGGGACGCGGACGGGAAACCGGTGATCTCCTCGCCGCATGTGCAGAACATAGTTGCCGGCGAGTATCGATGGGTGATTACATTGAGCCGGACAATCAACGACATCCAAACCGGTCGACGAATAGGCGTGTTGATGGTTGACCTGAATTTTTCGGTCATCAATAACCTGGTGCACAATATCAGCCTGGGCAAGAAGGGGTACCTTTTCATTGTCGACACGGACGGTGGAATTGTCTATCACCCTCGGCAGGAACTGCTGTACAGCGGACTGGAGCGCGAGCCCATACAGGAAGTCCTGTCGTCCCGCGGCGGTTCGTTCATGATTTCCGATCCGAAGGGAGAGCGAATGTACACCGTTTCAATATCGCAGAACACTGGCTGGCGGGCCGTTGGGGTTAACTACGTTTCAGAGCTTGTTCGCAACAGCGGTACAATTCAACGATACTACTTCTCCTGGACTCTGGTGTGCCTTGCCCTCGCCATTTTCATTGCCCTCATCATTTCCCACCGGCTTTCCAGCCCAATCATGCGATTACGGAAATCAATGCAGGCGGTCGAACAGGGGAATTTCGATGTAACGGTAGACGCTTTCAGCAACAACGAGATCGGTGCGCTTGCCCGGGATTTCAACATCATGATTGCGCAGATCAGGGAGCTCGTGCAGCGAAACGCGGCAGAGCAGGAACAGAAGCGAAAGAGCGAGCTTCTGGCGCTTCAGAATCAGATTGCGCCCCATTTCCTGTACAACACGCTGGATTCGGTTATCTGGATGGCGGAGGGGCGACAGTATGCCAACGTCATCAAGACAATCTCCGCGCTTGCCCGGCTGCTGCGACTTTCAATAAGCACGGGAGATGAACTGATAACGATCCATGACGAGATCGAGCACATCAAGAGTTACCTCACCATTCAGAAACTTCGATATCGGGACAAACTCGATTTTGCAATCGACGTGGACAGTTCGCTCACGTTGCTTCGGACTCCGAAAGTAATTCTGCAGCCTCTTGTGGAGAATGCAATCTATCACGGTATCAAGAACAAGTCGGGTACCGGCCAGGTGCGAATAACCGGTCGTCGCACGCTCGACCGGGTAGAGATTTGCGTTGCGGATGACGGGATTGGAATGAGCGAGGAACAACGTAACGAAATCCTCATCCGTCGGTCGAGCCCTTCTGGAGCAACGGCGGCCAGGAATAGGCCCGGAAGGCGGAGTAATCGTGTGGGCGTAAGAAACGTGCATGAACGAATTCAACTCTACTTTGGGCCCGGCTATGGCCTTTCGTATGGCTCAAATGGCGACTCCGGTACCGTAGTCACTGTCCGCCTTCCGGTTGTTGAATCCGGGGAGAGTGCGAATGAATAGAATCCTGAAAATTGTCCTTCCATTGGTCATCCTTGCGGCCGCGGTGCTGGTCATCAGTCAGACCCGAGTCCTCCGCCTCATAGGCAGACACGGCCACGAATCGGTGTATGTGGTCATGAAGACGACTGGAACGAACATGGAGTTCTGGCAGGTAGTTCGGGCCGGTATGAGCGCCGCGGCAACCGAGTACGACGTGCAGCCGCGGATTGTCGGCCCGGAGCTGGAGAAGGATGTCGGCAAACAGATCCAGATTCTGAGTCGTGTGATTCAGAGGAAACCCGACGGTATCCTCCTTGTCGCCGGCGATTACAACCGGCTTGTCCCCCTTGCAAAGAAGGCAGCAGCCGAGGGCGTAACCATTGTTACTATGGATTCGGCGCTCAACAGCACCGTACCGGTCAGTTTCATTGCGACCGACAATGTGGCCGCAGGGCAGAAGGCAGGAATGGAGATAGCTCGCCTCGTTCCGGCCAACCGTGAAATAGCAATCGTCTCCCACATCCGGGGAGTGGCAACCGCAATTGACCGCGAAAAGGGGGTACGGGATGCCCTGGCCAAAGCCGGGAGACAGGCGCCGGTCGGGACGTTCTTCGCGGAGAATGATCTGAAAAAGGCGTACCGGATTGTCACTGAACTCGTGCGCACACACCCGGATCTTGGCGGCATTGTTGCTCTGAACGAAAGCTCAACGGTCGGCGCAGGGCGTGCCCTGCGCGATCTGGGAGCTGCCGGAAAGATAAAACTGGTCGGATTCGACAATTCGGAAGAGGAAGCTCAGTTTCTCGAGAGCGGTGTGGTACAGGCACTGATTGTGCAGAAGCCGTTCAACATGGGATACCTCGGAATTAGAACGCTGGTAGAAGCAATGCGCGGACACTCGGTTCCCCGGCTAATTCGCACCGCTTCCGTGCTGGTTCGACGAAACGACATGTTTACTCCTGAAAATCAAAAACTTCTCTTCCCAATTCTGCAAAAACAGCACTGATAGCGCATAAGATTGCGCCGTGACATTGTACAATTGCGACCATCCCGTGGAAGTCATTCCATTTACGGCGGGGCCTTCGCATTTGCGTCAGTAGTCTTCCTTCCTGTACGCAATACCCAGTTTCGAGGGCACGTTGAAGGACTTCCGCATCATGGTCAACACTATGGTCAGGATGTAGGGCAGGGCGATGAAGAGCTCGTTCGGCACTGCAAGGCTTCCCGAAGATTGCATGCTGATGGCAATTGCCTCGGCAATTCCGAATACCAGAGCACCGGCAAGGGCACCGAGGGGATTCCAGTTGCCGAGAAAACAGATGGCAAATGCAATCCACCCCCGGCCTCCGATAATATTGGTGGTGAACATTCCCAGATACCCCACGGAATAGAACGCTCCGGCAACCCCGCCCATTGCTCCGGCCACCAGCACCAGAGAGAATCGAATACGATCCACCTTGATTCCGGCAACATCCACCGCTTCAGGATTTTCTCCCGCAGAGCGAATGGTAAGGCCGAGGGAGGTGCGGTACAGGATGAACCACGCAAGCGGAACGATGAGAT
This sequence comes from uncultured Spirochaetales bacterium, assembly GCA_964553615.1. GTDB lineage: Bacteria > Spirochaetota > Spirochaetia > DSM-27196 > DATKUC01 > DATKUC01. The sequence continues at coordinate 52,813 of CAZKMA010000022.1, read as the reverse complement.
AGATAGCGTAGGTAAGAATGTTCTGGTTGAAGAGAACAGGGCCTAAGAATGGCAGCTTTGAGAGTCCCGGTATAGGTATTACCTGGAGTGGTTTTACCGTTAACGGAAGGAGTGGAACACCGAAGAACACACGCATGAAGAACGCGCTCAGTCCGGCGGCGAGGATATTTATTGCAACGCCGGTTACAACCTGATGTTGCCTCAGATAGACGGTAATCCATCCGTAGAATGCAGCAAGTCCCGTACCGGCAAGAATGGCGACAATAAGACCGAGCCCGAGCTGGCCGCTCAGGTATGTTCCCACAAATCCTCCCAGCGCGCCGACCAGGAAGATTCCCTCAATTGCCGTTACCATTACGCCGGCACGCTCTGCGAACACCTCCGCTATTGCCCCGAAGAGAAGAGGTGTGCTCATGAGTACGGCGCTTGTCAGTAGCTCGGTCATACAGCCTGTTTTCTCCTGAGATCCCGCTTTGCCCGCCGTGTTTCAAGCCATCCTCGTACAAAGTAGGACAGGATGACGAAAATCATGACGAAACCTTCCATTATGCCGATGATGCTGGAGGGTATTCCCGACATCTGTCCCATGATGGTGCCGCCCACTTTGAGCGCGCCGATCAGAATAGCGGCGAAGATGACGCCGATTGGGTTCGCATTGGCAAGGATTGCTATGGCTATACCTTCGGCTCCAAGGTCCGGATTGAAGTTCTGCACAAGCATGTGCTGGACGCCGTTTGTCTCCGTAAAGCCCGCTGCCGCGGCCAGTGCTCCTGCTATGAAGAATGTGGAAATGTAGATCCGATTCGAGTCTATTCCGGCAAGACGTGCAGCGTCGGCATTGTGCCCGACAACACGAATGCGGTAACCGAACGGCGTGCGGTAAAGCACGAACCAGATGACAATGGCAATGAGAACCGCAAGGATAAATCCCACATGGAGGCGGGTGCCTTTGAGAATGATGGGCAGGTGAAGTGGCGCCGCAAAGGGATTGGTCTGCGGATACTCGTGCTTGGACTCCATGAGGGCGGTGCGGAGCAGATAGTTCATGAATGCAAGGGCAACGTAGGTGGACATCATGCTTATGAGGAACTCGTTGGACTTGAACTTTGCCTTTGCAAAACCCACGAGAGACCCCCACGCGCCACCTGCAGCAATTGCCGCTGCAAAGATGATGAGGAGCGAAATTGGTCCCGGTACTGCCGGGCTGATTGAAAGGGTAACTGCAGCCGCGGTTACCGAGCCGATGTAGAATTGGCCCTGGGCGCCTATGTTGAACAGACTCGCCTTGTAGGTAAAAGCAAAAGCGAGGCCGGTCAGAATGAGCGGGGTTGCCTTTACAAAGATGTCCGCGAAGGTGTATCGGTCACGGAAAACGGATTGGGCAAGTATCGTGTACGCGGCTATCGGGTCCTTCCCGAGAAAGAACAGCAACGAGGCACTTACCGCCAGGCCAAGTAGAATGGCGATGGAAACAGACAAGAACATATCCCGGAATCGAGGGTTCACCGTCATTACTCCTGTGGCAAATCTGCTAATACCCGGCCATGAGAAGGCCGATCCTTTCAACCGACAACTCTGAAGTAAGGGAGATTCCCTGTATCGCTCCCTTGTACAGGACCGCGATCCTGTCCGACAATGCGAATATTTCCGAGAGCTCGGTGGAAATCAGCAGGATGCACTTGCCCGCAGCTTTCTCCCGCAATATGGTACTGTGCACGTAGTCGATTGCCCCAAGATCGAGCCCCCGTGTCGGCTGATCGAATATGATTACCCGTTCCCCGTTGTCTATCTCCCGTGCAACAACCAGCTTCTGCTGATTGCCTCCGGAGAGTCCTCTGACTACAGATTCGGGTCCAGGCGCCCTGATTGAATAGGAATCTATCTGTGTCTGCGTGTAGTCCGACACTCTCCGGAGGTTAAGCAACGGACCGTTCTTCCACCTGGAACCGAAACTCGACTTCAGCATCATGTTCTCCGCCAGCGTCATCTCCATGACAAGTCCATCTTTCTGGCGGTCCGCCGGGACATATCCAATACCCAGTTCAATCCGCTTTCGGATGCTGAGCTCGGCGATATCCGTTCCGTCTACCGAAATGTGTCCGGAGTCTATGGGCATTGAGCCGCAAATTGCGGCGCAGAGCTCCTGCTGTCCGTTGCCGGATACCCCCGCCACACCCAGGATCTCTCCCTGTCTGACGGAGAAGGAGATATCCTTGAGCCGGAATATGCCGTGCCGATCCTTTACGGATACCCCCTCGAGGCGCAGGGCCTCTGACGAGTGCTCCGGTGCTGGAGCGCCTTTCTGAAGCGGCTGCAATTCGTGACCGATCATGAGCAGCGAAAGCTGCCGTTCGTCGGTGTCTTCCCGCCGGACATCTCCGTGGACTTCTCCGTTTCGCATAACAATAATGCGATCAGCTACTTCCATTACCTCTTTGAGCTTATGGGTAATGAATATGACCGAGTTGCCGGCGGCCGAGTACTGACGAACAAAGTCCATCAGGTTTACCGATTCCTGAGGTGTCAGCACCGCGGTAGGCTCGTCCATGATGAGAAGCCGTGCGTTCTGGAACAGCGCTTTCAGGATCTCCACTTTCTGCTGAACTCCGACCGGCAGGTCGCGTACCAGTGCAGCCGGATCTATGTCGAATCCGTATTTGACCGCCAGATCGCGGATTTCGCGCTCCGTGGAGCGGCGGTCAATGACGCCTTTCACATTCCCGAGGATGATGTTCTCTGCAACCGAGTGGGGACCGACAAGCGAGAAATGCTGTTGAATCATGGCTATTCCGAGGGCCATGGCGTCTTTGGGAGATTCTATAGGCTGTTCATCCCCGTTAATCAGGATCTTGCCTGAGTCCCGGCGGTACAGGCCATACAGTATCTTCATGATGGTGCTTTTGCCGGCGCCGTTTTCGCCAAGCAGCGCAACCACCTCGCCCCGGCCCACGGAGATGCTCACATCCCGGTTAGCGACGACCTTTGCAAAGAGTTTTGTCACATTGCGGATTTCAAGAAATGGAGCGTCTGTCATTTCACTGCTTTCCATAAGTAGAAAAGACCGGAAGACCCGGGAGCCTGATCCCCCTCGGAAAGACGGGCCAGGCTCAGCGGATCTCCTGGAGAGACTTCTTCCTAGAAGAGCTTTGTGAGGTCCACGTTTCCGTCTACGACGTCTTTCATGGCCTTTGTTACCGCATTGCGTGTGGCCTGATCAACCGCGCTGGTGTATGCGGGAACGAAGATGCCTTCCGCTATGCCGCCCGGATGAACTCCGCCCGAAAGGCTGCCCTGCATGTACTGCTTCACGGCCCATGTGTAGAATGTGGAGAAGTCGAAGACAACCGAAGCCACAACCGTTCCGCGGGCAACGTCGTTCTGATTGCCCGAGAAGCCGACGAACTTTATGTTTCGCTCCTTGGCTGCCTGAATGGATCCGAGACCGACCTGGTTTGCGTAGACGAACATGACATCCGCACCCTTGTCAATCATGGACTCTGCCATCTGTTTGCCAAGTGCAACGTTGTCCCAGCTGTTTGCATAGGCACGGACCGCTCTGGAACTGCCAATTCCGCGTGCCTTGGCGATGCGGACTGCAGTCTTTTCATATACCGACAGGAGATTTTCCATTGCCTTGTTCGGGAAACCGCCAATGGTCGCGAATTGCCCGTTCGACGTAACATTTCCGGCAATGATCCCGGCAAGATAACTTGCTTCGTATTCTTTCGGGAAAATGGGGGCAACATTGGGCCCGGTGGAGACCTGACCATTTACCACGCAGAACGTGGTGTTCGGATAGCTCGAGGCAACCTTGTTCGCTGCATCGTCGAACTGGGTTCCTGCCGCCATGATGAGATCGTAACCCCGTTCGGCGTAGTTTCTGAACGTCGATTCGTAGTCGCCGGCCTGAACGTTCTCAACATACTCCATCCGTGTCCCGAGGACCTTGTTGCATTGAAGCAACCCGGCATAGTTCGTCGCATTCCAGCTCTGATCGTTGATTGGACCGGGAAGGAGCAGGACGATTCTGTAGGCGCTCGGTTGCTTCTGCTGTGCGCTTACGTTGAATCCAACCACAGCGAGCAGAAGAACCGCAAAGATAGAGACCATTAACTTTTTCATTTAATCCCCCTCTAACACGAACAGTGTAGATGGGGCCATAGTATGGCGCCCCTCCCGTTGAGTCAAGGAGGGACGGCACCAGCTACCTTGCCTTTCGACCGGAGAGCGTCATGCTTACAAGAAGCGGCGAAGGAAGATTCCGGCCTTTAGTCGGGTCACGTTCAAGTGCAGCGTCGAGATCATCTTGCGGAATCGAAACCGCCTTTTCCTCATGGATGGTAATGTCGGAGAATCCCGTTTCCGCCACAATTCGCAGATACTCCTTGCGCTCAAGGGCACCGGCAATACACCCAGCATAGAGGGCAGCGGATCGACGAACCGGTTCCGGCAGCTCGGCGGTTGCAACGATATCGGAGACGCAGAAGTGACCGCCCGGTTTCAGCGTCCGGAAGATCTCGGCGAACGCGCGGCGCTTATCCGGGACGAGGTTGAGCACGCAGTTGCTGACTGTCACGTCCGCAGTGTTGTCGGCAATCGGCAGCTCTTCAATATCGCCGGAAAGAAACTCGACGTTTGTCACACCGCGTTTCCGCGCGTTTTCACGTGCCCGCTCCACCATGGACGGTGTGAAGTCCACGCCTATTACGCGTCCCTCGGGTCCCACTTCGTGAGATACGATGAATGCATCGTTGCCTGCCCCGGAGCCCAGGTCAAGAACCACGTTGCCCGGCGCAATGGCCGCGTGTCTGGTCGGGATGCCACAGCCAAGCCCAAGGTCTGCCTCCGGCACGTATCCGGCTGTTCCCGCATATCTATCCTCGAGCGGTCGTATGCTGACCACCTGTTCGCCCCCGCCGCAGCAACTTGTGCCTCCGGCCGGCGAGCAGCAGCCTTCTCCATCCGTCGCAGTGGCAATCCGGTCGTAGTGCTCCATGACTTGCTGTTTGCGGTCACCGTTTGTTTTCATCCTATTCCTCCTCGAGCATGAGTGTGCACATGGCGGTGCGGAGACGACTGAGTGTGCTCTCGGTAACGCAGTAGCAGGTGTTCGCACCTTCGACCTCGCCCTCTATAAGCCCTGCGTCCTTGAGCTCCTTCAGGTGTTGCGACACCGTGGACTGTGCAAGCGGCAGCGCATCCACGAGCGTTCCGGTAATACACCGGTTTCGGTCTGCAAGAATGGAAAGAATTCGCACGCGAGCCGGGTGCCCGAGTGCTTTCGCAACTCGTGCCGCATCAATCTCTTCCTTTGAAAACTCCGCTATCTTTGCCTTTGCCATGTCATCCGCTCCGTATCGTATATCGTGAATATACGATACGAACTGCCGGGTGTCAAGTCCAGGGTTCCGTGGACTGTCTACGTCGGCGCTTCCTGAAGGTCGCTTCCCCGGTCTGCCTTTCGAAAGAGAGATTTCCGGTCTGCAATGACAAGAGCGATTGTAAGCACAAAGTAGCCAACCGACGTGTACGCGAGAAGCGGGAGCGCGGCCAGAGTAGTAAACAGGAGAAGAAAGTTGAACAGGAAGTGGATCCACATGGCGACAAGTATGTTCCTGTACCGGTTATAAAAGACAGTCATGACCATCGAAACCGACATAATGCCGACCATGAAGCACAACGCATACGCGGCAAGCTGCACCCCGGTGTAGCCGGAAATGAGCCACAGTGGCGTATGCCAGAAACCCCAGACAACGCCTACAATGAGTGCGGACGCGAAGGGACTGAAGCGTATCTGCAGTTCATTGAGGACGAACCCGCGCCAGCCGAGCTCTTCTCCCATGGGTCCGCTCGTAGCCGTAACGAGTACCGCCAGTGCGAAAGGCGCAAGACCCATGAGTGAAAGGGAGCCCGGTGAGCTGCGGGAAGTGAGCGAATGTGCACCGACTGCCAGAAGAAGTATTGCCGCCTGGATGACGAAGAGGAGCACGAACACGAGCGGGTTTACGCGGGTGCCGAACTTGTCCCGCAGATACTGTCTGAACGTAACCCCGGGATAGAGCTTCCGGAAAAGGAGGAGGATGACGAACGTTGGAGTCCACGCGCACACGTTCTTCATGACGGTAATGACGAAGTCAGGCACCTTGAGTGCAATAAGAGCTCCGGTGGCACCAAGGAGAAGCCAGAACACCAGGTAGGTCAGAACCAGATACCGGTAAAGGCGTGTGCGTCGGTTCCACTGCATGTTTACCTCTTCTTCATTTCTGTCATCAAATCTATCCATCTGAATGATAGCCCGGTGGACACCGAACGCCAAGGGAAAGGCGCGGGTTTGCCTGAACGACCAGTTGCAGTTTTCCCGCCGCAGACACTACACTTGAGGAGTCTGCCGTTGTACCGAAGGAGGACGACTATGTCGGTATTTTCCCGCGAAGGTTCGCGCCTGGTATTCCGTTACGACCGGGAGCAACTATGGATTGAGCCATGGGGAGAGAACTCGCTTCGCGTGCGGGCAACAAAGCTGCACGAAATGCCGGAGGCAGAGTGGGCACTTCTGCCGCGCACGGATGGACCCACCCCTGTCGGAATACGCATTCTCGAACAGTCCGCTACCGTGGAAAACGGGGATATCTCGGCTGAGATTACTGCAGCCGGAAAGCTCTCCCTGTATCGAAAAGACGGCAGGCTCCTCCTCGAGGAGTTTGTACGAAACCGCAAGAGTTTCAGTATCGGAACGGGGGAGAAGACTCTCCAGGGATTTGCATCTGCGCTCGACATCGATGCGCGAGAGTTCAAGCCAATTCTTTCCGGTGACTACGCACTGACCCTGCGCTTCGAATCGGACCCTGCAGAGCGGCTCTACGGGATGGGCCAGTATCAGCAACCCTACCTCAACCTGAAAGGGTGCATGCTCGAACTCGCGCAGCGAAACTCCCAGGCGAGTGTTCCGTTCGTTGTCTCGAGCCTGGGATACGGTTTTCTGTGGAACAACCCCGGCATAGGCCGGGTGACTTTCGGGCGCAACGTTACCACCTGGGAGGCGTCGAGCACGAAGGTGATGGACTACTGGGTAACCGCAGGGGAAAACCCTGCCGCCATTCTATCCTCCTACGCGCGGGCTACCGGCTCCGTTCCCATGATGCCGGACTGGGCAATGGGGTTCTGGCAGTGCAAGCTTCGCTACCAGACCCAGGAGGAGCTGCTCCAGGTGGCTCGTGAATACAAGCGCCGCGGGCTACCGATATCGGTCATCGTCATCGACTTCTTCCACTGGCCCATGCAGGGGGAGTGGAAGTTCGATCCGGAGTACTGGCCGGATCCGGATGCAATGATCGCTGAATTGAACGGTCTGGGGATAGAGCTCATGGTATCGGTGTGGCCGACCGTGGACCACAGAAGTGAAAACTATCCCGAGATGGTAGAGAAGGGATATCTCATCAGCACCGACCGGGGCCATCGTATAGCCATGGACTTTCACGGAAACACCGTCCACTTCGACGCAACGAACCCCGGCGCGCGGGCGTATGTCTGGCAGAAGTGCAAGGCCAACTACTACGACAAAGGGATCCGGCTCTTCTGGCTCGACGAAGCCGAACCTGAGTATACCTCCTACGACTTCGACCTGTACCGCTACCACCTCGGACCGGACGTGCAGGTCGGAAACATCTACCCCGCCCTTTACGCGCGGGCTTTCTACGAAGGGATGGAGGCCGCGGGACAGGAGAAGATTATCAATCTTATCCGCTGCGCATGGGCCGGAAGCCAGCGCTACGGCGCTCTCGTGTGGTCCGGGGATATACACTCGAGTTTCGAAAGCATGCGCAACCAGTTCGCAGCAGGGCTCAACATGGGGATGGCAGGTATACCGTGGTGGACTACCGACATCGGCGGTTTCCACGGCGGCAACATCAACGATCCCGCCTTTGGCGAACTGCTGGTCCGCTGGTTCCAGTACGGCGCCTTCTGTCCGGTCATGCGCCTTCACGGCGTCCGTGAGCCGCAGACGCCGCCGCTCGGCAATAGCGGAGGAGGTGTCTGCAACTCGGGTGCCGCGAATGAGGTGTGGAGCTACGGACCGGAGGTGTACGAAATCCTGAAAGGCTACCTCTTCATGCGCGAACGGCTTCGGCCCTACATTTCCGGGCTCATGAAAGAGGCGCACCAGAATGGATCTCCGGTCATCCGACCGCTCTTCTATGAGTTTCCGGAAGACGAGGACGCCTGGCGGTGCGAGGATGCTTTCATGTTCGGCCCCGATCTTCTCGTTGCGCCGGTCATGTACGCAGGAGCACGAAGCCGCGAAGTCTACCTGCCTGCAGAAAGCAGGTGGACGAACGCGTGGACGAACGAGGTGCTTTCCGGCGGGCAGACTGTTACCGTTGCGGCACCGCTTTCTCAGATTCCGCTTTTCCTTCGAAACGACGTGAAGCTTCCGATCCAGGAAGGAGGTTGATGCGGAAGCGACGCACTGCAGGCCGCGGTCCACGCGGCA
>CAZKMA010000022.1:33333-44222 GCA_964553615.1 uncultured Spirochaetales bacterium | reverse complement strand
GCTACCAGGAGGTCAACTATCCGGCATCCCGGATAGGGACAATCGACCTCGGCCGAATCGGCGGCAGGAAACATCATGTGGCGGGTCTCCTCGAGGTAGATGTGACCGACCTCCTTGCACGCGTCCGGAGAATGAGAAGCGAGGGCATTGAGGTTTCCTTTTTCACATGGATGGTAAAGGAAATCGGGGATGCCATATCGGATAATCGATACATGCACGCCCTATCCGGGAAGAAGAACACTACCGTGATCTTCGAAGACGTAGACATATCGATTGTCGTTGAGCGGGAAGTGGACGGCGTGAGGGTACCGCTGCCGCTCATTATCCGAAAGGCCAACGAAAAAACCGCAGCGGACATCCACGGTGAAATCCGGGATGCACAGCGTCAGGAGATTCGCGACGAAGGAGACTACGTCCTCGCCGAAAACAGCCAGTCCCGCAGGATGATGAAGCTCTACTACGCATCCTCTCAGTGGCTTCGTCTCCTGGTATTCAGGCAGATCCTGCGGAATCCCTTCCGAGCAAAGGAAATGATGGGGACAGTCATGATTACCTCGGTGGGAACCGCCGGGCATCTACCCGGGTGGATCCTCCCCCGGGCAATGCACAACCTCTGCTTTGCTCTCGGCTCCATTGTCAAGAAACCCTGGGTAGTGAAAGGCGAAATACAGATTCGTGACATTCTTCATCTGACGATGCTCTTCGACCACGACGTGGTGGACGGCGTCCCCGCAATGCGGTTTGCATCCCGGCTGGTTGCCCGTCTCCAGGCGGGTGCCGCCGAACCCCGCGAACCGGCGTAACGGGCTCGCGTAGCGGGCGAGCGCAGAATCCAGTCTTTCAGCTTCCCGTCGGCACCCATCCGGTGTACCCTGTCTGATATGAATATCGGCTACGTTCAGACAGCGACCGAGTTCGGCCGCAAGGAAGAGAACTTCAATGCGGTTCGGGCGTTGGTCGCCAGCGGCCCGTTGGGCCTGACGGTGGACCTTCTGGTGCTGCCCGAGCTCTTTGCCACAGGGTACACCTTCACCTCCCGCGCGGAGGCAGCCGGACTCGCAGAACCCGCAGACGGTCCGACTGCCGCCTTCCTGAGCGAGCTTGCCGCAACCGTCGGTGGCGTTGTGGTTGCCGGTTTTGCCGAATCAGACGGCGGGAAGGTCTACAATTCGTCGCTCATTGTCAACGGGGATGGCATTCTCGGCACTTACCGGAAAATCCACCTCTTCAACCGCGAGAAGCTCTGGTTCGACCCCGGCGAATGCGAGCCCTCGATCTACGAAACAGCAGGTGTCCGGTTCGGAGTCATGATTTGCTTCGACTGGATCTTTCCGGAATCTATGCGCATGCTCATGCTCAAGGGAGCGGACATTGTTGCGCACCCGGCGAATCTTGTCCTGCCCTACTGTCAGGAGGCAATGAAGACCCGTTGTCTCGAAAACAGGATGTTTGCCGTAACTGCGAACCGGGTTGGCCGGGAGGCGCGTGGCGAAGACGATTTCCTCTTTACCGGGAAGAGTCAGATTACTGCGCCCGGGGGAGTTGTGCTATCCGTCGGACCGTCTGAGGAAGCCGCAATGGACGTGGCGGAGATAGACCCAAAATCTGCGGCGGACAAGGCACTCAACCCTTACAACGATCTGAGGAGAGACAGACGGCCGGAACTCTACGGGCCGCTCCTGGGTCCGCCGCGCACCTGACCTCAATGTCAGCAATAGAGCGCTTGTCGTCTTCGGGGCAGTTACTCCTTCGGATGGAGTTTCTCCAGGCAATCCGGACACAAGCCATGGCTGAACTCGGCGTATGAATGCTGGGCTACATATGTCTCTACGTGCTGCCAGAACCCGTCATCGTCGCGGATCTTTTTGCAGCGTGCACAGATCGGGACTATGCCGCGAAGCGTCCTGATCTCGTCCAGGAGCCTGACCCGATCAGTAATATCGTGAAGGATCAGCAATAGCCCATCCCGACCATTCTCCGTCGAGCTCAGTCGCCGCAGCTTCAACTCGAAGAAGCGCCGGTCATCTCCTTCTCCCGTCGAAATATCCGAGGTGACCTCATCGGAGTCCGCGGTGAGATTCTCTATGAGAAGCGCAACACCCCGATTGTATCCGAGCGGCGCACCTACCATATTTTCGGTGAGCGAAAGAATCGACATAGCGTGCCTGTTCATGTCCACAATTCGATACCCGGTATCCAGCACAACCACGCCGTCGGGAAGCGCATCGAAAATCCGCATCCGGGAAGCGGGTGCAAGATCGAGGAACCGCGACCGGTAGAACGCTCCGACGAACATCAAGGCGCCCAGGGCGAGCCCGAGTGGTGTGTAGTCCTTGGCAAGTCCAGGCGCCAGGCCGAAGACATAGATCAGGGCGAACAAAATTGGAATGATTACTCCTGATGATATCCAGAGCAGCTGCCGTCGATAGAGTCCGTGACTCGACCGAAGCTCACGCTGCACAATTCCCACGCCAAGCAGCAGCACCAGAAAGTCGAAGATGACGGAGATGTAGAAGTAGGGACCATGGTCGGTCTGGAGCCCGAGCGATGCACCCACCGGGAAGAACCGTTCGTTTGTCCAGATGAGGTGGTGAAACTTATTGGTATAGGTAAGGACTACGTCGATAATTCCCGGGACGATCAGCGGAAAGATAAACAGAGGCCGGATCCAATCCCGATGCCCCGTGAAGTCGAAGACGAAAAGAAGCCAGAAAACGGGCATGAGTACAGCCCAGACGTGTTCACCTTTCGCCCAGAACAGCGTCCACTCCCGCGTGGCTGACAGAAGCTCGAGCGAGTTGAACACCAGATATCCGAACGCGCCGACAGCGAAAACAAGAAGAAATCGCACACCCGGGTTCCTGCGCCTTCGCCACACCAGGACCGTTGCCCCAAGAACAGCAATGGCCATGAACGGCGCAAGGATCAGAAAAGCCGTGTAGTCGAGACGCATCGGTTGCATTGTAGTCCCGCAGGACTATGTCTATCAAGATTCAACATGGAAACAAACGGCCATATATTTTGCCGACAGCCGACCGTGCTTCCGGAAGCGGTCTGTCACACCTTCATCGGGAGGCCGGGGTCAGGACGTTCCTGTTCCAGCGTCCGCGGCTCGTGCACCGAAAAGTGCAGGAGGAGCCAGCTTACCACCCCGATGATCGCAGCGAGAATGAACATGGCCCGGTAGCTGATGGCTCCGGCAAGCCAGCCGCCGAGAAGCGGCGCAATGGACCCGGCCACACCCGGAATGGTGTTTGCCAGTCCGATGTATGTAGCGCGATTCTCCGGACTGGTAAACTCGTAGACAATGGAAGTGCCTGAGACCTGGATGACCGCCCTGACCGCGCCACGCAGAAAGAAGATGGCGAAAAACCAGAGTGGGCCCGGTGCCACAATTGCGAGCACCAACAGGAGGACATTCAGCGTCATTCCGATCTCGAGTGCCAGCTTGTGGCCCGTGCGGTCTGCAAGAAAACCGAACGCCAGGTTCGCCGCGGCAAGGCCGACCTGCAGGGCGATTGTAAAACCACTTGCCTGAGCATCCTGAAGGTTCCAGGTGCGTACCGAATACACCACGAGGAAACCGGTCGCCATCCCGCTCAATGCGAAGATGATCTGTGCAAGAAGGTACATTCTGAAATTGCGGTTCTTGCGCAGGATTGCAGGCAGCGAACGGAAGTATTCGAGTTGCGAAACCACAGGCTTTGTACTCTTTACCGCCGGTTCGCGGGTAAGCGACAGGAAGGTCCAGGAGAGGAGCGTCAGCGTGGCAGCCACCGTGAAGGACAATACATACCCGAGCGGAAACGTGAACTTTGCGAGAATGAAAGGGAGCGCGGCCGCCCCGAGGATGCCTGATCCGTTGCCGATGAAGTTGGTGATGCCGAAGAACCGTCCACGCCTCTGCACCGGGATTATTTTCGCAATGAGATCCTGCCATCCGACGATGATCATGCCCGCCCCGAAGGTGAACCAGGCGTACAGCACGAAGAAGGCCGCCAGTGCCAGCGTCGGTCGACTGCCCGCAAGAAAATAGGTCGCCGGGATCATCAGCACAATAGGTACCCGCTCGAGGAAGAAACCGAGCGTTACCGGAAAGAACTTCTTTCGGGGAGCGCGCTCAACGGCGTTGGCAACAAAGAGCTGCGGCAGGAGGGTGCCTGCCGTGTACAGAAACGGGATCAGGCCAATCAGCACCGGGTTAGACGTAAAGTGCCGTACGAACAGGGGAAGGATGACAGTATACGAGATGAAACTCATCGCAAACCAGAAGCTCGCGCCATCCAGGGTGTTGACCACGAAGTTCCATCGGTAGTTACGCTCGACGTTTTGTTGGACTTCCGGGCTGTCTACGCTGCGTTCCGTCATGCGTTGAGGTCCTCTGTTCGCGAAATTTGAGAACTATCTGGCGATGCTGCAACAGGCACCACATAATAGCATGGAATTTGAGGTATAACGGAGCGTGTTGATGGAAAGCATCCCGGAAGCCGAGGCCGGAATTGGGGGTGTAAACGCCTTTCACTGGTTTCCCGGCGGACCCTGCATGGTCAGGCGGGCGCTCCGACTCCCTGCAACGTCGTTATCAACACGGTTGTTGATACTTCAGTCCGGACTTGCCATATAGCATTCCGGTCGCTACTCTGACTCCGAGGAGGAAAGTTCCAATGGGCCGAATGAAGCCTGGATCGGTTGGATTGTTCTTTCTGCTCGCGTATCTGCTGCCGTGGATGGTGTGGTTTGCAGCGATTGCTCACAGCGCGGGCGTACTCGCGTTCCGTGTGCCGAATGCCTTCGCGTTCTGGTTTGGACTTACGATTGCAACGTATGGAGTGGCGTTCCTGTCCGGGGGAATGCCCGCGGTGAAGGACCTGCTGGCCAGGCTAATCCGAACTAGGATCAATCCAGTTTGGTTTGCGGTTGCGGTTCTTCTTGTTCCTGCTCTTGCGGCAATCGCGGTCGGCATTGCGCTTCTTGCGGGCGTTGGACACACCGTCCCGTCTGACGTCACCTTCGGGCGAGTGGCAGGCGCGCTTCTCTTTCAATGGTTCTTCTTTCTGCTTACCGAAGAAACCGCGTGGCGAGGATTCGCCTTGCCTCGACTCCAGTCACGCATGCCCGCGCTCGCGGCAAACCTCCTGCTCGGAGTGCTTTGGGGTCTCTGGCATCTACCGCTCTTTTTCATCCCGGGATCATTTCAATCTCATATTCCCTTCTCGGGATTCATACTTTCAGCCGTGGCGACATCCGTTCTGACCGGATGGATTTTCAATAACGCTCGCGGCAGCGTGCTTGTTGTGGCCCTGTTCCATGCAGCAACAGATACCACCATTGCCTTTTCTGCGGTGATGTCGGCGCGGACCGAGCTGTTTTGGATTTTTGTGAGTGCGCTGGCGTTCGCTGCTATTGTGGTAGTCCTGATTGCACGTCCCGGACGACTTGCCGGAAACCGGGATATTTCGGAAGCGGTTATTGCAGTATGAGCTCGAAAAGTTGGCGGAGACGCAGGGCAGTGCGAAGAAGTGGAGAGGACGATGGCGGAATTGACCGTCTGGTTTTCTTCAGCGATGCAGTCATAGCAATTGCAATGACGATCCTCGTCATTGACATTCGGGTTCCCGCGGAACTTTCCAATCTCGATGACAATAGCGTGCTGTCCCTGCTGCTCTCGCTGTGGCGCCAGTACCTCGGATTCGCTATCAGTTTTCTGGTCATCGGGGTCTTTTGGATCGGGCACCACCACCGGTTTCGCCTTATCAAACGCGCTGACCGGACGATGCTTTTCCTGAACCTCTTTGTGTTAATGGTCGTTGCGCTGGTTCCCTTTGCCACTTCGATCATCAGTGAAAACGGCAATCGGGCGGCAACCATCCTCTACGCTTTGTTGATGGTTCTCCTCGGCCTGTTTTCCCTTGCGAGCTGGGCGCACGCTTCCCGTGGGAACAGGCTTGTCGTGGCAGGTCTTTCAGGTGAGGATCGGCGCCGTGAATACCGCCGGCTCATTGCCTTCCCGCTCGTATTTGCGGCTTCAGTTGGCATCGCGTTCATCGATGCCGATGCAGCCAAATACTCCTGGTTATCGCTTGTTGTGTTCACCCGCCTGTAGCCGCTTCCCGTTGCATCTCCTATTGACGTCCAGACGGACCGTGCATCGTCGGTATCAACACGGTTGTTGATACTTCAGAGGCTGAGCCGCCCTCTACCCCGTAAACGCATCTCCCTTAACGCCGAAAAACCTGTTCACAACGTAGAGCGCAATACCGGTAGCAAACAGGAGCATTGTGGCCAGCGCAGAGGCGGTGCCGAAGTTGCCGTCGAGCACGGCGAGGTAGATGCGTACCGTCATGGTAGCGGTTGCGCCGACGTAGAGCACGATGGAGGAGGAGAGCTCGTTCACCGCGGTGACCCAGCTCATTACCGCACCGGAGAGCACACCCGGCCCCATCAGCGGAAGGGTTACCAACCGGAAGGTGCGTGCCGGCTTTGCGCCAAGGTTGACCGCTGCTTCCTCAATGCTGGGGTCAATCTGCTTCAGGATGGATGCGCTTGACCGGACCGAATAGGGCAACCGCCGGATAAAATAGGAGAGGATGATGATGGTTGCCGTCCCGACGAGGTAGAGCGGCTTGCGGTTGAAGGCAACGACAAATCCTATGCCGAGCACCGTTCCAGGGACGATATAGGGAATCATAAGGAGTGGATCGAGCAGCTTGCTTGCGATATTCGTCTTGCGGGAAAGGACGAAGCCGAGAAGTGTTCCAATTACGACAATCACGATTACCGCCACCACAGAAAAGGAGAGCGAGTTGAAGATTGCCTGTGGAACCTCACTCAGCACGCGCCCGTAGCTGCCAAGATCGAAGCCGGGCTTGAATACCGGTCCGCTCGTCCTTCGAAACGATGAGACGACAACCACCGCGAGCGGAAGCGAGCTCAAGGTTACGATGAAATAGCAGATGAGGTGAACTACGACGGTTTTCCACCCGTGGAGTCGCTTCACGATGGGGCGGTTCACGAGTGAGCTCGAGTACTTGTGCCTCCCGGCGGCGTACCGCTGAAAGAGCAGGACGATGGTGGAAACGAGAATAAGGAACATGCTCACCGTGGCGGCCAGGCCCGGGTTTTCGCCGATGTCCGAGGTAAACAGGTTATATGCCATGGTTGGAAGCACCCGGAAATTTCGCCCAAGGATCATCGGCGTTCCGAAGTCGGCCAGTGCCATCATGAATGCTATGAGCGCGCCTCCGGTGAGAGACGGTGTTACAAGCGGCAGGGTAACGCGCATGAAGGTCCGCGTGCCGCGGGCCCCAAGGTTCTGCGCCGCTTCCTCGAGTGACCGGTCGACCGTGGAAAGCGCTCCGGAGACCATCAGAAAGACGAAGGGGTAGTGCTGCAGACTGTTGACCAGGATAATGCCGAACGCGCCGTAGATGGGCGGCAGCCCTATGCCGATCGAGCTCAGGAAGTTGCGCACAAAACCATTGTTTCCCAGCATGATGATCCAGGAATAGGCGCCGATGAAGGGGGGCGACAGCAACGCGAGCACGGCAAGCGTGGACAGGATCGGCGTTCCGCGAATACGGTAGCGGGAGACGAAAAATGCGAGCGGCACACCGAGGAGCACCGCTCCGATGGTTCCACCCACGGAGACTATGAGGCTGTTTAAAACGGTAACGAGGTAGTAGGACTTCGAAAGAAACTCCCGGTAGTTCGAGAGATCGAACCGGCCCGTCTCCTTGCCAATGAAGCTGGATGCGAAAATATTGAAGAGCGGCAGTATGAGCAGAAGGATGACTATGATGTAGCCGAGAATAGTGACCGCGGACCAGAAGTCGAAGCGTTTTCCCCGGGCGAACTTCATGGCGTCTCCTCCCGCCGAACCCTCGTTCCGTCCTCCGCGGAAAAGAGGTGGAGCGATGAGGAGCTGACCTGCGTTTCCACCGCGGTTCCGGTGGCAATGATGCCCTCTATTTCCGGACGGTGACGCTCTGCCACGATCAGGGCACCGCTCCTGTCCCGGAGCGTGTACTGAACGAGCGCGCCGGTGAAGATACTCTTCTCCACGGTACAGGAGAGCCGGAGACTTCCGGGCTCCACCTGTATGTCTTTCCCGATGGCGAGATCCTCGGGCCGGAACGCGAGCCGCACGCCGACTCCGGCCGGCAGACTTCTCCACGGAGAAGCGTCGAAGGTTTCCGATGCCCCTTCTACCTGGAATACCCGCTTTCCGGATTCGGACTGCAGTGTGGCCTCTACAAAGTTCATGTGACCGACAAAGGCCGCGGCAAACACGTTCGCGGGCCGCTTGTATACGTCCCATGCGCTGCCTATCTGCTGGATCTGCCCGAGATTCATTACCGCTATGCGGTCCGAGATCACGAGCGCCTCCTCCTGGTCGTGGGTAACGTAGACGGTCGTTATACCGAGCTGCCGCTGGATATCGCGAATCTCTTCGCGCATCTGGAGCCGCAGCTTGGCATCCAGGTTGGACAGCGGTTCGTCCATGAGCAGCACCTGGGGCTCTATGACCAGGGCCCGCGCCAGTCCCACTCTCTGCTGCTGACCGCCTGAAAGCTGGTCGGGTGTCCGCTCCTCGTACCCGGTAAGCCGGGCAGTCTCCAGAGCGCTTGCAACGCGGCGGCGGATTTCGTCTGCGGGAACGCGCCTGTTGCGCAGGCCGAAGGCGACGTTCTCGAACACCGTCATGTGCGGAAAAACGGCGTAGTTCTGAAACACCATCCCCGTGTCGCGATCGTAGGGCGGTACACCGTCCATGGTCCGTTCGCCGATATGAATACTGCCCCTGTCCTGGTTGTAGAATCCGGCTATGATGCGGAGAAGCGTGGTCTTCCCACACCCTGACGGACCGAGCAGGGTGAAGAATTCACCCGACTGGATGTCGATGTTGATGTCCTTGAGCGCGTGAACCTGCCCGAAACTCTTGTCGATATTCGACAATCGGATTACTGACATTACGGCGACTCTCGATAATTACACGCAGCCGGCCGCTGCGCAGGGGTCGGAGAACGTCCGGCCGGCTCTCTCGAACCGGTCGGACACTACAACCTTTTCTTAGATCCCGACCTGCATGACGAGATCGGTCCACTGCTTGAGGAACTTTTCGCGGTTGTCCGCGGACCACTTGAAGCTGTAAGGAACCGTGTTGATTTCTTTCAGCGGTGGTAGTCCCTGCGGAACCGCGCCGTCCATCCGGACCGGCCTGCGGGCCATTTTCTCAACCAGGAAGTCCTGTGCCTTTTTCGAAAGCGCCCAGTCGATGAACGCCTTTCCGGCATCCGGATGCGGTGCGCCTTTGATGAGAGCAATGCCGTCCGGGGCAGCCGTTGTCCCATCCGTCGGGTAGACGATCTTTACCGGACCGCCGCCCTCGACGTAGCGGAAGGCGTTGTCTTCCAGCGTAAGCCCGACCGCCGCCTCACCGTCGTTGACGTATCGCGAGACTGCCCCTGAGCTGCTTGAAAGAACGAAATTCTTCAGAATAGACTTGTAGACGTCCCAGCCCTTGTCCTTGTAGATGTTCAGGACGGTGGCGAGCTGCATGTAGGAAGAGCCCGATTTGTCCGCCCGCGCGGAGGAGATCTTGCCCTTGAGGCGTGGATCGGCGAGGTCTGTCCACTTCTGCGGCGTCAGGTTTGCCGGTACGAGGTTGGTGTTGACGACGAACACCATTACGATACCGGTGTACGGAAGCCAGTTGGTTCCCACCTTGAAGACCGGCTCGATCTTATCCCAGTCCTTCGGGGTGTAGGGTGCCAGCAGGTCGTTCATTGCCTCCAGCTGCTCACCGCCGATGCTCCAGATTACGTCACCCTGCGGATTTCCGGCTTCCGCCTTCACGCGCTGGATGATATCTCCCGAGCCCGCCTTCACGTACTGAACCTTTATTCCCGTGTCCTTTTCGAACATCGGGACCATAGGGTCGACGATCTGCTGCTCGTGTGCCGTGTACAGGACGACGGTCTTGCTTTGCCCCGCCTCTGTGCTGCCGCTCGCAAAGAGCGCCGCCGGAACGATCAGCAACAGTGCCAATAGTGCTGTCTTGAACCTCATGAGAATACCCTCCCCTGATTTCCGGCCGTACGGCCGGCTTGCTGTTGTGGGGACATGTCCCCGGATACCCACTAATCGGTGACCGTGGACAGCGTTGCCGCGCGAATCCATCGGTCAATCTCGCCGTAAAGGTCGGTCACGCCTTTGCGGTAGTGAATGGAGCGGATGCCGAGCTCCTCTGCTGCCGCACAGTTTTCCTCACTGTCGTCCACGAAGAGAGTGCGGGCGGCAGGAACGCCTGACCGCGACAGGGCTATGCGCCATATCTGTGGATCAGGCTTCATGACCGAGACTTTGTAGGATAAGATGTAGGATTCAGGCACCGTGGCAAGGATTTCCTGCTCGAAGAGCCAGAGCGAATGCACATATGAGATGTTCGAAAGTATGACCACGCGGCAGTCCCGCGCAGCGTGCACGAGAGCGGTAACCGCCTCTTCGTTCAGGGTGAAGACATTCTTGAACTCGTCGACAAACTCGTCGTAGCTCCAGTCCGAATCTCCGCCTATAGCGGATTTGATGCGCCTGAAGTGTTCCCGCGAGTCATACTTGCCGGTTTCCGAGTCGTATTCAATCTCCGTTCCGAATATTCGCGCACACACTTCCTGTGCCGACAGCGACGAATGCGCGGAGAATCTGCCGCATATCTCGAGGCGGTCGTGCAAAGCGAGCACATTCCCGAAGTCAAAGAGAACGAGAGGTCTGTT
Organism: uncultured Spirochaetales bacterium; assembly: GCA_964553615.1. Taxonomy (GTDB): domain Bacteria; phylum Spirochaetota; class Spirochaetia; order DSM-27196; family DATKUC01; genus DATKUC01. The sequence goes on along the minus strand of CAZKMA010000022.1, from coordinate 33,450 downwards.
ATCTGTTTCCACCTGTCCACCCGCAGTCATTGTACGCCCGGGATCTTCGGGCTGTCAACGAGAAGGTCCCGGCGGGGTACCTGGCGAGCTGCCGCGGATCCGGCGAGCTGCCGCGGA
>CAZKMA010000022.1:30309-33233 GCA_964553615.1 uncultured Spirochaetales bacterium | reverse complement strand
TGCATCCCGACGATACGGTTTGAAGTCCGGGCCCATATCCGCCTGCCACACCTCGCCCTCGGCCACCGTGCACAGGGCGGTGAAGGACTGAAGCCCCCCGGGGCCGCCGAACTTCTCCCGCGGGGAGTAGATAACGATGCCATCTCCGGGCCTCATGCGGTCGAGCGCCGTACGCTTCCCGTGGTTGGCCTGAATGATGGACCCCTCTACGCCGATCAGGGCATGATCCCGGGACGCAACGATGATCCAGTAGGCGGGCGGTCCGGGTAGTTTCACGCTGCTCCTCCTAACTCGCCTTCCCGTGCTCGATCGCCGATGGTGCAAGGCGTCCGACGATTGCCGGCGCCTCGTGGACAAGCGCGTCGTCCTCGAGCGCCGCCACCATGAAGAGTGCGAAATCGGTTCGGCGCGTCTTGTTGCTCCCCAGGATCGGGTCGCCCACGTGACGGCTCCAGACCGGGAGGCCCTGACTTGCGCCCTCCTCCAGGTCGCTTCCGCGGACGACGGTCCACCGACGGTCGCTCGCAAAGATCCGCCGGGTCGCTTCCACCTGATCGTCCAGGTCGACCATCCGGAAGAGCCGGCCAATCCATCCGAAGACCCGGACGAAGATCCTGAGCGACAGCTGGTAGACATCCTTCCCGTCGCGGCTGATGTGCCAGCCGCAGGAGAAGACAAGACGGGCGTCGGGCTCGGCATGGTCGAGCACTGCCTGTGCCGTCCCGCTCGAATAGTGCTCGAGGCCCCAGGGAACAAGGACCGTGAGCACCCCGTCGCATCCTGCCACAGCCTTCCTGATTACCTCCGGGTCGTTCGTCGCGCCGGGGACAATCGTGATCCGGTCCCGGAACCGGTCGAGTTTCTCCACACTGCCCGGCCGGCAGACGCCGACCACTTCGTAGCCGCGGTCGAGCGAGTGTTCGATCATGTACTGACCGAGCTTGCCGGACGCTCCCACGATGCATACGCGCTTCACGGCTACCCCCTTGCCGCGCTGAGTGACGGTGACGCCACCGCCGGTCGGCCGCCCTTCACGAAGAGCCAGATGGTGAATGAGAGCTCGCCGATCACCGATGGTACCGCGACTATCATAAGGAATACCGTGGCATAGCTCTGATAGTTTGCAAGTGCCGCGTGCGCGACCGTGTCCAGGATGTAGGCTGAACCCGCTACCATCAGGATGATCCCGAGAACCCGGGAGATGGACCCTGATTTCAGGATGATGCGTCCGACCAGGATGAGATGGACACCGAACGCAACCAGCCCAATGAGCCAGACAGCGCTGAAGGCATCGAGATACATCATGACCTGCGCCTCAATCTGCGCCTGGTCGAACGCTCCGAGGTAACCTGCGCCGCCAGTCAGCGCGAGCACCATGAAGAAGAAGACGAGGGCAATGCCCAGGAACACCGTGTAGACAATCCTGAACCATGCGGCAAGAAGCGAAAGATCACGCCCCAGCGGGCGGAATAGCACGTACAGTGCCCACGCTATGAAGACGTCCACAATGAAGACGATCGCGAAGCTCACGAGGCCGGCTCTGAACAGCCCGGGGTTTGCCGTAACATTTGCCGCTGAGGTCGCAGCATCCCCGGGCACTACCAGGCCATTCACTACGAAGAAGTTCGCGAATATGGCCAGAAAGAAGATGACAAGGTATCCGATACCTGCAATCTTCGCCGCCTGCCGGGTGGAGATTTCACCCATACTGTTTTCCATAAAGAATCCCCCAAAAAAATGTCAATTGCCTGTGCGATTCGCCCACGGCCTCCAACCGCGAGCGCCAGAGAGTGTGGTTGTGACTGCGATGAGTGGAAGAAGCAAAGACAGAAAAGGGGAAAAGCATAACCAGGATCGGGAAAGGCACGGCAGCCAGTTCACGGGATAGAACACTGCGATTGTCTTCGGTAGCGCCTCCTGCAGGATTCGATTTCGAAAAGCGGCCGGCTCATAAGTAGAGTTAAGCAGTAAGGTTCAGGAAAGGTACGGATCAAAACAGATTCTGTCAAGGCTGGACCGAGACGCTCCGCAACGATTTTGCAACGCCAATCATCCATACTCCGCGTGCAGGAGGACGAGGATGAAAAAGATTCTATTTGTATCGTTGATGCTGGTCGCCATAATGGTGCCCGCCTTTGCCGCAGGGACTTCGGAGGTGAAGTCGACCTCGCGAGCGGCAGCGAGCGTCTATGCGGACGAGTTGGCTATCGAAGCGCTTTGGGCCAACTACGGTAAGTACGCGATGGCGGGTAATCTCGACGGGTTTCTGTCGCTGCACGACCGGGAGGCGTACAAGATGCCCCAGGACCAGGCCATGTTTCAGCCGTGGGCTGTCGCGAAAACCATGCGCGTGTCGTGGACGAATCAGCGCAGGAGCGGCTCCATGTACATGCGCGTCGATCCGAAAGAGATCGTAGTTGTGGGCAACTACGCGTACACGATGGGGACCTACGTCAAGGAGTTCACCCCGAAGGACGGGGGGCCGAAGGCCATGTTTGACGGCAAGTTCCTGACGGTCCTGCACAAGGACGCACATGGCGCCTGGAAAATCTACCGCGACTGCTACAACAGCAACACCCCACCGACGAAATAGAAGCACGGCCCACTGGAGGTCGCGGGAGCTACTGCACGCGGCCTTCGGCGAAATCGAGCAGGATACGTTTCCCGCCTAGCGCTATTTCCATCGGTCTGTCGCCCGGAGGAAACGGGATCCTGGCATAGGGGCAGTCATAGCGCGGGTAGTCGGAAAGCGGCATGGCCGTGCCGTTCACCCGGAACGCGCCCTTCCAGCCGAACTCGAGCGTTCCCGTGTACGGCGATTCATAGGTAACCGAAAGGCGGGAAAGTTGCGCGCTGACCCGAGCCGCGGACACTGCTTCCATGAAGGAGTCAAAGCTTCCTGCGCGCCTGCGGTCCGCCACCTC
>CAZKMA010000022.1:0-30209 GCA_964553615.1 uncultured Spirochaetales bacterium | reverse complement strand
GTAAAGAGGAGCCGGTTCGTGCGAAACAGACCGGGAGCCGTATCTATGCGGTAGAGCGCAATTGCCGTACCGTCCTGCTGGGCTACGCGCGGCATCGTTCCGGAGCCGACCCAGTAGCCGCAGGAGGAGTCTTCCCAGCTTCCCGGATGCGTGGGAAAGGAGACGGCCTTCGGGCCGAGCGTTGCCTGGAGGATGTGCTGCTGGTCTCCGCCGGATCCCGGGCGGTAGTCCTGCGCCGAGCTCAGCATGCAGTGTTCCGTCCGGTAGGTGAGCACGTTCACCTCCTCCCGCGTGTTGCGCGTCAGGTCGTTCCTGAAAAGGCGCGTCACGAGGTGATGGAGGCCGGTCCGCCGCAGGAAGGTGATGAGCCCCTTCCGTTTCCCGAACGGCTCGAAGAACTGATTTTCCCACAGGTGAAAGGCGTCAAAGAGGCGAAGGACCGGGCCGAAGGTTGCGGGGTGGGCGTACGCTTCGAAGGAGAGGAGCACCATGGCGCCCTCGACCGACCGCCGGTCGATCCCCCATCGTCCCGCGCTGTCAATGCGGATTCCCGCGCGCGAGCGCACTCGCACCGGTTCTTCCCGCTCATCGTTCGCAATGTCTGCGAGCACCTGCGGAACGCGGTACCGGAGGCTCAGGGCAAGGGTTACCGCGCTCATGTTATCGGCCCCGGCAAACACGCCGCGTCCGAATGCGAGTTTGGCGGTGTCCGTCATCGATTCAGAGAGCGCATCCTGTTTTTCGTGCGTATAGCTCCTGCCGTGGCTGGAAGCGAAGCAGCCGCGAAAGCTGTGAACCGCCAGGTCGAAGAGGAGGAGGTTCGCCACGACCTCGGCACGTCCTGCAACAACCGGATCGTCACAGAAGTCGATCAGATTGAGAAGCGCGGTCAGGTCCTCGTCGTAGTAGACGTGAGAGAGCCACTCGTTGAAGCCCGTCCGGTAACGGAGGTCGAGCCACTGGAGGACGCGCCGCCGCGCGCGCTTCGCCTTCTCGCGTCCGCGCATGCCGGAGTTGGGAAAGACCGCGTCCGGAAAGAGCGATCCCGCAAGGAGCTCATTCGCCGAGAACATGATCTGGTGATTCTCCGTCCACGTGCACATGGAGTCGATACCCGGCTCATCCGGCCAGTACTTGAATCCGAGCACGGTCGCCTCCGCCCGCCGGAGAACCTCCGGCGGCAGGAGCGGAGAATCTCTGAACTGATAGAGGATCCGGATGATGCCGAGCATGACGAAATCCGCGCAGTCGTACCGTTCGTCGATGTAGTCGAGGGCGGCGGTAATTGCGCCGGCGAACAGCGGCCCGGATCCTTCGGCCAGGCGGACGAGCTCGTAGTAGTAGCCCTTGATGGTGCTGCCCGCCGGGTTCCGGAGGCAGTGTGCGAGGAACGCTGCCTGCCGCTCTTCGAAGGTCGCGGCGAAGCAGACCGGCGTGTAGCTGTCAGGCTGCCAGGTAGTCGGATATCCGGCAGGCGGCGCCTCACGCCGGTTGACGATGAAGTCCTTCACGCTCGTCGTCTCGAAAAACTCGTGCTGATAGTCCGTCCGCATCCTACAGGTCCCCGGCGCTCGAAGCGAGCGCCTTCGAAACGAGCGCGTTCGTGAGAGCCGCCTCTTCCGCCGTATCGCGCCCGGCGTTCGCCGTATCTGCGCGTCTGCCGACGAGGTACAAGCGGAGCCTGTCGTGAAGCTTCGGAGAGAGCGGGTAGCGGTACCCGTGGTAAAGCGATGCCACGAGCAGCGCCGCGGGAACGAGCGCGAAGAGGAGCCTGACCGCAAGAAGAAAGGCAGGAGGCTGTGTCCGGAGCACATCCTTCGTCACGCCGTTCACGGTTGTGGACAACGGCGGGAGATAGCCTGCCAGGGCAATTACCTGGGAGATGAGGAAGAGCGCAACCGCCGAGCTCAGTTTCCGGAGGAAGGTCATGAGCCCGGAATAGACCCCCTCACGTCGCAGGCCCGTGACGAGCTCGTCCACGTCCGGCAGGTCGGGGAACATTGCGTACACTGCAACGATGACGCCGCCCGTCCCCAGGCCCACCGCCGCGGCAAATGCATACAGGAGGACCGAAGATGTTTTCGGTGCGATGAGGACGCTCACCATCATGAGGGCCGTCCACATGGTGCCCCCGATGAGATAGGCGGCGCGCTTCGAGTACCGTTTCATGAGCAGGTTGTATGCCGGAATCGATGCAACCTGGGCAATGAGGAGCGCGCCGAGCATGAAGTTGGTGTCAGAGCCGCGCCCGATGTAGTAGGTCATGTAGTAGATGAGGATTGCCTCCACAATGTCGATTGCGAGGAAGGCAAAGAGGTACATGAGGAGCACGTTCCTGAACGCACGGATACGAAACGGTTCGATGAGCCTGCGGAAATCGATCTGCGGCTGCGCCGTCTGAAAATCGCTGCGTTCATGCGTTGAGAAGAACGTTGCAATGAAGGGAAGCGCGAAAAAAAGCCCGAACACAATGCCCATCATCCGGTAGGCCATCGCCCGGTCCGGCACGACCTTTATGATCTCGAGCGGGATGACCGCGCAGACCAGCGTGGACACCATGGAAAACACCATGCGAACCGACACGAGAGAGGCGCGCTCGTGGTAGTCGAGCGTGAGCTCGGCGGCAAGGGCGTTGTACGGCACCATGACCATGGTAATGACCGTCGAAAAGAAGACGTAGGCAAAGAGCGCGAATGCGAACCGTGCCGCCTCCTGCGAAAAGTTCACCGGCCACCACAGAAGCGCGAAGGCAACGAAGATGAGTACGATCCCCGCAAGGAAGTAGGGCCGCCGCCGTCCGAAACGCGTCTGCGTCCGGTCGGAGATCATGCCCATGAGCGGATCGCTCACCGCATCCCACGCCTTGCTCAGGAAGAGGATAATGCCTGCAAGCGCCGCGTTGATATGCAGGACATCCGTCAGGAATACCAGGTAGAGCGTTCCGACGATGATCATTGAGCCGCCGCCGAAGATATCCCCCATGCCGAATCCGATCTTCGTCGTCGCCTTAAGCCGGTCACTCATTGCTTCCTCCGTATATCCCCTCTACCGCGCGAAGGACGCGCAGCGCCTCCCTGCCGTCGCAGAGGTGCGGCGTTCCACCCTCCACCCAGCGCCTGAATCCTTCAATGCTTCGCGCCATTGCGTGGATGCCCGGTACCGGCGGACGCACGCGGGGCGGCCTGCAGCCGCGGAAACGGGTGCGCGGAAACGCCGGGCCCCGGTAGAGCGCCGTTCCCGCCGTGCCGTACAGCTCAATCCGTACCGGCTGCTCGGGGGATGCCGCCATGGAGCTTGTCACCTCTATGACCGACCCGTTTTCGAGCTCGATGATCCCGGCGGCAAAGTCTTCCACCTCAACATCGCCGTGCAGGAAGCGGCGGGTAACGCCCTGCGCCCGGACCGCATCGGCCCCGAATGCCCAGAGAAGGATGTCGAGTGCGTGGCTTCCCTGCGTGATGAGGGTGCCGCCGCCGGCAGCATCCTTCTGCGCGTGCCAGGCGGAGCCGGTGAAATAGGACTCGTCCCGGTGCCACGGAACGTTGCAGCGGCCGTACAGAAGCCTGCCGAGTGCGCCCTCCCGCGCCGCCCGGTAGAGCGCATAGCAGCCTGAGTCGTACCGGTACTGGTAGTTCACCGCGAGCCTGATGCCCGCCGCATCCGCCGCCGCTATGGCCTCGGCGGCGGATGCGCTCGTGTGCGCAATCGGCTTTTCGCAGAGCACGTGGACTCCGACTGCCGCAGCATCCCGGATGATGGGAGCATGGAGGTGATGCGGAACGGCAACGTAAACTGCATCCACGCCGCCTCCCCCGAGCATCTCCCGATAGTCTGCCGTCGAGCGCTTCACGCGGTGTCTGCGTGCAAAACCCCGTGCCCGCGCTTCATCCACATCCGCGCACCACTCGAGTGATATGCGGCGGTTGAGCCGGCACAGGAGCGCGGTGTACCCGCTCACATCCCCGCAGCCGATGATTCCGAGTCTCATGGTGTTTCTCCGGTTGTCCAGGTGACGGCGGCGCCGATGATCCGCCGCACGTCTCTATCCTTGAAGACTGCCGCACGGTGGCCCAGGCAGAGGTAGAAGATCCGCCCGCGTCCGTATGTTCGGGTCCATGCAACCGGCTCCGTCTGGCCGTCTGCGGTTGTCTCGAGCTGAATGGTCAGGTCGTTACCGAAGCGGTGACGGTAGAGCTCATCCCGGACCCGGAAGGGGGGAATACCGGCGAACGGAGGGAGCGTTCCTTCTGCCGGCCGGACCTCGAACGTCGTTATCGGTCCGTGGGAAACGAACCTGCCGCCGATGAGCTTCTCCCACCGCGGCTCCGCCTTGAAGGATGCCGACCCCGAGTGGATAACGATGAGCCCTCCGCCTGCGTGCACGAACTCTTCGAGCAGGCGGAGCGAGTTCTCCTGAATGGTGTTGCGGTGCAGGTAGACCGAAACAACGTCCGCGGTCGCGACCGCCTCCGGGGAGACGCGTTCGAGCCGCGGCAACCGTACGACCGTTGCATACCGGCCGAGTACCTGCTCGTACCGGAAGCGGGCGAAGAGGGAGGGATGGAACAGACCACGGGTCACGGAAAGGACAGTCGGGCGTGCCGTTTGTGTCATAGTCGTGCTCGGCGGTCAGCATCTGGCCGCAGATATCAGGTACCGTTCTTCGTCGTCTATGCTTTCATAGACGACGAACCCGTGGGTAGCGAGTACCTGAGCAAGTTCATGCGCCGGGCGCAGCGTATCTCCGGCGACCGGATTACCGCACCGGGAATGAATAGCGTTTATCCTGTGCCGTGCCCCCCTATGCCAGATATGGAGTTTCCCGTTCCTGCGGAGCACGCGACGTATCTCGGTGATTACGAGTTCAGGGTGGTCGAAATGGGGCCATGCGGAAAACGCAATCACGCGGTCCACCGACTGTTCGCGGGCGCTGATCTGTCGGGCATCGTTGCACAACCAGGTAACCCGGCCGTCGGGAATGCTGTTTCTTGCGCGGGTGAGCATGCGTGGCGCGAAATCTACTGCGACAACACGGCCGCGCGCCGAAAGTCGCCTGAGAAGCGCCTCTGTCAGGACTCCCGTGCCGCACCCGAGATCGACGACCACTTCGTCGTCGCGGACACCGAAGTTGCAGATTCCTGTATCGAGCAGGTGCGCAAGCGCAGTCCTGTCGCCATGGTTGCCCCAGGACTCGGCCCGCGTATCGAAGTATCGGCTTTTCGCGCTGTGACTCACGGTAGAGCTCCTCTGCATGCCGCGGCAAGGGAACACGCATTCCTTATATTGAATACTCGTATTGTAGATCCAAGAACGAAACTACATCAACACCCTGCAGATGGCGCGCGTTGACCAATTCCGGCAGCTTGCAGCCCCGGAGGTTAGCGTATAGAATTGACACACAAGGTTTATCCCATCGTTCTCGACTGCGAAACACCATTGGCATGAGCGCCGCCTGAGCGATGCCGGGGGGCTGTCGTTGATTTCAATATACACCGTCGGTGAAATCTGCAAGAAATGCTACTCATGTGTGAGAGTCTGTCCGACCAAGGCAATCGAAGTGCACGAAGGTCAGGCCAACATCATAGAGGAGAAGTGCATTTCGTGCGGTCACTGCGTTCCTCGCTGCTCTCAAAACGCGAAGCGTGTACGTTCGGCAGTCGGTGATGTGCAGAGCCTCCTTGCGAATGTGTACGAGCGTCCGGTGCGAGCGATTCTTGCTCCCTCCTTCCCCGCGGCATTTCTCGATGCCGAACCCGAACGGCTCGTTGGTTCGCTGTTCGACCTGGGATTCACCGGCGTGCACGAAGTCGCGTTCGGTGCCGACCTTGTGTCCTACGCGTATCACCAGTTGTATTCACGACCGGAGAAACAGAACCAGTTCCTGATCAGCTCACCGTGTCCTGCCGTAGTCGCCTTCGTCGAGAAGGTGTATCCACAACTCGTTCCCTACCTGGCGCCGGTGATGTCGCCGATGGAAGCGATCGCTACGGTAATACGGGAACGCGTTGATCCGTCCGCAGCGATAGTCTTCATAGGGCCCTGTGTCGGAAAGAAAGACGAGGCACGGCGCCTGAACCTTGTGGACGCCGTCCTGAGTTACACGGAGTTCGTCGAGCTGCTTTCGGCAGGCAACATCGACTACCGGCAAAGCTCGCCGCGCGAGTTCGATCCGCCGCACGCGAATCTCGGGAAGATCTATCCGGTGACGGGCGGTCTTCTGAAAGGGGCCGGGATAGACGACGACATTCTCGAGAGCCCGGTCGTGGTTGTAGAGGGAAGCTCACGGGTTTCCGAAATTCTGGAAGTGCTGAGCAGCCGGGTAGGAAAGAACGAACCGATATCGAATACAATGTTCGATCTGCTGTTCTGCGAAGGATGTATCGCCGGGCCGTTGATGCCGAATGAGCTTACGTTCTACGAACGAAAGAAATACATTATCGATTACATGAAAAAGAGGCCCTTGATCGACGACATGGATGTCTGGGCGGAGCAGAACCGGGAGTTCCTTTCGGTTGATTTGCGCAAAGAGTTCCATCCCGCCACCACGCAGGAGGTTGAGGTTCCGGAGCCGGAGATCAAGCGGATTCTGGCGCTCACCAACAAGTTCAAACCAGAGGACGAGCTCAACTGCCGTGCGTGCGGATACGCATCCTGCAGGGATAAGGCAATTGCCGTCTACCGCGGCATAGCCGAGGTGGAAATGTGTCTTCCCTACCTTATATCCAAACTCGAGATCGCAATACAGGATCTGAAAGACAACCAGCTCAAGCTGATCCAGGCCGAGAAACTGGCATCGATGGGGCAGATGGCCGCCGGAATCGCGCATGAGATCAACAATCCTCTTGGCGTCGTTCTCATGTACGCCCATCTGCTCAAGGATGCAGTCGGTCTGCGCGAAGAGAGCTCTTCCGATGTCGACCGCATCGTTCACGAGGCCGAGCGGGCGAGGCAGATCGTGCGTGGTATTCTCAATTTTGCACGCAAGGAGCAGGTAACGAGGAAGGTCACGGACATAAACGCACTGCTGCGACGGTGTGCCGAATCGTTCGCCGGCCCCGCCGGGGAGGTGGTCTTCGATTTCGATCTTGACGATCGTCTGATCGAACACGCGGTTGATCCCGACCAGCTGCGCCAGGTCCTGGACAACATCGTTTCAAACGCTGTGGAAGCCATGGCAAGCAAAGGCCGTATCCAGCTGCGCAGTGAGGAATGCGTAGGCGGCTTTCACGTCGTAATCACGGACTCCGGGCCGGGTATCCCGGATGAGGTGCTGCCCAGACTTTTCACACCCTTCTTTACGACGAAGCCACCCGGAAAGGGAACGGGGCTGGGTCTCGCGGTCTGCTACGGCATCGTGAAGATGCACCGAGGGACAATCCAGGCAGGTAATCGCCCTGAGGGCGGTGCGTATTTCGATATTTTCATTCGGGATCCGGAAGATACGAAACCCGACGAGCATCAGGCTCAAGCGACTCAATCATCGGTGTCGACATAGGAAGCTGCTGAAAAGCCGTGCGTTTTTCAGCAGCTGATAGATCCAGGCGTAGAGAAATTGCGAGCAACAATGCAGAGCAAGCAGGCTGAATCTGTTTTCGAAACGCTATCAGTCCTCGTTGCAGATGACGAGGAGGGCATGCGGGAAGGCATGCGGAGGATCCTTTCGCGAAACGGCTACCGTGTCGATGTGGCGTCAGACGGAGCAGAGGCGATATCAATGATCGACGCGCGATGCTACGATCTCGCACTCATCGACCTGCGAATGCCCGATATCGACGGATTCTCGGTTACCGACCACGTCGAGCGGCGGCAGAACAACAGAACGGTTGTGGTCATCGTGTCCGCCCTCGCTACTGTCGAGGCCGCGGTGGAGACTACCAGAAAGGGAGCTTTCGATTTTCTGGTAAAGCCTTTTACGCCGTCGGAACTTCTCCAGGTCGTAGAGCGGGCGGAACGACAGTGCAGACTCATCCGTGAGCGGGAAACATACCTCGTTGAGCTCGACGGTGAACGCAGCCTTTCGCGCTCTCTCATCAACTCGATGCGAGAGGGAGTGGTCGTCTTCAACGTGCGCTGCGACGTGGTTCTTCTCAACCCGCGCGCGGAGTACTACCTTGGGGTCCGATATAAACCCGGAATGACCCGCTTCGACCTTGGGCTCGATTCTGCCTTCGGCGACATAGTACTTGCGGTGCTCGCGGGCAGCAGCGGCGAGCGGGTCATCGAGCAGGAGCTCGGCGAGCATCATATCCGGATCCGGATTACCCCTCACTTCCGCGGGGAGGAAATTGGCGGCGCGATAGTACTTCTCCACGATTTTACCGAGGAATGGAAGTCCGAGCAGGACAAGAACCGTTTTGTGTCCATGGTGGCCCACGAGCTTCGCGGACCGCTCGCCGCCATCATGTCCAACATCAATCTGATTCTCGACGGGTCGGTCGACGGGGACCTCGCAAAGGAACGGGAGCTTCTCCAGAGGAGTAAGACGCGCGGAGAAGCGCTGCTCGAACTCATCGGCGACCTCCTGTTTCTGAACAAGCGGATATCCGGCAAGGCAGAGAAGACACTCGAGACTGTCGGGCTCGATCAGGTACTCAGGGAAGAAGTGGCTTTCGTTGAAGATCACGCTGCACGGGCGAAGGTGACCGTGAACTTCGAAACGGAGGGGGAGAGCTTTCCGTTCGTTGCCGACCGGGGCGATCTGGACCGGATCTTCCTGAACTTGATATTCAACGGCATCAAGTACAACCGTTCCGGCGGAACGCTCGACGTGCGGCTGCATCGGAGCGAGGACGGGAAGTGGTTCGAGATATCGTTCAGGGACACGGGAATCGGCATGAGCGCGAAAGAGATGGAGAATCTCTTCCAGGATTTCTATCGCATAAAGAATGACCAGACGCGAGCGATACCGGGCACCGGCCTGGGACTTGCCACGGCAAAACGGGTCCTGTCCGAATACAACGGCCGGATAGGTGCCGTGTCGAAACCGGGTCAGGGATCGACGTTCACGGTGGAGCTTCCGGTGCCGGAGACTCAACATGACTGAGAGACACCACAATTCAGGGCGCACATCTGCCGACTTCATCCGCCTGCTGTCTCACCAGATGAAAGCCCCGGTACACGCAATTCAGTCCCTTCTTCAGGCGATGTCAGATGCACACGGCCAGGAGGTTCCTCCTTCAGTCAGAGACGTACTCGATCGCGTGATGTCCCGCGCGCGCGAGGCGGGCCAGCTCGTCGACGATCTTCTTGAGTACGAGTCCTACGAAGGTCGAAAGACGGGGGAGCACAGGGAGTTCGAGCTGGTGAGTCTGGTGTCCGATCTTGCACTTCGCCTCTCTCTGGGAGCGACGGCCCGGGACGTGAGTATCAATGTCTCGCATCCGGAGAATCTGGCGATTTTCGTTTCCGGGATACGAACCGGAGTCGAGCATGCAATCCGAAATCTCATTGATAACGCAGTCAAGTATTCGCCGCCGCTCGGCCAGGTCCAGGTGAACTTGAGCCTTGACGCCGCAGATGAAACGGCTCGCATTTCGATACGCGACACCGGGGGCGGAATCCCGGAGGCAGAGATTGCGAACCTTTTTACGCCGTTCTTCCGCTCGAAGAGCAACGCCGCAACCACAGGGGGTACCGGTCTGGGCCTTGCCATTGCAGCGCGCATAGTCGAGGCTCACGAGGGTTCCATTGAGGTCGATTCGGAAGAGGGACGTGGGACGACATTCACAATCGTGCTGCCGTGCCGGCGGACCGAACAAGTTCCCGAGAGCAACAGACGACGCAGGATCGTGATCGTCGGCGGAGTGACGTCCGGGCCGAAGACTGCATCCCGACTCAGGCGGCTGGATGAAGAGCTCGACATTACCATCGTTGAGCGTAACGAGTTTCTGTCCTACTCGGGATGCCAGCTTCCCTTTTTCATCAGCGATACATTCGGCTCCCCCGGTGATCCTCTTTCGAGTGCTCACAGCAATACGAAGACGGCGCACTTTTTCAACAGGATGAAGAACATCACGGTGCTGAACCTGACGGCCGCCGAAGAGATAGACCGCGTGGAGAAGAGGGTGAAGGTACGGCGCGAGAAGGACGGAACGGTGTTCCATGTTCCCTATGATGTCCTGGTTCTGGCCACCGGGTCCGTCCCCGTTGCCCCGTCAATTCCGGGTGCCGCGTCGGGTCTGGTGTTTCCACTTCACAGCCTGGAAGACGCAAAGCGGATCAAGGATCGGTTGGGTCGGACGAGTGCGCAGGATGTCATAATTATCGGCGGCGGCCTGATCGGCGTTTCGATTATCCAGTCGCTTCTTGCCGCCGGCGCGCGGGTCACGCTGCTCGAACGTGAGCAGGCAATCCTCAGTTCCTACTTCGATGCCGACTTCTCCGGCAGGATCCAGAATGAGCTTACGCGGAAGGGGGTGAAAGTCGCGACCGGGACGATGGCTACCTCGGTGACACCAGAGGAGGACGGGGTGCGGGTCCACGCTGCGGCGCGCAGCTTCAGCGGCGAGTTCGTTATCCTCAGCAGCGGTATGCGCCCGAACAGCACCCTTGCGGGTGCCTGCGGTCTTGCGCTGGGGAAGTCCGGCGGCGTGCAGGTGGACGAGCATCTGCGTACGTCCGATCCGGATATTTTCGCCGTAGGCGACTGTGCGGAAACGAATCACCTTCTGACCGGAAAACACGAGTACTGGCCCCTCGGGGCAATTTCAATGAAGATGGGACATACAGCCGCGGACGTCATTGCCGGAAAGAACTCCGTCTACAGGGGATCACTCGGTACCGTGCTTCTTCGGTGCATCGATCTTCGGATTGCACGCACGGGTATCACATCGACCAGCGCGCGGGCGGCCGGGTTCGATCCGGTGTCATTCGTGCTGACCGGTCCCGACCGGCCCGTCTATGCACTCGAATCGGCCGACATCTACCTGAAAGTCATCGCGGATCGCGGGACGCGGAAAATACTCGGAGCGCAGGCGTTCGGCAGGGGAGAGGTGAGTCCGAAGATCTCCCTGCTTGCCGCGGCGATAGCGAACGGAATGACAACCGATGAGATGTTCGTGCTCGACCTGGGCCACGCACCGGAGTTTAATCATCCCACTGACGTTGTCCAGACAGCCTGCATGATGTTGAACAACAAGATAGAGGGACTCGTCGAAACGATTACGGCGACCGAGCTTGATGGGGAGGTGGGCCGGTTCACGCTCGCCGCAATTGGTGCGCCGGACTCGTCGTCCCGGTACCTCATTCCGGGGAGCGTTGAAATCAGTCCGGAAAACCTGCGCAAGGACCAGTTGCCGTTCCGCGAGGACGAGCATGTCGTGCTCTACAGTAGAACCTCGATGGAGGCGTACCAGGCATACCGGTATCTGTCGCAGCGCGAATTCCGCCACATCAGGGTACTCGAAGGCGGATACCTCTTCTGGGCCGACTAGCACGCTGTTCTATATTTCCTTGCGCACGCGCAATATCGGGTGTACGATAACAATATACGGATAAAATTTTCCGCATATGTCTCATCCCATTCGGCATGAAATGGCCGTGTGGAGTGAACTCTCTACCCGGAGGTTGAGACATGGCAAGCTCCATCCAGAAGAGCGCGGAAACAGTCTGTGCTCAATTCCACAACGACCGCACAAGACTCATGGACATCGTCAGAGGACTCCACTCGGAACACGGCTACATGGACGAGGACTCCATTGAAACAGTCGCCGCCAGACTGGGAGTGCACCGGGTTGAAATCGAGAGCATGCTGACGTTTTATTCGTTCTTCTCCCGGAAAACGAAGGGCAGGCTCGTCATACGCCTGTGCAATGACGTCATCGACCGCATGAACGGCGTCGATCTTGTTGCAGACGCGTTCCGCAGGGAGCTCGGGATTGAGTTCGGAGAGACAACTCCGGACGGAAAAATCACTCTCGAAACTACGCCCTGTATCGGAATGAGCGATCAGGCGCCGGCGGCTCTGGTCAATGACGAAGTGGTGACCTACCTTTCGAGTGACCGCGTCAAGGAGATGGTGGCGACGCTTCGCCGGACCGATAATCCGCACAAGCTCGTCCACAGGCTCGGTGACGGAAACAACGCACATGATCTGATCCGATCGATGGTCCACAACAACGTCCGTCGCCGCGGGGAAGTTATATTCGCGCCCCACGAACCGAATGCGGGGCTCAAAAGGGCGCTGTCGATGAGCCCGGTCGAGGTAATCAATGAGTTGAAGAACGCGCGTCTTCGCGGACGTGGCGGTGCTGGATTCCCGACCGGTCTCAAGTGGGAGTTCACCCGCGGCGCAGAAGGCAAAGAGAAATACGTCATCTGCAACAGCGACGAAGGAGAGCCGGGAACGTTCAAGGACCGCGTGGTTCTGACCGAATTCCCGGACCGGGTCCTGGAAGGCATGACCATCGCCGGCTACGCGATCGGAGCGAAGACGGGAGTGTTCTACCTGCGCGGGGAGTACGCGTATCTGTATCGTTACCTCGCCACGGTGCTCGAAGAGCGGCGCAGGGACGGCCTGCTCGGCAGGAACATCCTCGGAAAAGACTTCTCATTCGACATCCGGATCGAGCTGGGAGCCGGAGCCTACATCTGCGGGGAGGAGACTGCCCTCATCAGCTCACTCGAAGGGACGGCCGGGTTGCCCAAGACGAAGCCGCCTTTCCCGGCGCAGAGGGGCTACCTCAACCAGCCTACGGCGGTCAATAACGTCGAAACACTCTGCGTTGTACCCGACATACTGGACCGGGGAGCAGCGTGGTTCGCAGGAATAGGATCCAAGAGCAGCTCCGGAACCAAGCTTCTCAGTGTGGCCGGAGACTGTGCGCGGCCCGGGATTTACGAGTATCCCTTCGGGGTAACCGTGGCTGATGTTCTCGCCGACGCCGGGGCCGAGGAGACCTACGCGGTTCAGGTCGGCGGCGCTTCGGGCCAGATCATCAACGAAACAGATTTCGGGCGCGTCATCTCTTACGAAGATCTCGCGACAGGCGGATCGATCATGATCTTCAACCGAAGCCGCGATGTTCTTGATATCGTAAAGACGTTCATGGAGTTCTTTGTCGACGAGAATTGCGGGTACTGCACGCCGTGCAGGGTCGGAAACCGGCTGCTGCTCACTCTCATCGATCGCATTGTCGAAGGAAACGGGGCCCCGGAGGACCTCGAAATGATCAAACGACTCGGGAACTCGGTGAAGCTGGCCAGCCGCTGCGGCCTGGGCCAGACCTCATCCAATCCGGTTCTCAGCTCCATTGAGAAATTCGCGCCCGAGTACGAAAAGCGCATGAAAAAGAAAAGCGGCGCACTCAAGGCTTCGTTTGACATCGAGGTGGCGCTCGCAGAGTCGTCAAGAATAGCCGGACGCCGTTCGGCGGTCTTGCCCTGAAAGGCACGGGGGGACAGGTATGGCGGACAAGTTTACATTCAACATAGACGGCAGAGACATCGCGGCGGTACCGGGACAGAGCATAATGGAAGCCGCTGACGAAGCGGGGGTGTACATTCCCCGGCTCTGTACCATGAAAGGACTCAAGACCCTGGGGAGCTGCAGGGTGTGCACGGTACTGGTCGACGGTCGGCCGCAGGCCGCATGCACGCAACCGGCCGCGCCGGGCGTGAACGTGGACAACGATGTCGAGAAGCTCAACACCGTGCGGCGTGACATCATTGAGATGCTCTTTGTCGAGGGAAATCACTTCTGCATGTTCTGCGAGAAGAGCGGGAACTGCGAGCTGCAGGCGGTTGCGTACCGGCTCGGGATCGTAGCGCCCACACTTCCATATCTCTATCCGAAACGGGACATCGACGCCTCGCACCCGGATGTGCTGATCGACCGGAACCGCTGCATCCTGTGCGGTCGATGTGTCACCGCTTCCGAGGATTCGGACGGGAAGCATGTCTTTGACTTCGTCGGTCGCGGGTCACAGCGCAGCATAGCGGTGGACTCGCGCGGAAAACTTTCGGACACCAGCCTCAAGTTGACCGACAGAGCCGTTGAAGTGTGCCCGGTCGGGGCGATCCTCAAGAAGGGCACCGCCTTCGCAACACCGATAGGGAGCCGGGCGTACGACAAGGCACCGATCGGTACCGATATAGAGCAGCGAGGAGGCCAACCATGAGCAAGCCCAGGGTCGCGACGGCGTCCCTCGCGGGATGCTTCGGCTGTCACATGTCTCTGCTCGATATTGATGAGCGGATCCTCCAGCTTATCGATCTGGTCGACTTCGACAAGTCACCGATCGACGACATCAAGGAGTTCACGGGCCGTTGCCAGATCGGTCTGATCGAGGGTGGCTGCACGACCGACGAGAATGTGCGCGTGCTGAAGAGCTTCCGGGAGCACTGCGATATCCTCATCTCTATAGGAGATTGCGCCACGATGGGCGGCCTGCCGGCGCTCAGAAACACGATCCCTGTGCAGGAGTGCCTGGAAGAGGCGTATCTCAACGGCCCGACTGTCTACAATCCGGAGAAGGTACTCCCGCGGGATCCGGAAATCCCCCTCATGCTGGACAGAGTCTATCCCTGTCACGAAGTCGTGAAGATCGACTATTTCCTTCCGGGCTGCCCACCGTCGGCGGATACCCTGTGGGAGGCGTTGACCGCACTGCTCAGCGAGAAGCCCGTCAATCTTCCGTACTCGCTTCTCAAGTACGACTGAGTAGAAGGAGAGATATCACCATGGCCGAGAATAACACTACATACAAGCGCGTGGTTATCGAGCCGGTCACCCGGATTGAAGGACACGGAAAAGTTTCCCTCCTGCTCGACGACGAAGGCGGGATTCATAGTGCGCGGTTCCACGTGGTCGAATTCCGCGGATTCGAGCGGTTCGTCCAGGGCCATCCCTACTGGGAGGCACCGGTCCTGGTACAGCGGCTGTGCGGAATCTGTCCGGTGAGCCACCACCTTGCTGCCGCAAAGGCGATGGACCGCATCGTCGGAGCGGACAAGCTGACGCCGACGGCCGAAAAGATGCGCCGGCTCATGCACTACGGCCAGTTCTTTCAATCCCATGCGCTTCATTTCTTTCACCTTGTTTCGCCGGATCTTCTGTTCGGTTTCGACGCCGATCCTGCCGTGCGCAATGTCATCGGCGTAGCCCGGAAATACCCGGACCTGGCCGTCCAGGGTGTCATGATGCGCAAATACGGCCAGGAGATAATCAAGGCAACCGCAGGGAAGAAGATACACGGGACCGGGGCCATCCCTGGCGGAATCAACAAGAATCTGTCGATCGAGGAGCGCGATTCACTTCTGAAGGACATCGAGCAGATGATCACGTGGGCAAAGGGCGCCGTGGGAATTGCCCGTGACTACACGAAGGAAAATGTCGAGCGCCTGAGCGGCTTCGCCGCCTTTCCGTCCAATCATCTTTCGCTTGCGGGGAAGGATGGAGCACTCGAAATCTACGACGGCAACCTTCGCGCGATAGACGCCGAAGGAAAGTCGATCTTTGATCAGGTTGACTGTCAGCGCTTTCCCGACTACCTCGCCGAAGAGGTGCGGGACTGGTCCTACATGAAGTTCCCGTTTATCCGGTCGCTCGGCCCGGAGAAAGGCTGGTATCGTGTCGGCCCTCTTGCCCGGATCAACACCTGCGACTTCATTGATACGCCCGAGGCGGAATCCGCCCGGAAAGAGTTCTTTTCGCTGCTCGGCGAGGGGCCCTGCAACCTTTCGATGGCTTACCACTGGGCGCGGATGATCGAAGCCCTTCACTCCGCGGAGAAGATTCAGCAGCTGCTCAACGACCCGGACCTGCAGGGGAAGGAGCTGACCGTCAAGGGGAAACGGCGCCACACGGGAATTGGTGTGGTGGAGGCGCCCCGCGGCACGCTCTTTCACTACTACGAGGTCAACAACGACGACCAGATTGTGAGAGCGAATCTCATTGTCTCGACGACCAGCAACAACGAGCCGATCAATCGTGCGGTTGCCGGGGTAGCCGAAAGCGACCTTTCCGGCAAGGAGATCACCGAAGGGCTCCTGAACCACATAGAGGTGGCAATCCGGGCGTATGATCCGTGTCTGTCCTGCGCAACGCACGCCATGGGGCAGATGCCGCTTGTGGTAGAGTTGTTCGACTCTTCCGACCGCCTGCTCGACAGGAAGACAAAGGATTGAACGGCGCTGCGGAGAAGCCGGTTCTTGTTCTCTGTTGTGGGAATCCGGCCAGAGAGGATGACGGGCTCGGTCCGGCGCTCGCAGAGCTGCTCGAATCACGTCCGATGCAGGGCGTCACGGTGGAATCGAACTACCAGCTTCTGGTCGAGGACGCAGTGGCTGTTTCCGAGGCATCGCTGGTTGTCTTCGCCGACGCGGCAGCCGCAGGAAAGGAGCCTTTCGAGTTCGGACGTGTCGAACCGGGAGATACCGGCGGGTACATGGCTCACAGTGTTGGCCCCGCGCAGCTGTTGAGTCTCGCGAACGAAACGCTTGGAGGCTCACCGGAAGCTTTTCTGCTTGGCATCCGCGGGTACTCCTTCGAAATGTTTCGGGAAGGGCTGACTCCGCGGGCATCGGAAAATCTCAGGCAGGCCGTGGATTTCCTGATCGGGTTTCTGCGTTCTAGAATTGACGAAGGAAGTTTGACGAGGAGGCAGCGATGAGAGAGGGCAAATTCGTTGTTCTGGCAATCGATGACGACGACGATGTCTTGTACGCTCTTCGTATTGTGCTGGAAAAGAACGGCTACATCATGAGAGAGGCCCACTCTGCCGAAAATGGTATTCGTGAGTTCAAGAAAGAGAAGCCGGACTTTGTCCTGGTTGACCTGATGATGGAATCGATCGACGCCGGGAAGAACCTGGTGAAGGAGCTCAAGTTCTTGGAGAACACTTCGCCCGTGTACATGCTTTCCTCGGTAGGCGATGAGCTTGCCGGGAGCATCGACGTGCGGGAACTCGGCCTTCAGGGTGTATTCCAGAAACCAATCGACAATGAGGTCCTGCTGAAAACGCTGAGCCGGAAGCTCAAGTCGCAGGGATAAGAGAGTCGAGAATGGGCTCGAGCGCAGCCGCAAAACGTCCCGAAACGAGCCGTTGCGGTTGACCCAGCTCGTCCTCGATATCCGGTGTGAGCGGTATTTCGCCGAGCAGCCGAAGACCCTGCTTCAGGTCGATGGGCCGCCTCGCGGTTTCCCCGTCTCTCACCATGTTGAGAATGCATCCGTGGGGCTGGATGCGGCCGGCGACCAGCACGTCCGCAAGGCGTTCCATGACGCGCAGTGACAGTGTCGAAGGGGTTGCAACAAGTACCACCTCGATTCGCGGAACGTAGCGCGCCACATCCAGAACGGCTTCGCCGATGCCGGGTGGCATGTCGACGACGAGCACGTCCAGATCATCCCATATCACGACGGCAAGAAGCTCCCGGATCGCGTTCGTCACGGCATCTCCGCGAAGGGCAACGCCGCGTTCTCCGGTGAAAGGGGTAATCCCCATGTAGCGCAGTCCGTAGGCAGCCTCCAGGGGAAGGATACCGCCCTTTTCATCGGGGAGTGACGGTTCGATACCGAGGATGATATGCGCCGAGGCACCGTGAAGATCAAGGTCGAGGAGGCCCACCTTGCGGCCCTGTCGTGCAAGAAGAAGCGCCGCCGTCGAGGAGCAGCAGCTCTTTCCGACGCCGCCTTTTCCACTTGCAAAGGTGATGATCCGGCTGACGCGCCGCAGCCGGTGCTCGATTATGGAGACGCGGGGATCTATCACGAGGGGGCGCCTGCGCTGTTCGGCTCATTGAGCTCTATCGAGGCAACCGAAATGCCCCGGCCCTGCGTAATCCGGCAATCCTGGCTGCCGCACGAGGGGCAGCGAAAGAAGGCGTGTGCCGCCTCGGGAAGGAAATGGATTGCTTCGCGTTCGTCCGGCGTCAGGTTCCCGACCTCATTGAGCCCCCATTCCCGCTCGCAGACATTGCACGAGAGCCGTGCAGGTTCGATCTGGATGTGAACGATGTCGGCGTCTCTGGGAACATCTTTCAGCAGCGTTGAAAGACCATCTGCGAAGATGTCGCGGTCTATGTTCTGAAGCTCGCCGAACAGAAGATTGACCGCGTGCAGGGACGAGCCGACGCGTTCTTTCATGGTTTCTCGTATCGTTTCGGCAACGGATTCGGCCAGTGCCCATTCGTGCATGGGTCATTGTAGCCCCTATTGCCCCGGGATTGAAGTGCGGATAGCATTGATGAGGACGGAAGGTCAGCTGTGAGCAAGTCAGAGTACAACCAGAGAGTGCGCATCACCTACCGCGGTGTGGTGCAGGGTGTCGGATTCCGGCCGGCGGTGTACCGGTGCGCCGTCTCCTGCGGACTTGCCGGGTTTGTCCAGAACAGGCGCTCGGAAGTTGTCGCGGAAATAGAGGGTGCCGCGTCCGCGGTTCGACGTTTCGAAGCCGTCATGACCGCGAATCTCCCGACGCCGGCACGTGTGGAAGAAACGCTCGTGGAGTCCATCCCGCCGACCGGCGCAGATGGCTTCCACATCATCGAGAGCCGCGCCACGAGCTACGCGTTCCCTCCTATTCCTCCCGATATCGCGCTGTGCGACCGATGCAGGAGGGAGCTTCTCGACCCGTCCAACCGGCGGTATCTCTATCCTTTTATCACCTGCACCGAATGCGGTCCGCGCTACTCCATTGTGGAAGACACCCCCTTCGATCGCGAACGCACCTCAATGGTGGACTTTCCGCAGTGCGAGCGCTGCCGCGCGGAATACGCAGACCCCTCCGACCGACGATTCCATTCGCAGACCAACTCATGTCCGGACTGCGGTCCGGTTCTTGTCCTTTCACGTGAGGACGGCGAGCCGCTTCCGGGCGATCCTGTGCGTGGGGCGATCACTGCGCTGGCGCAGGGAAGGGTGGTGGCGCTGCAGGGCATAGGCGGATTTCATCTGGCTGCCGACCCGCGTTTTCCGGCTGCCGTCTCGCGGCTCCGTCGGGAGAAGGGTCGCGGGAAGAAGCCGTTCGCGCTCATGGTACGGGACATCGAAGAGGCGCGGGTGCTCTGTGAGCTGACCGATGCGGACGAAAAGCTTCTCCAATCTCCTGAAAGTCCGATACTTATCCTGCCTCGCAGGAACGGGACGACCGGGCACCTTTCGGGCGTTTCCGACCTTGGTACGCTCGGCATCATGCTCCCCTACAGTCCGCTTCACTTCCTGCTCTTCTATCACCCATCTATCGGTATCCCGTACGGCCACCTCATCATGACGAGTGGAAACCTCGGCGAGGAACCCATCATAACCGATTCAGCAACGGCGCGCAGGAAACTCGCGGCCTCGGCAGACCTCTTTCTCTTCCATAATCGCCGGATTCTGATGGCTACCGACGACTCGGTGATCCGGCCCATCTCCGTTGCGGAACACGGCGCCGGCCGTACAGCCGCGATTGTCCGCCGGTCGCGGGGGTTCGTGCCGCGGACACTTCGCATCCCGGGCGCTCCGTCCGGTGTGACGGTAGCCGCAGGCGGCGATCTGAAGAGCGCTCCCGCTATCGGGCGGGATTCGACCCTTCTTCTTGCGCCCCATCTGGGAGATCTTGCAAATCCCGAAAGCCGCGACCACTACGTGCGTACGGTGGAGAAGATGCTTCGCCTCTTTGACGCGGTGCCCGAGCGGATCGTGTTCGATCTTCATCCCGGCTACTTCTCCTCCACGTGGGCC
Organism: uncultured Spirochaetales bacterium; assembly: GCA_964553615.1. Taxonomy (GTDB): domain Bacteria; phylum Spirochaetota; class Spirochaetia; order DSM-27196; family DATKUC01; genus DATKUC01. The sequence continues at coordinate 10,546 of CAZKMA010000022.1, read as the reverse complement.
GCGCGGAGCTCTGTTCCCCGAAAGATTCTGCTGCAGCACCACCACGCACATATCCTCTCGGTGATGGCCGAACACGGACTCGATGAAGCACTCGGCGTCGCGCTTGACGGCACCGGATACGGGACCGACGGCACCATCTGGGGCGGCGAGTTCCTTCACGCAACGAGGACCGGATTCCGGCGACTCGGCAGTTTCCGCAAGTTCCCGCTTCCCGGCGGCGAGGAGGCGATTCTTCACCCGGTCCGTATTGCGTTTTCACTCCTGCGCGGCTATGACGGGTCGGAGGTACCCGCGGGTAAACCCGTACCCGCGGGTAAACCCGCAAGTCTATCCGCAGCGTTGCCGGGCATGACCGAACAGGAGGCCGAACTCCTTTCCCGGATGATCGACCGGTCGATCAATTGCCCGCTCACCTCGTCTGCCGGGCGGCTCTTTGACGCCGCTGCGGCTCTGCTCGGTCTGGTGGGTGAGGTTTCCTACGAGGCGGAGGGGCCAATGAAACTCGAAAGCATCGGTGCGTCTGCATACGATCGCAGCGGCGGCCGGCGTGGCGGCCGGAGGGAAGTTCAGCTGCTCCATGAGCTTCTCCCGTTGGGTCACGGCGACGAGGGGCAAGATCTGTTCGAGCTCGATCCGCGGCCGCTCATTGCTCACCTTGCCGCCCGCGCCGGTCCGCCGGGCCGGCCCTGCTCGGAAGATCGCGGCGCGTTGTCGCTTCTTTTTCACGCTGCGATCGCCGAATCGATTGTGAGGGGGGCCGTGCTCATGCGGGAGGAAACCGGCATGAACACACTCTGCCTTTCGGGCGGCGTATTCCAGAACAGGCTCCTGTGCACCCTGCTTCTGCCCCGGCTCGAGCAGCAGCGATTTTTGATCCATCGCAACCGGGATATTCCGGCCGGCGACGGAGGGCTCGCCGTCGGGCAGGCGTGGTACGCAGGCGACGGCAACTGACGGAAAGGACTATACTGAAAGCGGATCCGATCCGCCGACACGGGAGGTGCCAATGTGTCTTGCAGTGCCTTTGCAGATAGCTGAAATCCTCGACGGGCGCATGGCGGTCGTTTCGCAGGGAAACTTCACACTGACGGTGGACATCTCGATGGTGCAGGATGCGGTGCCCGGCGATTTTGTCATCGTTCACGCCGGCTTCGCCATAGAGAAGCTCGACGACGAGTCTGCCCGCGAAACGCTGGCCATGTTCGACGAATTGCGAACGGCAGATGATATTCAGGCCTGAGCTGGCGTTCCGGGACCGGGAGCGGGTCTCGCGGCTGGCCGGTGAAATCAGGCGAACTGCGGCCGGACTGAAGCGTGAAGTTCGAATCATGGAAGTGTGCGGCACGCACACCGTATCCCTCAGGCGGTATGGCATCCACTCTCTGCTGCCGCGCTCCGTTCGCCTGATCTCCGGGCCCGGCTGCCCGGTCTGCGTTACCCCCTCGGGTTTCATTGCAAACGCGTTGCGGCTCATCGAAGAACACAACGTAACGATTGCAACTTTCGGGGACATGGTGAAGGTTCCGGACCCGGACGGCAGGAGCCTCGCGGGCCATATGGCAAGCCGAAAGGTCAGAATCCTCTACTCGCCCCTTGAGCTGATAAAACTGGCGGCGGAGATCGAGGAGCCTCTGGTCTTTCTCGGAATCGGCTTCGAGACAACTATACCCGCGGTGGCATCGGTCTTCGAGCGTGCCCGGGATCACGGCATACGCAATCTCTATCTCTCGGCAGCATTCAAGACGGTGCCGCCTGCGCTTCGGGCGCTCGTGTCGGACCCTGAGTGCGCGATCGACGGGTTTCTCCTGCCGGGCCATGTTTCGGTGGTCACCGGCCTCCCGCCCTACCGGTTTCTGGCCGATGAATACGGCCTTCCGGGCGTCGTCGGCGGGTTCGAGCCGGTGGATATGCTGGCGGCGATCCTGCGGATCGTGTCGCTTCTGGCGGCGGGAACGCCGGCCATCGAAAACGCCTATCCGCGGGCAGTGAGGGACGAGGGGAACGCCGCCGCGCGCGCTGTTATCGACCGGGCTCTCGTTCCCGACACGGCGCTCTGGCGCGGACTCGGCCGCATGGATGGGAGCGGACTGCGTCTTCGCGACGAGTATGCCGGGATGGACGCGGACCGTGTGTTTTCCCTCCCGGAGATCGTCGACCACGATCCCCCCGGGTGCCTGTGCAGCAGGGTCATCCAGGGGAAGGCGACCCCGCCGGAGTGTCCGCTTTTCGGCCGACGGTGCACGCCCGACCGGCCCGTCGGGCCGTGCATGGTTTCTTCGGAAGGCACCTGTGCAGCATACTTCAAGTACCGGGAGGGCGAAGAATGAAAGGCGGCGATAAGCGACTCATTTCGCTCGAGCACGGCAGCGGCGGCGCGCTCTCGCGCGAGCTCGTCGAAGAGCTCATCTATCCGCTCTTCGGGGGACAGGCGTATCCTGAACTTTCGGACTCGACGCGTCTCTCTCTTGGCGGAACTGTCTGCATGACGACGGACAGCTACACCGTCGACCCGCTATTCTTCCCCGGGGCCGACATCGGAAAACTCTGCGTCTTCGGCACCTGTAACGACCTGGCCGTCGCTGGTGCGGTGCCCCGGTACCTCAGCCTCGGGCTCGTAATCGAGGAGGGCCTTCCCGTAGACGATCTGGAAAGGATCCTGGCATCGGTCGCGCAGGCTGCCGAGCATGCGGGCGTTTCGATTGTCACCGGCGACACGAAGGTTGTACCGCGGGGAAGGGGCGGCGGACTCTACATCAACACGACCGGCCTCGGAGAGTTCCGGGCTCATCCCGCGCTGTCGGCGAAATCGATCACATCCGGGGATGCAGTGCTCGTTTCCGGCCCGATCGGCGCCCACGGTATCGCCGTCATGGCCGCGCGCGAGCGCCTCGCCGTCGGTGCCGGGCTGCGGTCCGACTGTGCCTTTCTCTTTCCGCTATGTGAGTCTCTTCTGACCTTCGGCACCGAGCTGCGCTTCATGCGTGACGCGACGCGCGGCGGCGTCGCCGCGGTTCTGAACGAGGCTATCTCCGGCGGCGTTTTCGGCATGGAGGTCCAGGAGGAACGGTTCCCGGTCGATGCCACCGTGGGTTCGGTTGCCGAGGTCCTCGGGCTCAATCCGCTGGAGATTGCTAACGAAGGAGTGCTCATTGCCGTGATCTCGCCGGAGGCGGCAGGTCAGGCCATGACCGCGCTGCGGTCGAACCCGCTCGGTGCCCGCGCCGAGATAGTCGGCTCGATTGTCGAGGGCCACGCGGGGACCGTGGTGCTCGAAACCGTCGTCGGCGGACGGCGCATCCTCGATCTTCCGCGCGGCCTTCTGCTTCCGCGAATCTGCTGACCCCGGACTCTGCGTTACTCCACTGCTCCGGCCTGGATCAGGATGCGCGCCGTCTCCGGCTGACCGTAGTAGGCCGCAAAGCTCAGCGCGGAGTCCACGTGATCGTTCCGTGCGTCGAGACTGGCCCTCTTGCGAAAAGCCTTGCGCACGTCCTCTGTCTTCCCGTCACGAACGGCGGCGAAAAATCGGTCCTGCGTTTCCCGCAGGCAGCGAGCGCACTTTTTTGCCCCGACCCCTGCATCAATTCTGCCGAAATCGCGTACAATCCCCCGTAACGACGAAAGGTAGAAAGACAATGTCAATCAAGAACAAAGTACAACTCATTACCTATGCCGATTCACTCGGAGGAACGCTCGGATCGCTTCACGATGCGGTGAACCGCTTCTTTCCGGAGGCCGTGGCGGGTGGCGTGCACATCCTGCCGCCCTTTCCCTCATCCGCCGACCGCGGATTCGCCCCGACCACCTATGCCCGGATCGATCCGCAGTTCGGGACCTGGGAAGATATTACGCGACTTGCCGGCATGACAGACGTCATGGTCGACCTCATGGTGAACCACATCTCCCGAAAATCCGACTACTTTCGTGACTTCGAAGAGAACGGGCGCGAGTCGAAGTATGCCGACATGTTCATTACCCTGGACAAGGTGTGGCCGGAGGGGAGGGCGGATTCCGAAGACGTTGCCCGCATCTTCCTCCGCAAGCCCGAGAATCCGTTTTCGGATGTGAAGATCAAAAAGACGGGCGATGTGGAGCGGATCTGGACCTCCTTTGGGACGCGGGACTGGTCTGAGCAGATCGACCTCGATGTGAACTCCGGAACTACGCGGGAGTTCCTCCGCGAGTCGCTCGAGCGGTTCGCGCGGATGGGCATCCGCGCCGTCAGGCTGGACGCGATTGGCTACGTGACGAAGAAGCCGGGAACAAGTTGTTTCATGGTGGAGCCGGAAATCTACCAGACGCTCGACTGGCTCATCGATATCGCGCGGTCGTTCGGCCTCGAGCTCCTGCCCGAGGTGCATGACCACTACACCGTGCAGGACAAGCTCTCTGCGAAGGGATACTGGACCTACGACTTCGTATTGCCCGGGCTCATCCTCTTCACGCTGCAGAACCGGTCGGGAGGGAAGCTGAAAGAGTATCTTGCGACCATGCCCGGCCACCGCTTTACCATGCTCGACTGCCACGACGGCATTCCGGTACAGCCGGACCTCGACGGCGTACTCGAATTGGAAGAATCGAAGCGCATGGTGGATCTCTGCCTGGACCGCGGGGCAAACCTCAACCGCATCCTGTCCGGCACCCACATGCCGCACCCGGGCTTCGACGCACATCAGATTAACTGCACCTACTACTCGGCGCTTAACGGGAACGACGACGCCTACCTTGCCGCGCGTGCGCTCCAGTTCTTTGCCCCCGGTATTCCGCAGGTCTACTACGTAGGACTCCTTGCCGGAGAGAACGACCAGGAGGCGGTCCGTGCCGCCGGAGAGGGCCGCGCGGTCAACCGGCACAACTATTCCATTCCGGAAATAGAAAAGGCGGTTTCGCGGCCTGTCGTGAAGCGGCTCCTCAGGCTGATCCAATTCAGGAACAGTTTTGCGGCGTTCAACGGTACTTTCAGCGTCGAGGCGAGTGAGGACAACACCCTGGTCCTGTCCTGGAGGAATGACTCATCCTCGTGCAGTCTCGCGGTCGACCTCCCAACCTGCTGCGCCACGATTACCGTCCTCGAAGGTGACCGCCGCGAGGAGATTGCAGTGTAGCCGGTCGGCAACGAATGTCCGCCGGTGCCGTTTCACCCGCATGTGCCGCAGATTCCCGCAGCGCTCCGTGTTTTCAGCGAAACCGGTACATATAGCCGATCTGGAAGTCGAAGTTCAGGATACCGGCGATGACTGCGAGTCCCTGAAGGTGATTCGGAAGGACGTTCACACCGAGTCCCACGTCCGCAAAGAAACCGAAAAGGCAGATACTGACCGCTGTGCCGATGCCGGCGACCTGCGACGGGGTAGTGTTACCCAGGTTGATGTAATTGCCGAACAGCCCGAACTGGCTGACCACGCCCTTGACGTCCAGGAACGTGTAGGCGACATTTGCCTGAAGTCCCCACGACAGGCTGTGGTTTGCGGTGTTGGTCGAGTTCCCGATCCCGCCGGATAACCGCAGTTCAACCGGCCCGAGATCGTAACCGACAATCGCATTCACACCGAGACTCGGCGTTCCAATGACGATTCCCAGGACGGGGTAGTTCGTCCCTGCATTATCCGCGGCCCACAGCGGCAGGGCGCAGATTCCAAGAAGTCCAGTCAGTAGCGCTATTCTGAAGTGAAGTCTGTGCATGACACCCCCTCCACGAGCAATATTCGCAGGCCATAGGCCGTACCAGTCTATTGTAGCAGCGAATTCCTTATCTTGCATCTCATGTTTACTGGGGAGAGTCCTGCGGAAAGCCTGCGCCGCTTCAGGCGCCGCGCAGGGCGCGCGCCGAAGGCCGGCTTTTCAGGAAGAGCCCAAGAATTCCTGCCGCAAGCGGAAGGAGAAACAGAATGGTCACTGCCGTGCCGAGTCCCGCGACATCACCGATTCGTCCGACCGGAATGACTGCGAGCGCGCCCAGGCCGCCTGCAAATCCCATGCTGAGTCCCGCGGCAAGCGCCTTGTTGTTCGGAATAGCCTCCTGCGCCGCAACGACCGTTACCGAAAAGTTCGACATGAGCGCAGCGCCCGCAAGGCCCAGAAGCACAATGCTGATTGCTCCCTGCGTAAGGAGAAACCCGAGGAAGAGCGGTGTTGCTATGATCAGTGAACCGGCAATGATGCGCTTGCGGCCGTATCGGTCCGAGAGAAAGCCGCCGATGATGCCGCCTGCGGCGCCGCTCAAGAGCATGACCGTCAGGAGGTGGCTCGAGACGATGTTGGAAAGAGCGCGCGATTTGAAATAGAGCGGGAGCATGGCGAGCATGCCCGTGTACGCGAGCGAGCGGAGCGCAATTACCCCGATCAGGACCGAGAGCTCTCCTGCCGCCGGCTTGAGCGACTCAAAGAGCTGCGACACCGTTGCCTTCCGGCTCTTTGCCGTTACGGTACGCGGGGTTACGAAGAAGAGAAGCAGCGCCACGAGCACACCGGGAATAACCGTGAACACCGTAGCCGTAAGACCGTATGCCTGAAAGAGCGGGATGAGGAGAAGCGGACTCAGGGCGAAACCGAGGTTGCCGAACGCGATGAAGCCCGAAAGGATGACAGCCTTGCGGCCTCCCGCCGCGTTGCTCACCAGGGTGGACGCCTGCGGGTGAAACGCTGCCGTTCCGAGTCCTGCCAGCCCCGAGATCACCACGAGGACCGGGAAGGAGTGGACAATGCCGGTGAGCGACAGGAGGGCTGCCATCCAGATGGTCCCGACGTTGAAAATCCACCCCTTCCCCCGCCCGTCGAAGAGCTGTCCGAAGACCGGCTGGGAAAAGGATGCCACGATGGTAAAGACCGAAACCAGGATGGCCGCCTGGGTGGCCGTAAATCCGGGGATGAGAACCACGAGAAACGGGAGCATCTGCGGGAGATAGTTCGAGTACATGTCGTTCAGCATGTGAGAGAACGAAAGTGCGGTAATGGTCCTGGCGCGATGCGAGCGGCTCGTCTCCGCCGAAGCCGGCACGCGTGCCTCAATAGTGCTCATGTTGAATCCTTCTGTTGAGTGCTTTGTAGCGATTCGTGAAATACTCGAGGTTTGCCTGGCGCTTGCGGATATCCTCTGCGTAGTCTGCAAGCGCCTCCGTGCCCTTCGAACTCAGTGCGTACCACTTCCGTGGCTGGCCCGACTCTTCCCGCCGCCACTCCGTATCGACCAGCCCCTGCTCTTCCATCTGCTTGAGGCTGCGGTACACGATGGCGCTGTCCGACAGGCAGAACGGCAGCTCCGCCTGCAAGCGCGAAAGAAGCACTGCCCCGTAGGAGGGACCGTCTGCAAGGAGAAGAAGAAGGAAGGCCGGCGTGTGTCGGCTCGGTGTTCTGGACATGAATGCCCAATCCTCACTTAAGTTACTGTTATAAACAGTATGATGTTGATAACAGTAATGATGCGAAGAGGTGCAGTCAAGTGTTTGTGGAAAGTTCGCGCCCTCAAACGGTCACTGCGGAAGGTGGCCGCCATCCGCTCAGGGACTTCGTTTCGCGGCGTCTATGATCTCCAGGAAAAGGAGGAGCGCCGAATGGTGCCGCCGGTTCGGCGACGCGAGAGGGATGAAGAACGTGTCGGGTAACGTTGAGATAACTGATTCCATCGATCCACCGGTCTTTCCCGTATCTTACTTACCTCATGTTTTGGAGGGGGGGCCGCCGATTCCGCATACTGAGCGCACGCCCGCAGCGGTGACTGCAGGCGTGCGGATGGCTCCTATCCATTCCGGGAGCTTTCTACTTCCAGTCCAGTGCCACATAGGCGCATTCGCCCGTAAACGGACTGCCATTGATCGTACAGTAGTCCACCCTCGCGCCGATCTCGAAGCCCATGCCGGTGAAACCGCCGAAATCGTAGGCCACAAGTACGCCGAACCCGGAACCCGGAGTCGACGAATAGCCGGAGACCCCGATATCCGACACCACCGATGTTGTTGCAAACCCGCCGCGGGCGCCCAGAACCAGCCCATTCGAGAACGGATAGAATCGCAGCCCAACGACCCAGAGGTAGGTATTTAACTGGATGTACCCCGTGCTGTCATAGAAACGGTCCCCGTAGCCTTCAACTCCACCCGTCAGATATATCGTGGGGCTGACGGCAAAACCAAGCGTTGCACCGAGTCCCAGGCGAAGACGTGACAGACCCATTGCCTCAGCGCTGGCAAATGCCGCATCCGTGGCTGCATCATACGAGGTCAGCGCCGGTCCAATCTGGACTTCAAAGAAGAAACCCCGATGTTGAGATCCCGACTGGTTGTCGGCGAAAACGGGTGCTGAAACAAGGAGTACAAAACCCGTCGTGACTAGAATGAAACGCAACAGTTTGTTCATGGCAAGCTCCCCCAAATCTCTCTTGTGGATTTTCTCAGAACCGCATCCGCAGTTCTGAGAAAATTGTAGTGGACGGAATTTTCGAAATCAAGCGGAATTTTGGCAACAGATCCCTGTCTTGCGACAGGAACCTCGTCGATGAAATTGCGGCCAGATTCGAAAAATCCGGGAACCGCCCCGTGGTTTCCGACGACCAAAATACGGAGGATAGCGATCCTATGCGTGTATCGAAGTTTGTTGGACTGTCAGTTGTAATTCTGGGGCTCTCGGTGCTTCTTGCAAGCTGCGCCACCTACGTGGTTCGGAGCTATCCGGTTCACCGCGCAGCCCTGACCGGACGGATTGTCTTCATTCCGGGAAATGACCCCGAGTTTCCCGCGTGGAACGGCGCTCGTGCTGAGAGCGTGGAAGTAACGGTGCGCAACCTGAACACCGGTGTGGTTCACGTAGTCCGGACGGACCGCGAAGGCTATTTCCGGCTGGCTCGCTTCTCATACGGACCGTACGTCATTACCCGCTACTCCTACCGAATCCTCACTCCGCGCGGAACCTGGGTGCTGCGTACCTACACCCCGAGGGATCCCTACCGGTTTGTCATTCGGGAAGGTTTTGCCGGGGACCTGGGGACGATTACCTGGTATGCTCGCCGCGGCCGGGTCGAAGAGTGGCGCGGGAGGTGAGGGGTAATCGCCGCGGCGACCGCCGCAGTCGTTGCCGATGCGGGCCGGGGCAGCCCGTCTGCGGAGCGCTACTGGTCCCTGGCAAGCCCCGTCCGGTCAAACTGGCACGCGGGAGCGCCGTACTCGTGGAGCAGCGTGCTCATTTTGGAAGCGAGGACTTTTTCGAGCGCCGGGTCTTTCACCGGCGCTGTCTGGCCCGGGTCTGCCGTTACGTCGTAGATCGGGTTGAAGTCGGTAGCGTGGATGTGCGGTTGCGACGGCACTGCTATCCGGTAGTGCGGAATGCCGTGGCAATGATCCAGGAAGATGCCGAGCTCGGCTTTTGAAAGAAGCTCCCGATCGACGAAGTCGAAGAATCCGCGCGGCATGGCTGTATGATGGTGCACGATGCTGCCGGGGAGTGGTTGTCTGCAGTAGGTGTACTTCCCATCGAAGAGGTTCAGGTCCTTTCCGAAGTAGCCAAAGAGGATGGCCTCGTGCAGGGCGTGCAGATCCGCAGGCTGCCGGCCGAAAAGCGGGCGCATTGAGCGGCCCTGTACACTCCGGGGTATTGCCGTACCGTGAAGGTCCAGGAACGTGGGCATGAGGTCCATGGTTGCCGTAATGGCGGCCGAACGTCCTGCGGTCCCGGATGGCGTACAGACGATGAGCGGTATGTGTGCAAGCTCTTCGTAGTCGAACATGTAGTTCTTGGCCCAGTAGCCGTGCTCGCCGAGCAGATGGCCGTGGTCTGTCGTGAATACCAGGTTAACCTCGTCCCAGAGCCTGAGCCGGTCCATGGTGTCCAGGAGCTTCCCGAGCCACACGTCGGCCATGGTGAGCGCTCCGGCGTAGCACTTGCGGATGTGGGCGACGGCCTTTTCGTCGTCCTTTTTCGGATCCAGCGGCGCATATTCCGGCCACGTGAAGTGCTCGGCGGCCCACTCGTCATCATACATCTTCGTGTACCGCTCGGGGCAGTCGAACGGCTCGTGCGGATCGAACACCTCGAGGTGCAGGTGCCAGTTATCCGCGGTATGGTTGCGCTCCAGAAACTCCATGGCCCGCATGAAGCAGCGCGGTGTGGAGTATGATTCGTCGGCCTCGGTATCCATCGACCGTCGATTTGCTTCGTAGAAGCGAAGAAGCTCGTCCTTGCCTTTCGGGCGCGCAGGAAGCTGGTCTATCTCCACCATCGGCTTCCACCGATCGCCCTCCTGACCGCGCTCGAACTCGTAGGAGTCAAAGAGCGTGTGGTACACCTCCCCACCGCTGTGGAAATAGTGATAGTGGTCGGTGATCATGTGAGTGTAGGTGCCGCTGCCGGAGCGCAACAGATTCGGGAGGCAGTCGTCCCACGGTTCTATCGGTCCCCACGGCGCTTCGAGGAAGTTCAGCCTCCCTGTCATCATCTCCCGCCGGGCGGGCATGCAGGGAAGAGAGCCGCTGTAGTGGTTGTCGAACACGATGCCGCGTGCGGCGAGCCTGTCTATGTTCGGAGTCCGCACCGCCTGCCCGCCGTAGCAGGAGAGGTAGTG
>CAZKMA010000021.1:0-71202 GCA_964553615.1 uncultured Spirochaetales bacterium | reverse complement strand
TCACCGCCGTACCAGCGGCGTCATCCGCCAATACAGCGGCGTCATCCGCCAATACGGCGACGGGCAGAGCGGCAGCTCCATTCGCGTTCCCGCCTATGCCCTGCGGGATCTACTCAACGGATATCAACACGCTGCGTGATACTTCAAGAGGACTTGACTAACTCGAGGGAAAATCGTACTCCTTTTATCGAGAACCTTTTTTCTTCGAGGGAGGGAGAAATCCCAACCGGCGGTTATAGTCCGCAATCTTCGGTGGCCACACCGGAGGGGAAACGGTGAAATTCCGTTGCCGACAGTGAAAGTCTGGATGGGAGAAGAAAAGAAGGGTCGTCGTCTCGATAGGTGTAGTCTATCCATTGAGAGATCCTTCCTTTCAGCGTGTCTCCCGTCCATCTGCGGAGTTTGCGGCATGGATGAGACGAACAGAACTCACGGTAATAAATTCGCAAATAACTCTGGACCAGACCGGGTGGTTTCCGACAACAGCATTTCAAACAGCGGTTCGTCGACCGCTACCGGATCGCTGATTTCGGTTGAGAATCTCAACTTCTCATTTGCAAAGCCCGTGCTCAAGGATGTTTCGTTCTCAGTGGACTCGGGCCAATTCGTCTCATTCGTCGGGCCGTCCGGCTGCGGAAAGACGACGCTGCTCTATGTGCTGCTGGGCCTCCATCGCCACTATACCGGATCGGTGGAAGTGGCAACGAACAACACCTCGTTTGTATTTCAACACGATTCACTCCTCGAATGGCGAGATGCTCTCGCGAACGTGCTTCTGCCGTTCGAATCGCGCGGAGTACACATGAGCACGGAGATCCGGAGTCGGGCAATAGAGACTCTGAACAAGGTGGGCCTGGCCGGTTACGAACATCTGTTTCCGAATGAGCTTTCCGGCGGAATGAAAAAGCGGGTCGAAATCGCTCGGGCACTGGTAACTCAGCCGGAGCTGCTGGTTCTCGACGAGCCTTTTTCATCGCTCGACATTATCAGCCGGGAACGATTGAACATTCTCATAAAGAATATTCACTCTCAGACAAACCAGACTGTGGTCATGGTTACTCACTCTGTCGAAGAGGCATGTTTTCTTTCAGATACGGTTTACGTTCTTTCGAATGCGCCTGCCGGTATTACGAAGACGGAGAGGATAAGCAGGAATGGATCCGAGGGTCGGGAGCAGTTCTCGCTATCGGCCGACGAATCCCGCGTAGACAACGCGATCCGTGCGGAGGCGAAGGCGCTCTGGAGCTTTCGCCCGGAACCGGCTGCGGGTCTACGCGAACGGGAGGTCGAAATACAGCCTATCGGGCACCGATTCGCCCGTAATTTCAAGAAATATTACAGTCGATGGCTCATCCCGATCGAAGTCATCGCCCTCTATTTCGTACTGTCTGCGGCGAAGAAATGGTTCAACGTGCCGGACTATATCTTTCCCGCACCGGCGGCTATCTTGCACCGGTTCATCTCCACGCTCCTGAACGGGACAATTCTCCCTTCGCTTGGCGCAACTGTATATGAATCTTCGGTCGGATTCGCAATTGCGTTCATCCTGACCCTGGTACTCGGATATGCAACGGCCAAATCAAAACTCATTTCTAATCTGGCAATGCCGCATCTCATTGCGCTCAACACCATTCCGGCGGTCGCCCTTGCTCCGTTCCTGGTGCTCTGGTTTGGATTTGGGTATGCTCCGAAGATCATTACTGCGGTAATTCTCATGTTCTTCCCGATGCTGATCAACAACATTTCGGCAATTCGAATTGCGGAGGAACGTGTGCGTACGCTGGTACGCTTCTATCGTCCGAGCAGAGGAAAGGCTTTTACAAAGTTCGAACTTCCAGCGGCCCTTCCGATCATCTTCAGCGGGATCAAGGTTTCCATTACGCTGTCAGTTATTGGTGCCGTGGTCGGCGAGTTTGTTTCAGGACAAGAGGGACTCGGCTCTCTGGTCAACCAGGCAAAGGCAAACTTCGACATGGCTCTCATGTTCGTCGGCCTTCTGTGGCTTGGCATTCTAGGGCTCGGCTATTTTGGAATAGCAAGTGCGCTGTTCGCATACATTCAGGCAAGACGGAGAACACCTACAAGGAGATAAGGGAACATGAAACAGATTTTCGGAAAGATCGTGTCGAAGCTGTTCGCGCCGAGCAGCGGGAGTTCAAGGGCAACCGGGCTAATTTTGATGCTCATGGTGGTGGCCCTTCCGGTCGCCTTCGGACAGCAACTCGACCGGGTACGACTTGCCATCGGCTACATCCCCAACGTCCAGTTTACACCGCTCTATGTTGGGATGGCCAAGGGATATTACCGGGACGCCGGTATTGATTTGAAGATCGAGTACGGCTTCGGAATGGACATCTACTCCCTGTTGCTCGCCGGGAAGATCGATATAGGCCTTGCGGATTCGGATCAGCTCATCATCGCCGGATCGAAACGGATGAGCCTCGCTGCAGTATTCCAGTACTATCAGAACTACCCGGTAGCAATTGTGGCAAAGAAGAGTGTTGTGCCAACGCCCGCGGACTTTGCCGGCAAGACAATCGGCGTACCGGAGGAGTTCGGAACGAGCTATATCGGACTCCAGCTCTTCCTCCACAAGTACGGGCTCGAGGGCAAAGTGAAGATCCAGCGGATCGGCTATACGCAGATACCCGCGCTGTTGAGCAACAAAGTGGACGGTGCAGTGGTTTTCGTTACGAATGAAACCGTGAAACTGAAGCAGTTGGGTGTTCCGATCAATGAATGGGATGTGAAGAGCTTCTCGGATCTCGTAAGTTCTTCGTTCATAAGCTCCCAGGCCATCATTGCCCAACGGGGGCCGGTTCTTGACCGGTTCTTCAACGCTACAAGGAAGGCTATGGCCTATACCGCAGCCCACCCGGACGAGGCGGTTGGGATTGCCATGAAATACATTACCGGCGCCAACGAGAGCCAGAAGCCGTATCTGAAAGATGCTTTGCTTTCAACCATCGCGCTCTACACCTCGCCCGCCGGGTACGGCACCCTCGATGTTCCACGCTATGTCGATTCGGTTGCCACGATGGTGCAGCTGGGTCTTATCCCGCAGAAGTTCAATCCGGACAGGATAATTCACCAGCTTGGTGAAGGTCGATAGTACAACGACGACCGCATAGATCGGGCGAAATACGGCAAGAGCATTTTGTAAAAACGCCCGGGCCAGGAATTATCCTGGCCCGCATGTGCGAGGTCGGGAATCGGCATTTTGAGACTCACACAAATCCACGGCGCAGACCTGTCACCTATCTCCTTCAAATCACCTCCGCGCGCCCGGAACATCGCCGTCGACCAACACGGTCGGCCGAAGGCCGGGATTCCGGGAGCACAAAAAAACGTGGAAAGAGAACATGAATAATCCGGACGCATAGGAGTAATATAGACATCTGAATGAGTCGAAGGCTCCAGTGGATTTTCATCAGCCAGCGACCGGCGGCGATTCCGGTGATCCTGCCTGTCCCCGCACGCATTGGTGCAATGACGGATGCTGCACGGGAGCACATTCCAAGTTCAGAACTGGAGTAGAAGATGATTGAACTGAGGGACGTCACAAAGACGTACGTCCGCGGTGGGGCCCGCGCGCTGGATGGGCTGAGTCTCACTGTCCAGCGCGGGGAGCTCTTCGGGTTCCTGGGGCCAAACGGAGCGGGAAAGACAACGACGATCAAGACCCTCATCGGGTTACTGAAGCCGGATAGTGGATCCGTGCGTGTCGAGGATATCGACGTTCTGAAGAACCCCATTGAGGTGAAGCGAAGGATCGGATATGTGCCCGATGAGCCTGCGCTCTACGAAAACATGAGCGGGCTCCGATTTCTTTCGTTCATTGCAGATGTCTACGGGGTTGGAAACGCCGAACGCGTAATCATAGAAAAACTTGCCGAAGAGTTTGAATTGAAAGATGCGCTTCCGGATCGAATTGCCTCCTATTCCCACGGCATGAAGCAGAAGGTCTCCATTATTGCGGCTCTGCTCCACGATCCGGATGTCTTCATTCTGGATGAGCCTATTGTCGGGTTGGATCCACGTTCGGCTTTTCTCCTGAAGGAGAAGATGCGCAGCCTGTGCAAACGCGGAAAGACCGTATTCTTCTCGACCCACGTACTCGATGTGGCCGAGCGGCTCTGCGATCAGGTTGGTATCATTCATCGGGGGGGCATGATTGCGGTCGGCCAGCTCGAAGAGTTGCGCAGTTCTGCCGGAGAAGAGAACGCTACGCTTGAAAGACTTTTTCTGGAGCTAACCGATGGAAAATTCGATCAGCACACTGTCACTTCTGAAGGCTAAGATAGAGGCGACCACGTGGTTCTCGCGTGCGAAGCTCAGGCAGTTGCGAAGTCAGGACCAGCTATGGGTTGTGCCGCTGGCAGCGCTCGGAATCGCAGTCGGGGCTGCGGTCATGGTCTTCTTCCTCATAAATAACTATGTGGCAATATTCGCGATCGGCCGCTCGACAGGAAACGAGGAACTCGTTCTGTTTGCCGGGTTGCTCGTTGCGTGGGTGCTCACATTTGTCGCTCTCTTTCCGCTTGGCCTCAGTGTCTTCTACCTTGCCCGCGACGGGAGGATGCTGCTTGCACTGCCCATTCCTCCCGGACGCATAGTCGGCGTTAACTATCTTCTTCTCTATGCCTACAGTTTCCCAATCTACCTCGCCGCATTTGTGCCGGCAGTGTGCGTGTACTTCATCGGCGCAGGAATATCCCTTCTCGGAATTGTTGCCACGGCAGTTGCTATGCTGCTCGGCGGTCTGCTGCCGGTAAACCTCGCCTTGCTTCTGGTCTTCACTATTACGCGAGCAGTGAACGTGAGCAAACATCGTGTTGCGCTCGAAGCTTCGGGAATGGGCGTTCTCTTCCTTCTGCTGATAGCATTCCAGGTAGCCATTTCGCGAACGATGATGGGGAGTCTTGCGGGGATGCAGCCGACGGCCGCAATGAAGACAGCAGCGGATGTCTTCTCGAGAATCGAGCGAGCCGTATTTCCCGCATCCTGGGGCGCGGATGCGTTCGTCTCACCACTGGCTCTGATGCTCTTCGTGGTCTTTCAGATTGCTGTTGTCGTGGGCGTTTTGACCATTGTTCGCACAAACTATGTTTCGCAGCTTACCAGTCAGGGCGAATCGCGGGGAAGAAACGCACACCGCGCAACGGAGAGTGTACGCCCGCGACGATCGGTAGTGCGAGCGCTTATCGCGAGGGAGTTCTTCATCCTCACCTCAAATTCCGCATTTCTCTTCGAGGCTATTGGCGAGGTGCTGGCAATTCCGCTGGTTTTGATCATCGTTGTTCTCGTTACACCGCAGGATCTCCTCGCTTCGATGGTTCCAACCATCCGAAGCTTCCCCTTCACGGCACCGATAACACTCGCGGTCCTCTCAATGATGGCTGGATTCAACACAGTCTCCGCCACGAGTATCTCTCGGGAAGGACGGAATATCTCCTTCAGCCTGAGTCTTCCTCTGCCGGGTTCGACGCAGGTCGGCGGAAAACTTGGATGTTATTTCCTGCTCTTCTACCCGGCGTTCGCGCTCAACAGCGTCATTGTGTCGGTTCTTCTGAGCTTCACGCTACTGGAAGCAATCTCGCTTGTTGTGGCCGGGATTCCAATTCTCCTCATGCTTTTTTTTATTACTGTCTATGGAGATCTTCGCCGGCCGTTGACCGACTGGAGTCATCCCCAACAGGCAATGAAACAGAACATGAATGTATTACTCTCAATGGGACTGGTCATCCTCGGGCTCCTCGGGCTGGCGTTGATTACCGGTGTCGCGGCGTACGCGGGTGTATCCGGATCCATTGCCAATTTTGTCGCGGCCACCGCAGCGTTTGGTGCATGGCTCGTTCTCAGGCATTCAGTCCTGCGTTATGCCGACCGTCGCTACGAGCGTTCCTTCGCAATCCGGCGGTAGCAGATGGCAAGCACACAGATGCTCGATAAAAGCGCACTCAGTGAGTCGGAGCTCATCCAGCGGGCACAGAGGGGAGACCGCAATGCGTTCGGCGTGCTCGTTCGAGAATGCGGACCGCGCCTGCACCGGGCGATTTACTATCTTACGGGCAACCCGGAGGACGCGGCGGACCTTACGCAGGAGGCGTTCTATCGTGCCTACCGCGCGCTCGCCTCGTTCGAAGTCTGTCGACCTTTCTACCCGTGGCTGTACCGAATTGCCCGCAACCTCACATCAACGCACCGGAAACGACGTAGTCGCACCGTGAACCTGGGAGACCAGGATGCACTTCTGTCGGACGTTACGCCGGACCCTGACGCGGCATTGGTTGCCGAGCAGGAGAATGCTGCGCTTCACCGGGCGCTCGGAGAGCTCAGCAGCGAGCATCGGGAAATCATCATTCTGAAGCATTTTGAGAATTCGACCTATGCTGAAATGGCCGAAATTCTGGAGATTCCGGTTGGAACCGTCATGTCACGGTTGTACAACGCGCGAATGAATCTGAAGAAAGTCCTTCTGAAGGAGGAGTCGCAGTGAAAATCGAAGAACTGAAGCTCAAGATCCAGGCGCTCGTAGACAACGAGCTGCCGGAGCAGGAAATAGCGGAGGTCATGTCACAGGTGGAAGGCTCATATGACCTGAGGAACGAATACGTCGAGTTGCTCAGACTTCGCCGCCGTCTGGAAAGCACTACTGCACCCGAAAGACCGGTAGAGTGGTACGATGCGGTGGCAAAGAAGACCACGCGAAAGATCGGCAGTTCGGTCGGCTTCGGACTCTTCATCGGTTCCTACGTGTTACTGCTGGTCTATGCGATTATTACCCTGTTCACCACGGACAGAGCCGACATCTGGGTCAAGGGGATCGTGGCTGTCGCGGTTACGGGTTTTCTGATCTTACTCGGTATTACCATTTCGGATAGAATACGGGAATCCCGCAACGATCGATATAAAGAGGTGATCCGATGATTCTGGTAACCACCGAAACTATTCCCGGGAAGCGAATCGGCCGGGTCCTTGGACTCGTACGCGGAAACACAATTCGTGCCCGACATATCGGGCGGGATTTGATGGCGGCATTCAAGAACCTGGTCGGCGGAGAAATAGTCGACTACACGAAGATGATGGCGGAATCCCGCGAGCAGGCCCTTGACCGGATGATGGAAGACGCAAAGGAGCTCGGTGCCAACGCGGTGGTTGCGGTACGATTCACGACGACTTCCATGATGCAGGGTGCTTCGGAACTCATGGCATACGGCACTGCAGTGGTATTCGAAGATAGTCCGGGCGAGTGAGACAGATGCACCGCTAATCCGTACTCCTGAGTTTCCGAACTGCCGGAAGTACGGTTTCGATGTCTTCTTGCAGAAACGGCTTTCCGACAAAGGCCACGACATTCCTCAGATTGCCGGCCTGAGTTCTTCCGGCGTAATCGTAGGCGCTCATGAAGACAATCGCAGCATTGCCTGCTTCGTTCACCTGGCCGGCCGCCTGGATTCCGTCCATAGTTCCCTTGAGCCGGATGTCCATGAATACCACCTCCGGAGATACCTCCTCGCACATCATGCGCACATCCTCGCCGTAGGAAGTTTCCCCGACCACCTCACAACCGAGGTCCTCGAGCATGAACCGGAGTGTCATCCGGATCAACGCTTCGTCTTCAACGACAAGCACTCGAATGATCGCAGGCTCTGCCACAGCTACCTCCCTTTCCTGGGAAATGAAACTTCCACGCGAAGACCGGGTGTTGATTGAATGTTCATGTGAGCGTCGAGCTGGTCACACAGGGAACTCACGATAAAGAGGCCGGAGTTCGTTTTCCGACGCCAGTCAAAGTCCGGCGGGAAACCACAGCCGTTATCACAGACGACAAGAGTACACCTTTCGGACTCGCATGAGAATGTGACTTCCACCCTTCCTTGAGTCTCACCGGTCCCGAACGCGTGTTCGAGCGCATTCGGGACGAGCTCCGATATGATCAGTCCACACGACTTCGCCCGGTCGATATCCAGATTTCCTGCGGCAATCGAAACGACGATCTCATGCCGTGCCGAGGGTTTCGGATATGTTACCCGGATATGTTCCACGAGAGATTGACAATATTGCCGGAAATCCAGACTCCGGGAATCCTTGCCGTTGTAGAGAAGCGAGTGGATCAACGCAACGGACATTACGCGGCGCTGGATTTTCCGAAGTGCCGGCATGACCGCGCCACCGTATTTCCGCATCTCGAAATCTACAAGGCTGAGTATGATGGCCAGATTATTATTTACCAGATGATGGAGTTCCTGAAGAAGCGTATCCTTTTCGCGCACAGCGCTATGCAGATGTTCTTCGCCTCGGCGCAGCATCTCCTCCCTTTCAACACGCGTCGAGACATCCCGGATTGTTCCCTCGACCGCAATGGTTCGTCCTTTTTCGTTGCGCAGGATCGTGGATAACTGTTCGAGCCAGATAACACGTCCATCCCGGTGAATGACGCGGAAGGTGCGGATATCCCCCGTGTTCGACTGCGGTATCGAGGTAAAAATGGCTCGATCGTCGGGATGCACTATTTTGCCGGCAAGCGAAGGATCTGCATAATGTTCCTCCGGCGAGTAGCCGACGAGGGTTGTGCTGGACGGACTCACATACTCAAAAGACGGACTGGGGTCGAAAGTGTACCGGAATATCATGTCGTGAGCACGTTCGGAGAGCAACCTGTACAGCTTTTCACTCCGGACCAGTGCGTTCTTGCTCACATCCAGATAGTGCAGGAGAATCGAGATTGCGGTGCCCATGCCCAGAAGCGCAGCGAGAAGGAAACCCCATCCCGCAGCGACCGGGTGCTGCCGGAGAAACGGATAGTCAAACTTATGGAGCCCCCAGAGAATAAACAACACGGCCGTGGCTCGGGACCCGATAGAAGCCTCCGACTGAACACCAAGGAACACTACCCCGATCCAGATGTACAGACTACCGGTAAAAGCAAAGGCGAGCAAAGTTGAAGCAAGATTGAGCCCCGGGAAAAAGGAGAACCCAATAACAAATACAACGGCAACCAGAGAGACGGCGGTCAAACGGAAAGTCCCTCTCCGGCCGGTAAGGGTATGAGTGCCGAGCACGAGGAAGTTGGCGCTGAGGATGACGAGAACCTGAATGAGTGTCCGCTCCAGCGTGGACGAACCAATCACTATCTCCAGCAACTCTATAACATAGCGGACACCGTAGAGACCCCACGCAATGGTCAACCAGAATAGCGGTTGCCGATGTTCGCGAATATAGAGATACAGGAATACGCCGAAGAGAAATACTGTACTGCCGAAGCCGAAGACCGCTCCGGGAACTGTCCATGTGCTCATATCAACCGCGTTATAGCGCCCCGATTCACCATTATATCTGAAAACGATAATCACTGCGCCCGTTTTCCGGAAGTCCAACGGAAAAAATGACGTCCCGGCGTCGGAAACCGGAAGCAACTTGAAACGGCAACGGTTCTGTTGTTTAATAGGGTCATGTCTCCCGATGCACGACGGACCCTTGATCGCCTCCTGCCCCGCCTTGGAGAAAATCTGCCGGAAGCGGAGCTGCAAAGCTTCCAGCTATTTGCGCAACGGCTCGAGCATCACTTCGAACGACTGTTCCGGTTGCTCCTCGGACTCTATGGAAATCAATTCGACTTTTTCTACCACCTTGAACGAATACTCAAGACCGCACTGAATGGTTGGTCTGCAAGGCCGAAAGAGCTGAGATCTCTTGACCGTATTCGGGAGGAGTCTCCGTCATGGTTCACGTCCGAGCAGATGCTCGGTGCGGTCTGTTATGTCGACTTGTACGCCAAAGACCTTGCAGGAATGCAAGACCGCATTCCTTACCTGAAGCAACTTGGCGTGACGTATCTCCATCTCATGCCGTTCTTTGCCTGTCCTGAAGGGGAAAACGATGGAGGTTACGCAGTCTCCAGCTACCGCGCAGTGCAACCGAATCTCGGAACCATAGCGGATCTTCGCACGCTCACGGATAAGCTCCACGGTGCAGAAATCAGCCTGGTAGTGGATTTTGTTTTCAATCACACCTCCGATGAACACGAGTGGGCGGTTCGAGCGCTGCAGGGCGACCCGGCCTACGAGGATTACTATTTCCTCTTTCCGGACAGGACCATGCCTGACAGGTTCGAAAAAAACCTTCGGGAAATATTCCCCCAGGTTCGGCGTGGAAATTTCACCTACCGTGAAGATGTGCAGAAGTGGGTGTGGACAACCTTCAACAGTTACCAGTGGGATCTGAACTATCATAATCCGGAAGTGTTCCGCAGCATGTGCGAGGAGATGATCTTCCTCGCCAACTGCGGCGTGGATGTTCTTCGACTGGACGCGCTTGCCTTTACATGGAAGGAGGAGGGCACCACGTGTGAGAATCTTCCGCAGGCGCACACGCTCATTCAGGCGTTCAACGCGGTCTCAGCGCTTGCCTGTCCGTCGCTCATGTTCAAGTCCGAGGCTATTGTGCACCCTGATGAGGTGGAACAGTACATCAGCAAGGATGAATGTGCCCTCTCTTACAATCCGCTTCTCATGGCTCTCCTGTGGGAGGGACTCGCCACGCGGGAGATAGACTTACTGCGCTACTCGATGCAGAAGCGTTTTGAAATTCCGAACAGTTGTTCGTGGGTCAACTACGTGCGATGTCACGATGATATCGGTTGGACCTTTTCCGACGAAGACGCGGCCGCTATGGGGAAAAATGGTTTCGACCACCGCATGTTTCTGAACGACTTTTACACGGGTGTTTTCCCGGGAAGCTTTGCGCGCGGAATGCCGTTCCAGTATAATCCCGAAACACGAGACTGCCGCATTTCAGGCACCTGCGCATCTCTATCGGGACTCGAGAAAGCGCTGGCAGAAGAGACTGAGGTCGAGGTCGAACTCGCGGTTCGCCGGATAATTCTCGTTCACAGCATCATCCTCGCGGTCGGCGGAATTCCGCTGATCTACCTTGGAGACGAACTTGCCACCCTCAATGACTACTCGTTCACGAAAGACCCGGTCAAGGCGCACGACTCAC
Source organism: uncultured Spirochaetales bacterium (assembly GCA_964553615.1). Taxonomy (GTDB): domain Bacteria; phylum Spirochaetota; class Spirochaetia; order DSM-27196; family DATKUC01; genus DATKUC01. Next base: position 60,198 of record CAZKMA010000021.1, on the reverse strand, counting down.
GTTGGGTTCATCGCCCGAAATACGATCCGGAGCGCGACCGACTCCGCGCCGAGCCTCACAGTCCGGTCGGCAGAGTCTTTACCAGGCTCGAGCAGATGATCCGGATAAGGAAAGGTCACCCGGTGTTTGCAGCTTCCGTTCCGACACAGTTTCCAGATACCAGGAATCCTCACGTCCTCGGCTTTGTCCGAGAACATGCTGCGTCGCGGTTGTTCGTGCTGGCGAATTTTGGCGAGCAGAAAATCAACTTCCCGGGAAGTATTCTGCGAGCGGAGGGAGAAGGAATTTCGTTTACGGATCTTATTACGAACTCGCCGCATTCGGCAGTCGAACCGCTGGTTCTGGAACCGTATCAGACCGTCTGGCTCATGCGCCGGGGTACAATATGAAACAGCCGCGCATTGAAGAGATGATCCTTCACGAGGACGATGATCTGATCGTCCTGAGCAAGCCCGCCGGAGTTGCCATCTCCACGGAAAACGACGTACGTGCGCCGAACCTCTCCTTGCTGCTCGGAAGCTACGCACCGGGGAGCAGACTCTGCAACCGTGTGGATACGGACATCAGTGGAATTGTGGTTGCAGCCAGGTCTTTTCCGGTTTTCAAGGACCTTGCCCAGCGATTCCGGAAGTCGGAGACTACCGCGATCTTTCATGCAGTCGTATGGGGACGGTCTGCGTTCGTTGACCACGAAATTGTCTGGCCGGTTCGACTCACCGCCGTCAAGTCGGATACCACCCACACGCAGGTTTTCCGTTCGGTGGTTGACACCCGCAAGGGTCGACCGGCCACCACTGTCGTATCAACGCTTGCGTCCTCCTCGCGCTTTTCGCTGCTGAGCTGTGTGCCGCTTACGGGCCGTCGACTCCAGATCCGCGCTCACCTGACGCGAGAGGGTTTCCCGCTCCTGGCCGATCCGCTCTACCGCGGCGAGTTTCCCTTCCTGTCCCGCCTGAAGCCTGGGTACCGGAAAGCAGTGGATGAGGAAGAGCGGGCAATCATCCTGCGCCCATCAATTCATCTGCACTCTCTTGCGTTCCGTCTTTTCGATCGAGATTGTTCATTCGAGGCACCGTATCCCAAAGACTTTGCCTATCTGTTGAAGGTGCTCACAAAGTACGACCATCTCGCGCCGGTGTAACTACCACGCCGCCATCGGCTTCGATAGCCGCCGGCTCGATTGCCGCCGGCTTCGATAGCCGCCGGCTCGGAATCGCCGGAAGCGATCCGAGCCACCACGGACAGACGTGCACCGCCGTCAGACCACACCGTCCGCTCCGGCAATCCCATCTTCCGGCCGGTTGTTGTTCTCGAAGTCGTGGAGGCGCTCCCGAAGCGCCCGCTTGCGGCGTCGGTCATGGCGATACTGATTTGCCGATGGATGGCCTTTGAACAGGATGCTCGAAAGGACAAGGAGCCCCCATGCCTGCCAGAAACCGATAGCCGGGAGATTGAAGATAGCCGGCATCAACCAGTTCCAGAGCCACACTACCACGTATCCGAAAAGGACAAAGAACCCTCCGGCTGCGCAGATCCCTGCAATGATAATTCCAATTTTCACGCCGATTCCGCGGCTTTGCCAATCAAGGTGCCGCCGCCGGCGCCCATCCCCGTGTTCTCGTACCATAGTCTCCTCCTCCATGCGGCTCGTCTTAGTCTTCCTCGATCCAGCCACGAAGGGCCAGACCCAGCGCACGCACTGCAGCGCGCTTTCGGGCCGCCAATGTCTCAATCGGAATCCCGGATTGCTCAGAAATCTCTCGAAACGTTGTTCCTTCAAATACCTGTGCATGGATAACCGCCCGCTGCGGTTCAGGCAGCGCGTCTATCGCATCCACAAGCGCATCCGAGAGTTCCCCCAGAATGAATGCGTCGTCTGGACGAAGCCCGGTGGCAAACGCTATTTCCGAGAGCGTCTCGTCGGCAATGTCAATTTGCCCCGACGCCTCCCGGGTCCTGCTGCGTCTCCACAAATCGATTGCTCGATTCCGTATTGCGGTGTAGACCCACGAGGTTGCGTTGTTCACGAGAGTCAGCGCGTCGATGTTGGCAAGTGCCGCCAGAAACGCATCCTGAACAACATCCTCCGCATCTACCAGTGACCCGGCTGCACGCCGCGCGCGGCGCAGGAAACCCTTCCTGCCTTCGCGGTACGTTTTCTCAATTCGTGAACGTGTCATGTCGTGGTCATTGTCTGCATTCATTGTCTTCCCAGTATAAGACGCACGTGACGGGATTTTTGTGATGCATTTCCGGAAAACATGTCCATGATTCCTGTTGGAGCTCCTGCTCACGGATGGACCGCCCTGCAAGGCGCGGCTTCGCCCGGAGCCGGATGCCGCGCACACGCAGCAAGCCGAAAAAAGGGGCTGCCCGGAATAAACCGGACAGCCCGCATGGCCTGGAAACGGGAAACTCAGTTATAGAGAAGTGACTTGATTGGAGAATCGTCTATGTTGGTCTTGCCGTACCAGTGGAAACCGGTGTCGACAAACCGGCGCACCGGCGCATGGCCCTCTCCGGGAAGCAACTCGAAACGACAATTATCGAGATCATGAACACCGGGAAAGGACTTTTCGGTGCCTTCCATATAAACGATTGCATCGTTCATGAAGAATTGCCCCTAACCCCAACGGGTTGCATGTTGAACCTAAAGCATAACCCAAATATGCATGTTTCGCAAGAGTAATCGGATAAATATAGACCATATAGACTATTCAGAAAGTCAGTTTTATGTTCCCGGGGAGGGCGATCCCGGTTCGAGCTCACGTTTCAGGCGGATGAGCGCCTCATACTTTTTCATGAGAGCAATGAGCTCTTCTGCAGTTGAAGAAGTCAACGCCCGTTGAACTATCTGCTCCTCCCGCAGGAGTCGGGCAAGCCCCGCGAGAACCTGCAGATACCGGGAACGCATGTTTTCGGGTGCAAGAATGACGAAGATGAGCTTCACCGGGATCTGGTCCAGGGAGTTGAAATCCACCCCCGTGGATGAAGCGCCAATTACCAGGGTCAGCGAACGGATCTCCGAACTGACCAGGTGCGGTATCGCGAGTCCCTGCCCTACTCCGGTTGTCATCCGCTCTTCCCGCTCGAGCAGCCCGGCGAGAATCCGTGAACGACTGCCGGTCAGAACATCGTCGGGAACAAGGTCGACGAGTTCGCCGAGCGCCGCGTCCCGCTCGGATGCGGACAGGGTGAGTCGAACAATGGCGGTGTCCAGAAGATCACTGATTGCGGGAACGATGGTCGAATTGGACTGTATGAAGGTTCCGATCAATGTGGTGTCGTCTTCCTGGATGCCACGCTGCTCCTGATACGAATGCACCGTAATCATTGGTGGACGCTCGACGCCGTGCACCTCCTCGGTTGCACGAAGATAGTGCGTTCCCTGGCGCTGTACGATGTTCATCTGGTGCCCGAGTCCTTCGAGCAGCGCAAGCTTGCCGAGCTGCTCCGACCGCTTAATGAGCACCGAGAGAATGACGTAGGACATTCGGCGCAGACTCTCAATATTTTGATTCCGGTGAACGCGCTCGTCCATGTCCACCTGTGCCATTGCCCGCAACCCGAACCGGTGTTCAATGTCAATGAGAAGCCCGATCTCGACGCCGTACCCGCTGAAAAACGGTACCTGCTCGAGAATTGCCCGACGGCCCGCATATTCGCCGGAAAGCGGCTGCGCGAGAAGCGCCAGGTCGGGGTAGAGAAGATTGAGAAACGGTCGAACCAGCAGCTCGGTTACGCGGCCGCCTCCAGGAACCATCCGTCTGCCGGACTGAACAGGACGACGATAGAACGCCTTCACGTAGCCTATCTCCGGATATTCCAGAAGAGGTCCAAGCAGGCCGTAAACAAACTTTGGATGAATATTCCGGATATCGGAATCAACCCACACAATAATATCGCCGGAAAAGAGATAGAGACTCTTCCAGAGATTCTCGCCTTTTCCCCGTCGGGGTCCAAACTCGGGGAGATAGTCCGAAGCAAGGAATACTGTCGCACCGGCGCGCTCACTTGTCTCTCGCGTCCGATCGGTGCTGCCACTGTCCACAACGCCAATCTCGTCGATCAGGCGATGGCGCTCCATAAACTCACGCTTCAGCACGCGAATCTCCCGGCCAATGGTCTTTTCTTCGTTCAACGCGGGGAAACAGAGGCTAATGGTGACCCCGAGAGCCTCCTTCCGGGCAACAAGATCACCAACATTTTGAAACTGTGAGTGATGAAAGGTGCGATCTGCAATCCAACTGTCAAGGTCGGTCATGGTTTGCCTCCAGGTGAATCTTCCCCCCGGACCGGTTCATGACAAACTGAACGAGCCGCGGGAACATCCTCTGAAGCAAACCCAGAAGTCGGCCCTCGATGGTCAGGACACTAGTCCGTTTCCTCCGGAGCACCAGGCTGACAATACGTTCGGCAGCCTGAGCCTGTGTCATGTGCGCCCTCCTCCGAACGGAAATCTCCGATCCGTCGGAGGAGAGGGAACGCTTTTCGGGATCATTCTCGGTGAAACCGAGATAGACGATCCCGACATGGACGCCCGAACCATACAACTCAGCTTCGAGGGATTGGGCAATTGCGGTCAGTGACATCTTTGCCGCCGAGTAGATAGAGACTCCGGGGAAACCGCGCAGTGCCGCGAGACTTGAGATGAAGACGATCGAGCCGCCGGACCTGCGGAGCTCGGACATTGCAGCAACGGATGGAAGCACTGCTCCGGCAATGTTTGTGGTCAACACGCGATCGACCACCTCAGGAACGAGGTCGGAAAACGTGCCTCGCATGGATACTCCCGCGTTGTTTACCAATACATCGAGTCTTCCATAGCGGGTTACGCACGTCTCTACCAGCCGTCGACAGTCCTCAGGATTGGTCACATCGCCCTGGCAGACATTCACATCTACGCCGTGTTGGAGAAGATAATCCCGTGACCTTTCGAGCACAGCCGTATCACGGCCGTTTATGACGACACCGGCACCGAGCAGTCCCAAACGAAGTGCCGTCTCGCGTCCAATGCCGCGGCTCGAACCGGTCACAACTACTGCTTTGCCGCGCAATGCCTGATCTGCCAATGGCTTGTCTCCCGTACGAACATTGTATCACGTCGGTGGGCAGCAGGTGTGGCCATGAATCATTGAGGGATTTGCAGACTGGGCCGGGGAGGCTACGGCCTTCGTGGGCGATAGCAGATTTGAACTGCTGACTTCTTCCGTGTGAAGGAAGCACTCTCCCACTGAGTTAATCGCCCACGAAAACCGCTCCCCGGTTCGGACGGTCATACGAGGATATTATCTTCGGAAGCTGTTTCGCTGTCAACACGGAGCAGATGCCTGGAACCGCGGAACGTGTTTTTTCGTGCGCATTCCGCCATTGAGGTTTATAATAATCTCAGGGGGAATACTATGAACGAGCTCATCAGACGCATACTGGATGAGCTGGCCAACGATCCCCTGATTCACTCAACAAATGTCAACATCGAAGAACGGAAAGTTGGCTCGCTCTTTCGCAAGAAATCGGTCCTCCACATCTTCGGATCCGTGAACACGGAAGAAGAAAAGGAGCATGTGTCGCGAACCTCTCGGGGAGCGGCCGGGCCCGATATTGAGGTCCAGAACGACCTCGCAGTTAAGAACCGGACGAATTCCAGAACCGCCTGACCGCGGTTTGCACGCCTGCTCACGCCTATACCTCGACGCAGTTGTTTTCCGCTGCTGTCTTTTGACAGCAGCACGGTGCTGCTGTAGTTTATAGTGTGCGACAAGATGCGTTTCGAACAAGTCTCCTCTTTCCACAACAGGCGGAGGCTCGCGTCAATTCCCGGCAATTGGCCGATGAGACCGTAAAAGACCTCGGGCTCGATGAGATTGCCCGGAGAATGAGCCGGGAGGGGATAAACTACCAGCACGTACTCGAGATCCTCTCCTCGCCACCGACAGAAGAAGCCGTAATTCGATACCGCCAGGACATATTCGAGGACCTGTACCGATCTCCCGCAATAGCGACCGCGTTCCATCAGATTATTCCGAAAATCAGCGAGATTGCGCTTTTCGCGGATACGCGGCGGGATTCCCGCTCTCCCCTTCAGGAGGCTATCTGGCGACTCGGCGAGCTCGAACTGTACGTGGAGTGTCTGGATACTCTCCACGAGGCATTTCATCACGTTGATTCGGAGGTCCGTTCGCAGGGTCTGCTTCTCCTGCGTGACCATCTGGAGAAAACGACGCGCACGGACCAGTTCGTGAGCCTTCGTCGGGAGCTTCCGACCCTGCGGGAGGGATTGCGCCGCAAGCGAAGCGTCACGATCGGCATTAATCTGGACGAACGTCTTCGTCCGGTGGATGCGACGCTGATCTCCATCAACGAACAGGAGTACCAGGAGAAGTCTCTGCTTCCCCGACTCTTCGGACGGCCGGATGACGACGCATTCAAGACTTCCACTCCACTGCATTCATCCCCGGTTCCAGACGAATACGCACACGATCCGCGGCTCAAGGTCCCTCTTGCGCCGTTGTTTCAGGATCTGGAGCAGCTTCTTGGTTCCACCGTCCGGCCCATGGTCCGGGTTCTCAACCGCTACATCACGACGAACACTGCAGTCCTGAAAACGCTCCAGCATGAAGCGGCATTCTACCTCGGAGCATTGACCCTGCTCCAGACAATCGAGAAGGCGGGGCTCCCGGTGTGCAAGCCGGCGATCCGGCCCATCGACGACCGCCATCTGGAAGCTGCGGACTTTTACAATATCGTCCTGGCTCTCCGTCTTGTGCCCCACGATGCGCATGGGCAGGCCCCGCCCGACATTTCAGAAGACCTGGTGCTGAATAGCGCATATTTCAACGATGAGAGCAGAATCCAGATTCTCACCGGGCCCAACCAGGGCGGAAAGACAACCTTCACTCAAGGAATCGGCTTACTCCAGGTACTTGCCCAGTGCGGCATCTTCGTTCCTGCACGTTCGGCTGCATTGAGCCCGGCCGACTGGATTGTGACTCATTTCCCTGCGGAAGAACGCGGGCTGCTGAATACCGGCAGGCTCGGCGAAGAGGCAGAACGGTTTGCACGCATGTTTGAAGAGATTACCAGTCGTTCGGTCATTCTGTTGAACGAATCTCTGACCAGCACGAGCCCGGGAGAGGGCGAATACCTTGCCGAGGATATCGTTCGGGCCCTGTGCGTGCTCGGTACACGCGGGATCTTTGCCACCCACCTTCACGGGCTGGCTGAACGGATCGAGTCTCTGAACCGGGAGTTTCAGGGGAAAAGCCGCCTGGGAAGTCTCGTTGCCGGAATCCGGGAGGACGCCGGATCGGCGTCCGCCGTTCGCACCTACCACATCCGCAGCGGTCCCCCGGAAGGCAAGAGTTTCGCCAGGGACATCGCCGAGCAGTACGGGATCAGCTTCGATCAAATTGCGAAGAGACTCCGCGAACGGAATCTGCTCTAGCGTCCTTCGTGGAACGGTTGATCTCCTCTTTACATTCAAAATTGCGCCCATATAATGAGCATTGATGGAGAGATCACGAACCCGTGGCGGTCTGACGAAGTACCAGAAGATCAATGTGCTGCTCATATTCTTCTTCGGTGGCGCCATGGCCGTCGATGCGTTCGGGTACCTCCTGTACAACCACAAAACAATTCTGGAAATCCTGCTCTCCCCGACAATCATCGGGGTTGGCATTCCGACCGTTCTCGCCATCGTCCTGTTCCTGGCTCCGGAGAAAAATGCCGGCAAGTACATTCAGGTCTCAGTGCTGATCGTTGAAGGGCTCATTTACATCATGAGTCTGAGAGATGTGGCGGCCGGAGGTGAGACAATCATCGCCATCGGCACTTTCCTGCTCTTGAAATACGGTCTCCTCGACCGCGGACGCTGGATCAAGATCGGCGTGATAGGAGCGCTCACTCTCGGCGCGCTTGTCGCGGGAAATCTCATTCATCACAATGAGTTCAGCAACTTTCTTTCGGGTGTGATTCTGGTCGCCGTGGTGGTCATGTTTCTCTGGCTCGTCTTTGAGGAGGACCTTCGAAATGCAACCGCTGAGCGCGATGCACTGAGAAATCAGATGGCGGTAGATATGCCGTTTGTCGAGTTCGGCAAGAACACCGCCGGTCTTGCCCACGACCTGAAGAATGATTTGAACCTGGCGAGTGCGGCAACAAGGGAATTGAAGGCACTGCGAGACTCGAATGATGCACCGGATATGAACAAGCTGGATCGCCTGGAAGACGTCGTCGCACGGATCAGCAGACGCATCGACCTGGTTCGTTACGTAACTACCGCACCCTCCCACACCGAACAGGAGATCCTCGATCTCAATATGCTCACAGAGTCCGCCATCTATATCTTCCGCGTGGACCCGAAGTTCGGGAAACAGATTGTGTTCCAGTTCAAACCAACGGCCGAGCCGACCTATCTGGGGTCCCGCGCAAAGATCCTCAGCGTTGTAGAAGATGTTCTTCGTACTTCCTGTACGTCAGTCGCCGAATTACCTCCCCGAGGTGAACTCCCGGTCATTCGCGCGGAGATTGAGCGTGCAGGAGAACGCGCGTCAATAACCGTGCAGGATACGGGGCCCGGCCTCGAATACTGCTTTGATTGTGAATCAGAAAACTGCATTGAATGCATCGACGCCCGGCTGAACGGCCCAGCCCCTCTGGATGGGCCGAGCACGGAGCTTATGCGGGTGGGCCGCAACGTGAAGGAACTCGGCGGAATGCTGGAAATACGTACACGGCCGGGACTCGGTACCTGGATTCGGGTGACTCTATAGCATGAACTGGTCACGCGCCTACTGGCGCTTTGCAGTTGCACTGATCCTCTACATCGCATTCGTCATGCTCTTCCCGCTCATTGCATCCTGGCCAATACCGGCGGCATTCCTGGCGTTGATTCCGGTTTCCCTGGCGGCGACCTCACGAATCTGGGCCGGCGGTTTCCTTTCCGTCATCAACGTGCCGGTTACCCTGGTAATTGCCTCCCGGACGGACCGTGTAGCCCTCGGCAGTCTCCTTCTGCACTATATGGTTCCCCTTGTTGCCATCATGATCATCGGGATACTCGTTGGAACACTGGTGCGTACTCTTCAGGAGAGGGCGGATCTGAAATCGGTACTCTTGAAGACTTCCGGAGAGCGGGACTACCTGCGCAGCAGGATCGGCGCCACTGTACGCCAGACGATTTCCCTGCTGGACAGATCAGATAGCACCTCTTCGAGCGCAATACTCCCACTCCTGTACGAGAGTGCATACGGCCAGCAGGTTCCGTCGCGAACCGAGCTTGGCGCGTACTTCCAGACGATCATCCCGGATCTGTTTCCACCCGGAATAGAGGGCGAATGGGAGACGGAGTTTGATCGCTGCACGGTTGAACCGGAAACCGCCATTCAGTTGGGACTTGCTGTTGCGAAAATGACCTCGAATATGCTCGCGTACGGCAGACAGAAAGACGCTCCACCATGGTTCTCGCTCGAGCTCACAGCCGAAGAAGACGGGCTTACAATCCGATTTTGCGATCGCGGGCCAGGATTTCCGGATACGTTCGTGCGCGACACCGCAGAGGTCGGGAACTCCCTCTCGTGTTTACGGGATATTGCCTCCCATTTTCACGGGTCACTAACGCTGCGAAATGAAAATGGAGCCTGTTGTATTCTGGAATTCCCTGTTACACTAATACTCTCATAACATGGAGAGGTTACAGGGTCCTCAAGACAACACAGGAGGTTTCGCCATGAAGAGAGTATTCGTCGTGCTCGTTATGCTGGCAACAGTAGCCGGGCTCGCCATGGCTTCGGGGGCAAAAGAGCCGCCAAAGCTCGGAAGTGAAGAGAACCCCATCATCTGGGCGTTCGTACCGTCGGGGGATACGCAGAAGATCGTAGCCGGAGGGAACTCGGTTGCGGACCTTATTCTCAAGCAGACCGGTCTCTATGTGAAGGTAATGGTGGCTACCGACTATGCGGGCGTCATCGAAGCGCTGTCGAGCAAGCCGCCAAAGGCCCACATGGCCTCGCTTGCCACGTTTGCATACGTTCTGGCCGCCGACCGTGGCGTTGCAAAGGCCGCCCTTGTAGCGGTCAGGTTCGGATCGCCGTACTACAATGGTCAGATCATTGCAAACGTGAACAGTGGAATCAATACCCTTGCAGATCTGAAGGGGAAAACGTTTGCACGGCCTGACCCGCTCTCTACCAGCGGATGGATCATTCCCGAGCTCACAATGCGGGCGAACGGAATTAATCCGGACACGGATCTGAAGCGCATTGTGGACGCCGGCGGACATACCGCTGTCGCCACCGCTGTCTACAACGGAGACGTGGATGCCGGCGCGACGTTCGTAGATGCGCGACAAAGCATAAAGAAGGACCATCCGGACGTAAACGACAAGGTCAAGGTCATTAACGTCTCCGTTAACATACCGAACGATGGTGTTCAGTTTTCGCCTGGAGTGCCGCAGGACATCCAGGACCAGCTCACCAATGCGCTGCTCGCAATTTCAAAGACCGAAGAGGGCAAGAAGGCGCTGAATCAGGCATATCAGTGGACCGGGTTGGAAAAGCAGGGGGACAGCTTCTACGATCCGTTCCGGCAAGTGCTGCAGGCATCGGGAGTCAAGATCGAAGATCTCATGAAGTAACGGCGCTGGACGGCCGCCGCCTGGCTGCCGTCCAATTACGTCCGAGGCTACCCCGACGGCTCCACACCCTGTCATGCCGGGGTGGCCTTTCTTTTTTATTCCAACAACAACCATAGGAGCGGATACACTTCATGCTTGAAATACGCAATCTCACCAAAGTGTATGACGACGGCACGCGCGCCCTTCAGGATGTAAGCTTCACCGTGAAGGAAGGTGAATTCCTGGTCGTCATCGGACTGTCGGGATCGGGGAAATCAACCCTTCTGCGCTGCATAAATCGGCTCATTGAGCCGAGCGGCGGCCAGATAATATGGGATGGAACAGATGTCACAGCCGCCGACTCCGCCGGTCTCAGAACCATACGACGCCGCATTGGAATGATCTTTCAACACTTCAACCTGGTTCGGCGGTCGAGTGTTCTTACAAACGTTCTGGCTGGTCGGCTCGGGTACGTCGGAACCCTCACAAGTCTGCTTCACCGATTCCCCCGGGAGGACCGTGAACTGGCAACGCAGGCACTCAGGAGGGTTGGATTGACCGATCAGGCGCGGAAGCGGGCCAGCGAGCTCTCCGGAGGCCAGCAGCAGCGCGTGGGAATTGCCCGAGCACTCATGCAACAGCCCTCAATCATTCTTGCCGATGAGCCGGTGGCAAGTCTCGATCCGGTGCTTGCGCACACCATCCTCGGCTATCTGGAAACGCTGAACCGGGAAGAGGGCATGACCATCATATGCAGTCTTCACTACCTGGACCTCGTGCAGCGATATTCAACGCAGGTTATCGGCCTGCGCGACGGCCGCGTCGTGTACGAAGGCACCCGCGACGACATCCGCAAGATGACGGATGATCAGTTCAAGGAAATCTACGGCGAGGAGGCCGTCCGGGTAAACACCGGGCCGCTGACTGGGATGAGTGCAGCAGAAGAGGATGGTGAAAAATGAAGCAGCAGAAGCTGAGAAACGACGACACTGTTCGACCCCTTACACCTGCACCCGTTGCGGGAATTGCGTCCCTCATATTCCCCGGGCTCGGACAGATTTTGAACCGGCAGGTCGGACGCGGACTGCTCATCATTGGCTCTCTGATGTCCATAATTGCGCTTCTGGTCTGGAGAACAATAGACCTTGCGCCACGCGTGTCCGGAGGATGGGACATTTTCGCGAAAGCGATTGGTCGCCGTCCATTCTTCGTGGGACTGGTCGTTGTCGCAACGCTCGTTGCGTGGCTCTGGACGGCGTGGGACGCCTATCGTACGGCAAAAAGACGGCGTAAAACAGGTGCCGGGGTATTCATTGCAGTGCTCGTTGCATTCTTTGCGCTCGGATGGCAAATTTCGGAGATCAACGTAGGGAAAATGGTCACCGAAGCGCCGAAGGCATGGGGGCCGCTGTCCAAGGTGCTCTGGCCGTGGGAAGCGGCAATTACGTACAAGGACAATGTCGTAAAAGCAGGAGCAAAGATACTCATCGGAAACCAGTATCCTGCGCCGCCCGTCAATCAGCCGATTGCCGACAAACCCTACGTCATTGCCGAGCCGACGAACGGCAATCTGTCCTCCAGGGACCAGGACAACCAGATCGTGCCGGGGACGCGTATCCACCTGCGTGGCGGGAATTTCAAACCGGATACCCGGACAGGAATCTGGTGGATCGATCCGCTCGGAAACGATTTCCAGCCGAGAGAAAACGGAAAATACCTGAGCGTAGTGACCGATGCAAAGGGCCGTTTTTCGGTCACCTTCGCCATGCCGTACGCGATCATGCCGCCCAGCGCAAAGGGGCCGCAGTACCACATAGTAGAGGCACGGCAGATCTTCCGTGCAGGTCCGCCTCTCCCGAGCGAGCCGCTCAAACTTACCGTTGCACGCATGGTCGAGACAATCATGATGGGAATGATGGCGACATTCTTCGGTATTCTGCTCTCAATTCCCATTGCGTTTCTTGCAGCACGGAACATAATGTCCGCGTCCTGGATAACCCTGACCATCTATTTCATAACACGAACCATTCTCAATATTGTCCGATCAATCGAACCGCTGATCTGGGCGCTGATTGCGGTGGTGTGGGTTGGTCTCGGACCATTCGCCGGCATTATCGCGCTGACGCTGCATTCGGTCGCGGCGCTTGGAAAGCTCTATTCCGAGGCCATTGAGGGAATTGACCACGGCCCGATCGAAGCAATCCAGGCCACCGGCGCCGGGAGGCTCCAGACCATCATGTATGCGGTGATTCCGCAGATGATATCGCCCTTTATATCGTTTTCGATCTACCGCTGGGATATCAACGTGCGAATGTCCACCGTCATCGGGTTAGTTGGCGGCGGTGGAATAGGATTCCTCCTGGTGCAGTATATTCGGCTTCTGGACTATCGTTCTGCAGGAATCGCCGTCTGGTTTATTGCAATTACCGTGGCAATCCTGGACTATGTAAGCGCAGAAATTCGAAACCGACTTTTGTAGGAGGATCGGGTGAACAGTTTCCCCGCCGTGCTCATTACCGCTGGTGTAGTCCAGGTGGCATGCCAGGTGTTCAAGCTCGTGTATTACTCAATCAAGGACGGGAAGCTAGAGTGGAAATATCTGGCCACAGCCGGAGGAATCCCGAGTGCGCACTCCGCGTTCGTAACGGCTCTGACGGTACTCATCGGAATGAAGAACGGCATCGGTTCTGATATCTTTGCAGTCACCGCGGCCTTCGCGGTGATTGTAATATTCGACGCATACCGATTGCGAGGACACGTCCAGAGCCTGTCCATTCGCTTCAACCGTGTGCTTGACAGACTCGGTGCGCACGAAGAGACAAAAATCTCCGAGATGATTGGGCACTCAGTACTCGAGATTGCTGTCGGAATGCTGGTCGGCGGGGGCCTTGCATTTGTTGCCTCTGCCCTTGTCCTGTAATCAGAAGACCGTATACGGTTTGACCGATCGAACGTCGAGGGCAATCCGTACCGTTGCCACGTAATTGCCGGTCTGCACTATGATGCGCGGTGCGTCGAGAAGGGCCAGACTGCCGGAAATCTCGCGGGGTCTGCTGTAAATTCTCCCGCTCACGTACCGCCTGATTGCGTTTTTCACCGCCTCTTCCACCGCAGTCCTGCGTGCAGGCGATCCCTTGAGATAGGAAGCCTTCCCTTCCCCGGAGGCATGCGCATTGGAGTTGCTCTGCCATGCCTCCCACCGTGCCACCTGGAAGTCCGCCGGACGGTAGGTGATTCGGGCGAAGAACAGACCGTTTGCGGTCCGGGTATCGAGAACGGACATCCGTGGATCGCCCCACGGGATCTCGGCAATCAGTTTGAGATCAAATGCGTCGGAGACTTTCCTGGCCGGGTCGGCCGGAGTATACACAAAGTTGAAACCGTACACCATTCCCGAAAAGACGTACTGCGCCTCATGCAGCAGGGACCGGATTATTTCATCCCGGGTCGGGGGCGCGGCTGTATCCCGGATAAGGGGGTGAGTCTCCGCCGAGAACTCAGCAATAAGCAGCGTGTCCCCGGACGCAGAGAGTAATGCGGGGGAATATGCAAGAAAGAGACAAATACACAGTACCCGCGCTATGGCAGGTATCAGCCGATGATGGATGCGGAAATAACTCACGCCTTATTATCGGCGCGAATTCATGAACTCTCGAACTGGATTGATCCCAAGACGCGCAACAAGATAGAGATAGGCAACGGCAAAACCCGCAAGATGAGTCAGATGCGCAACGCCGGAACGTGCGCCGAAGAACTGTGAAAAGAGCTCTATTGCGGTATAGATGAGGACCAGAATGGGTGCACGAATAGGAATAATGCCGAACACGTAGATCATGGCGGTTGGAAAGTAGGTGGCAAATCCAAGGAGCACCGCAAACACCGCGCCCGACGCGCCAAGCAATACAGTCGGCGCTCCGGTCAGCCAGAAGATGAGCAGTGAGATAAGACCCGCGCCGATACCGGACACAAGGTAGAAGATCAGAAACTCGGTGCTGCCGATTCTCCGCTCCAGCTGAAGACCGAAGAAGAAAAGTCCCAGCATATTGAAAAAAATGTGTGAGAAGTTTGCATGTACGAACATGTAGGTCAGAAGCTGCCAGAACTGCGTATGAACGTTGTAGCCCAGCACCGCCGGCGACACCAGAGACATTTCGAGGCGTGTCTGAGGAGCAACATTGTTCAGCAGAAAGACCAATGCATTTGCTGCAATGAGAATTATGGTTACGTTGTACTCGCGGTACTCGAACGGCCGCTGCAATCCGGAGCTTTTGCTCATGCTCAGAATGTAAGGATTGACCGTCAGGCAGTCAAGACTGACGCGGGTGGTAATTCAGTTTTGGACGGAGTGACATGCGTAGAGTTTTTCTCTATTGTATGCTGGTTACACCCGTGGACAGGAGGCATCATGATCAAGGAAAATTACTACTTTCCTCTGGATCGCTACATGACGCGCGAACGCTTCAACAGGATCAAGGAGTTCGCCAAGGACAAGGAAACTCCCTGCCTCATAATCGACCTGGAAGCAATTCGCCGGAAGTATGGCGAGATGAAGAACGCGCTTCCGTTTGCTCAGATCTACTACGCGGTAAAGGCGAATCCGCAGGACGAAGTTATTCAGCTGCTCAACGAGCTCGGGTCATGCTTCGACGTCGCAACCCGCTTCGAGCTTGACCAACTGCTTCGACTCGGTGTGGAGCCCGAGAGGATGAGCTCCGGAAATACTATCAAGAAGAGCAGCGATATCAGGTATTTCTACGATCGGGGTATTCGCCTCTTTGTGACGGATTCCCAGGAAGATCTGGCGAATATCGTAGAGCACGCCCCCGGTTCGAAGGTTTTCTTTCGACTGTTGACCGAGGGTACCGGCTCTGACTGGCCGCTGTCCAGAAAGTTCGGTGCCCACTCGGACATGATATACTACCTTATCATTGAAGCGCGCAACGCGGGACTCGAGCCGTACGGCTTTTCGTTTCACGTCGGATCTCAGCAGCGGGATATCGGTCAGTGGGATGACGCCATTGCCCGCTGTAAGTACCTGTTTGACGCACTCGAGGCGGACGAAGGGATTTCCCTCAAGATGATCAACCTCGGCGGCGGATTCCCTGCGAGCTACCTATCTCCGACCCTGCCTCTGGATGTGTACGCGAGCGAAATCAAGCGCTTCCTTATCGAGGATTTCGGAGACAACTTCCCGGAAATCTACATGGAACCCGGCCGGGCAATGACGGCGGACGCCGGCGTGATTGTATCAGAAATTATCAGAATATCCAAGAAGTCTAAAAACAATCTCTACCGGTGGACCTTCCTCGATGTCGGCCTCTTCGGCGGTCTTATCGAGTCGATTGGAGAGGCGATAAAATACCCGATCTACTTTGAAGGCCAGGGAGAGGCTGAGGAAATCATTCTTGCTGGACCGACCTGCGACTCCATGGATGTCATGTACCAGGATTTCAAGTACAAGATGCCGAGTTCGACCAGTGCGGGAGACAAGGTCTACATCTTCACCGCCGGGGCGTATACTCAGAGTTACAGCTCGGTCTATTTCAACGGAATTCCTCCCTTGAAGAGTTATGTTCTACCCATAGGAGAATAGTCATGCCGATGCTTGATCTGCCGCTTCCCGAGCTGAGGACCTACCGTGGTCGTAACCCCAAACCTGCGGATGCGGACCAGTACTGGGACCGCGCGCTGGAAGAACTGAAGGTTCAGCCCGATGAGCTCGAACTGATACCGGCGGCTTTTCAGGCGCCGAATGTTGAGTGTTTCGACATGTACTTCACTGGAGTTGGCGGCGCGCGGGTTCACTCGCAACTCCTTCGGCCAAAAGCTTCCGCCCCAGCTTCATCGCGCGGCTCCGGTCCGGCACTGCTGCTTTTCCACGGCTACAGCGGAGACGCCGGGGACTGGTCGGAAAAACTCGGCTACGTCGCTGCAGGATTTACGGTCGCGGCATTGGACGCGCGAGGTCAGGGAGGGCTCTCGGAGGATCGTGGTGGGATCCGTGGTAATACGTTGCGGGGACACATCATTCGCGGTCTGGACGACGCTCCCGAAAAGATGCTGTTCCGGCAGATCTTCCTTGACACAGCCCAGCTTGCCCGCATTGTCATGGCTATGGAGGAGATCGATGAGACGCGCGTCGGGACCTCCGGAGGGTCCCAGGGCGGGGCACTGGCCCTGGTCTGTGCGGCTCTCGAACCCCGGATACGAAAGACAGTCGCACGCTTTCCATTCCTGTGCGACTACCAGAGAGTCTGGGAGATGGACCTCGTCGACCATGCGTATGTCGAGCTCAAGGAGTATTTCCGCCGCTTTGACCCGACCCATAGTCGGGAGAAGGAGATATTTGCTCGGCTCGGCTACATCGATATTCAGCACCTCGCTCACCGCATCCGCGCTGATGTACTGCTTGCGTCCGGCCTCCAGGACGATGTGTGCCCGCCGTCCACGCATTTCGCGGTATACAACCGCATCATGTCTGCCAAACAGATCGAGATCTACCCGGACTTTGGCCATGAGAATCTACCGGGATTCTCCGACCGGGCATTTACCTTCCTTTCCGCACTTGCACAGGCAGATTGAATGGCAGGACGTGACGAACCGGATCACTACACCCGCAGGGCTCACCGGGAAGGCTATCCGGCCCGATCCGTCTACAAGCTGCAGGAAGCTCAGGAACGATACCGGATTCTGAAGCGCGGAGACAGGGTGCTCGACGTGGGAGCCGCACCCGGAAGCTGGAGCGCATACAGCGCAGGCATAGTGTCACCTGGACCAGTCTTTGCGATAGACCTTAATCCTCTCAACCTCCCCGGAATACCCGACAATCTGGAGTTCCTGCAGGGAGATGTTTTCAGTCCGGAAGCGCAGGGATGGTTGTCCAGGCAAGGACCCTTCGACGTAATCCTGAGCGATGCGGCCCCGTCGACCACGGGAAACCGAACCGTAGACACCGCTCGATCAAGCGCCCTGGTCGACATGGTACTGGAGATTGCGGTCGGTCATCTGACACGGGGCGGGAACCTTATGGTGAAGATCTTCCAGGGGGGGGATGAACAGACCTTTCTGAAACTCTTTCGCGAACGGTTCAACAGTGCAAAACCCTTCAAACCGAAGTCCAGCCGAAAGGAGTCCTTCGAATCGTTTCTGATAGGCATTGGATACCGGAGCGACCCGGGTTAACGGGAAACGGCCCGACAGACGATACTGTAGTCGGAGGATCAGAAATGTCTGCAGATTGCGTGGGAAGTACAGACGATGGGCACAAGAATCCGCGCCACAGGACTGCGCTTTTGAAGCTGCAGCGCTTCTTCAGATCCGCGTTTACCGCGGTGTCAGTCGCAGCTGGTGCAGCGCTCCTCGGATCCTGCGTGATGATTATGCCCTCCGATACGGGTTTGTTCGGACAGTACGCCGGGGCGCAATCCGCCGGCAGCGCAACGGTCCCCGCGGCGTACACCACCGCCGGCACCAAATCCCTCTCGGAAAGGCAGAGACGCATCCTGGCGGCGGCGAAGTGGATGCTCGGCCGGACGAACCTGCTCATTGACGGCCACCGCTTCAATTACGATTGCACCGGAACTATCCTTGCCATCTACTTTAAGGCCGGCATCGATCTCATGCCCTACTTCAACAATGTCACAGGCAATGGCGTAACCCGCCTCTATCGGATAGCAAAAGCTCGGGGGCTGCTCTATACGACCCGGTACCCGCAGACCGGAGACATCATTTTCTGGGACAACACGTACGACAGCAACGAAGACGGGAAGTGGGACGATCCGCTGACCCATGCCGGCATTGTGCTCGGAGTGCATTCCGACGGCACAATAGACTATGTTCATCAGAATTATGCACGAGGCATTGTGGTGGAGCACATGAACCTGATCCACCCGGCCATGTATACCCGGGTGGAGAACGGGCGGACCGAGATAGTCAATTCCCCCATGAGAATGAGGTCACAGGTGTACATGAATCCCCATGTATTCCTTGCCGGGCAGCTGTATAGAGACTTCGGAGCACTGTACCGCCTTCCATAAACCGAATCATGACCAAAACACAATAATTTCCTGTCAATCGAGATCGCTCCTAACCCGATAGTGGTAATGAGAGGGGAGTGGAATCGGATGACACGCGTGCTGGAACAGCTGCTGGACCTGTTCGAAGAACTCGATTGCGAATTGTCCCATTCGCAGAAGATGAAAAGGCTTCTCGATTGGATTGAACGATTCCCTGACGTTCACTCGACGAGAATTGTGTACTTCGACAGCCCTGACGGGGAAAAACCGGTAGACTTCAGTTTTCTGCTCCCTTCACGGCAGGCGGCGCTCTTCCCGCGCGGACCCGCGGTTCTGAACGGGAAATCGCCTGTTCCGCAGAGCATATTCCCGCAGAAATTCCAGAAGGATGTTACCCTTTACTATCCGCTGAAAAACCCGGTGGGCGATGCGAACGGCGCCATTCTCGTGAAGTGCGAATCCCCGCGCCGATTTCTCAAGCAGAATGCGCTCATGCTCGGATTCCTCGCATCCAAGGCTCAGGATCTGACAACCGTCGGAATGCTCCGCAAGGAAACCCGAATGCTCCGCCGCAAGAGTGACGAACCGGATTCACTGACGCCCGGCGTTCTTGGCCGCCTCATGAACATGCTGAACGTTCCGATGTACGTCACCGACCCGGCCGGTCGCTTTGTTACGGCAAATCAGGTCTTTCTGCGGACGTTCAAGTACGGCAACATCGACGAGGTGAACGAGCACGGACCGTTCTTCGTCGGAGATGATCTGTGGCAGGAGGGAATGCTTCGAATTCTGCAGGATCAACCCGGATCAATCAACGCCCATATCCGCACCGGGGAAGGAGAGACCCGCATTGTCCAGAATGCGGCAACGCTCGTAGGGAGGAACACGCTGGGAGTCCTGTTCGATGTAAGCAACTATCTCAGATTGAATGAAGACCTTCAGGAAACACTGGAACGACATCGGGTCGTGAACGAAAAACTCCAGGCAACGACCTCGGTGCTGCAAAAAACCCAGTCCACCGCCATGAAATCCCTCGCCGCGCTTGCCGAGTACCGTGACCTGGAAACCGGGAAACATCTGTACAGGATATCCGAATACAATGGCGCGCTTGCGGCCGAGGTCTACCGGCACCAGCCATACAAATTCAACATCTCCGACGAGTACATCGATGACATCTTTCTCTCGTCCATGCTGCACGACATAGGAAAGGTTGGAGTTCCGGACAGCATCCTCCTGAAAGAGGCGACCCTGACGCCGCAGGAGTGGACAATCATGAAGAAACACACAATCTGGGGCTGGAACATCCTGAACGAGGCGGACCAGGAGCTCGGTAAGCAATCGTTCCTGACTCTCTCCTCACGAATCGCCCTGCATCACCACGAGCGGTGGGACGGCACAGGATACCCGCACGGAATTGCTGGTTCAGAGATCCCGCTCTCCGCCCGGATAACGGCACTGGCCGACGTGTACGATGCTCTGACATCAAAACGGCCCTACAAGGAACCCTGGAGTCACGAACAGGCGATGGCAGACATTGTCGGTGATCGCGAGAAGCATTTCGACCCCGTTCTGGTGGACCTGCTCGTTGGAGTCCAGGACACCTTCAGGGAAATACGGCGAAAATACCCGGAGTAGACAGCGGACTCCCGGTGGAATTGTCAGTAGGTACGATCGAGAAGCTTTCTGGCCACCGCTGCCAGTACGTCTTTGTTCTCGCCGCGTGGGAGAAACGCGATCTGGCGTAGAGCACGGCGGGTATACTGCTCCGCTTTGTCCCGGGCCATGGCGAACCCGCCCTCCCGGTCTATTGCCTCGATAATTGCGGTCAAGTCGGAACTCGTAAGCCTCTCCGGGGTGTAGAGTCTTTTCCAGATAACGTCCTTGCCGTTTGCGCGCATTGCGTAGATGAGTGGCAGCGTCACAACTCCCTGACGGAGGTCGGAACCCGGCGCCTTCCCGAGCACATCGGCCGAACCGGTGAAATCGAGAATATCGTCGATTATCTGGAACGCCATCCCGATGCTGTATCCAATCCGCCTGAGATAGGTACTCCGGGCAAGGCCCATATCGGCTTCCGAAGCTCCGAGATAGAAGCTATCGGCTATGAGGGTGGCAGTCTTTCCGACGACTCGGCGAATATAGGTTCGCGGTCCGTAGCTGATCTGCTCGCCGGGAATAGACTGATCGATTTCGCCGGCTACAATCTGGCTCACGACCAGAGCAAGCCGTTTTGCGTTCTCGATGCTGGTATTGTCGGCAAGAAGCCGATAGGTCCGGCTGAAGAGGTAGTCACCCATCAGAATGGCCTCTTTCTTGCCGTATTCGACGTGAACCGTCGGTTGACCGCGGCGGTTGTTGGCCTCGTCTATCACGTCGTCGTGAATGAGGGTCGCCATGTGCAGCATCTCGACGGACGCGGCAATTTTGTAGATCTTCTCCGGAAGTGGCCGTATTTCGGCAACTGTGCGGGCACCACGACCGGATTCCGCTGCTTCGGCCGAAAATCCATGACCGTTTCCAACGAAACCGCCGTTTCCGACGAAATCGCCATTTTCCACGAAATTGCCCATCGTCCCGTTGCCGTCATTTCCGTTCATGAGGTCGCCCTTCAGGCGAGCGCTCAACAGCACGAACCCGGGCCGGAGCAACTTTCCGTTCCGATTCGCAAGATTTGTCAATGCGCGGGTGATAGTCACGTTCCGGCTGCGAACATTGTCCAGAATGACATCATGGACACGTTCCAGATCATGTTGAATAGCCGGGAAGTCATCCCAGAAGTGCGTCATTCTCCATCCCGTCCGCAGCAGTGTGCCACGTATTTGCTAAAAGCGGCCGGAGGATTCCGGCCGCATGATTCCCGTTATGTAATGTACTAAGATTTTCCGGGTTCTACAATGCAGACTATCGTGATGACACAGAAATGTTGGATTGCGGTCGACTTGCTCGCTTTCCGTTCCATCGATCGTGCGGTTCATCGGTGTAGAGGTAGGTGCGCTTGGCAAACCGGGTACCGTTCCACCAGCCCTTCAGCCACGGCATGATCCAGTGATCGAGGCCGAGAGCGCGCCCGGCACCACCCATCATGACGAGAGCGCCGAACATGTACCAGAGCAGCTCCGGACTTCCCCATCCTGAGGCGATGAACATTACGCCAATGAGAATGGATACGACAGCGGCAAGCCAGGTGAAGGCTCCACCAACGAACGCAAGTCCAAGGCCGATCTCAACTATGACAACGACGGCCTGCAGAAGAAACGCCAGCAGCGGCGAAGCGCTGAGGACATTGTGGGCAAACCAGGTGTACACGCCCCATGGGCCGCTCAGTGCCTGCCCGTAGGAGGAGGCCGCAGCTGCGGCAGTGTGTGCCGCACCGGCTACCGCGCCGGCTACTGCCCCAGTTGCTGCCGATGTTGCGTCAGCCGCCGCCTGAGCGGCTGCCGGTGCAGCTTGTGCAACCGCCGTCGCTGCCGAGGTCGCATTTGCCGCAGCACTCGTTGCCGCCTGCGCAACGTGTCCCGCCGCTGCCCCCGTCGCAGCCGTTGCTGCGGACGTTGCCTCGGCAGCAAAACTCACACCAGGCATTCGAATGGCTCCTGACCATACGTGCGCGAGTCCCTCCTTGCCGGGATTGAGCCAGCCTTCGGTGACCTTCTTGATTCCCTCGTAAAGCCATTTTCCGCCGAGCCACAATCGAAGCGGAAAGGCCCAATAGGACGGAATCTTCCATGACAGGTGTCCACCGATAAAACTGCGCCGGTCCTTCATTGTGAAAAACTCGTGCTGCATGTATTCCCACACGGCGTTAATTCCCGCAAGTCCGAGCAGATAATGCAGGTTAATGAGGTGCTTTGCAGACATGGCCATGAACCCGGAAAACGACATCCCCATGCCGTGAGCTACACCATACCGCCCGCCGATTGAAACCATGAATCCGTGGTACTTCGGATTGAAGCCCTCTTTCTCACCACCCTCAATATCCGTGATGATATTCCTGGCAGTGACTTCTCCTGACTGCAACGCCGTCTCGACTATCTGCGGCACGACCTTGTCGCCAATAACGTACCACATGACGTCCCCGACGAGATAGACGTTGTCGAAGTCCACGGACTGACAGTATTTGTTTACACTGATCCGACCGCGCTCTCCGACGACATACCGTTCGTCGTCGTCGAAATGGCATCCGGCCATGCCGTGAATACCCTCGATTGAAGCAACCGCTCCGTGGTCAGGCGAACAGTTCCCCTTGGTCAGCTCAATCTTCGAAGTGAACTCGGACCCGTGAACTCCGCAGGTCCAGATAAAGGTTTCGGTACGGATCTCGAGGTCGTGATCGCCGGCAACCCGTACAGAACCCTCTGAAGCCTCCGCTACCGGAGCATTGAGCATGATTTCTGCGCCACGTTTCTGGAGGTACTTTTCAGCCTTCTTCTGTGGCCATTCCGGCAGAATTGGCAGGATCGTGTCTTTCATTTCAACAATGACGACCCGGACCTCTTTGGGGTTGATATGATATTGCTCGCACAACACATCGCGCCGCTCGAGAAGTTCTCCGGCAAGCTCAACGCCGGTAAACCCCGCCCCAGCCAGTACAAATGTCAGCAGTTCTCTGCGCCTCGACTCGTTCGGCTCCTTGGCTGCCTCGCGAAACATGTCTTCTACGTGGACGCGAATGCGAATTGCATCCTCCAGGGACCAGCAGGTAAAGGAATGCTCCTGGACACCGGGCGTTCCAAAGAATTCCGGCTCAGCGCCGGCGCCGATGATGAGATAGTCGTAGGGGTATTCAGTTAATTTCGACACAAGTTTGTTCTGTTCGAACTCAATCGTATCGATTTCGTCAATGACGACCTTCATGCGTTTCCCGCCGAAGATCTTCGCCAGGCTCACCTGAACTGCCCCAGGCTCGGTTCTGGACCCGGCAATTTCGTGAAGCTCCGTCATGAGGGTGTGGTACGGGTTCCGGTCGATAATACTGATCTCTACGTTGGGGTTCTTCTTGTACCTCTTGTAGAGCAGTTTCGTAGCAGCTATGCCGGCGTAACCGGCTCCTAACACAGCAATACGTGTCTTCTCTGCCATACTGCGGCCTCCGCTGATTTTGGTTTCCCAAAAAGATGGTGATGTTTCGGTATAAAATTATCGTACCATGTTTATCGAATTAACGCAAGTCAGTTATCACTTTTTACTTGCTAAAAGAGTAATACATTGACCTCAATTCGATAAATATGGTACTAATAGTTCTATCATGAACAGAGTAACACCGTTTCGCTGGACAACGGCTGCGCTGCTGGGCGTGGCTACCCTCACTCTGGTATTGGTCACTGGATGTGGCAGCAGGACATCCACGAAGCCATTTTCCCGCACGGAACTGCTTCTTGGCACCACCATTACCATGACCGTGTACGATCGGGTAGACCCCTCGGTTCTCGAAAAAGCGTTTGCCCGCGTGCGCGACATTCATAACCGCATGACAACGGAAGGAAACAGCAGCGAAGTTGTCGAAATAAACAGGAATGCCGGCATCAAACCGGTACAGGTAACCCCAGACGTCTTCGACGTAATAAAGACGGCACTCGAATTCAGCAAGTTGACTGACGGTGCCTTCGATATCTCGGTCGGACCCATCGTAAAACTATGGGGCATCGGCACCGATCATGAACAACTTCCATCCCCGGAAGAGATCAAGAAACTGCTTCCTCTGGTGAACTGGCACTGGATAAAATTGAATGAAGCCGATCACTCCGTGTATCTGGAGAAGAAAGGGATGGGAATCGATCTGGGTGGCATCGCCAAGGGATACGCTGCAGACCAGGCTGAACAGATTCTCATCAAGGAAGGGGTCAAACACGCCATCCTCGATTTCGGCGGCAACATCCTGGTAATGGGCGCGAAACCAGACGGGAAGCCCTGGCGCATCGGAATCCAGACACCGTTTGCCCCGCGCGGTGGCTACCTCGGTATCGTTAACGCAACAAATATGTCGGTCGTTACCTCGGGACCGTACGAACGTTACTTCATCAGGAACGGAGTCATGTATCACCACATTATCAACCCGAAGACAGGTTATCCGGTGCAGGACCATCTGACCAGCACCACGATCTACAGCAACGTATCCATGATCTGTGACGGACTTTCGACATCGGTATTCGTGCTTGGGCTTGAAAATGGCTATAAACTGATCCGTGACATGAAGGGTGTCGATGCCATATTTGTGACCGACAACAAGAAGGTCTACTACACTCCCGGCCTGGATGGGAAGTTCACCCTCACCAACTCCGATTACCACATCGAGGATATTTCCACCGCAGCAGCCGGTCCGAATTATACGCCCCCCGTTTCCACCATTGATCAGATAGAAAAGGCGGACAACGTAACAAACTGAGAGTCTGAGAACACACGCCGAAAGAATGGCCGTTGCCTCCGGTGCAGGACATCGGAGGACAACGGCCATGGCGATCTCTGCGGAGCAATTCCAGGCTACTTGAGCATCGCCTTTATTGCCGAAGGCGCAACACCTGTCCGCTGCATCTTGATATTTTCCACAAGCGCGTTAAACCGCTCACTCGTTCCTGTGGCACCCGTGACCGCATCAACGGTATTCAGTTTGGCGGTCGCCGTCAGCTCGGCACTCAGCCTGGTGTAAGCTTCTCCCTGACTGATGCCGCTCTTGGCCTTGAAGTTCTTCTCGTATTCCATGTCCTTGCTTTTGTAGGCGACAATCTTGTTATTCTCTTTCTTGACCTCGTCGTAGACCACCTTCGTGACCTTCCCCTGATCGCCGAATGTCACCTCAAGATGACCGATCCACCCGCCGTGCTCGTCCGGCTTGTCTTCCGCCGTATACATTCCCGTCATAGGCAGAACCAGATCGGCGGTATTTCCTGTCCCGGCGCGAGAAACAAGATCGGAAGCAAGCTCCATGGCGGTTTCACTCGAGTGCGTAGCCCCGGTTACCGCGTCTATCTTGCCGGACTGGGCGGATATTATCCGCTTTTCAAGCTCCGGGTATGCCTTCTCAGGATTCGTTCCGGCAAACTTCAGCATGGTTGTGTTGTACTGATTGTCCTGAGTCTTGAACATCTTTCCGTCCGGACTCACATAGTTGTATGCAACCGAAGCGATTTTACCTCCGGCAACCTCGATCCGCATGAACGGCTGCCAGCCGTGATTGTCTGCGGTCGTGTAGGTCGCAAAATAGCTTCCGTCCTTCAGGGCCCCAGAAGAGCCGATAGCGCCCTTCTCCTTCTCGCCGTTCGCAAACGCCGCAAATGCGACTGCGAGCAACAGCATGACTACCATTAGCCGCTTCATATTCTCCTCCCGTGGTAAGCTATGATGTGAATTGGGTATAATTTTATCCTATCCTGTTTCTCGGCATATGTCAAACCATTTCGAGATGGACGTTGACTGCGGCATGGAGGTAACCAGGTGAAATGCAATTGAGATTGCTTACAAAAAGGATGATAGTGCTGAAAGACAGGTCCGCAACTGCGTGTGCCCAGACGTCAAAGGGCGGTCGGATCAGAAGGTCTGAGCATCCACCGTGGCCGGCTTTCCACCCTCAACTCTGACAAAGACACGATTGGGAAGACAGGCAGTCCACTGACCGGTGTGAGAGAGCCACCCCGCGGCAATGCAGATCTTGTCGCGACAGGGCGAATCAACAACGCGGACGGAATGGTTCTTGATCTGAATGGTAGTTTTTCCGATGGGACCGGTTACCTTGAACTCGGTATCCTGATTGAGCGGATAGAGAAAGTCCTTCCCATCCGCCTGGACAATTACCTCGCTGCTGTTTCCTGATCCGGTGTACGCGTTTACGGAAAAGAGCACAACCACACCGAGCGCCAGGGCAATTGCAAGAATGTCGAGCGATCGCAGTCGAAATCCGCGCTCGATCAAACGCGCCCGCTCATCCGATCGGCTACTGCGTCTTTTCATGAATGCCATTCGTTACCGCCGTCGAATATCCCGCACATACAGATTTTTTGCCGGGGAGTTTTCTGCGGATCGCTCATCAATTTCGAACAGGCCGGTCGCTCGAATGAGATCTCCAAGCTTCTTGTAGCCGTAGTTCCGGGGATCGAACTCAGGAGCGCGGTTTGCAAGATTCTGACCGACCGTACCCAGGTGCGCCCATCCGTTCTCGTCGGCAGAGTCCTCAACCGCATTTCGTAGCAGCGTGACCAGCCGCGTGTCGCTCTTCAGCTCTTTCGAGCTTGGTGCCTTGCGAACTTCGGGCTCTTTTTCATCCCGCTTTCGAAGAATTTCGGTATAGATGAACTTGTCGCATGCACCGACAAACGCCTTCGGAGTCTTTTGTTCGCCGAACCCGTAGACGGTGAGTCCCGACTCGCGTACGCGCGCCGACAGACGCGTGAAATCACTGTCACTCGAGACGATGCAGAAACCGTCAAATTTGTCGGTGTACAGCAAGTCCATCGCGTCGATGATCATCGCGCTGTCGGTGGCGTTTTTGCCACGGGTATATGCAAATTGTTGAATCGGCTGGATTGCATACTCGAGAAGAACGTCTTTCCATCCCTTGAGATTGGGACTCGTCCAGTCTCCGTAGATCCTGCGCACACTCGATACGCCGTATTTGGCGATCTCTTCGAGCAATGCCTCAATGATTGATGGTTGGGTGTTATCTGCATCGATGAGCACAGCCAGCCGTTTTTGTTTATCTTGAACTGCCATTGGAATCCCCTTCAGAATAGATCAATTGCACCGCTTGTGCAAGCTCGCTACAATGCGTGGGTATGCGTGACATTCTTGGCATCCTCGTTTCATTTGTTTTCATATTTTCTCTTCTCGGCTTCGTTCAAATTCTCATCCACCGAAATCAGATAGATGGCGACACGGGACGGAAGATCGTTCACATTGGAGTTGCACACTGGTGGATCATTGCAATGCTCTTCCACCACAAACCGTGGGTGGCGGCGATTGGCCCGCTGTTCTTCATTGCGTTCAATCTGTTCGCGCTGAAACGGCCTCTGTTTTCCGCACTGGATTCCGAGGCGGCACGTGCAAGTCTCGGCACAATCTACTATCCGGTTTCCCTTCTCGTGCTGGTATTCCTGACTTTCGGAGGAGTATTCCCTGTCTATACCGGCGCTCTCGGAGTCCTGATCATGGGATGGGGAGACGGAATGGCGGCGCTGATCGGCAGGAGAAGCTCCAGGCTGAGATTCACAGTCTTCGGTTTTGGGACCTTCAAATCTGTTCGCGGAACGGTTGCCATGTTTCTGGCATCCCTCCTCGTATCAATCGGAGTACTCTCGGTCTTTTCCTTCGCCGGCGGAATTGACTCAATCATTCTGACATCGGTCAAAGTGGCGGCAACTGCCACCGCTATTGAGGTTTTGACACCATTCGGCCTGGACAATCTGACCGTGCCCATTCTGACCACCGTGCTGTTCAACCTGGCGAGGGTCTGATGCTATCGCCAGTTTCATTTGTAACGATCGTCGCGGTAAATCTTCTGCTGGCCGCAGGCGCATACTGGAGAAAGGCGGTTACCGCGGGAGGAGCCGCAGTCGGATTCCTCGTAAGCGCCGGGATTCTCATATTCTCCGGCTGGTCGGCGTGGACTGTCCTCGGCGCGTTCTTCCTCTCTTCCTCGATTCTCAGCAGGATTGGCAGGGCACGGAAGGAATCGTCTGCGGTCATGATTGAAAAAGGCGATCGCAGAGACAGTCTGCAGGTCATGGCGAACGGCGGCATCGGGTTCCTTGCCGCAACAATCTACGCGCTGAGCGGCAACACCATATGGCTCGCCGCACTTGCCGCATCGTTTGCCGAGGCGAACGCCGACACCTGGGCCACGGAGATTGGAATGCTTTCCCGGCAACGTCCCGTGTCCATAATCTCCGGCCGCGCCGTTCCCGCCGGAATGTCCGGTGGAGTAACGGCATTCGGAACAGTCGCGGCGCTCCTCGGCGCCCTGTTCATCGGCCTCATCTACGGAATAGGACTCCTCGCGACGAACAGCTGGTCGTTCCGGCCCCGCGACCTCTTGATTGTGGGAATTGTTACAGGAAGTGGTTTCGCGGGCTCAATCGTGGACAGCGTGATCGGTGCCACCATCCAGGCGACGTACCGGGATGAATCCACCGGCAGAATAACCGAACGAAAAACCCGTGGAGATGGCACAAAGAACATACGTATCCGCGGGCTATCAGGCGTGAACAACGACGTGGTGAATATTGCGAGTTGCGCGACAGGCGCCGTGATAGCGGCACTCCTGTCTGCACTCGTCAGATAATCCGGCTTATGCCGGTAAAATCATGCCGTCGCGTGTTCGGCGACATTCAGGATTTCCGCATCCGTGAAAACCCGGTCAATATTGAGAATGATAATGAAGTGCTCATCCTGTTTGCCGATTCCCTGAATAAAGCTGGTATTGATCTTTGTCCCGATTTGCGGCGCCGGCTCTATCTGATTCCTGTCCAGATCGACGACCTCCTGGACGGAATCTGCCAGCGTACCCAGGACTACTGTTTCACCGTCTATCTCCACCTCTACAACAACAATAGACGTGTCGATGGTCGTTTCCGTCTTGTCCATTCCAAACTTCATCCGCAAATCGATTACCGGAACGACGCTGCCGCGCAAGTTTATTACGCCGCGCATAAACTCCTGGGTTCGCGGTACGCGTGTAACGTTCGTATACTCAAGGACTTCCTTCACTTTTGCCACGTCAATCGCATACTGCTCCTGATCGAGCGTGAACGTCAGAAACTGTGATTTTTCGACAATCGTTTCCTCAGCCATAACATGTCTCCTCGTTAGAGGAGGATACAACACAATCCTCAATGAATCAAGCAGAAAATGAGATATTGTTCTCTTTTTGTTTTTTGGATAAATTATGCACAAAGAAACAACATCAAATCCACTTATTCCGTGATTCAGGGTGAAGAATTCCCCTTCATCTTTTCGATCAGCCGATCGAGCGCACGGCCCGAAATATTACTCTCCGCGGCGAGTCGGCGAACCGTATCATCGTCCGACATCTGCCTTACCAGCTCAAACTCCGATCGTGACAGCTTAACCGAGCCAAGGATGTGCTCCTGGAACGATGCGCACGCGGCGGGGCACACCCTCGTCGCGATATCGAACATGGTGCGTGCATATTCACGGATCTCGAACTGGGCGTGCGGATCCATCCGAAGATGAAGGAAGTGGAAAAGGTTGTGCAGATCTATCTGCCAGTACCATTCGGTGTACGTGCTGAGCGGCAAGTTGATGCGCGCTATCTCCCGCGCCAGACCAGTGGCGAGCAACTCCTCGTACGATTCGTAGGCCGCCCG
Source organism: uncultured Spirochaetales bacterium (assembly GCA_964553615.1). Lineage (GTDB taxonomy): Bacteria > Spirochaetota > Spirochaetia > DSM-27196 > DATKUC01 > DATKUC01. Next base: position 30,259 of record CAZKMA010000021.1, on the reverse strand, counting down.
TTGGCCCGCCGTAATCGAATCTCGCACCTTCTCCTGAAGCGGTTCCGCCATCGGCGCCGTCTCCCTGCCCTGCTTGTTGTCTTCGCTCTGCATGGCGATCTTGTCGCCCTCCGGCACGTAGAATTCGTCCTTGATAACGCTGTACCGACCGGAAATCTCGTTCAGCCGCGCCGTACGGTGCCGGACCCACTGTCGCGCGACAAAAATGGGCATCTTGGCATGAAAAGTGAGGCTGACCTGTTCAAACGGAGATGTGTGCTCATTTCTCAACAGGTAATCTATGAGTGCACGGTCCTGGCGGTAGGATTTTGTTCCTGCTCCGTAGGAGACACGCGCCGCCTGCACAATGCGCTCGTCGCCCCCCATATAATCGACAAGTCGAACAAACCCATGGTCGAGAACCTTGAACTCGACGTCTAGAATCTCCTCGGCTTCCGGTACAACGCAATGGGCCATCTCCCCCCCCTCTCAATGCAATACTTGAAGTGTCATTGTTCGTCCAGCCCATGATTGCTGCGAAGATGCTTCTTGACGCTCTGCTTTCGCTTCCCTCGGAGCCGGGTTTCGCGAGATGCACGGCTGGGCCGGGTAGGCCGTCGCGTTCGTGGTCGTCTCCCGAATGAGACGAGTAGCTCAACCAACCGTTCGACTGCAATCTGGCGATTCCGGAGCTGGGATCGCTCTTCGCCTACATGAATGACGAGCTCTCCCAATTCGTTCACTCGATTGGAGAGCCCTGAGCGAATCCGCTCAATCTGATCCGGAGAGAGCGACTTCAGGGAGGCTATTTCAACCCGCGCGGTAACTCGCGTATTCACCTTGTTTACGTTTTGGCCTCCCGCGCCTCCGGAACGGGAAAATGTGAGCTTGATTGCGTGTTCGAGATCCTCGCGTAATGCTTCACGGTCCATATTCGTCACTTTAACGGTACGGCGAGACATCCGCAACCTGGAGGCCGAAAAATCAACACGGTCGCTTATACCGAAAGAGCTAGACATGCGCACGGCCGGAGGCGGAAGGCTTGCGGCGAACATTGAACTCTTTCCGATTGACCGGAGCTACGATGTCCGCCCTGCTGCGGGCGGCATCGTAGAGCACCTGCTGAGATCGCTTTGCCGGGCCACTCCCCGGCACCCGTCTGACGTAACTTCCATCCTTCTGGAGTATGTGAGAGTTCGAGCTGTCGGTCAGGTAGGTGTCCAGAACCTTCTTGATACGCTTCTTCAGTCCGGCATCTTCGACAGGGAACAGCAGCTCCACGCGTCTTTCGAGGTTCCGCGGCATGAGATCCGCGCTGCCGCAAAATATTTCCTCGGCTCCGCCGTTGTAAAAGTAGTAGAGACGCGAATGCTCCAGATACCGGTCCACGACGCTCATGACGGTAATGTTTTCGCTCATCTCCTGCACTCCCGGAACGAGCATACAGATTCCACGAACGATGAGAGAGATTCTGACTCCGAGGCCCGATGCGCGATAGAGCGCCTCTATGATGTCCGGATCCGCAAGGGCATTCAGCTTGAGGATAACCACCCCGGGATTTTCCGGAGTCGACCTCTGAGCTTCCCGGTCAATGAGCTGCAGCAACCGTCCCTTCAGCGCTGTGGGCGCCATGACGAGCTTACTGAGTGCGGGAATTGCGGAATAACCGGTAATGGAATTGAAGAACAGACCAACCTCGTAGGCGAGATCATCATCTGCGGTCAGGAGGCCAAGATCGGTGTACAGTCGCGCGGTCTTGTCGTTATAGTTGCCGGTGCCGAGGTGGACGTAACGGGTTATCCCTTTCTCCTCCCGCCGGATAATAAGAAGCGCCTTTGCGTGCACTTTCAAGCGCGCAATGCCGTACACCACAATGACCCCTGCGCGTTCCAGCCGCTGGGCCCATTCGATATTCTGCTCTTCATCAAATCGTGCCTTGAGTTCAACGAGAACGGTCACCTGTTTCCCATTTTCAGCGGCGAGCTCCAGCGCGTGCACAATAGGCGACGTTCCGCTGGTACGGTACAGTGTCATTTTGATTGCAAGAACAGCCGGATCCTCGGCAGACTCCCGCACCAGACGAATTACGGGACCGAACGATTCGAAGGGATGATGAAGAAGAATGTCCTGCTTCTTGATTGCATCCCAGATGGAGCTTTCCTCGGGAACATAGGGCGAATCCTGCGGAATCCACTTCTCGTTCCGAAGATGATCAAAGCCCGGTAATTCCACCAGCTCCATGAAGGTACTCAGATCCATCGGGTCTGTTTTGACATACACCTCGGACGGGTCCAGGCCAAGTGCCTCGGTAAGGATGTTTCGCAAGCGTGCAGTGGGTTTGTTCAGGCTCAATCGTACTGCCATTCCGGATCGGCGAGATTCGAGGACCTGAGTCATCGCCTCGACAAAGTCTTCATCGCGTTCTTCGTCCACGCCCAGGTCGGCGTCGCGTGTTACACGGAAGAAGATGTCTTCAACAATTTCGTAACCCGGGAACAGCTGGGCTGCATGTTCGACAACCACGTGTTCGAGCAGAGCGAAAGAGACTGAGCCTTCAGAATCCGGCAGGTAGAGAATCCTCGGTATACCGGATGGAATCTGCACAATGGCAAACGAAAGCTCCCCCGCTTCGGGAATAAGAAGATGTTCGCGTACGATCGGTCGAAGCAGAAACGCCGCATGAAGCCGGAGATTTCCCGAATAGGGAAGAGGTTTGCCAAGCTCGCATCGGACGGGGGTTAAAACGGGAAAGATCTCCTCCCGAAACAGCTCCTCCAGATATCTCTTCTGTTGCGGCGAATACGTCTCCGGTGTCTTGAGCAGAAGGCCGGCATCTCCGAGTTTCGGCATGATGTCGTTCAGCAGGCAATCATACTTCGTTGCAACCATTTCTCGGACTCGCTGTATGACTTCGCGCAACTGCTCTTCGGGGCTCATTCCGGACGGACATACAACCTTGTTCCGGGTCTGAATCTGCCGCTTCAGAGATGCCACCCTGACCATGAAGAACTCGTCGAAATTTGATGCCACAATGCAGAGAAATCGAAGCCGTTCCAGAAGGGGGATGTCCTGTCGAATAGCCTCGGACAACACCCGACGGTTGAACTCGATCCAGCTCAACTCCCGATTGAAGTAGCGGCCCCCTTCGTGCTTCTTGTACCTGCGAACTACATTTTCCATAATTAAACTTGCCCTTATGTGATCACAACATTGTATCCGAACACATCCTCGAACATCTGTGCCTTTGCCGGCATGCCGTATTTCTCCACCGAGATATCTCCGTGGTTCTCACAGTGGACCAGGAGATCGCCCTCCTTCACCTCGATCCGGACTGACTTCACGCGCTGCAGATGGCTGCGATCCAGTCCGTCGGCAATGCGAAGCATTGCCGCAATCTTTTGAACCACAATCCGTTGTTCCTGGCGAAGAGAGATGAAGGTACTGTGCGATGCCAACGGCATTGATTTTCGATGATAGCGAATTACGTTGGAGATGATCCGTATATCGTCCCGCGACAGCCCGAAAATCTCCGAATTCGCGACCAGATATTGCCCATGCTTGTGGTGGCCACTCGCGCGCACGAAGTTCCCGATGTCGTGCAGGATGGCCGCAACTTCCATGAGAAGGCGGGAGTGTCCGTCCAGCCCGTGTTCGGCCTGGAACTGATCAAAAAATGATAGTGCCAGATTCCGGACGTGCAGCGCGTGTTTCTCGTCCGAATGATACTTTCGGCCAATACTCATCGCGGATGTGATGACCTGGCCATACAGCTGCTGTTCGACATCCTTCGCGGTTCCGAGCGCGAAACTGACGAGCATTCCTTCTCGGATACTGACGTCCGGAACAATGAGCTGGGTAGCGCTCGTGGCCTCGAGAAAAAGACGATAGATGACAAGTGCCGGCACGAGTCCTTCCGCCTCGTTATATGTTACAGCGAGTTTGCTCACAATCTGATCGACCGAAAGCTCTTCGAGTTCCGTCAGGAAATCGTTAAATGCCTTCTTGTCGATGAGCCAGTAATGTTCCGCTTCCTGACGCCCAACATTGGAGGCGGCAAGGCGTGCATCTCCACCGACTGCCACAAAGTAGTGGATGCGCGCAAGCTTCAACTCCGTGTTCATTATCTCCAGAGTTCCCCGAAGATTTTCGCGGAGATACTCTTCCATCTGGCTTCCGGATTCCCAGCGTGGCCTCACCGTCTGTTCGATCCGTACAGTCCCGATGCGGAAAGAGTGCGCCGCGACCATCTTTCCTCGATCCAGCATCATGACCTCGGTCGTCCCGCCACCGACCTCGATGATCAGGGAGCTCGAACGGGCGAACGGTCCCTGCATGTTGGTTACGGCATGCTGGACCGCGAGATAGGTGAGATGGTTCTCTTCGACGCCTTCTATGATGTTGATACGGAGTCCGGTCCGGATGGAAACCCTGTCAACAAAGGTATCCCGATTCCGTGCCTCGCGGATGGCACTGGTCGCAATTACCCGCACGTCTCTGGGGCTTATGTGCCAGCCGGACAGCAGTTCCAGAAATCCGGTCAGAATTTTCACCGCCCCGAGCATTGTTTCCCGGCTGAGGTATCCGGACATGAATACATCCCGTCCGAGCGGGAGCGGTTTCGCTGCCCGGTCAAGCCTTCGCCAGTCCCCTTCCGGGTCGATCTCCGCTATGACCATGCGGATTGCCGTCGAGCCGATATCGATGACCGCTACTGTCTTGTAGCCGTGCGGACGTTTCGCTTCCATGTTTTTACGTGCTATTTCCGATCGGCAAGATGATCCGACAGGAGCGATCCGACTCCAATCGCCACCGCATCATCGCCCAGTTGTGCTTCCAGAAGCTTCACGCCCTTCGCCAGATACGGCATAGCGTGCTCCTGCATGGACCGCTCAACAATCGCCACGTACGATTTCCCGAATCGCTCAACGAGTCCGCCGCCAAGGACTATTGCCTCGGGATTGAAAATGTTCACAAGATTGGCCAGCCCGATCCCGAGGAAGCTCGCGGAACGGTCTACAAGACGTGCAATGGATTTGTCGCCTCCGACAATCGCTTTGGAAAAAACACTGCTCTTCATCTTCGAGATGTCGCTTCCGGCGAGCTTGGCCATGGTCTGCGCGCTGCCGGTCGCGGCGAGCATTGCTGCATCCTTCGAGATTGCCGTTTTGGACGCAACCGATTCGAGGCAACCGTACTGGCCGCAGCCGCAAAGTCTGCCGTCTACCTGTATGATCATATGGCCAACCTCGCCGGCGCCGCCGGTTGCCCCGCGATAGAGTTTCCCGTCTATGATGATCCCGCCGCCAATCCCCGTTCCGGGAAATACGCCGAGGAGGTGCTTCATACCCTTTGCGACCCCCTTCACGTACTCGCCGTACGTCCCGGCGTTCACATCATTCTCAAGGATGACGGGAATTCCAAGTTCCGCAGCCAGTCGCTTCTTCAGCGGAAAATTGCGGAATCCGAGGTTCGGGGTCTCCAGCACAACACCGTTCGCAAGATCGATAGGCCCGGGGATAGCTACTCCGGCTCCTGCAACTTGAGAAATGTCGACCTTCGCCGTCTCGAGCAGATTGTGAATGCAGCTCAGGATCCGGGTGAACACCTGCTCGGCGCTGGAACCGTCTCCAACCTTCTGTTTGTTTCGCGCCACGATGTCGAGTTTCCGGTCCAGAAGGCAGCCGAGCATCTTCGTACCGCCGAGGTCGAATCCAATAAGGTATGTGCGATCTTCGTGCATGATGTTCCCCCTCCCCGGGATTAATGTTACTATAGTTGACCGGTTATGCAAACAACGTCCCACACCCCCACTCGTGGCGTGGTCATTGGCCGCTTCATGCCTCCCCACTACGGGCATCTCTACCTGGTCAACTTTGCACGCAGCTATTGCGATGAGCTGACGGTACTCGTATGCACCCTTCCGAACGAACCGATTCCCGGAAGCCTGAGATACTCGTGGATGAAGGAACTCTTTCCGGGCGTTCAGATGGTCCATATTACCGAAGCAGTCCCGGAAGCACGGAAGGATGTTCCCGGGTCAACGGGTATCTGGGCGGACACTATCCGATCGCACGTGAGCGGCCCCATTTCCTTCGTATTTGCGTCTGAACAGTACGGAATACAGCTTGCTTCAGATCTTGGGGCAACATTCATTGCAGTGGATCCGTCACGAACGCAGTTCCCCGTTTCGGCAACCGATATTCGAACTTCCCCTATGCGGTACTGGAAGTATATCCCGGAACCGGTCCGTCCCTACTTCCTGAAACGGGTCCAGATAATATCAGAGAGCGATGGGTTCGCGCACGCGGTGGCTCAGCATTTTGAAACGCTCTTTGTACCTGCCTATCAGATTTTCTGGGAGAAATACCACAACCGGTCAATAGAACCTTCGGATCTTTCCATCATTCTGCGCGCCCAGCATGCATCCGAAGCTGCGCTCGCACGTCAGGCCGATCGCGTGCTGATCATCGCGACATCCGCACTTCGCATCGGCGTCGAGGCGCGTGCGAGATTCCCGGACATTGATTCACGGACCCTGCTTCTGCTTCAGCAGGCGGCAGAGCGCGACCACTACGACCTGACTCTCATCGATCCACGCTCCGCGGGAGAACAACTGGAGACGTACGGTTCCCTTCTCTCTGCGATGGGGACGCCCTTTCGTGTCCTGCCCGAAGACCCGGCCACGCAGATTGCCGCAGCGACGGAAGCCGTCAATACACTCATCTCCACTTGAGTCCTGCGGTTGCTCCATGATAGGAATAGGAACCGTTTCGGAGGTGAACCATGAAGCTTTCTCTTTCCATGGCCGTCGGTGCGATCTCTCTCAGCCTCCTGCTCTCGAGTTGTGCTTCCACCGGATTTCTTGGATTCCTCGCCACTACCCAGTACGTGGACACACACCTGGCCACCGTACAGGAGGAGACCCGCGCAGGTATTGCCGAAAACACGAACGAGGTGCGCAAGGTCAAGTCGGACGTGAAGAGTCTGAGCGAGCTCCGCGCAACGATGGAGTCCCTCATCGGAGACATTCAGAAGACAAAGGAATCAACGGCTGAACTGAAGAAACTCGCTTCTCAGATGGAAGCCCGTTTGAATCAGATTCCGAAAGAGACGCTCCAGGAGCTCGTTCAGATCCTGCAGGATTACCTCAAACAACAGCAGAACGGGAAAGCTCAGAGCGGGCAGAATCCGTAGTTCAGGTCATGAGCATCCATCTGAGTGCCTGATGAATAATGCCTCGCACCTGCGGGTTCCTGAGGGTTACGGATCGGTTTCCGAATGCGATCCCGCACATTCGTCCTTTGCCGCGATAGCGGGTCCAGACCGCAGGAACGCTGTTTCCGGTTGCGTCGAATCCCGCGAAATGAACATCGTATGAGATCCCGGAAATCGCGGGAACGAGCGTCTCCTCAATGGTGAAGTCTGCAGTCTGATCGAACACTCGCGAAAACTCGTTGATCTGGTGCACGAGTATCGCCTGCCGTATGGTAGTTTTTGAATCGACGTTCGGTGCAGCGGATCCTCCAACAACAAGAACACCACCCCCCTGCAACAGATAGTCGTCAATGAATGCCTCTGCATCTCCGTTTCCCTGGTTCGGCGTTGAGTGTCCGACGTGCAGCACTACTCCGGGTGTATCCGCTGTTTCGAGCCGCCCGAGACGATCGAGACGCGAGGTCTTCCGTACTGAAACAGCCTCCATTGAGGATATGATCCGAGCAAGCTGAAGCCGTGCAAACGGGCTGGGGTAACGGATGCCGCTCGAGAAAAGGAGAACACTCTTTGCTGCGTCCACCGCATCCTCCTCTATTGCAACGATCTGAAATCCCGAATACGGTAGGATTTCACCTGGCTCCGCAACTGATCTCTCACCCGGACTTCGAATCTCGACTCTTCCCGGCGGTCTTCCGATATCCCCGGATACGCTGCTTCTATTCCGGCTCGAACGCGTTCTGCCGCGCCACGCTCATCAGGATCTCCCTCCACGGTGCAGGTCAGAAGTTCCCGGCCATCCACCCATTCCGCCGTCAATTCCAGTTTTCCGGCGAAACCGATCTGCGTTTGAAGCCGCGCAACGAGCTCGGATGCGGAGATACGCACCCCTCCCCAGAGGAGCGAATCGTCGTCGCCGACAATCTCGACTGACGGAAATGGAACCCTGCAATTGTGCTGCACAAGGCGAACCGTGTCCCCGGTACGGTAACGGATCAGGGGCATAGCCTTCCGGAGCATGGTCGTAATGACCAGTTCGCCGAGTGGAGCCGCCTCTCCCGTGTCGGGATCTATCACTTCACAAATGAAGTCGAGACCATTCAGATGAACACCACGGCAGTTCGGAAGGGATATGGTCTGGATTCCGCCAATTTCAGCGCTTCCGTACCCTTCCACGGGCGCCAGACCCCACTGAGACTCGGTCTGTGCACGAACCGCAGGTGTCGCGTGTTCACCGAGTCCGAGGATAAGCGAAGGTTTGAAGGAAGCGCGAACCTCCGACGCACAGCGGGCAGTGCTCCACAGAGAAAGAGGCGTCCCGGCAATTACGGGCGGTTCGAAATCCACTATCCAGCGCACGGCCTCCTCCGGCTCAGAATCCGGCACGGTCAGCACGTCGAATCCGAGCAGTCTGAGGGCATCGGCGGTAGATTCCGCGTCCGCCCACATGGGTATGGCGGGTTGAGAAATCAAGAGCGCCTTTGGTCGGCCGTGGTGCCAGACCGATCGCGGAAGCAGGCTCCCGATTGCAACGGAACGGGCGGAACAGACCCGATGCCAGTCCGCCGCGGTGAAGGCTGTGGTCCGGGCGGTTCCGCGGGTACCGGCAGAGGTGACAATACGGTACACCTCACCTTCGGGTACCGCGAGAAATCGTCTCCATTCCGCAAGGTGCTCGCGTTCTGTAAACGGAAGAGCGCGAAGATCGGCGATCGAGCGGATATCCCGCGGGGTTACGTGATTTTGGGCGAACAGCTCACGGTAGTAAGGCGAATGGGTCGCCGCCCATCGCATGGACGGGACGAGCCTCTTCTCCTGGAGGTGATAGAGCAGCCCCGCACCGAATTCAGTCTCGGAATCCTGAATCTCGGTTCGTCCTCGGTACCAGGCGCGCCGCCCTGCACGGCTCATCAGAGAGACCGCGTACGGATTTCCGCCGCCCTGCATTGCGCGGACTATCCGGTCCAGGAGAAATGTGATCATGCCGACTACTTCTCCGTCATGATCCAGACGCCGGTCCAGTCGGAAGGCGGATCGTCCGATGTCGATGTGCTGCCGTATTGCTCGGCAAGTTGTCTGCATTTCTTCGCGTACATTCGCGCGGCGGGATCAGTGTCCGGGCAATCCTCGAACTTTTCGGCCGCCTCGAGGAAACGCCCTTCATAGAACAGGGGAAGCGCTTCCGCAAAGGCGGCGAGACTTTCCGTGGCGGCCGCATACTCCTCCTGGAACATCGGCTCGTAGACGACCACCGGCTCCTTGCGCCCGACCACTGCTACGCGTGAAAGCTCGCGCGCGGGAAACGCGCCGTCTATGGCGTTCAGAGTTGCCTGAGATATCATGGTGTAGGTGGCGAACTGCTTGTTGATTCCTTCCAGCCTCGACGCCAGGTTCACTGCGTCACCGAGCATCGTGTAATCGAACCGGGTGTGAGAACCCATATTTCCGACGACCGCGGGCCCGGTGTTAATTCCCACACGCATGAAAAGGTCCTTGCCCACGCGCTCCCTGAATGCGGGCCTGAGCTCTGCGAGCGCCGCCTGACACCGGAGAGCAGCGCGAACCGCCCGGATTGCGTGGTCTTCCTGAGGTACCGGAGCATTCCAGAAGGCGATAATGGCATCTCCCTCGTACTTGTCGATGGTGCCGCCCTCCTCCTGAATAATGTCGGTCATTGCCGAAAGATAGTCATTCAGGAGCGCGGTGAGCTCTTCAGGCGAAAGACCTTCGGAAATGCCGGTGAATCCCTGCAGATCGGAAAAGAATATCGAGAGCTCGCGACGCTCACCGCCAAGCGTAAGGCGTTCCGGATGGGCAATGAGCTGATCGATAACTGCATGACTCAGATACTGCTGAAACGCGTTCTTGATGTAGCGCCGCTGACGCCCCTCGGTGGCATAGTTCAAGACATTTGCACCCACGAGCGCGAGCACGCCCCCGAGCTCCATCCCGATGAGCGGCATCCACACACCGCCGCCGTAAAAGAGAAAACTCAGACCAACCGGCGCGGCGAGTACGAGGATAAAGAGCAGTGGGGTGGCAACAACACCGGCGACGACCGATCCCGCTACTCCGGCAGCTATTCCGAAGAGCAGAAACAGTGCCATGGTCTCCCAGACCGGCATGTCGCGCATGAACGAGTTCGACAGGAGATTGTCGAGCATCGTCGCGTGGATCTCGGTACCGGGAACAATCGGATCGATCGGCGAAGGACGGAGGTCGAGCAGACCGGGAGCGGAAAACCCGAACAGCACATACTTGCCTGCAAGCTCTTTCGGATCGATGTTCGGTTTTTCTCCCGATTGGAGCTGAATGTCGCTCTGGATAATTGCCGCGGCGGAGTAGCTCTTGTGGGTGTTGGTCCGGGTTACATAATGCAGAAGAGCCTGCCCTGTGCTGTTGATCGGAATGTTTCTGCCGTCGACCACCAGGGTCCCCGGACGAATCGAGATCTGTGGAACGGAAGAGTCCGCCGCCGCGTACATGGCAAGAGCAATCGAAGGAACGACCCGCCCGTCGAAGAGGGTGAAGAGTCTCCCGCGACGGTACACACCGTCGGGGTCCTTCGTGAAGCTTGCGGCACCCAGCATGCGGCTATTTCGCGCCATCTCAGGAATAGGAAACAGGACATAGGGGTCACGGAGCACAGGTTGAATGGACGGGGAAAGCCAGCTTTGCAGTCCGTTGACGGAGAGACCCGGAACCGGTACTCCACTCGGCCACGCGGTGGCGCCTCCCTTTTCATTTCCCGGGAACGCGGCTGCGACGAACCGACCGTAATCCTTGATCGACGCTCCGAGTGCCTGATCGTCTGCAACGCCGTAGGACGATGGATCGGCGATGAGCACGTCGAACGCGAGTGACTTTGCACCTGCACGGTTACAGAAATCCACAATTGCGCCGTAGACTTCGCGTGGCCATGGCCACGACCAGCCGTTCGTGCTCTTGCCCCAGTCGAAACTGTTCTGATCCAGCAGAATCAGAACGACCTGGCTCGTTGCCGCATCGGGGTGAGCGAACATTCTGACCCGCGCATCCCAGGTCGGTGATTCGAAACCGGCAAGGATTCCGCTCAACCAGATAATGATCGCAAGGATTCCCGCCCCGGCTCCAATAAGAACACCGCGGAGAAGCCGGGGTCGCATAGCCGCGCCTTTTTCCATCATACGCCCACCTCGAATCAGATGCCGTTCATTGCTGCTTCAAACCGTTTTCGAGTCACCGTGCTGTCGTACCCCGGCGCGACATAATTACCGATATCTTTCTGTGCAGCTTCTATGCGCACATCCGGGCTCGGGTGGGTTTTCGCAAAGTCCAGACCACCCGGTTTCAGGTGGGTCTTCATCTGCTCGAGCACATCGATAAGCGCGTGCGGATCATAGCCCGCTCGCTCGAGAATCCGGACCGCCTGATGGTCGGCCTCCAGCTCCGCGCCCCGGGAATAACCGCTGTTCACGAGCTTCTGTGTTATGTCGTTGATTGAATCGCTGAACACCGATGTGAGCTTTGCCACGTCCTGGCTGGTGGCAAACTGCGCGGTCGTAATTGCGGCATTCGTCAGCGCCGCGGTTACGCGGGAGGTCTTGATAGCCTTGATAGCATCCTTGTCCTCTATGTGACCGATCTCATGCGCAAGGATCGCGGCAACACCGGCCTCCGTGTGAGCGAGCCTGAGCAGACCGCGCGTTATGAAAACCAATCCACTCGGCGTGGAAAGCGCGTTGATGTCGTTGGAGTCCAGGATGAGAAATCGGTACCCGAGGTACAATTCGGGGCGATCCGAAACGAGCGAGAGGGCCTGTCCAAGGGTGTTGATATAGGTATCTGCCTTTGGATCGTCATAGGGTTTGTACTTCCGGAGGATAACCGCACCAACGGCGCGCCCGATGTAGTATTCCTGCTCGGGCGTAATATCCTCGGTACTCTTCTGTACTGCGGTCACGGTCTTCTGCACCGAGCTCGCCTGCTCCTGCGTAATATCGCCGGACACAATTCGCGATCCAATGTTGCCGAGCGAAAAACTCGTGCAACTGCCAAGCGCCAAGACTATCACCGCGGCAATCCCAAAGAGAACGACCGGCCGGCCATGACGGGAACCAAGAGGACGCAGCCTTTTCATTTGTCACCCCCGTTTCCGTAATGGAGACCTGCTGCCTCCATAAATGCCACCAGTGCGCTCGTCGGCTCACCGAAGGTTTCCATCCGGTCAACCCACGTGTAGTCCAGATCGTTGGCCGACTTATACTTCGCCTCGACCTCTTTGTTGAATCCCCGACCGGCAAGTGCGACCTCACTGCTCGACGCAGTCTTGTCGACGTTCGACGCCCCGGCCTGAAAGACTATCTTTTTTTCCGTGAGCGCGGACGCGCTGACCCAGCCTTCCATGCCGTTTGCAGGCACCTTGACCTGAACCCAGCCGCTCCGCTTGCTCATCACCGTAAGCCTGTCGCCGTATGCAACCTTCGCCACGCTTTTTGCGAGAAAAGACGGACGATCCCTTACCTGAGTCTCCTTGACGGTGACACTCATTTCGGACTGTGCGAACGCCACTCCTGCGCTCAACGCCAGAAGCAGGAGTCCAAGAAACCTCGTTTTCACCCTTCACCCCCCGGTTGGTAAAAATACTACACCCAAAGAAAGGATATGTCACGGAAGAAAGCCTGTCCCGCGTGGGAACAGGCTCCGGCAACATATGTCCGCTTCAGAGTCCGAGAATGAAGTTCAAGTCTACGGTAAAGTCGCCACTCCTGGAGGTCGTGCTGTCGATCGTGGTCGTCGTCGTCGCGGTTCCCCCCGTCTGCGGAATGCCGTCTCCGATCGTCTGACTCGAGACTGAAATATTCCCCGTGCCACTTGGTGCGCTGAGAGAAATGATAGCATTGTCCGATATCTTCACCGCAACACCAAGCAGAGGGTCGGCACCGAGCGAGAAATCAGTTGACGGAGAAACCTCCTCCCACACTTTGTTGTCGCTCGTGTTGAAGACGCGATAGATGATTTTCTTGAACTCGAGGGTCGCTCCCAGTCGGCTGAAGACGGTAATTCGCGGCGTAATGTCCCACCGGAATCCGGTCAGAAGGAGAATTGCATTGGACGCGTACGCATCTGAGTTGCCCGCGTTCTGAACGACCTGATTGTCGGGTTGCGCACCGAGTGCAAACTCCGGATAACCGGGATTGCCCGCGGTCAACGTACTTGTTCCCGCCGCGCTGGTCTGAACGGCGATCAGATTCTCCCAGTTACTGGAGGTATATCCAATTCCCACGCGGAGAGACGCACCGCCGAACGGAACGACCTCGATGCCGCCCACCGCAACAAGGTTCAACAAACCGTAGGTCTGGTGTTCCTGATAATCACTCCTGTCGGTCGCCGTCGTGCGCAGGTACTGCTGTGTCCGGACCGTGTTGTATGGTTGCCACTGCACCATCCCGATGATCTTCAGCGCGGGTGACACCGTGTAAACAACACTCGGGGTTACCGCAAGACTCAGGGATGTTCCCTTGTCCATATTGGCGTATGCTGCATTTCCCAGACCCCACGTCGTGTTCGTGTAGTAACTCTGACCCGTCACAATCGTATCCGCAAAGGTGTTCCCGGTGGTATCTGCCGCATACCACACACTGGATTTGTCGGAGCTGCGGTAGGATGCATTGAATGCGAGTCCGATGTCCAGTGCATCCGTCCTCTTCCGGGCACCGATGGTTCCAGAGAGTTGAATATTTGTGCTTGTCGGGTGGCTTGCCCCTGCACCGGCAGTGTAGTAGGTCTTCCCGCCATTCGCCGCGGCATCGGTTGTTGTATTGAACACCTTGTCCCCGGGGGAGTTCTGGTAGACCACCAGCGGCGAAAAACCGATGTCAAGACCGCTGAGCTTTGCTGCGAAGTACGGCTGTACGGAGAATCCGCTGGTAAGCGACTTCCCGCTTACGGTGGTAATGCTCGACGTGGCAGAAGTGTACCGGTCGTCTACCACGGTAGTCTCTCCGCCTCTGTTCGTATAACTGGCCGAGATCCCGGAAAATATCGTACTGCTGATCGGCATGAAGGCTGTTGCATCCGGTACGATTTGCCGGCCGGTGCTGGTGGTGGTCTCAGTGCCCCCGAGAGCGCCGATCGTGGCATCGCGCCGGGTGTAGGTGGGCTGATTGTGATTCGCGGATAGGTATACATGTGGCATGATGTACACGCGCCTCACATCGGTAAGAACGCTCGGATTGTAGCGGTACGCTGTCTCCGGATAGAGATAACTGTACGCCGTCTCCGGCAAGGGAAGCACTGAGTTTGCACTGTTTACTCCCCAGTCGAGTGCGAAATTGGTGATGTCGGACGAGCCGTTCGCCTGGGCGAAGGACGAAAACGACAGCGCAACCAAACAGAACAACAGCACTGCGATTCGTTTCATAGTCTACTCCTCCTATCAACATGAAAGTCGTGTTGTGCGCATAAATTCTAACGCATTTAGTGAGGATTTTGGGCACTATGGCTGACTTCTCCGTCTTGCCTCCCGGATCAGGAGGTAAAGTTCAATATACCGGCTTCAATCCACGGGCAAAGAGGATGCCGCTGGATTTGAACATGGAAGCGGTTGTTGAAATGAGAATAAGGCCGTTTTCGGCTGCGAGGTCGCTCATGTCTGAGGTTACGCGCTTGTTGCGGACAAAGAGGATAGATCCGATATCAGCAACAATGGCGGTACGGATTGTCTGGATGGATGCGAGTCCGGTAATGAGGAGCACGCTGTCTGCGGTGATGGTCAGGACATCGCTCATCAGGTCGGACGCGAAGCCGTACTGTACCGTAGCCGGAGAGCCGGCACCACAGATCACGCTGCCGTCGACCGCCTGTATGATGTCTTCGATATTCACATTTGACCTCTGTAAGCGACAATGGTACAGCAGACCATACCCCCGTTACAATGACGAAGGGGGAACTCACATGAACTTCAAACAGGAACTGACCGCAGTCTTCGGTAAACCGGTGGCCGAGAACCCGACACAACCAATGGTGGAGGCGGCATATCGGCACCTGGGCCTGGATTGGCGATACCTCACAATAGAGGTGGACCCGTCGGATCTGGGGACTGCAGTTCGAGGGGCACGAGCAATGGGATTCGCCGGCTTCAACTGCACCATCCCGCACAAGATTTCGGTAATAGAGCATCTTGATGGGCTCGGAGAATCGGCACAGGTGATGGGTGCAGTGAACTGCGTGGTCCGCCGGGGAAACTCACTCATTGGGGAAAATACCGACGGTAAGGGTTTTCTGCGCGCCCTGGAGTCGCGCACGAGTCCACGCGGGAAGAGAGTGGTCCTGTTCGGGGCAGGCGGTGCGGCCCGCGCAATTGCGGTTGAACTTGCCCTCGCGGGCGCCGCGCATATTACCGTGGTGAATCGGACCAGAAAACGCGGTGAGGAACTGGTGGATCTGCTTGCGAGAAAGCTGAATGTGGCTGCCGAACTGGTCGTCTGGGACCACACCTTTGCAGTTCCGGACGTCTGCGATGTCGTGATTAACGCAACTTCCATCGGACTGTATCCGGACGGCGATGCGCACCTGGACATTGCTTTCGAATCGTTGAAACAGCGGATGGTCGTTTCGGACGTGATTCCGAACCCGCCACGTACCAACCTGATTCAGGCGGCGGATTCCTGCGGATGCACGGTCATCGACGGGCTCGAGATGCTCGTGAATCAGGGTATTATTGGAATCAAGTACTGGACGGGCGCGGATGCCGACGCCGGTGTCATGAGGAATGCCCTCGAATCCATCTTCGGTGCGCACTGAGGGTCAGCTGGATTCCGATGATATCGTGTATGGCTTCAGGTGGAGCCAGCGAGATATCTCCTTCAGATGGGACCCGATGAAGAGCAAGCTGTACACCGCGACAATGATGCCGAAAATCAGGTGGATGGGGAAATCGAGTCTGTTTCCGTAGGCTCCGGAAAGCCACCTGAATGAATTACTGAAGGAGATGAGGGGCATTGCGGCGAGGATTATTACTCCCGCCACAACCCAGCTCGCAAGAGACCTGTTGGACGCGCGCTTCGCGGCGCCATCGGCGGACCGCTCCTGATACACCATGTCCATGACCGAGTCGGTGAAATGCGTAACAAACAGCTCATCCACGGCCCAGTCTGCGCCGACCTGGTCCGGCATCATGTTCATTGCATTGCTCATGCGCGCAATCGTCAACCGGCACGATTCGCAGGTTTCGGTGTGTTCACGTATTGCGGAGGGCAGGGACTCGCCTTTGTCGAGTTCGAAAAACAGGGCGCGTACATCTTCACAGTTCATTTCATACCTCCGATACCGAATCGTCGAGAATCTGCCTCAGCTTGACCTTTGCACGCCTGACATGGGACTTAACGGTGTTGAGGGGATAACCGGTCATGTTGCTGATCTCCTCGTAGCGGAGATCGAAAAAGAAATACAGGTCAATGCACACTGCGTGATAGGGAGAAAGCTCTTTCATTGCGTCCCGGATGGCCCCCGCCGCCTGGCGCCGAAGCAGTTGTTGCTCGGGAGTGTCCGCGCCATCCTGCGGTTCGAAGTCCCCGAGGCTGTCGGTCCGTTTCCGGGAGGCGCTGGCGTCGATTGCCATGTGATAGGCAATGCGCATGAGCCAGGAATAGAACCGCGACTCGCCCCGAAACGTATGGAGATTGCGATAGACCCGGATGAATACCTCCTGCGCATAGTCTTCGGACGCTTCCCGATTATGAAGAAAACGTATACCCATGGCGATAACACGCCGCTGGTATCGCGTAACGATATGCCGGAACAGTTCGGTTTCTCCTTGAACCACTCTCTTTACGATATCGACATCCGCGATGTCCGGATTCCTGTCCGGAGTCATCTGTCGTTGTTCGCCCGCTTCGCCCGATAGAATGCGAGAAGACTCAAACCAATTGAAAACGGTATGAGTCCGCCCAGCAGGCTGTAGCTCGCTCCCTCCTTCACGAGGAAGAAGATCGACAGCACCAACCCAACACCAAAATTCAGCAGGCCCGCCAGCAGACTGAAAGACAACATATCGAACGGCTGATGAGGTGACATCCCCTTCTCTATCATGAGAATACGCTGTTTGTGCCGCCACAGGAGGTAGAAAAAAACAACCGCAGATCCCAGGACGATCGCAACAATTGGAATTACCGTCACCATGATCTGTGCAGCCGCGGAAGGAACCGACCCCATGATTTCTCCTTTTGCCACTAACGGACTCTATGGTGAACATCCTATCACCTTCCCCGAGCGTATTCAAAGGCGAACACTGACGGGTTGTGCACTGCTGCTGCGGCGAGCCCTTTCCCTCTTCGCCGGCGCTTCGGCAACCTGCGGGAGATCCTGGAGCATTGCACGTGTAATAGTGAAGAAATGGTGTCCCTGGATGGCCAGCGTAAAAATCCTGACCACCTGTGAAGGCTTCACGATCAGTGCATGAACGAGATATCCAAGATAGCTGAATCCGTATCTCGAGAAGGTCTGTACGGCCAGTGACCGCGCCAGCGCCCGCAATTCCCTATAGTGAATCCGGTTCCCCGAGCCGTGTGCGGGTCGAATTGCCGGAAGCCTCCGAAGCAGTTCGATGCACCGATGGAAGTAGTTGCGCGGACGGTATATTGTTCCGAGAACCCGGCGGTAACCACGGACAAGTTCCACCGGATCGCGGGTAGTCCTGAAATTGAGGAGTGAACCGTGAGTGTTGTTCCCGTCCGACCGGGAAAGGATGCGGCCTTCTGCATCCAGCCGCTCCCAGAGTTTCGTATGCGGAAGCGCCATCAGGAGTCCGACCATCGCCACCGGCACCGCAAGTTCCTCCACGAACCGGATCTGCCGGTCAAAAATGTCGATCGGATCGGTATCGAATCCGACGATAAAGCCTGCCGTTACTTCAATGCCGTGGCTCTGGATCTTCCGTATCGCCTGTGCCATGTCATTCTGCAGGTTCTGAGTCTTCCCAACCAGATTCAGTGATTCCTCTACCGGGGACTCAATTCCAATGAACGCCATGACAAAGCCGGCTCGTTCCATCATGGCGAGCAGCTCGTCGTCCGCGGCAAGATTCAGGCTCGCTTCCGTAGCTAACTGGTACGGCATCCCGTGCTTCTGCTGCCAGGCTTCAATCGCGGGCAGCAGACGCTTCACCGCGTGCTTGTTTCCTATGAAATTGTCATCCACAATGAAAAGACTTCCCCGGAATCCGGTGCGATATGCCGCATCCAGCTCGCGTATGAACTGCTCCGGGGTCTTCGTGCGCGGAGTGTGGCCGAAGAGGTGCACAATGTCGCAGAACTCGCAGTGAAACGGACAGCCGCGCGAGAACTGAAGCGGAAGCGTGTCGTAACGGTCCATGTCGATGACGTCGAACCGCGGGATCGGCGCGGTCCGAATATCCGGCCGGGAGGCATCCTCGTAGACCCGTTGCGGTTGACCCGCAAGCCAGTCGTCGAGAAACCGCGGAAACGTTGTTTCGCCCTCATTCAGAACAAGAAAGTCGACCGCGCTCATTTCGTCGGGACAGGATGTGGGATAGGGACCACCGGCCGCAACGGGAACGCCTACCCTGTTGCATCGGGCTACAACTTCCTGAAACGAAGTCTTCTGCACGAGCATGGCGGAAAGCAGAACCAGATCTGCGCTTTTCAGGTCGTCGTCTGTAAGCGGTTCTACATTCATGTCGACAAGCCGCACCGAGTAACGTTCGGGAATCATTGCGGCAATTGTGGCAAGTCCGAGCGGCGGCATCAGCGCCTTCTTGCCTACAAAGGAAATAGCATGTTTGTAACTCCAGTACGTGTCGGGGGTCTCCGGGTAAACCAGCAGGAAATTCGTAAAATCCATCGCACGCTCCGTCTTACGGTGGGGATACAACTACTGACCGCGAGCGTCCGGAAATAGTTGCAGCGTGATGGAGAAAAGTGTGTAACGGCAGGAGCCGCAGGATTTTGAGTCAGTCAGCCAGATCGCAGACTGTTCCGCCGGTAATTTCCACCATCTGTTGGAAAGACATGGGAACACCGGTGGCGTCCGTTCCTGCCGCAGGATAGATAAGCGGATACTCCGCGAGACCTCGGTCCAGGTAGATTTCCAGACCGTTTACGGCAAACGGACACACGCCCCCCGGGCGAAATCCGGTTACCCGTTCAGTCTCTTCGGCGGAGGCCATTGAATGTTTTGCTCCGGTAATGGCCTTGAATCGAGCAGAGGAGATCCTCCGGTCGCCGCGAAGAACGGCCATGCGGAAGACTCCGTCCTTGCCACGAACGAGAATGGATTTCGCAATCTGCCCCACCAGGACACCAATCCTCGCCGCCGCCGTCTCTGCAGTGGGCGTGCTGCCCGGTTCAAACTCGAGGGGCTCAAGACCGTGGGCATCCAGCACCGTGCGTACTTTTTCCGGAATCATGGCGGCATGCTACCGGCACAGCGCACGAAATGTCAACTGCAGCGCCCGCAGCTGTCTGCGTTCGCGGCACATCCGCTTGCCGCACCACTGCTCCACGGAGTATGGTAGCGGGACGGGGGAGCTATGCACGTCGATCTGTACCACATAGTGCTCTGGGCGATATTCGCAGCGGCCGTCCTTACTTTTGTTGCACTCTTTTTTCTGACGGCCCCGTACGGACGATACATGCGGAGCGGGTGGGGGCTTGCGTTGAAGCCACACTGGGCATGGCTCATCATGGAGTCACCTGCGGTCTTTGTGATAGCGCTCATGGCACTGTTCGGCACATACCATGGCCTGCTGCCCCTCGTCTTCCTTGTCCTCTGGCTGGTACACTACGTCTACCGGACCTTCATCTATCCATTCATGCTGAAGGAGGCGGGCCCACGGAATTTCCCGGTCATCCTGATTGTCATGGCCATGGTCTACAATACGGCAAACGGTTACGTGAACGGTTATTACCTGTTTGACAGCGGGATCAACTATGGCAGCGCGTGGCTCGGGGACCCGAGGTTTATCGGAGGAGTAGCGATATTCCTTGCCGGAATGGTAATCCACATCAGGTCGGACGCAATCCTGCGCTCCCTCCGGAAGCCCGGAGATCGCACCTACCGGATTCCGCGCGGATGGATGTTCACCTATGTATCGAGTCCGAACTACTTCGGCGAAATCATCCAATGGTGCGGTTTTGCGCTTGCAACGTGGTCAGTTGCAGGTCTCTCTTTCGCGGTCTTTACGATAGCAAATCTCCTGCCGCGAGGCATTTCACATCATCGCTGGTACCATGCGAACTTTCCCGATTACCCTCCAGAACGCCGCGCGGTCATTCCGTTTCTGTGGTAGCCACCTCCGGAGGGATCATTCCGGCCTGTCTGAACCATGAAAGCGTGTCCGACAGTGTGACAGTGAGCGGTCGCGGACTGTAGCCAAGCTCGTCTCTCGCCTTGGACGAATCCACCGTGGCATGAAGAGAAACAATGTGCAGGCTGTCCCGGGTGAAACGCGGTGGCCTGCCCGCAATCCGGTAATACATCTCGACGAGCGGCATGAACGGCAGAATGAGGCGCGTCGGGAGGCAGAGCTTTGGCCCCGAAAGGCCCGTCATTTCCCTGAGCATCTCCATCATCTGCGGAAGAGTCGTGTATCTTCCGGAAAGGAGGTAACACTCTCCCGTTCTCCCGAACTCTGCTGCACGCAGCGTTCCATCTGCCACATCCCGGACGTCAACGAAGTCGAAACCGCCGTCAACCACGGCAGGAAGCCGTCCAAGCGCAAAGTCACGGATCAGTCTCCCGACGGGCGAAAGACGAAAATCCGGCGGCCCGAGGAAACTCGTCGGACAGACAACGACCGCATCGAGTCCGTCCGCGGCGGCGTCGAGCACCATCTGCGTCGAAAGCGCCTTCGTCTTCCCGTATTCCATCACCGTATGGAGGGGATCTATCCCGGAAGCTTCGGTAATCGGGAACTTACCAAGGGTAAGGGGAAAGGTCTCTATTGAGCCTACGTGGACGAACCGTCCGATGCGGGCATTCCGTGCGGCGTCCAGGACGGCTCGCGTCCCGTCGACGTTCACACGGTGAAGCTCTTCCGTACTGCCGCCGGCGAAGGAGATCAGTGCTGCAGCGTGATACACGACCGAGGCGCCGGAAAACGCACGTTCGAGAGCGGCCGTGTCGAGCAGGCCGGTGTCGTGTATCTCCACGGGAAGGCCTTCGAGTCCGCTCATCACGCTCTGCCTTCGGGTAATTACTCTGACGGTTTCACCGGCATCGATCAGGCGCCGCACGAGGACGCCACCAAGATGACCGGTCGCTCCGGTTACTACGACCATGTTTGCCTCATCGGGAGAGGTTCTGCGCCTCTTCGCCAATTATTTTGATGCCGGTCCGCACGGATTCTTCGTTGTGACAGTAGTTTACGCGTATGCACTGTCTCCTGTGCGGCCAGTCTTCCTCAATGCCGAAAAAGAAGTACTCCCCGGGCACAATGATAACACCCCGCCGCTTCAGCCGTTCGTACAGCTCGCGTGAGGTGCCGCTCAGTCCCCGGAACCAGATCCAGAGAAAGAGAGATCCCTCACACACGTGTACGGCGTAGTCCAGATCGGCGGGGAAATATTCGCGAATCCAGGATCGTGCCTGCTTCGCGCGCGCTTCGTAGAACGGACGCACAACCTCCGAAACGAGGGAAACGATACTCCCATCGTCGAACAGGGGCTTCGTAAGAACCTGCCCGAGGCTCCCGTTCGCGAGACTCGCAATTGCGTTTACACTCGAAAGCGCCTGGATGATGTCCTCACGTCCCACGACGATACCTGTTCTGACCGCCGGGAGTCCAAGCTTGGAAAGGCTCATGCTGAGCACAATGTTCCTGTTCCATACCGGAGAAGCGTCCGTGAATATGATGCCGGGGAACGGCATGCCGTACGCATTATCTACAAGAAGTGGAATTCCGCGTTCCTCGGCAAGCGAAGCCAGATGAAGAACTTCAGTGTCGGTCAGAACATTTCCGGTCGGGTTTGTTGGCCGCGAAACACAGATGGCAGAAACCGTGTCGTCGATCGGGAGCTGATCAAAGTTCACATGGTATTTGAAGGAACGATCCTCCAGCTCGTCGATTTTAGGCATGGCCGCGACAAACATATCGTCGTGAGCACCCTGATCCGCATACCCGATGTACTCCGGTACCAGCGGAAAGAGAATCCTGCGGTTGGTTCCGTCCGGATACGGGCCCGCAAGCATGTTGAAGAGGAAAAAAAACGCACTCTGGCTGCCATTGGTAACTGCGACATTTTCCGGGCCGATTGCCCATCCGTACTGTCGTCGGAGGAACCCGGCGATCGACTCCAGAAATGCGTCCTTTCCGCGGGGCGTGTCGTAGTCCGCAACCATATGCTCGAACTCATCCTGATTGGCAAGGATTTCGCCCATCCGCGCTCTCCAGAGCGCATTCATCTGCGGCAGATGCGCCGGGTTTCCTCCGCCGAGCATCTGTACCTTCTCAGGCCCCTGCAACGCCTTGCCGAGATCGTCCATGAGCTGGAGTATCCCCGAATGGCCGGCAAGCTTTTCACCGAATTGAGAGAATTGCATGAATTGATAGTAGCAGATGACTTCGGAACTGGCCAAGAGCGGCGTGCCGAAGACCTTCGGAAAAAAAATGGGCCGGTCGGCGTTTCGCCGATCGGCCCTCATTGCTGGAGATGTGTCCGCGCTCAGGCACTCAATTTCTTCGCGATCTCCGCGAGTCTCTTTCCCTGGTAGTGGGCTCCGTCCAGCTCGCGCTTGCTCGGCATGCGGGAACCGTCTCCGCCGGTGCTTGTTGTTGCGCCGTAGGGTGATCCACCGACAACTTCGTCAACGCCCATCTGCCCCTGGTAAGAATACGGCAGTCCCACGGGTATCATGCCGTGGTGCATGAGCGAAACATACATTGAGATGAGTGCCATCTCCTGTCCCCCGTGCTGAGTCGCCGTGCTCGACATGACCGCGGCAGGCTTGTTCCCGAGTGCCTGGGTTGCCCACAGCTGACCGGTCTGATCCAGGAACTGTTTCACCTGATATGCCATCGTTCCATACTTGGTCGGGACGCCGAAAATGAAACCATCAGCTTCCGCGAGCGATTCCACCGTTGCCAGCGGAATGTCGGCAAACTGCTTCTGGGCCTCGAGCGCGCCCATCTGTTCCAGAACTTCATTCGGAAGCGTCTCCGGAATGCGAAGCAGCTCGACCTCCGCACCGGCCTCTTTTACACCTTCGGCTGCGGCCTTTGCCATCTGCAACATGTGACCATATGTCGAGTAGAAAATTACCTTTATCTTCATATCTCAGTCTCCTCTCTCCTGTAGTCCAATACCTAGTTTCCTGCACAGAGTCCCAAGCTGCACCTGTTCGGTGGAACTCAGAACGCTGAAGGCTTCCACGATCGACCGGAGTCGAGCGGGAAAGATCTCTGTTATCAATTTGCGCCCTTCGGGAGTCAACTCGACACGCACCATTCGCCGGTCTGTCGGGTGAGGGGCCCTCAAAACGAGCCCGGCCCGCTCCAGATGATCGACGACAACGGTTATGTTCGCCTTGCTCTTCAGGATTTTCGCCCCAAGCTCATTCTGGCATAACGGCCCCAGGTGGAGCAGCGCTTCGAGAACGCCGAACTGGCTTACGGTCAACCGGTCGGGGAAGGGATCCGTCCGGCCGAGGTACCCTTCCACGGCGCCCACGGCACGCTGAAGTCGTATGAACGTATTCAAGGCCAGCACTTCCTGCTCTGTTCCCTGATACTTCGTTCCCACAGCAACTCCTTTTCCGCCCTGGTCCGGCCGCTGCTGTCCGCGCGTAACAGCAGCGTTCCGGTCCGTCACCAGGATGACGGGCAAAAGAACATTCGACATGCATTTAGTTCGACATCGAACTGTTCTATGTTGAACAATATAGCGACAGAGACGAGGTATGGTCAAGTGTTTAGCTGATAAAATTACTCGGATTAAGAATCGACCGGTTCCCCGCCTATCGGATCCACGCCTTCCACCGGCTCGATGCGCACAATGCCGCCCGCATCCATGATCATCCGGTAGCGATACTGTCTTTCGGAATCACCGGTCTTCATTTGAACAATCATGTTGAGGTGGTAGATCCGTTTTACCGGATTGAGCTCGATCGATCCCTTGTCGTCCAACGAGGGAATGAGGCCGCGTTGGGACGCCAGACCGCGAAGGAAGCCTCCCAGGTCTATGATGCTGATGTCGGCTACCCCGGATATTCGTCGGTGAATTCCTTTCATAGTCCTGGTGAACAGGACAATCCTCTTGTGGTAACGAAATACGGATTCGGCGGTGGTGCGCGCAAGCGCCCGCTCGAAGGTTCCGCGATTCCTGAGCTCCCGGACGACAGGATCAATACGCGTCTCTGCAATAAACGAGGTCCTTTCCCTGACAATGGCAAGTTTCCGTCTGTGCCGTGAATCGTAGAGCCGTGCGCTTCGATCGAAAAAATGGCTGCCGAGTCTTTTTCGAAAGGCATCCCGGAAAAAGTCTTTCATCCGGTCCTTGAGCATGTAGCTCACAACCAGAACGATGAAGAGCGAGGTCGTGAGCCTTCCGTAGGTGGATTGCCCGAGGAATGCCATTCCGGTTGCAAAAATCATGGCAATTCCGGCAGCCACTGCGTAAAGCACCTGCTCCATGCCTTTCCCGGTGTTGCGGCGTCTGACATCAAAGAACAGCACTTCGGAAGCGTACCGTTTCAGGATCTTCTCCCGGTAGATGTGTTCCTCCAATTTTGCCTCATCGGGCCTGCCGCGGATGACAGTCGGATAGCCGGCGTTCTCACGGTAACCGATCTCCTTGGCAATAATACGGGACAACTGATGCCGCAACTCCCGTGACGCACCACCACGAAGACGCTGAAAGAGCGTGGCCGCATATTTCTCGATCAGCAGCGAAAGATGCTCATCTATCATCCGCATGTGCTGAACAAGATCCGGATCGGCGTCGTTCACCCTTTGTTCTATTG
Source organism: uncultured Spirochaetales bacterium (assembly GCA_964553615.1). GTDB lineage: Bacteria > Spirochaetota > Spirochaetia > DSM-27196 > DATKUC01 > DATKUC01. Next base: position 5,110 of record CAZKMA010000021.1, on the reverse strand, counting down.
CGGAGGTTGCACGGTGAAATCTCCGCGCAATGTCGCGAATCTCCTTGAAGGATTCACGGACTCCAGAGACGGAAGTCTCCCGGCCAAGCGGAGATACCGCGGCTGCGCTGCCGAATACATCCCGCAGGAGTGATTTGTAGATACATCCGAGGAGCTTGCCCTCGTACACGCAATTCCGGCTGTCTATCGACTTTCCCTCTCTTCGGGCGGCGCGTATCATGCGCTCAACCCGGACCAGGGGCGATATGCGGGACTCACGGGACAGAAGCTCCTGGGCCGTAAGGGTCGGGGTATTGAAACGAAGATAGAGCTTCAAATCGTCATAAAAGGAACTGCGGTCGTAGTTATCCGGACCGACGTTGAATGAGTACGGAAGGAAAAAATAGATGCTCACATCCGATGTCTGACGATTGCGCCGGAGCTCGCGGCTGAGCATGTAGCGAAACTTCAGCTCAATTGACTGCCGATCCCGCTGCTTTACGCGAAACGGCTCTGGCGCCGTGTGTGCGCGCGTGCCGTGGGATGAATTCCTTATCGGTTTATTGCCGTGCGTTGACCCCGAAAGGCGCTTGTTCTCCATTCCCCCATCATACTCCAGAAGCGCGCGTCGTTCAGCGGCCGGACAACCGATGAGTCTACTTGATCGCGCCCTGGGTCACACCCTTCACGATGTACCGTTGGGCCGAAAAATAGAAGAGTATGGCCGGCAGGATTGCCAGCGTGAGTCCCGCCAGCGCGAGATTCCACTGTTTCGTGTACTCACCAAAGAAATAGAACATTTGCAGCGGAATAGTCCGGGTACCGTCGGAGTTTATTACCAGGGAAGGCAGCAGATAGTCGTTCCAGATCCACACCAGATTCAGAATAACGACCGTCAGAGTAATGGGATTCAACATTGGAAAGATAATCCGCCAGAACAACTGCGCGTTGCTGCAGCCGTCTATCGTAGCGGCTTCATCCAGTTCGGTCGGAATGGACTTTACGAAGCCGTGATAGAGGAACACGGAGAGACTCGAACCGAATCCGAGATACGCAAAGATGAGTCCAAACCTGCTCAGCAACTTCAGCTTACCCATCATGGTAATGAGCGGAAGCATGACGGACTGGAACGGAATGAGCATTGCCGCCACGAACATGAAAAACAGGAAGGAACTTGTCCGGTTCTTTGTTCGCACCATCTTCCATCCGGCCATGGATGCAAAGACTACAAGCACCGCAATGGACGCCAGAGTAACGAGGAGGCTATTTGCAAACGCATTCAGGAAATGAAGTTGCCGAAAAGCGTCGACGTAATTGACAAACACTATCTTCCCGGGAAAATTGAGCGTGTTCGAAAAGATCTCGAGTTTTGTCTTGAAGGAATTGACGAACATGAGGTAGAACGGGAACAGAAAGACAAGCCCCGCAATTATCCCGAGAACTTCTAACAAAATCCGCTGAGCCGTCACACGTGAACTGCGCATCATCAGTACTCCACCTCCCGGCTCTTGTTCATGCGTACCTGCGTCAGGGAGACGGCTGCCACGACAATAAAGAAAATCACGGCCTTCGCCTGGGCGAGGCCCATCTTGTCAAAGACGAAGGCCTGGTTGTAAATGTTCATGGCCAGCATCTGAGTGGAATTGAACGGTCCACCATTGGTCAGTGAAAGATTCTGATCGTAGAGCTTGAATGAATTGGAGAGCATGAGAAACATGCTTATAGTAAATGCCTGGGCCACGAGCGGGATGGTAATGTGACGCAGCCGGGTCCAGGCCCCCGCACCGTCCAGCGATGCGGCTTCCACAAGCTCCCGTGGTATGTTCTGCAGCGCCGCTATGTAGACCACCATGACATATCCTGACATCTGCCAGGTCATCAGGATCTCCATTCCCCAGAAACCAGTCCGCGGTGTTGCGAGCCAGCCTTTCAGCCCGGGAATACCAAGCACGTCACCCAGTGAAGAAAAAGCCTGCACATAGATGAACTGCCAGATAAACCCGAGAATGAGACCGCCAATCAGATTTGGCATGAAGAATACCGTCCGCAACGGGTTCGCGCTCCGCGTGGATCGCGTAACGAGCAGCGCGAGTGAAAAACCGATGAGATTTATGAGAAATACCGCGACAACGGCGAACCGGGTGGTAAACCAGAACGATTGGAGGAATTGCGAATCTTTCAGAATAGTGGTGAAGTTCTTCCAGCCGATCCACGTAACCTCGGACTTTACAATTCCGTTCCAGCTCGTGAACGAGTAGTAGATACCCCAGACAAACGGGATTACAACCACGACCAGAAACGCCAATGCAATGGGGCCGACGAACGCCCAGTAACTGATGCGTTCTTTTGTGCTGCGATTCATCTCCGACCGGCCTCCGTGATCAAATGCGCGGACGGTGCGCAGTTTCCCGTGCCCCGTCCGCAAAACGAACAACAATATGCCATTCTACGACTATTTGCGATCCGCCGCCCACTTGGCTTTGGTATCCTGTACGAGCTGCGGCCACGTCATTTGACCGCCAATGTACTTCTGGATATCTACGCCAAGTACGTTCATGCCCCAGCCGGTGGGATACCCCATGAAGACCCACGGCAGAGTCTTTCCGCGTGCCGAAAAATCCAGGATCTCGCGTGCGAGGGGATCGGATACCTTGCTGATATCATACCCCTTGTACGCCGGGATGAACTTGAACTCATCCAGCACGAACTGCTTGCCGGTGTTTGAGGTGTACATCCAGTTCAGAAAGGTCTCTGCCGCCTTTACCGTTGCGGCATCCTTGTTCTTATTGACACCCCAGTACATTGGCACGCCGACGGGAATACTGTCCTGCACACCACCGGGAAGCGGAATGGGAATGAACCCGATGTTCTTCGCCAGTTCCGGGTCTATGCCCTGAATTGAGCCGAGTGCCCAGTTTCCCTGCTGAATGAGCGCAACCTTTCCTGTAGAGAAAAGCTGCTCTACCTGCTGGCTGTAATCAAGGGAGAGGGTCGGCTGTACCGAGTACTTATTCTCGAGATCTACGAGTTTCTTCAGACCGTCCGCATACTTGAAGTCAATTGTCTTGGCCTTGTATGCATCCAGCACATTCTTGAACTCCTGACCGAACGCCACATTGGAAAGGTGGAGGCCCGTTACCCAGGTCTCTTTGACCGGAAATGCGAAAACCGCCTGAATTCCGAGCTCTTTCTTCATGGAGTCCATCTTCTGAACCGCCGCAACCAGCTTGTCGTAGGTATCGACACTTTTCGGATCTATTCCGGCTTTGGTCAGAATTGCCTTGTTGTATATGAACCCATATCCTTCCTGGTTGTACGGAAGCCCATAGACGTTTCCGTCCACCGTTACGCCACCGAGGGTTCCCGGAAATGCCAGTTTGGTGACATTCAGATCATTCAGCGGGGCAAGATACTTCATCCAGTCCGCCACATCCTGCGGCCCACCAACATTGAAGATTGCAGGCTCGTCCCCGGAGGCGAAAAGTGCACGCAGCGCAGCACCGTAGTCCGCGCCGCCACCGACTGTCTTTACGCTGAGCTCCACGTTCGGATTTTCCTTCATGTAGAGGTCCGCGAGTTTCGTGAACTGGTCCTTGAACTCGACCTTGAACTGGAAAATGTTCACCTTGATTTTCGCTGCAGGGCTCGCAGCGGCACTATTGCTATTTTCGCTCTGTCCACCCGCAAACAGCAATGCGCCGGCGAGCAGAAGCGTCAAACCAAAAAAAAGCTTCTTCATGATACGACGGTCTCCTTTTCAGTGTATTTCCAATCATTATTTACCCGACGTGGTAAAAATGTCAAGTGATAAACAATTTCCGCGGTATTTTTTGCAAACTTTTGCATGATGGGCGAAATTTTCCTTGATACTTGCTACATATGAATCTATAATCGAAATAATCATGCAAATAAAATCATTATGTCTTTCTTCTCTGTAGATTATTTGCTGGAATCTGATGCAGAGTCCGTCCACCCGGCAATGGAGAAATGCGTTGCATTCTGTAATAATGGGGTGTTCGAGGTAGGTCGATGAGAAACGTATCGCTAAAAAGTATCGCTGAAGCCGCACAGGTATCGATTTCCACCGTCTCGCGTGTCATCAACAATGCCGCGGGGATAAGCGAGCAGACCAGGAACCACGTCCTGGAAATAATGCAGTCGCTAAACTACCATCCCCGCCAATTCACTGCAGGACAGAGCCTGCGACCGAGCCGGATGATCAGCCTGGTAATTACTGAAAAACCGGAGAACATCGTGGAAAACCCCTTCTTCATCATGGCAGTCAAGGGGGCAACTGCGGCCGCGCGCGAGTTCCACTACCATGTATCCATTGAGTTCTGCAGAGACGTCACCGAAACTCTCGAATATGTGCGTCGGGTCGTCGACGGAAACTGGACAGACGGCGTTGTGCTGTTTTCCGTTCAACACAATGATCCCTGCATTGCCTTCCTGCGCGACAGCGAGTTTCCATTTTCCGTTATCGGCCGGCCGGATCTTCCTGTCGAATCGCTGTGGGTGGACAACGACAATTTCCAGGCCATGTACAGCGTTGTGAGCGAGCTGATCGATCAGGGACATTTCCGCATTTCATTCGTTGGAGCGGCATGGCCGCAGAATTATACGATTGACCGATATGAGGGCTACCGGCAGGCAATGAAAAGCCGCGGGTTCGAGCCGGACGGGGAACTGGTGCCAACGAACAGCGCGACTGTCGACGGGCATTCCACCGAAGATATTGGCTACGAGACAATGCAGGCGCTCCTGCTCGAAGCGATTCCGGATGCCGTGGTTGCCGCGGACGATTTTCTCGCTTTCGGTGTTCTGCGCGCACTCGGGGAACGAGAGCTCACGGACGTCGCAGTGGTTGGATTCAACAACAGCATCCGGGGCCTATACCAGAGCCCCTCGCTCTCGAGCGTTGACATCCACCCGGAAGCGCTCGGTTACCACGCGGCGCGCATCCTGATCGATTACCTCCAGGACGGCAAACAGAAAATTACCCATCAGATTGTCGAAACCACCATAGTCCACCGGGAGACAACTCTGACTCATCAACGGAGCTGAGGTCTTGCGACCAGCTTACTGCCACGCAGATTGTTGAAAAGTTACCATACGCCGGTCGGAGTTCTGT
>CAZKMA010000020.1:41010-71257 GCA_964553615.1 uncultured Spirochaetales bacterium | reverse complement strand
GCGGCGGGCAGAGCGGCAGCTCCATTCGTGTTCCCGCCTATGCCCTGCGGGATCTGATGAACGGATATCAACACGCTGCGTGATACCGCATGACATCTCACATTGCTGATAGAGAAACGAGGTCGTCCAGTTCGCGAAAAATAGGTTTCGAGTATTGGGCTCCGACCTGGTATCGCACCGGGTCGGGGACGGTGGTGGTCCACACCACCCTGCCGATTATGTCGTATTCCCGCTGGTTCGAGCGAGAATGCACGGATAGCTGCACCGTATCACCGATCGACAACGACTCTCTCCACTCGAAGGATATGCCGCTCCGACTCAAGTTGCGTATCAGACCACGATCCCGGTTCCCGCTGATTTTGCAGCATTCGAGTTCCAGGTGCTGGAGTGCATTCCCGGGATACCGGCGATCGCGACGCTTCTCCGGAGAGGCAACCCGGATCTGCCTCTTTCCATTCATCTTTGCACTGTACAGGGCCCGATCCGCCGATTCCACCAACCGTTCAACTGTCTCCGCATGGTTCGGGAAAGTGGAGATTCCGCCGGAGAATGTGACTGTCACTTCCGGGTGAAGGGTCCGCGTTGCCAGGCGGTCGAGGAGCCGCTCTCCCAGGATGCGTGCGCCTTCGATGTCCGTCTGTGGCATGACCACGAGAAACTCTTCGCCCCCGTAGCGGCCAACGATATCTTCGGATCGGAGAAAGCCCCGCAGATAGGACGCAAAATTCCGAAGCACTGCATCTCCAATCTGATGCCCGTAGCCGTCGTTTATCTTCTTGAAATCATCAATGTCCAGGAAAAGCAGAGCAAAGGGTATTCCATGGCGTCGGGACCGATGGATCTCACGCTGGAGCGTATCGGCAAGGAAGCGCCGATTGTAGAGTCCGGTCAACGCATCCGTTGAGGCGAGAAGCACCTGCCCTTCATATGCCCCAAGATCCGTGATTTTTGGATTGAAGACCGGTGTGTCGGAAGAAACGAAGTAATCAAGGGCCGCAACCCGAATATCGACGCTCCGGCCGAGTTGCTGTTCGAGTAGCCGCTGGTTCTCGACGAGCTTCTGAGCCATACCGGCAGCCTCGTCCGGCGAAAGCTTGAGATCGAACAGAATATCGAAGAGCATGCAGCACGCATCGGGTTCGACTTCGTTACTGAGACAGCCCTGGATGAATTGTCCAATGGTTTGAGGCGACTCACGAAGCTTCTGTACGAGTGATGAACGCGCCTCTGCAGATTCCATAGGGTACCCCCCACCTGCAGACTACTTTTGACTCAATATAACGCTTCGGAATCGAACCTGCAACCAGTTTCAATTCAGCATTACCTGTCCACCTGTCACGGGAACCGCCTGACCGGTCTCGTACTCCTGTTCGACAATGCTGCAAATTGCGCGAACCACGTCGGCCGGGCGACAACCGCGGCCCATAGGTACTTTTTTTTCGTAGAAACTTTTCACGTCGGCGATTGTCTTCGCTCCGGGTACCTTTCCTGCGTTCAGGTATTGCACGAAGAGTCCCCGATCGGGATCCGCCCACAGTGGTCCTTCGAAGAAGTTCCCCGGACATACCGCGTTCACCTTGATATTGTCCGTCACCAGCTCGAGGGCAAAGCTTTGCACCAGCCCGATACCGCCGAACTTGCTTCCGGCGTACGCGCCGTTCTTGTTGGACCCTTCGAGTCCGCTCTTGGAGTTGATCTGGATTATGTCGGAAAAGTATCTGCCACCCGCGGCACGGTTCTGGATGGCCAGTATCGGCGCAATGTGCTTGGAACAGATAAAAAAGCCGACATAGTTCACGGATGTAACGAAGTTGAAATCCTTCAGGCTCAACTCAGTTACCGGGCCTGCTTTCAGAACGCCGGCGTTACTGATGAACAGATCGAAGCCACCAAGTTCGAGGACTATGCTCTCCACCATGGATCTGACGGAGTCTTCATCGGCAACGTTTGCGCCGAACGGGATAGCTACGGTATGTCCCTGTTCCCGGTTCAGTTCCTCAGCAAGCGCCTTCGCTCCCTCACGGTTCAGATCCACAATACATACGATACTTCCTCCGGCAACGAGCGACCTCACTATTCCTTCACCAAATCCCTGCGCGCCTCCGGTGACCACCGAAATTCGACCGCGCATGACGTCCGAGCGGCGCAGAAACAGACTACTCCCGGCGTGTTCCTGCTCGCTGACGGTTGCCCGCTTCCGCCCCGGGCCGGACGAAGGAGTTCGCGCCTGGTCAATGGAACTTCCAATTCCGAAGAAAACCGACGAGCCGTCGGGCAAACGGATATCCGCGCTGCGGGGAACCTCCTGCGACATCTTTCCATGATGCTCGTACGCGGTGGAGATTCGCTCTTGCAGGCGGTCTGCCGAATCCTCCGGAAGTATGTCTATGACGAGGGTTGCCCCGTCAGGCACCCCCACAGGTTCTGCGTCGAGCCGCGTAACGACAGCACCCGCATGCCCGTCAAACGTGAGGCCGCGAAGATACGCGGCAATAGTGGGAAGACGAGTGGAATCCATGGCAATTGCTCCTGGTCAGGATTGAAGTGTGGAAATTTCGTCGCAAGCGGATGATGGATCGGTCGGGTCCATCCCCCGCCCCGCCTCTGCATAGCGTTGTACCCGTTCAGACAGCGGGAGCGTCGAAAGCGGGTTATCTGCCGAGAACAGACCATATCGCGCATCGCAGGCAGCAAACTTCTCATGGGCAATGAGCGCCCAGGTTGTGTCGTTCAGATGACGAAACTCGGGCATCATGATCTCTGGACATCGGAAGGACTGGCGGGAACTGTTGATGTCGACGCCACTTATTTCGAGGAGGTCGAACCGGTTGCAGAGCGCCTGAACCCGGCGGAGCTGGTCGACCGAGTTGCGGGGCGGCATGTAGGTAACTGAATGAAACCCGATTCGTGCAAGCTCGGGCACCAGTTCATCGAGAAAATCGTCTTCATATTTCTCGGCCCGCTTGTCGCCGGTGGGAGACTCGCCCACGTCTCCGAGGTAGGCATAGGCAGGTATGGCACCGATCCGATTGGCAAACGCGACCACATCGAAAACTGAAAAACACTCCTTCTCATCCGGCTGGATAAAAATTCGATCAAGAAAGGAGCTTTTCAGCACACCGAGTAGATCATAGATTCGATGGGGATTTCGCTCGTCCACCAGATACGGTGCAATGCGCTCGGGGACCTTTACCAGGAGCTTCTGTTCCAGGTAGCGGAGCAGTGCATCTCCTCCGGCAATCCCGCGCATGATATTGCGGGAAAGCGCGGCAAGGATATGCCGCTCGGTAATGCTGCCGCCTTCGGCCGCGCAGGATTGATCGTATACGTCGCGTTCGAAACTGACCTGCGGAATCTCTGAGCCGGTCAGCTCATTCATTCGATTGACCTGGGCGCGATTCCGTTTATTCCGCTGCTCGTGCACCGGTTCAAGGAAGCGGATCAGCTCTGGAATACGGGAAGCGGGAACTCCGTGAATGACCATGTATGCAATATTGACCGAATCAGGATTGTTCAGTCGTCTCCCTTCCACTCGCGTGCCGCTGAAGTTCACTCGAAGTTCGCATCCGACCGTTGAACCCATTCCAATGACACTGCATGCCTCTATCATTTCGTTAGCCGCAGAGATGGAATCGTGGTCGACGCTCCCGACCGCCTTGAGGCCGGAGCTTCGAGCCATGTACGCTGCAAGTGTGGGAGAATACGGACTGAAGGAATAAATGGTGTGAACGTGATTGTTCACCTCTTCGGAGAGCGGTGTATCGAACGGCATATCACGGTCAAGAAGCCGCCGCAACGATGCTATACGCTCGGCCGCTGTCGCTGCATTCAGGCCGGATTCTATTCCCCGTGTCAAAACGTCAGGTTCGACTGCTGCCATTGTGTCAGGTATCCTCTTCCTGGAGCGATTCGACGATCTGTTCAAGCACCTCGTCTGCCTGCTCGTTGGCTATCTGGCAGGTTCCAGCACCCGTGTGTCCGCCACCGCCGTAGCGCATCATAAGATCTCCAATATTTGTCCGTGAGCTCCGGTTGAAAATGGACTTCCCCACCGTAAGAACGGTATTCTGGTTTCTGAAACCCCAGATGACCTGAATTGACACGTTGGTCTCCGGATAAAGCGCATACTTCATGAATCGGTTTCCCGCAAAAACAGTCTTTTCCTTACGAAGATCGGTTACCAGAACATTTCCACGCACGGTGGAGCATCTGCGAATCTGATCCTGGAATAGTTCGCTGTGTTCGAAGTAGAGGTCCACCCGCTCCTTGACGTCGGGAAGCTCGAGTATGTCGTCTATTCCGTGCTCTCGCATGGCGTCTATGGTATCCATCATGAGCTGATAGTTCGATATCCGGAAACTCTTGAATCTTCCCAGTCCGGTTCGAGCGTCCATAATGAAGGTAAGCAGAGTCCACCCGACCGGAGCCAGTACTTCATCCTTCGAGAATTGAGCCGAATCGGCCTTGTCCACGGCTTCCATGAGGTCTTCCGGTATCTGCCCGAATGCCTCTTTTCCGCCGTAATAGTCATACACGACGCGGGCGGCGGATGGCGCCTGTGGATCGATGATATGGTTGTCCTTGTGTCCAACCCGCACCGTTTCACTGAAATGGTGATCAAACGCCAGATACACACCCTCGACAAAGGGCAAGTTGGTGGTTATGTCGTGACTGTTGATCTCAATAAGTCCGTCCTGCATGTCTTTCGGATGGACGAATTTCACTTCATCGACTATGCCTCGCGATTTCAAGAGCACCGCGCACACAAGGCCGTCGAAATCGCTTCGGGTAACCAGGCGATAGGTCTCGGCACTCTCCGCCATTGGAATCCTCCGTTAAACACCCGGTTCCTGACGACACCGGATTACAGCATCATGCTACTCGAATTTCATGGGCACTTCAAGCGAAAGGGCGTTCATATCCGATCAGCACCGTCCCTTGATATTATGGCGGCGCTTTTATACCCTTAGAGCCGGCAGGGAAGCATGAAATCAGTGAACAACACATACGAACGATATCTTTACGCTGCGGACGTCGGCGGGACCAACACAACGATCGGACTCGTGGGCATACGGAACGGAACTTATTCAATTGTGGAGAAGAAGCCGTTTCGAACCCGATCCATCAGCGGAATCGAAGAGGCTCTTCAGAGGGCCCGCACTGAAATGGCGGGCACGGTTGGTGACGCCGAGGTTGCGGGATGCTGCATAAGCTGCGCCGGACCGGTGCGCAGGAACACCTGCGTCCTGTCGAATGCCGAATGGGATATTGACGGCGATCACGTGGAGAAGATCACGGGCCTTCGGACTTTGCTCGTAAATGATTTCATTGCCATAAGTTACAGCCTCCCGCTCCTCGATCGCCGGGACAGTTCGCAGCTTACCTCCCTGGCTCATCCCGACGGCTCCATACCCGATCCTGCCGCGGACCCACACGGGCTGGTAACGCGCGCGGTACTTGGGGCAGGAACAGGCCTCGGCGTCGGTTACCTCGTGGAAGATGAAGGGCGTTTTTTCGGACTCCCATCCGAAGGCGGACACGCGGACTTTGCCCCCTTCGACGATGAAACCGAAAAACTGCGAAGCTTCATGCGCAAGGAAACGGGAATGACGCCCGGCACCGAGCTTTTTGTCTCCGGACAGGGGATTGCCAACGTCTGGCGGTTCTTCAGGGCGACGGGTCGCATTGACGACGGAACGGTGCGAAACAATGAGGTTCTCTCCCGGATTGAGGCGGCACAGGCGGAGGAAAGGCCATCCCTGATCTCCACGGGTGCCGACCAGAACGATTTCTGCGCCGATATTATGCGTCTCTTTGTTCGGATGTACGCGAAATACGCGAGCAATCTGGCACTTCTTTTCCTGCCGGCCGGCGGTTTCTATCTGGCAGGCGGCATTGCTGCAAAGAACGAGAAATGGTTTATTGCGGATGACCTGTTTATGCGCTACTTCGTAACAAACTACAAGGACTCGGTACGACCGGTCCTCGATACGATTCCGGTGTACATCATCAAAGAGTATTCGATCTCGCTGCTCGGTGCGGCTAATGCCTTCGTGTCACGGACCGAAAAGAACCGCTGAGAGAGGAGAGTAACGGTGAAAGAGAGCGACATTCCCGAGGCATTGCGAAAAGATATGGAGGACAGGAAGGTCGATGTCGATCTGACTCTCAGAGTTCTCAATAATTTCAACGCAGGCAAGTACGATCATTTCCGTCCCGTGGAGGTCGAATCGATTCCGGAAGTAGACGGAAGAACAGTCGTCGACATGACGGGAAACCCTCTGCTTACGCTCCCGCGCCCAGCACTGATCGAGAGGCTCGAAGAGTTCGGCGTTACGCCGGAGGCGGTATTGCCCCGCGGCCGGACCGAAAACAGTATTACTCTGGACCGGGAGAAGCTGCGACAAATCGGTACAAAGCTGCTGCCGCTTCTCTCCTACGGCATCCTCAACGGTGGTTCGGCGACGAGCTACGCAGACCGGAAGAAGAACCGCGGTTTCAGCGAGCCGCTCTTCTCCCTGCTCGAGCCGCATTTCGAGCGCATGGCGGAACTTTCCTCCGGGCGGGCAAAGGGGATCACACCCGGATTCATCCACCCGGACGGAACTCCCGGCCCGAGCTTCATTGAGTTGAAGATGCGCGCGCTCCTGATTCAGTCTCTGAGTCCCGAATTGGCGACCGAGCGCGAGGTTTCCGGCGGGGACCATGCCGTTCCCGGACTTCCAATGTTCCAGATGACCAGCATTTCGAACAATGAAGAAGTGGCCCTTGCCTATTCCGGGTACCGTTCGAGTCCGCTTCTCCGGGACCTGATACGCGAGACGGGCCTCGATCCAACGCGAACATCTACAGGGGTCCAGCCGCTTATGGCGGCCTTCACGCACTCCCGGGACGGGCGCCCGAAAGGTATCTTCGACCGGGCAAACGGAAAATTGAACAGCGCCATTCCGCTTCCCGGAGGACACGGCCAGAACTTTGCGGTTCTTCGAACCGTTTACGAAGAACTCCGCAAGAAGGGTAAGAGGTTTGTTTCTCTCGGAAATGTCGACAATCTCGGGTATACGCCTGATCCTGTGGAACTTGCGTATCTCGCGCTCACGGGGAAACAGGCGGGTTTCGACTTCGCATTCAGAACTCCGGTGGACGTGAAGGGCGGAATTCTCGTAAGAGACCGGAACGGCGGAATGACCTGCGCAGATATCGGTCCGGCAATCAGCACTGAAGAGATGCTGAAGGCGGAAGAGTCCGGGAGCGGAATCCTTTTCAACTGCGCGTCGGGGCTGTTTGACCTCGACTATCTGGTTGCGAACATAGACCGGATAGTCGAAAATCTCCCCACGCGATTCAGCGATCAGGATAAGGATTCAGGCTCGTATTCACAGGCCGAACAGGTAACATGGGAAATCCTGGGAATGCTGGATGATTTCCTTGTCTTCGGTGTAGAAAAGTGGAACCGGTTTCTTGCGGCGAAACTGCTCATGGAGACCCTGATGACGAGTGGCGTGGGTCTGGAGGACCCGCGGTATCCGACATCTGATCTTCCCGCGAAAGATCTCCGCGGGACGGCGAGAAAACTGCATGATGGTCTTACACACCAACTCGAAACGGTATACGGAATGAGGCTGGCCAACTCCCGTTGGGAACCGGTTCCTCCGGACGAACTCTCAAGGAGCAGATCATGATCATGGACAAAGAATCTGTCACCAACAGCCCTATTGTGCCCGATTTCGACAAGATGCACGGACTCGTGCCGGTTGTTGTTCAGGACTATCAGAGCCGTGAAGTGCTGATGGTGGCGTTCATGAACAGCGAAGCGTGGGAGAGGACACTCTCCACTGGCTATGCGCACTACTTCAGCAGAACACGAAAGACCCTCTGGAAGAAGGGAGAGACATCGGGCCACCTGCAGGAGGTACGGGAAGTCCGGATTGACTGCGATGAGGATTCCATCCTTCTGAAAGTGAATCAGGTGGAAGGTACCGCGTGCCACACGGGAAACCGCAGCTGCTTCTATCGCACGGTGTACCCACAACCGCGATAGCCGGAAGAGGTCTCCGCCTGCGCAACGCCTGCACGCTATGTCTGTTCGAACTCCTTGAACAGCATGCTGTGCTGAATGCCGCTGTTGTTCTGATACTTGCCTTTCCGGCTGTAATTTTCGTAATTCCCTTCAATGGTGTGATAGTAAATCTGGCATATCTGCACCCCGGCATAGATCCGAATTGGCTGGATACAGAATATCTCCAGTGTCCAGTATCCCCGGAAACCAACATCACCGAATCCTGCCGTAATATGAACGAAGAGTCCAAGCCGACCGATGGACGAACGACCTTCGAGCATCGGTACATAGGCGTCCGTGCCGGTGTACTCGATAGTGCGACCGAGATAGAGCCGGTTCGGTTCGAGCAGCAGGCCTTCGGGTGGGATAATGACCCGATCGGAAAAGTTCTCCTGCCTCATGTCCAGTTCCCGGTTCCGATACACCTCGAGCTCGTCATGAAGGCGGAGATTGTAGCTGTTCGGATTCAACTGCTCTTCGCTGAATGGATCAATTGTTATCCGGCTGCCTAATTGACGCTGGATCTCTTTGCCGGAGAGTATCACTCCATGCTCCTTGTCGAATGGGTGTAGCAGTGACCGGTGCCCCCACCCCCACCACGGCTGTAGTATGTCATAGAGACGAGACACCGGCAAGAAGAGTCATATCTGTGTGAAACGCTCCTCGGCAACCACGGACGGCATGCCGTTCCCTCCGAGTGCTTCCGGTTTCGAAACGCCAACCCGGATACGGGTGGCCGCGGGAAACCGGTCATGAAGGAAAAAAACAGACTGGTATACGAGCGTTTCAAGCAGATAAAACGCCGCGTCCCGGACAAACTCGATGAGTAACCCGGTCGCCAGGGAGTAGTCGATTGCGTCTGACACCTGCCCGGAGCGGGCGGCAGCGCCGATATCGTAGTCCATTTCCAGCGCCAGCAGAAGAGGTTGCGGCACGCGTCGTTCGCGGTCATGGATGCCGATGATGCATTCGAGTTGTATATCGCGAACTACGATGGTACCGATCATCTCTTGTAGAAAGGTTCCCGGGCCGAGCGGAAGCTGGTTTCAGACGAAAGCCGGCTCCGTGATCGGCCCGGATAGGAACTTCAGACGTTCTCTATGCCCAGAAGCTGAATATGCTTGTCGAAATGCTTCTCGAGTGCCTGCGCATACGTCTCTTCCTCCCGGTGGAGCGTTGCGAAAAGCTCCTCCCGCAATTCTGCATCCATCAGGATGCCACCGTAGGTTATGTGCAGCAGCTGACGGCTGTTCGGGTCCGAGAGATAATCGGGAAGATCCCGCTCACGCGCCTTTTCAAGCGGACGTATCGTCTCCGGGGTAACACTGACATGGTAGAGTTTCACCGCCTCAGGAAAGAACGCCAGGGCCTTCTCGTGAATCTTTCGATAAAGCGCGGGATTCTGCCGCGCAATGACCTCGAGCGCAACGAGCCAGCTCGTTCCGGAGGTCTTCAGATGGACACGCTTCTCCGTGAAACGCCCGATAGACGGATACACGGCGAACTTGTCGCTTCCCGAATGAATCGAAACCTTATAGTCTCCCGAACTTCGCGCAATCTCGCAGTGAACGGCGAACTGTCGGTCAAACTCCCGCACATTGCCAATATAGTCAATGGCCTTCTGAAACTCGCCGATGAACCGCGGCGCCACAGAGTTCACGAGTACGCCACGATGCTGCAGTTCCTTCGAGATGAATAGATGGTGGGCCGGGAGAGTCGGGGTGGTCGTCTCGTCTATGCTCACCTCGAGATCGTATTCAGATCCCCGTTTCTTCTTGAGAAACTTGTCCACTTTCCCGGCAAAGTCGAGCGCAGGGCCATACATGACAGCGCACCGTTCTGCTTCCTCCAGGGAAATGGATACCGAGTCCCGGCCAAGGCGGAACGACTTCCCGGCATATTCCCGGCGAATTCGAACCTGAGTGTCCCGTTTGATCTTGCTGAACGCTTCATGAACCTTTCGTTGATCCCAATCCGCCACTTCCGGCTTCATGACTTCGGTCAGGTCCAGCGTGATCATCGGCATTCCGGCATTCAGTGCCCGTTTGATGGACGCGATGTTCTTCAGATGATCGCCGTCTGCTCCATATCCGCCTTCGTACCCTTCCTGAAACACCATGAACGAAGCGTCCGCTACTACGTCCTCGAACGTACGTCCGGTCAGGTCGAGTTCCCGCACACTTTGCTGCGCCAGAACCGGCGCTGCGTTGTACTTGCGGGCTGCACGAAGGTGGCCTG
The DNA here is from genome assembly GCA_964553615.1 of uncultured Spirochaetales bacterium. Classification (GTDB taxonomy): domain Bacteria; phylum Spirochaetota; class Spirochaetia; order DSM-27196; family DATKUC01; genus DATKUC01. The sequence goes on along the minus strand of CAZKMA010000020.1, from coordinate 60,960 downwards.
CAGTTGCGATGCCCAGTCTGTCTCCCATCCCGATAGTCGTTCGACGATCGCGAAGAGACACCGGTTGTGTAAACGGGAACAACTTCCACAACGCCCGCATATTCCGTTGGGTCATGGGTGCTTCGAGGCAGTAGAGCCCCTGAAGGTACTTCGCTTCCCCCGAAAATCGACTCCGCACACGAGATGCGGATATCTGGTAAAAGTGTCTTTCCTTTGCGTCACGGCCAATGCAGTAGAGTACGTCATCCACCTTGTATATGGATTGGACATAGACGGCAGATGTACCGCTCTTCAGCAATCTGTCCCGTCCGCTCTTCAGCTTCTCCAGCTGCTCGGGTCCCATCTCCATGAGACGACTATTCCTGACAATTCCGACAATCTCTCTCATGATCCCACCTCAATACCGAAGTATTGAACCGCATTGGAGTAACAGATGCCCTTCACGAATCGCGATAACAGCCCCATGTCGTTGGGTGCCTCGCCCCTTTCGACCCAACCACCGACCATATTACAGAGTGTGCGTCGGAAGTACTCGTGCCGCGGATACGAGAGGAAACTCCGCGAATCGGTAATCATGCCTACGAACCGACTCAGGAGCCCCATGTTTGCAAGCGCAGTCATCTGCCGTTCCATGCCGTCCTTTTGGTCGTTGAACCACCAGCCGGACCCGAACTGAACCTTTCCGGGTATCTTTCCGTCCTGGAAGTTCCCAATCATGGTCGCCATCATATCATTGTCCGACGGGTTCAGTACATATAGTATCGTTCGCGGAAGCTCATCTGTCGAGTCCAGCATGTCAAGAAAGCTCGCGAGCGGTGCCGCGTAGGAAGAGTCTCCCATGGAGTCGAAGCCGGTATCGGGTCCAAGCCGCTTATATGCGCGCGTGCTGGCGTTCCGCAGGGCACCGATATGCATTTGGAAAGTCCATCCACGCGCATGGTACTCCCGGCCCAGAAATAGAAGGGCCGCCGTTCGGAACTGTCTTATTTCGGTCTCACCTATTGCCTTGTCGCCCCGAAGCGCTGCGAATATGCGATCAATATCGCCATCGGTATGCGGCTCGGCGACGGGCGCAACAAGTGCATGATCCGAAATTCGCGCACCCATCTGGTGAAAGTAGTCAATCCGTTTTCGCAGCGCGTCACGGTAGGTCTTCCACGAACTGATCGAGACATTGGATGCGGCTTCGAGCTTGCCCAGATATTCGTTGAAGCTCCTGAAATTCTCCACGGCCATCGCCTTGTCCGGCCTGAAAGCAGGGAGAACCTTGACCCCGAAAGACGGATCGGACGCAATGGTGCGGTGATGATCAAGAGTGTCAATCGGATCGTCGGTTGTACAGACCACTTTCACGTTCATCCGGGACATCATGCCGCGTGCGGTGAATCCGTCGGAGGCGAGTTTCTCGTTCGTCATTTCCCAGATTTTTTCCGCCGAACTTCCATCCAGGAGAGTCCCGCGTATTCCGAAATATCGGTCCAGTTCGAGGTGTGTCCAGTGATAGAGCGGATTTCCAATTGTATCGGGTACGGTTTCGGCCCACGCCTGAAACTTGTCCCGGTCGGAGGCAGATCCGGTTATCCGATCCTCGGACACTCCGTTGGTTCTCAAGGCGCGCCACTTGTAGTGGTCCCCGCGCAGCCAGGCGTCCGTGATGTTCGAAAACCGATAGTCGCTCGCAATCTGCTCCGGCGGCAGATGACAGTGAAAGTCGAATATCGGCATTCCTTTCGCATGATCGTGGTAGAGCCGCTTCGCAGTCGGAGTGTCGAGCAGAAAGTCGTCTTCATTCATAAATGTCTTCATTTCGTTCTCCTCCTGAACTAAATGTTGTGGACCAGATACCCACCGTCAACCGGTATGGTTACCCCGGTGATGAATGAGGAGGCCTTTGATGCCAGAAATACTGTCACACCGTGAAGATCCTCAAAGTTGCCGAAGCGCGCGAACGGCGTGTGGGAAATGACCGCCTTTCCCCGGTCGGTAAGTTCTCCGGTCTCATTGTTCTTTATCAGCAACGCCCTGTTCTGATGCCCGATAAAAAACCCCGGAGCGATCCCGTTTACGCGAATGCCGTGCGGAGCAAACTCGGCCGCAGTCGCCATGGTCAGATTCAATACGGCCGATTTCGAAGCACCATAGGCCGGGACTCCCGAAAGCGGAATGTAGGAAGTCATGGACGCAATGTTGATGATCGATGCCTGCATCTTCTTTCCCATCCAGAAGCCGGCAAACACCTTCGTCGGAATGACCAGTCCCGCCATGATGTTGAGGTCGAGGACCTCCCCGAACGTCTTGAGATCCAGCTCCGGAAACGGCGCCTTCCCCTTGTTGCCACCGACTCCGTTTACGAGCAGGTTCGGCGCGCCGACCTTCTGCACTGTCTCTTCGAGGGCTGCCTGCACCGCAGATTCGGTTCCCGTGTCCACGGTAATTCCAACAACCGCTTCGGCACGTCCGGTCTTCTCCGCCAGCGCCTTCACCGCGTCGGCGACCGGGTGGCCGGTGCCACGGCCCCAGATTGCCACCGTTGCGCCCGATCGGACGAGCGCCTCCGCCATTGCACCAGGAATGACGCCGGCTCCCCCCGTAACCACGGCAACTACATTGTCCAGACGAAATGTATCTTCAACAAAGCTCACTCGATCCTCCTCGGACTGTGTCCAGAACTCTATTCATTCTCCGCCGTTCCGGCATCGGTCGGCGGTTCAACAAGAATGACCTCCGCGCGCAGTCCCGAAAGATCGGGAAGGTCGGCGGAATTGTCCATTACCAGTACATCGATATCGCCGGCGCGTGCAAAAACCGCAAATGCCTGCGCGCCAAGCTTGCTGCGGTCCGTCAGGATGACGGTTCGCTCGGCGCGCTTCACCACCATCTTCTTCAGCTGTGCCTCGATCAAATTCTGCGAGGAGAAATCACCCTCCCGGGAAAACCCCGTGGTACCGAGAAACGCGGTTCCAATATTGAAGAGCTTCAGATTCTCCTCCGCGACCGGTCCGATAAAACTCCCCGCCTCCTTGCGGTAGTTGCCCCCCACACAGTGCAGTGCAATTCCCGGCGCGTCTCCGAGCGCGAGCACTACGTCGATCGAATTGGTCACCACCCGAAGACTCATCCCGACAAGCTTCGTGGCAAACAGAGCACAGCTCGACCCGGCATCCAGGTAAATTGTATCCCCTTCGTGGACCAGTTCCAGCGCCTTTCGGGCAACTCCATCCTTTTCCAGCGGATGGTCGCTGCGCCGCAGACCGAGCGACCGATGATGCTCCCAGTCTTCGGCTAGCAGCGCGCCTCCGCGGCTGCGCGCCAGATATCCCATCTCTTCGAGCAACGAGAGATCCTTGCGAATCGTAACCTCCGACACATTCAACCGTCCGGTAAGCTCACCGACGGTCACGCGCTTGCGCAGTGAGATGATTCGCATGATTTCTCTGTGTCGCTCGTTCTGCATGACATTTGACTGTTGCGGGTTTCGAACTCTTTTGATTTTCAGCATATTCCGCAAGTTCAGCCGGTGTCAACACGGATTCGGAAATGCGTCCCCCGCGACTATTTTGCGGCACGTTGACTCTTCAGCGCCTTCCGTGATATTCCAGAATTGCTTCTCGATTTTCGTAAAGCATTAGAAAACGAAAGATTCTGAAACCACGTCCGAACAGTTGACAGTATGGTCGACTGATCACGATTTTTCACATATAGCGACAGGGGAGGCAGCGAGGTGATGTATTATGCGAAGGGAGACAGGAACGGTTCTCTGACCGATGAGCAGGTACGGACAGGGCTCCTCGAGGCGCTTTCGGCTCTTGGCCCGAGAAAACGAATTCTTGCCCTGCCTCCCGACATAACCCGGCTGCATTCCGGTGCCGGCAGGCTCACCGAGCAGATCTGGGAGCACTACGGCGAGGCACTCACCGACATCATGCCTGCAATCGGTACGCACGTTCCCATGACCGACGGCGAGATCTCCCGCATGTACGGGAAGACCCCACGGCGACTCTTCCGTGCACACGACTGGCGTAACGACATTGTGACGGTGGGCACGGTGCCCGCTGCGCAAATCAAGTCGGTATCCGAAGGCAAGCTGGACTTCCCGTGGCCGGCTCAGATAAACCGACTGCTGAAGCACGGCGGACACGACCTCATCCTTTCCATCGGACAGGTTGTGCCGCACGAAGTGGTCGGCATGGCAAATTACAACAAGAATATCTTTGTCGGCACCGGCGGAAAGGAAGGCATCAACAAGAGTCATTTTCTCGGCGCGGTGTTCGGGATGGAACGGATGATGGGAAGGGCCAATACTCCTGTCCGCGCCATACTGAACTATGCATCCCAGAATTTCACGGCGGAACTGCCGATAGTCTACGTTCTGACCGTGGTCGGCCGGGAAGACGACGGATCTCTTGCGCTGAAGGGGTTGTTCGTCGGTGACGATGAAGAGTGTTTCCTTGCCGCATCACGGCTGTCGCTTGAAGTGAACTTCACAATGGTCGAGGAACCACTGGAAAAGGTGGTGGTGTATCTCGACCCGGAAGAGTTCAAGAGCACCTGGCTCGGGAACAAGGCGATCTATCGGACGCGAATGGCAATAGCGGACGGCGGCGAGCTCGTGGTACTCGCGCCCGGCATCCGGCACTTCGGTGAAGACGAGCTCATTGACCGGCTCATCCGCAAGTACGGATACGTGGGAACGCCGAAGGTACTCGAACAGACGAATGAAAACCTGGAGCTCCAGGAGAATCTGAGCGCCGCGGCGCATTTGATCCACGGATCTTCCGAAGATCGATTCCGGGTTACCTACTGTCCGGGTCACCTGAGCCGGGAAGAGATTGAAGGGGTCAACTACGGCTACGCCGATTACTCGGAAATGGTCCGGAAGTACGATCCGACAAAGATGAAAGACGGTTATCAGAAGATGCCGGACGGAGAAACAGTGTTCTTCATATCGAACCCTGCCGTAGGGCTGTGGGCCCACCGGAATCGTTTCGAAGACTAAATCGAAGGAGAATTGTATGGCTGATTCACGAGAAACTGCCGACATCGGGCTGATTGGCCTGGCAGTCATGGGGCAGAACCTGGTCCTGAACATGTGCGACCACGGTTACACCGTTGCGGTGTACAATCGCACGAAGGAAAAGATAACGGAGTTCGCGGAAGGACCCGGAAAGGGCGCGAGCATTGTACCGACATACAGCATCGAGGACCTCGTCAAATCTCTCAAGAGACCACGGAAAGTCATGCTCATGGTAAAAGCCGGAACAGTCGTTGACGATTTCATCGATCAGGTCCTTCCACACCTCGAACCGGGTGACCTCATCATAGACGGCGGCAACAGCCATTTCCCGGATACCACGCGACGGACCAGAATGCTGGCCGAAAAAGAGGTGCTTTACATCGGCACCGGCATCTCCGGTGGAGAGGAAGGAGCACGCAATGGTCCGTCGATCATGCCGGGTGGAAACCCGAAGGCCTGGCCTCTGGTGAAGAAACTTTTTCAAGACGTTTCGGCAAAAACCGGGAATGGAGAACCATGCTGCGATTGGGTCGGACAGGACGGCGCCGGCCACCATGTGAAGATGGTGCACAATGGTATCGAGTATGGCGACATGCAGCTCATCAGCGAGGCGTACTATCTCATGAAGGTTGGACTCGGTATGAGCCACGACGAGATGCACGCGGTATTCTCTGAATGGAACAAGGGAGAGCTTGACAGCTATCTCATCGAGATAACCACGGACATTCTGGCTTTCAAAGACAGCGACGGCACGCCGCTGGTGGAGAAAATTCTCGACAGTGCCGGGCAGAAAGGCACCGGCAAATGGACGGGAATAAACGCGCTCGACATGGGAATTCCGGTTACCCTCATTGTCGAAGCGGTATTCGCACGCTGCCTCTCTGCATTGAAGGATGAACGGAAAATCGCATCCAGGACACTCACCGGACCATCCAGCAAGTTCAGCGGCGACAAAGCGGCCTTCATAGAGGATATCCGCCAGGCCCTGCTGGCCAGCAAGATTGTTTCCTATGCGCAGGGATTCATGCTCATCCGTGAGGAGGCCAGAGAAAGCGGCTGGAAGATCAATTACGGTGGAGTAGCGAACATGTGGCGCGGAGGCTGCATTATCCGCAGCGTCTTCCTCGGTGACATCAAGAAGGCGTTCGACAAGAATGAGGACCTTCACAATCTTATGCTGGACGACTACTTCAGCGGCATCCTTTCACGGTGTCAGGGATCGTGGCGAAACGTTGTCGCCAACGCGGCACTCCTTGGCATTCCGGTCCCTGCCCTCTCGACGAGTCTCGCCTTCTACGACGGATACCGATCCGAACAGTTGCCGGCCAATCTCCTGCAGGCACAGCGCGACTATTTTGGGGCGCATACCTACGAACGTACCGACAAGCCGCGCGGACAGTTCTTCCATACGAACTGGACCGGAAAGGGTGGCGATGTTTCAGCCGGAACGTACAACGCGTAACACCGAAAACCGGCCTGCGGAGGCAGGCCGGTTCGCACCTCAGGCCGCCCTTCGTGAAACGAGTGACTCGTACGCCTTCATGAGCAGTTCCTCAGTCTTTTCCCACGAAATACAGGCATCGGTAACTGAAATACCATACTCGAGCTGAGATAGATCCTCCGGGATTGCCTGACGTCCCTCGTGGATGTTGCTCTCCAGCATGAATCCAATGAGTGACCGGTTCCCCTCGAGACGCTGGCGGATGACACTCTGGAGAACCTTCTCCTGTCGGGCGTAGTCCCGGCGGGAGTTCGCGTGGCTGCAGTCGATCATGACCGATTGACCAAGGCCCGCATTCTTCAACATTGCCATTGCATCTTCCACGCTTTCGTCGTGATAATTCGGTCCATCCTTGCCTCCCCGGAGGATGATGTGCCCTCTTTCGTTTCCGGTTGTCCGCAGGATGCAGGTTCTTCCTTCCTGATCGATGCCAATGAAACTATGCGGCTCGACGGACGACGCGAGGGCGTTGACTGCCGTCTCTATGCTCCCGTCCGTGCCGTTCTTGAATCCGACCGGCATTGACAGCCCGCTCGCCATCTCCCGGTGTGTCTGGGACTCCGTGGTTCGCGCGCCGATTGACGCCCAGGCGACCAGATCGTCGATGTACTGCGGAACAATGGGATCGAGCATCTCGGAACCGGTCGGCAACCCCAGGCTGGAAATAGCGAGCAGAATCCTCCGCGCAAACCGCAATCCGCCCTGGATGTCATGACTGCCGTCCATCGCAGGATCGAGTATCAGACCCCGCCAGCCGAGCCGCGTTCGCGGCTTCTCGAAATATACCCGCATGACAACAAAAAGCTGCTCTTCCACCCGCTTCCGAAGTTCATTCAGCCGGCGCGCGTAATCGAGACCCGCTTCCGGATCGTGGATGCTGCACGGGCCGACGACTGCGAGCATGCGCGGATCGCGTCCGGCAACGATATCTGCTATGGTCCTGCGGCTCGACAGAACCGTCGATCGGCAGACCTCGGTCATGGGAAACTCGGCCTTCAGTGCCTCTGGCGCCACGAGACGCGTAATTGACTGGATGTGAAGATCACTTGTTTTCTCTGTGCTCATGCGTTTAATTCCTGACGACCATACTACGAGTACGACCAGTAAGAGGCAAGTACCATCCAGGATTCTGGTGAGAAAGAGGCTGAACCGCCCGTAGCCGTTCTCAAGAGGGCTCACCCCTGGGCTCGCCCGGCAGGGCGTCCCGAACTACCGGAAGGGTCATGCAGCGCACGCCACCGCCACCCCGCGCAAGTTCGGCACCGGGACACCCCACGACAAGCTTCTTGTGCTCGTCCACGCTCTCCCGGCCATTCAGAAAAACATCGACGTCCCGTACGGTAAAACCTGCACGGTCCAGCGCCGCCAGAGTCCCGACGTTGCACGCGTATCCGAGCACCTTTCCGGGGGCAAAGGCAAAGACGTTGGTCCCGGAGAGCCACTGCTCCCGTTGCTGAGTAATCAGATCGTCACCACCGCAGGAGACAGTCGAAGTCGGAACACCCGCTTCCTCGAGCCCGGTCAGAATTGAGGACGGCTCATCAATGATGGTATCGCGGCCCGGGGCAAACTTGAGCCGTACCACTGTTGCCCGGTTTGGTCCGGTAACCAGCGGAGGGAATACAAGCGCAGTATTGGTATCCAGAAAGGTGAATATCATGTCGAGATGGATTGTCGCGCGATGAACGGGCAGTACAACCGCAAGAACGGTGACAGGCTCTGAGAAAGTGGACAGGATGGCGTTGGCGAGACGGTCTACCGCTTTCGCGCTGGTCCTCTCGGAAATGCCCACCAGGAGCAGGTTCCTTCTGACCACCAGCAAGTCCCCGCCTTCGAGTCTGAGTCCCGGTTCAAGGGATGTAGATCCGTCGAAAAGCAGCGTCTCATCGTCTCCGTGGCCGGAGGTAAGTGCGGCCCGGACGAGTTGTGACTCCAGTCTTCTCACCTGGTGCGTCATTGCACCCGCAATGACGCGATCACGATAGATCATTGATGCGTCTCGCATGAAATAGAGGTTGGGAAGCGGCGGAATATCGTACGTGAGCGGCGAAAGATAACGCTCGAGCGTATCCCGTCGGCGAGCAAGACCGCGGACAAGGGCATGAACCAGTTCGCCCGGGCCAAGAGCTGAAAGCTCGGAACGGCGGTGGTTCGCTCCGGCCGCTGCGCACACATCCGCCACTATCCGGTTACGCAGCTCATCGTCAGCGAACGCCTCTGCAACAAGGTCCTCCACCTCCACAGCTTCGGCAACAAGAGAGAGAAACTGGCGAAGCGGATCGTGCTCGGCTCGGACTACGGTAACCGGAACAATGTCGTTAAAGAGCAGCTCTTCGGCCGCGTCCGGAGTCATTGACTCGACTTCCGGTCCCGGCCGGTGGATTATTACGCGGCGAAGGCGCCCGACCTCCGACTCTACCGAGTACCGACTCATGGCGCTTTCCCGTCGGAAATCCACTGCATCCACACATCCTCCCGCACGCCCACACTCGCGCGTCGCCCCTCACGAACCACCGGCTGGCGCATGAGGGAGGGGTCTTCTCCGATCTCCTCCAGGGGATCGAACTCCATGTATGCCAGGCCACGCTTCTTGTAGCTCTTCGACGCTGGATCAATGAGATCTTCCGTACCCAGTGCCGCCACAATGTTCGAGAGCTCGCCGGCGCTCAGGCCACGCTGATTGAGATCAACAAACTGGTACGCGATCCCTCGATCGCGAAAGAACCGTTCCGCTGCGCGTGTGTCGCTGTTCTTTCGTGTTCCGATGATCTGAATATTCACAACCGCTCCTTCCATTTGTCTGCCCGAATGGACTCCCGTACAGCATATCGATCGATACGAGGTTTGACGAGGCGCCCGTTCCCGTGCTAATCATATGAGATCCAGGGGTGGAGCAATAATGAACACACAACGAGTCAAGGACGTCCTCGGCCTGGAAGCCGGGAACGCCGAAATCACCATTTCAGGGTGGGTACGTACAAAGCGAGACACCAAGAACGTATGCTTTTTCGAGCTCAACGACGGCTCGAGCCTGCAGAATCTCCAGGTGATCGTAGACAAACAACAGGTGGATCCGGGTGCGAACCTGGACCGTCTGCAGACCGGCGCGAGCGTCGAAGTTACCGGCACGGTAGTCCCGTCTCCCGGCGGAAACCAGCGGGTCGAGTTGTCTGCGGCACATTTCCATGTCATCGGCGAGGCACCGTCGGACACGTATCCACTTCAGAAGAAACGCCACTCCTTCGAGTTTCTGCGGGAGATTGCGCATCTGCGACCGCGGACCAACACGTTCGGGGCAGTGGCACGCGTGCGAAACGCGGCGAGCTTCGCAATTCACCGCTTCTTTCAGGAGCGCGGGTATTCATACGTCCACACCCCCATCATTACGGCAAGCGATGCAGAGGGCGCCGGCGAGATGTTCCAGGTGACTACACTGGATCTCGGAAAAGTCGCGTCATCCGGACCCGTTGATTATTCGGCGGACTTCTTCGGGAAGCCTGCATTTCTCACCGTCAGTGGACAGCTGAACGCCGAAATATACGCATGTGCGCTCGAGCGGGTCTACACCTTCGGTCCCACATTCCGTGCGGAAAACTCCAACACCACCCGTCACCTTGCCGAGTTCTGGATGATAGAACCGGAAATGGCCTTCTGCGACATCCACTGCAATATGGATGTTGCCGAATCTTTCATAAAGTTCGTCCTCGGTGAAGTCCTGCGCACCTGTCCTGAGGATATGGCTTTCTTCGACCAGCGTATCGAACCGGGAATTCTTGACAGCCTTCGCGCAGTCATCGAAAAGCCGTTTTTCCGCGTGAGCTACACCGAGGCCATGAAGGAACTCGAAACGTCGGGTGAACATTTCGATTTCCCGGTCGCCTGGGGTTCAGACCTCCAGTCGGAACATGAAAAGTTTCTCACGGAGAAGGTATACAAGGGCCCGGTTATAGTGACCGACTATCCGAAAGAGATCAAAGCATTCTATATGAAGCAAAACGATGACGGGAAAACGGTTCGCGCAATGGATATACTGGTCCCGCGTCTGGGAGAAATTATTGGAGGCAGTCAGCGCGAAGAGGACCTCGGCAGGCTCGAATCGCGCATACGTGAGCTCGGGCTGAAGGAGGAGGCGTACTGGTGGTATCTCGACCTCCGACGGTTCGGAACGGTGCCGCATTCGGGATTCGGGCTGGGCTTCGAGCGACTCATCCAGTATGTGACCGGAATGCAGAATATCCGCGACGTAATCCCGTTTCCCCGTGCGGTAAAGACCGCAGACTTCTAGTCTGCGGCCATATCAGCCCAGTGAGCCCTGTCAGTCTATCGTCTTGAGCCAACCGCCGTCCACGTAGTAGGTGGATCCTACGCTGTAGCTCGCGCGATCGGAACAGAGAAAGACGTAGAAATGAGCAAGCTCCTCCGGCGTCCCGAACCGTCCAATCGGCGCATTGTCCCGGGCAATTCCGTCGAGATAGCCCTCCACTGTTTGATCCGTTCCGTCTGTGAGAATTTTCGCGGTTTTCTTCCAATCCGGCGTCAGGATGAGTCCCGGGTTGATCGTGTTGACGCGGATGTTGAATGGGATGAGTTCATTCGAGAGACATTTTCCGAACATGAGAAGCGCCGCTTTTGTGGTGTTATAGATCGGCTCGTAACCAAGCGGCTGCTTTGCACAGATGGAAGCGGTGTTGAGAATGACTCCTCCGCCCTGCTTCTTCATGAGCGGTACCATGCTCCGCGACATCCGGATAGCCGCCATGACGTGCAGATCCCAGTAGTACTGCCACCGCGAATCCTCCGCTTCCATGATGGTTTCCGAACTACCGGTACCCGCATTGTTAATGAGAATATCGAGGTGACCGAACTCGCGCCCGACCTCTGTGGCAAACTGTTCGATCTCCGCTGCCTTGCTTACGTCCACCTGTATTCCGATAGCCCTGACCCCATACTCGGTCGATATGCGCGCAGCTTCCGTTTCCACCCGGTCCCTGTTCCGTGCGCACAGGGCAAGCGACACGCCTTCCCGTGCAAGCGCTTCCGCAACGGCAAGACCGATTCCAACGCTGCCACCGGTAATTGCGGCAACCTTTCCTTTCAGGTTCATATCCATGGTGCTGCTCCTGCCATGCGCTTCACGCCCCGGTGGCCGTTCCTGCAAGATCTACCGCTTCCCGGGTGAGTCGCGAAATATCATCGAACTTACCTGCTGAGATGAGATCACTCTTGACCATCCAGCTTCCGCCGCAGGCAACTACGCACTTCAGCTTGAGATAGGATATGAGATTCTCCGGTCCAACGCCGCCGGTGGGAACGTACCGAACCCCGACATACGGTCCTGCAAGCGCCGAAAGCATTTTGATGCCGCCGGAAGGCTCCGCGGGAAAGAACTTCAAAATGTTCAACCCAAAGTCCAGAGCCATTTCCACCTGCGTCGGTGAATTGATGCCGGGAAGAACGGGAATGTCGTGGGAAATGCAATGACTCACCACCTTCGGGTTGAACCCCGGTGCAACAATGAAACGAGCGCCCGCATCCACGGCACTCTTGACCTGATCCACCGTGAGCACGGTTCCCGCGCCAACGAGCACTTCCGGCACCTCTTTCGACACGGCTGCAATTGCCGCCGCGGCCGCGGCCGTCCGGAACGTTATTTCGGCGATCGGAAGACCACCGGCAAGCAGTGCTTTCGCCAGCGGAGCCGCGTCCGCAGCGTCATCAATCTTCACCACCGGCACCAGCCTCGCGCGCTCGACCACATCGAATACGTGACTCATAGATACTCTCCTCACTGAACGTGGATTGTGTCCTGTCCGGCCGAATCGTTGAAAGGTAATGACAGGATTACGTATTACTATCCCCATCCATGCAAATACGTCAATTGCCCCCGGGGCGATCGGCAGAACCGGACCCTTCAGAACGTCGCAATTGTGCGGTCAGGGTCCGGTCGAATGCCTGAGCGAAAAGTGCAATCTCTTTCTGGCCGAAGCTGTTCTTCTCCTTCACGGTCAGTCCGTTCGTCCGCAGGTCGTACATGAAATCCCGCACCGAAAGGCGTTCCCGGATGTTCTCCGGCGTGAAGATGGTTCCCCGGTCGTTCAGTGCTACCACTCCGTTTTCGACAAGCGATGCCGCATGAGGAATATCGCGCGTTACGGCAATGTCGCCCGCCGCAGCGTGCGCTACAATGTACGCGTCGGCGACTCCCTCCCCCGCTGCAACCACAACCATGCTCGCGCGCGGTGTTGACGGAAGAGGAATCTTGCGGTTAGCAACAAATATCGCGTCTATGCCGGTACGATCCGCAGCCCGGCAGACAATCTCACGTATGCGCAGCGGGCAGGAATCCGCATCCACCCAGATTCGCAGGGACTTCCGCCCCTCTTCCCGGTCCAGGTCGTTCATGCGTCCGCCGCCTCCTGCATGACGCCGGCTATAAATGCGCGCCCGTCCCCATCAATGCGGATTTCGGTCGAGTCCGCGCCGAGGAATGCCGATTGACCCCGGTGCAGATCCAGCACATTCGCGCCTCCCTCTTCCCGTATCGTACAGGCACCGTCAGTGCAGAGAACGATTCGCGGAGTACCCCCGCCAAGTCTGATGCCCGCAGCCGCGCCGCCGAGATGTGCCACCGAGAGGCGGAACTCGCGTGCGCCCGAACGATAGGAGGCGGGAGGTTCACCTTCGGGGAGGAGTATGCTGGGGGGATCAGGAACGAACTGCACCGTCTTTTGAAGCTCCGGAAGGTCAATGTGTTTCGACGTGCAGCCGCCACGCAGCACATTGTCGGAGTTTGCCATCAGCTCGATTCCGGTGCCGTGCAGATACGCATGGAGCACGCCGGCAGGCAGATACATTCCCTCTCCCGGCGCAAGCCGGACCGTGTTCAAGTAGAGCGGCCCGAGAATGCCGATGTCGCCGGGGAAATCCGCCGCTATAGCGGTTATCCAGAAGAATCGTTCCGGTCCTCCCGAGGATTCGGAAATAGCCGGAATACCGGAAGCGGATGATCGAGGATCCGGGACGCCGCGAGCGCGATAGCCGAGCCACCGGGTTTCGGAATATTCCACCACGCTCCGCACAAGCTGTTCGCGGTCGGATCCGTCGATTGACATCAGGTGGGAAAAAAACTCGCGTAATCCCGTTTCGTCCGAACGAGCAGAAAGCATCCGCAGAAGCGAGCGCGCTGATGGATCATTTATTGCGCGAAAGTCCTCAAGAATATGTCCGATCGGCCGGAATCCCCGAAGTCCCCAGAACGGTGTAAGCGCACACATGAGCTCAGGCTTGTGGTTTGGATCCCGGTAGTTACGCTGCGGAGCATCGACCGGAATTCCAGCGCTGTTTTCCCGCGCAAACCCCTCCTGCGCCTGCTTCTCGTCCGGATGCGACTGAATTGAGAGCGCTTTCTCCGCGGCCAGAACCTTGAACAGGTAGGGAAGCGCGGTGCCGTAGGCACGGTACACGGTTTCCCCGAGCATCCTCACGGGATCTTCCGTTATGAGGTCGAGCAGCGATACTTCGGTCCCGTTCACTTGAACGCGTGATGGAGACTTCGGGTGGGCACCCATCCAGAGCTCTGCCACCGGCCTGGGCACGTCGCCCTCTGCCGCCGGAGAAAACCCCAGAAGTTCAGGAATTGCAGTGGTCGAGCCCCAGTCATAGTATTGAATGGTATTTGACATCAGATACAGTGACATGAATTGAGTGTATGAGCTTTGTACCGGCCAGTCAACGAAGGGTCCGTCTTTTCCCTCGGATCTATCCATGATAACCTGAGCGGAAAGAGGATTACCATGCTGAACACCGGATCACCGCATCGCCGGTACAATCCACTGACCGGCGAATGGGTTCTCGTGTCCCCACAACGCACGCAACGACCGTGGCAAGGCCAGACCGAAGAGCGCGCGGACGAACGGCTTCCTGAGTACGACCCGGACTGCTACCTCTGCCCGGGAAACGGACGCGCCGGTGGTGCACAGAACCCGGATTATGAAGGTACGTACGTATTCGTAAATGATTTCTCAGCGCTCGTGCAGGAAACGGATTCCGGCGAGATGAACGAGGATGGGCTTTTCGTTGCTGCAAATGAACGCGGCCTGTGTAAGGTCATGTGCTTCTCACCCCGCCACGATCTGACACTGTCTCTCATGTCCAACGCCGAGATCCGTCCCGTAGTCGACACGTGGATCCAACAGTACCAGGAAATCGGCACCCTCGACGGGATCAGTTATGTACAGATCTTCGAGAATCGGGGCGCGATGATGGGGTGCTCCAATCCGCATCCTCACTGTCAGATCTGGTCGAGTGAAACAGTCCCGGTCATCCCTGCACAAAAGACGCGACACCAGCGCAGCTTTCTTGAGTCAAACGGAAAACCGCTCCTCGTTGCATATTGTGACGCCGAACTCAGGAAGAATGACCGCATCGTGGTGCAGAATGATCACTTTGTTGCCCTCGTGCCGTTCTGGGCGGTCTGGCCGTTCGAGGTGATGATACTGCCGAAAGCACACCGCCCCTCGATTGACCTCCTTACTCAGTCGGAACGTGACGGGCTTGCGGAGATCATGCAGGCGATCGGTGTGCGGTACGACAACCTCTTTCACACGAGCTTTCCCTACTCAATGGGGATCCACCAGCGGCCGACCGATGGGTCCGATCACAATGAATGGCAGATGCACCTGAGTTATCTCCCGCCGCTCCTCCGCTCGGCAACCGTCAGAAAATTCATGGTTGGGTACGAGCTCCTCGGAATGCCGCAGCGGGACATAACTGCGGAATCAGCAGCCGAACGGTTACGCGCACAGGATAGCAGACACTATCGCCTGAAGGCGGAGAATCAAAATAAGGAACCATGAATATCATGATACCAATTTCAGAGGCAAAACGGATAATCGGCCTCGGCGGTCTTGATGAGCGACTCGGACAGCTGTACGGAAAGCCGAACGTCGAGGACCAACGGTCGCGATATCTCTCCATCGTCGCTGAGTTCGAACGAAGGTTCAGCAACGAGCGGAGTATCGTCATAGTGAGCGCTCCGGGACGCACCGAGCTCGGTGGCAACCACACGGATCACAACAACGGCCGTGTTCTTGCCGGAAGCGTTCACCTGGATACCATCGTTGCTGCATCGCCGAGAAACGACACGGCAACAACGCTCTGGTCGGACGGGTGGGATACCCCGTTCATCGTAGATCTCAAAACACTCGATCCAATTTCCGATGAAGAGGGAACAACCTCATCGCTCGTTCGTGGCGTGGCTGCGGGGTTTCGCGGCCGCGGCCTTTCCATCGGCGGATTCGACGCATGCATGGAAAGCCGCGTCCTTCCGGGCTCCGGCCTGAGTTCATCTGCATCCGTTGAAATAGCAATTGGCTCGATTCTCAACTCACTGTACAACGACCGGAAAGCAGATCCCGTAACCCTTGCCCGGGTTGGCCAGTTCGCGGAGAACCGCTACTTCGGGAAGCCGTGCGGACTCATGGATCAGACGGCATGCGCATACGGCGGAATCATCGCCATAGACTTTGCCGATCCGGAGAAACCGGTCATCGAGCAGGTGACGTACTCGTTCGAAGCGGCCGGGTATGCGCTCGTGGTTGTCGATACGGGAGGGAACCACGCGGATCTCACGGCGGACTACGCTTCAATACCGGCGGAGATGGGAGCGGTAGCGCACGAACTCGGCGCCGGTGTCCTGCGTTCGACGGATCGCGCACAGGTTGTTTCCGAGGCGGCATCGCTTCGAAAAAACACCGGAGACCGCGCAATTCTCCGGGCACTCCACTACTTTGCCGATAACGAGCGCGTTACCCTCCAGATCGGCGCCCTCCGGTCGGACAACATTGAACGCTACCTACACCTTGTCCGCAAATCGGGCAGCTCCTCGTGGCGACTGCTGCAGAACTGCTTCACCGTCAAAAATCCACAGGAACAGGGAATCTCCCTCGCCATTGCGCTGACCGAACATTTCCTGGACGGCTCGCTGCCGGGTTCCCAGGAAGACCCGGACGTCCGCGTCCATGGTGCTTCCCGTGTCCATGGTGGCGGATTTGCGGGAACCATACAGGCATACGTACCGCTCTCGCGGGCGGATTCATACGTCGCGTCAATGGAATCCGTCTTCGGCCGCGGATGTGTGACCCGGCTCTCCATCCGTGAGGAAGGTGCTGTCGAGATCCTGTGAAACAGAACGCATCAGCTGAAACACAATGCCTGGACAGTACGCGCCTTGAATTTTCATCTGTCCGCGGCTACAATCCGATGATACACAAGGAGATAAGACTATGGACACATCCCCCCTTCAGGCAGAACGCCACGGATACATCCCCAAGCTGCCGCCAATTCTCCAGGCGGATATTCACGGTACCGGCGCCACATTCGGTTCGCCAACGGAGTCTGTTGACAATCAGACCGAACTGAAGCAGATATTCGAGAAGACCTACGGAAAACCGATTGCGACGTTCGTGAAGGGCACCAATTCAAAGGTGGCCGTCGCACGAAACGTCGGTGTTATTCTCTCGGGCGGACAGGCTCCCGGAGGGCACAACGTGATCTGCGGATTGTTCGATGGTCTGCGGAAGGGTAATACGAAATCGAAGCTATTCGGATTCCTGAACGGACCGTCCGGTCTTCTGGAAGACAAGGCCATCGAGATAACTCCGGCATTTGCCGACGAGTACCGCAACACCGGCGGATTTGACATGATCGGCTCCGGACGGACAAAGATCGAATCCGAGGCTCAGTTCGAAAAAGTCCTTGCGGTTTGCGGTAAGCGGTCCCTGGATGCCATCGTGGTCATCGGAGGCGACGACTCGAACACCAATGCCGCGCTCATGGCCGAGTTTTTCGCGAGCAAGAATTCTGCCGTCCAGGTTATCGGTGTTCCGAAGACCATAGACGGCGATCTGAAGAACAGCTACATCGAGACGTCATTCGGTTTCGACACCGCAACCAAGACCTATTCGGAACTGATTGGCAATATTGAACGGGATGCGAACTCAGCAAAGAAATACTGGCACTTCATCAAGCTGATGGGAAGATCTGCATCCCACATTGCGCTTGAGTGTGCACTCCAGACCCACCCCAACGTCTGCATCATCTCCGAGGAAGTTGAGGAAAAGCAGCAGACGCTCAACAACATAGTCGAGGAGATCACCGAAGTCATTATCAAGCGCTCGGTAAACAAAGAGAACTTCGGCGTGGTCCTTATCCCCGAGGGACTCATCGAGTTCGTCCCTGAAATGAAACGGCTAATCTCCGAGATCAACGATCTTCTTGCTGCCAACGGAACTCACTTCGAAACGCTCCACACGTTCGAAGCCCAGGCCGAATGGGTGAACAGGAAGCTCGGGAAGGATTCCTCATACGTGTTCTCGAGCCTGCCAAACGAAATTCAACGACAACTGTTAATGGACCGGGATCCGCACGGAAATGTCCAGGTCTCCCGAATCGAGACGGAGAAGCTTCTCATCGAAATGGTGGAAAACCGCCTTGCGGAAATGAAGGGCAACGGACGCTACAACGGTACGTTCTCCAGCCAGAGCCACTTTTTCGGATACGAAGGTCGATGCGCATTCCCATCCAACTTCGATGCGGACTACTGCTATTCACTCGGCTACACCGCGTTCATGCTTATTGCGAGCGGTTTGACCGGATATCTTGCATCGGTCCGCAACCTGTCGCGTCCGTCGAGCGAGTGGCAGGCGGGCGGAATTCCCCTTACCATGATGATGAATCTTGAACAGCGGCACGGCCAATTGAAGCCGGTCATAAAAAAGGCCCTGGTTGAGCTGGATGGCGCACCATTCCGGACCTTTGAGCGGTTCCGTGATACGTGGGCGGTGAAGACATCCTACGCGTATCCGGGCGCAATCCAGTACTATGGACCGGATTCTGTCTGCAACCGACCGACACTTACGCTTGAACATGAGCACGAAGTGCGTTGAGCAACGAGTCACTCCTGCTTGATGGTTCCGGGTCGAATCTGAAGCGCGTTCAGCGCGGCGGATTCATGCCCGGAACGAACGGCCTCGGATAGAGGCCGTCCCTCGGCCCATCGTACTGCGAAACCCGCAGTAAACGCGTCTCCGCATCCGATCGTGTTCACCGGCGTAAGCAGTTGTGGCTGCATTTCATCGACTTCGGAACCGTCAAAGAAGAGCGTGGGATTGCCCCCACGAGTCAGGACAACAGTTGTCCCGTAGCGGGCGTGGATCTCCCGCATTTTTTCACGCACCTGTGCAAGAAGTTCTTCGTCTTTCGTATGCTCGCTCACGTGCAGGCCGGAACCGCGGTTCACGAAAGTGCCGGCGAACTCGGCAAGGTTGGGCTTGATCACGTCAGGGCGGCTCTCCAGCGCATAAAGCAGGTCCTTGCCGCGGATGTCAAGCAGAACGCGGACTCCCCGTTTTCTTGCCGAAAGGGTCATGTCTGCAAAGAGGGTGTCGGAGAGTCCCGCGGACTTGCTTCCTCCTATGATTAGCACATCAGTCTCACTGATGAGCCGCTCAAACTCGTCCCGTATCCGGCCCTCCGTCCCGTCGGACACCGGGAACGACTCTTCAACAACTTCTGTGGTCGTGTGTCGGCTACCGGAGATCAGCGTATAACACGTTCGGATCCCGGAATTCGATTCAACGGCGCGGACGTCCACTCCGCTCGTGCGGGCAAGATCGACGAGCAGATCGCGGTCGCGTCCACCCGCATGCGTGAGATGGACAGCCTTCGCTCCGAGCTGTCCGAGAATTCGTGCAACATTGACTCCCTTCCCCGCCGCGTCCAGATAATACTCGGTGCTCCGATTGACCTCGTTCTCACGCAGGGTATCGAGGACGATTGTCCGCTGGAGTGTGGGATTCAGACAGACTGCCAGAAAACGGTTCATTCGGTGTCTCCTCACGAATCAGACGAAGCTACAGCCGGGCAGCAATGAGACGGTAAATGTCTTCCTGACTGATGGGCACCGGATGGCTCTTGCCGGAAGATGCACCTGCAACATCCGCAATTGTGCTCTCGTCCACGCCCCAGGACCGGAAACCTTCAAGGGCGGCCTCCGACCTGAACTTTTCAAGAATCCGAACGAGGTCGTCACACTGGGTCTGCATATCTTCACTTCCGGTTCCGCCGAGATACCCGGCGACATTCGCATACCGTTGCAGGATTCTCTCCGTTGTTTCCCGCGGGACGCCATCCATCCGTTCACGAAGGAGCGCGATGGTCAACTGGACAGAACTCGGCAGGAGAGAACCGCAGACCAGGCCGTGCGGGATTGGATAGCGCGCGCCCATCGGACCGGCAATCCCGTGAACTATGCCGAGGCCGGCATTTGCAAGACATATACCGGACAGATAGGCCGCGTATGCCATGTCCGCTCGCGCGGACCGATATTCTTCAATTTCCGCACCACCCGCGCCAGGGGCGACCTTGCCAGGGGCGA